>NZ_KB897951.1:0-289742 GCF_000377265.1 Thioalkalivibrio sp. ARh3
CTGCGCAAGGCTTCGGCGTTTTTTGCCCAGGCGGAGCTCGACCGCCACGAGAAGTGATGCTGGCGTTCATCGACGCCCATCGCGAGGCCTACGGGGTCGAGCCGATCGTCCGGGTACTGCCGATCGCCCCGTCGACCTACTACGCGCACAAGGCCCGCGAGCGGGACCCCGCTCGCGCGCCCGTGCGCGCCCGTCAGGACGCCTACCTGGATCGGGTGATCCGCTCGATCTGGGAAGCCAACTTCAAGGCCTACGGCATCCGCAAGGTCTGGCATGCCTTGCGGCGGCAAGGGATGACGGTCGCCCGCTGCACGGTGGCGCGCCGGATGCGGGCACTGGGACTGCGCGGTGCCACGCGGGGCAAGGCTCCGCGCACCACCCGTCCGGCGCCTGGTGTCGCGCGGCCGCCGGATCATGTTGGACGGTGCTTCCGGGCCGAGCGTCCGAACGCCCTGTGGGTGGCGGATATCACCTACGTGCCCACGGCTCGGGAGGGCTTCGTCTACACGGCCTTCATCACCGATGCGTTCGCCCGTCGGATCGTTGGCTGGCGCGTCAGTCGGAGCCTGCGTACCGACCTGACCCTGGAGGCTCTGGAACAGGCGCTGCAGGCCCGGATGGGACAGGGCACGCCCCGTCCCATCCATCACAGCGATCGCGGCGTGCAATACCTGTCGGTCCGTTACACCGACCGCCTCGGGAAAGCCGGGCTCCAGCCCTCGGTGGGCCGGGTCGGTGACTCCTACGACAACGCCCTGGCGGAGACCATCAACGGGCTGTACAAGACCGAGGTCCGGGCCTACTGGGGGCGTCACAACGATCTGCGCGACGTCGAGTGGGCTACGCTCCAGTGGGTCGACTGGTTCAACCGGCGACGCCTGTTGGAATCCAACGGGTATCGACCGCCGGCAGTGATCGAAGCGCAGTACCATCAACCCCTTCAGGGGTCCGTTCATGCAGCGTGACCCAAACCAACGGGTCTCCGGGAAACCCGGGGCGGTTCATCACGGCCATTTGCTTTGGATTGGTCACGACTTTAGAGAAGGGCGCCCTCGTGGGGCCCTTTTCCATGGATATTTGAGCGAGCCCAGGGTTCGAACCTGGAAGGTTCGGCGAGGCGCAGCGAAGCACTGCACGCGCAGCGCGCGTGCAGCCCCGCAGGGGTGAGGCGGCGTAGCCGCCGAATCGTCCTGGTCCCCCCAGCCATTCCCCGTAAGAGCCTTCGATGGGCCGTCGCGGGGCGAGCCTGGCGATGCGGCCATCAATGCCGCTGCTTTCCCTCCCTACTTCCCAAACTCGCTACACTCCGCCTGTCGACGCACCGCCACCCGCATCCAGCGGGAATTCTTGTGGTCCCTCTGCGTCGAAGCCTTCAGGAATGGCGCGAACGTCGACTCGATACGCGCCAGACAAGATCAAAAAACAGGAGAGGAGAGAGTCCATGTCGGTACCTGAAAACCCCTACGAGCCGGTCAGCGTCGATACCACTGCCCACGAGGTCGAGGGCGCGGATACCTGGTACATGATCGGGATATCCGGAATCCCGGACCCGGACAACGAGGGGCATACCTCGAACGCGGGTTTCGTGGTGACGGACGAGGGTGTGGTGGTCTACGACGCCCTGGGGACGCCGCCGCTCGGGTTCGAGATGATTAGGCGGATCAAGGAGGTCACCGACCAGCCGATCAAGTACGTGATCGCGGGGCATTATCACGCAGATCATATCTATGGCCTGCAGGCCTTCGCCGACCATACCGACGCGAAGATTATCGGGCAGTCGCGCGCGAAGGACTATCTCGACAGCCCCGGGGCCGCCGCACGGCTCGAGCAGCGCCGAGGCGTGCTGACACCCTGGGTCGACGAGGACACCCAGATCATTCAGCCGGACGAGTTCTTCGATGACGAATACGTGATCGAACTGGGCGGCAAGACGTTTCGGTGCGTGCACGCCGGCCCGGCGCATTCGCCGGATGACATCATCATGGTGGTGGAGGAGACCGGCGTGGTCTTTGCCGGCGACATTGTGTTCGACGGCCGCATCCCGTTCATGGGGGATGACGCACTGGACTCGGAAAACTGGGTCAATCGTCTGGAAGAACTGATGGAGATGGACCTGAAGTTCCTGGTCCCGGGGCATGGCGACGCAACCGACGAGGCAGCGCGCGCGGTGAAGTTCACCCGTGACTATATCGCCTATCTGCGTGAACACATGGGCGCGGCAGTCGAGAACATGGATTCCTTCGACGAGGCCTATGCGGCGATGGACTGGTCCGACTACGAGGACCTGCCGGCCTTCGAGGAGACCAACCGCAGTAACGCCAACGCCGTTTATCTGGAGATGGAAGAAAAACTCTTCTGATCTCGCTCACCCTCGCGGTAGATGCCGAGTGTCGTCTCGGGCGGCACCCGGCAAAGGAGTATCCGCATGACGCTGCATATTGATCCCGGCCTGCTGACGGCCATCCTCTCGCTGGGTGCCGGCATCCTGATTCTGGTTTGGCCCCGGCTGCTGAACTACATCGTGGCGATCTACCTGATCGTAATCGGTGCGGTGGGGCTGCTGGCCTACCTGTAACGCCGGGTAGCCAGAAGCCGGGCACCGAACGGCGCGGGGATCGGCAAATACTTTGGCGCCCAAAAGCATGGACGAAGAGTGCGACTTCGTGCGCATCCCGCACGGAGCCGTTACTCTTTGCGCTCATTCTGATCGGGGGGCCAAGCCTCAATGACCGCCGAACGCGTTCGAGAAATACCCTATAACTACACTTCATTCTCCGACCGCGAAATTGTCATCCGCTTCCTGGGTTCCGATACCTGGGACCTCCTCAACGAACTGCGTGGGGAACGCCAGACGGGTGTCTCTGCGCGCATGCTGTTCGAGGTGCTCGGCGACATGTGGGTGGTCGCCCGCAACCCGTATATCCAGGACGACCTGCTGGACGACAAGAAGCGCCGCAAGTCGCTGATCGATGCGATGCAGCATCGCCTGGACCAGATTCGCAAGCGTGCCGACGGCAACGAGAAGGCGCTGACGCTCGCCCGCCGCGCCCAGGCCGCGGTCACCGCATTTGCCGACGAGTTCCAGCAGACGCTGGAGCTGCGCGAGCGCGTGCGCAAGCGCATGAAAGGCTTGACCCACAAGGACAACATCCAGTTCGGCGGCCTGGCCCGCGTCTCCCACGTCACCGACGCCACCGACTGGCGCGTGGAACTGCCGTTCGTCGTGCTGACCCCGGACTCCGAAGAAGAGATGGGGCCGCTGGTCGCCGCCTGTATCGAACTCGGCCTGACCGTGATCCCGCGCGGTGGTGGGACCGGCTATACCGGGAGTGCTGTGCCGCTGTCCAAGCGTTCCGCTGTGATCAATACCGAGAAGCTTGAAGGCATCGGCGCGGTCGAGCGTCGTCCGCTCCCGGGTGTCGATCAGGACGTGGCCGTCGTGCGCGTGGAGGCCGGCGTGGTTACCAAACGCGTCTCCGAGCTGGCCGCCGAGAACGGACTCGTGTTCGCGGTGGACCCGACCTCGCAGGATGCGTCCACCATCGGCGGCAACGTGGCGATGAACGCCGGGGGCAAGAAGGCCGTGCTCTGGGGGACCGCGCTGGACAACCTCGCGTCCTGGACCATGGTCACGCCCGAGGCGAACTGGATGTACATCGAACGTCTGGATCACAACCTCGGCAAGATTCATGACGCCGAGACTGTACGTTTCCGCATCACCCGCTACGGGCCCGACGGCCGTACGCCGAATGGCGAACCGGAGGTGCTGGAGATGCCCGGTGCGCGCTTCCGCAAGGTCGGCCTGGGCAAGGACGTGACCGACAAGGCCCTGATGGGCGTACCGGGCATCCAGAAGGAGGGCTGCGACGGCCTGATTACCTCGGCTGAGTTCATCCTGCACCGGATGCCGGACAACATCCGCACCGTCTGCCTGGAGTTCTACGGGACCGATCTGCATCAGGCCGTGCCGGCGATCGTCGAGATCAAGGACGCGGTGGACGCCGAGGACGAGGTCCTGCTGGCGGGGCTGGAGCACCTGGACGAGCGCTACGTGCGCGCGGTCAAGTACACCCCGAAGGGTGCGCGTGGCGAGCAGCCGAAAATGGTGCTGATCGCCGATATCGTCTCCGACAACGAGGATGCCCTGGGGCAGCTTGCCGCCAGGATGGTGCGCGCGGCCAACGCCCGCAACGGCGAGGGCTTTGTCGCCGTAAGCCCGGAGGCGCGCAAGCGCTTTTGGGCGGATCGCGCGCGCACCGCCGCGATCGCGCACCACACCAATGCGTTCAAGATCAACGAGGACGTGGTGATTCCGCTGGAGCGGCTCGCCGAGTACACCGAGGGGATCGAGACCCTGAACGTGCGCGAGTCGCTGAAGAACAAGCTGGCGATGGTCGACGAGGTGCTGGAGTGCATGCGCGGCGACCATCCGGAACTGCGTGAACTGCTGGAGGATACCGGCGGCGAAGGGCAGCAGTGGTTCGAGGCCAAGCGCGAACGCGCGGTGGAAAAGCTCGAGGCGGTGCAAAAGCGCTGGAAGGCGATCGCGGACAACTTCTTTACGCTGGCCTCCGAGTGCGACGAGCTGCTGGACGAACCCGCCCGCGCCGATCGCCGTGACCACGACAAGCTGATCAACCTGCTGCTGCGCCGCAGTCTGCGCGTCTCCTATCGCGCGGAGGTGGAGCGGCCGCTGTTCGAGATCTTTGACGGTCACCAGATGGAGTCGGTGCGCAAGCGCCTGGCCGCGATCCACGACCGCGTGCTGACCAGCCGGTTGTTCATCGCCCTGCACATGCATGCCGGGGATGGCAACGTGCACACCAATATCCCGGTCAACTCCAACGACTATCAGATGATGCACCAGGCCGAACGCCTGGTGGACGACGTGATGCGCCTGGCGCGCGAGCTGAACGGTGTGATCTCCGGCGAGCACGGGATCGGGCTGACCAAGATGCAGTATCTCGAGCCCGAGCGCATCGAGTCGTTCGCGAAGTACAAGAAGCAGGTCGACCCGAACGGTGTGTTCAACGCCGGCAAGCTGCTCGAGGGCTCCGGGCTGTCCAATGCCTACACGCCGTCCCTGCGCCTGGTGAAGCAGGAGGCGCTGATCCTGGAACAGAGCGAGCTGGGCGACCTGAACGACGAGATCAAGGACTGCCTGCGTTGCGGCAAGTGCAAGCCGGAGTGCAACACGCATGTCCCGCGCGCCAACCTGCTCTACTCGCCGCGCAACAAGATCCTGGCCACCGGCCTGATCGTCGAGGCCTTCCTCTACGAGGAGCAGACCCGGCGCGGGCTGTCGCTGCACCACTTCGACGAGATGAACGATGTGGCCGACCACTGCACGATCTGCCACAAGTGCCTGAATCCGTGCCCGGTCGACATCGACTTCGGCGACGTGACCATGCATATGCGCTCGATCCTGAAAAAGAAGGGCAAGCGCAAGGCGACCCCGGCCACGATGATGTCCATGGCCTTTCTGAACACCAAGGACCCGGCCAAGATCAAGGGCATCCGCAAGGGGGCGATCCAGATGGGCTATGCCGCCCAGCGCCTCGGCCACTACGCGTTCAAGAAGCTCAACCTGACCGGCGAGGGCAAGCGCCCGCGCTCCACGACCGGCAAGGCCCCGATGCACGAGCAGGTCGTGCACTTCGTGAAAAAGCCGATGCCGGCCGGACTGCCGAGCCAGACCACCCGTCAGATGCTGGGCCTGGAGGATTCGCGCTATGTGCCGATCCTGCGCGACCCGGTGAAGACCGACCTCGATTCCGACGCGGTGTTCTATTTCCCCGGCTGTGGTTCCGAACGCCTGTTCAGTCAGGTCGGGCTGGCAACACTGGCCATGCTCTATGACGTCGGTGCGCAGACCGTGCTGCCGCCGGGCTACCTGTGCTGCGGCTATCCGCAGAACTCCAATGGCGACTTCGACAAGGGCTCGCAGATCACCACCGAGAACCGGGTGCTGTTCCACCGCGTGGCGACCACGCTGAACTACCTGGACATCAAGACCGTGGTGGTCTCCTGCGGGACCTGCATGGATCAGCTGCTCAAGTACGAGTTCGAGCGCATCTTCCCGGGCTGCCGCCTGCTCGACATCCACGAGTACCTGATGGAGAAGGGCGTGAAGCTGGAGGGGCTCAAGGGGGTGCAGTACATGTACCACGACCCCTGCCACTCGCCGATGAAGTCGCACAAGCCGACCGACGTGGCCGGCAAGCTGCTGGGGCAGGAGGTGCTGCAGTCCAATCGCTGCTGCGGCGAGGCCGGCACGTTCGCCGTCAGTCGTCCGGATATCGCGACCCAGGTCCGCTTCCGCAAGCAGGAGGAGCTGCACAAGGGCATCCGTCAGCTCACGGGCGAGGAAAAGGCCGAGAACGGCAACGTGAAGCTCCTGACCTCCTGCCCCGCCTGTCAGCAGGGGTTGTCCCGCTACCGCGAGGACACGGGCCTGGACACCGACTACATCGTGGTCGAGATGGCCAACCGCCTGATGGGCGAGGGATGGCAGAAGGACTTTATCGACCGCGCGCGCGAGGGCGGCATCGAGAAGGTTCTTCTGTAGGTGGAGCGCTGCGGCACCAGGGCGGGCGGCTCGGCCCGCGCCTGGAAAGCCGCCTGTGGTTGGCTACAATCGGGGCAACCGGGTACCCTGCCAGGGCGTGCATCGCGGGATGTGCGTTCCGGGTCGGGACCCGGAGGGCTAAAGGGGCGATTCGTGGGCCGCGGTTCGCGGACGCCCATCGTCAACCAAGGGAGTTCGCATGACCGTTCGTTTCGCTCGCCCCCGGGTGGCCCTGGTGGCCTTGTGCCTGAGTCTGGCCGGTGCGCCCATCGTGGTTTCGGCCCAGCAACCCTTTGTGGAATTCCCCGGTCGTCCGCTTTACGAACGCTTCGGCGTCGAGGCCGTGGACCTGTTCGACCTGCGCGGGCAGCTGTCGGGCTCCACCGTGGTCGACGTTCGCCCCAGGCTGGAATACGACATCCTGCATATCGAGGACGCCCATCACGTCGACATCGACAGCGAAGATTTCGATCGGCAGATCCGCGCACTGGAAGAGGAACACGGCAGCCCGCTGGTGTTCTACTGCAACGGTCGCCAGAGCTACGCCGGCTATCGCGCCGCAGCACGGGCCGACGAACTTGGCGTGGCCTCCGCCCAGGCCTATGACGCCGGGATGCAGGACTGGGTCGAGCGTTACCCGGGGCTGGCCCGTTTCCGCGGCGAACCGGCCAACGAGGTCGAAGGCGAGTTGATTAGCGACGAAGACTTCGAGGCGCGCCTGCTGGCGGCCGACGAGTTTTCCCGCCAGGCCCGCCACGGCGACGACGACGTTGTCGTCGTGGATATCCGCAGCGGCGGCGAGCGCGACGAGATCTCGCTGTTCGGGGGGCGCGAGGTTGGGGCGCCCCTGTCGGATATCTCCGCCCTGGATCGCATCGTGGAAGAGGCGCGGGACAACGAGCAGACCCTGTTGATCTTCGACCAGTACGGCCAGCAAGTCCGCTGGTTGCAGTACCACCTGGAAGAGCTCGGGATGGACAACTACTACTTCCTCGAAGGTGGCCTGCAGCGCTTCTATGACGAGGTCATGGCGCGCTAGCGATCGCTGCACGGACCCTTGTCGGGGGTGTTGGCAGAACGAAAAAGGCCGGGAACCCCCCCGGCCTTTTTGTTACGTCGCTAGCGCCGAAATATCGCGACAATAACCGAGATCACCACACTGATAATGATCATCGTGGTGATCGGGAAGTAGAAGCGCGCGTTCTCGCGTTCGATCACGATGTCGCCCGGCAGCCGGCCCCAGGGGATCTTGCCCAGCCAGGGCCAGAGCAGGCCGATCAGTACGATCAGCCCGCCGATGACGATCAGCCACTTGCCGGTCTCGTTCATGGCGGCGAGCGCTGGCTTCTAGCCGGCAGCCATCTCCTCGACGCCGGAGGACGAGCCGACCAGCATCACATCCGCGGGACGACGTGCGAACAGGCCGTTGGTCACCACACCGGCGATATGGTCCAGTTCCGATTCCAGCTCCACCGGGTTCATGATGCGCAGGTTGTACACGTCGAGGATGACGTTGCCGTTGTCGGTCCTCAAGCCCTCGCGCAGCTCCGGATTGCCGCCCAGCTTCGAAAGCGCACGGGCCACGTGGCTGCGCGCCATCGGGATCACCTCGACCGGCAGCGGATAGGCCCCGAGATAGTCCACGACCTTGGTCTCGTCGACGACGCAGACGAAGGTCTTCGAGGCCGCGGCGACGATCTTTTCGCGGGTCAGCGCGCCGCCCCCGCCCTTGGTCAGGTGCAGGTGGCGGGTGGCCTCGTCGGCGCCGTCGACATAGATCGGCAGTGGGCCGGCCGAGTTCAGATCCAGGACCTCGATCCCGTGGCCGCGCAGGCGCTCCGCACTGGCCTCGCTGGAGGCCACCGCGCCGTCGATCTTGCTCTTGATCCCGGCCAGGGCATCAATAAAGTAGTTCGCGGTCGAGCCGGTACCGACCCCCACGATCCAGCCACTTTCGATGCGCTCGAGCGCGGCCTCGGCGACCGCCTTCTTCATTTCGTCCTGAGTCATTACGCTGTCTCGCCTGTGATTTGCATAACCCGCCGAGGATACCGACTGGCGCGCAATCGAGACAAGCATGATTCGCGCCGTGCTATCGTTCCGGCCATGACAGTCCCCTACCTCGAGAAGATCCTCACGGCGCGTGTCTATGATGTCGCGCGCGAGACGCCGCTGGAGCCGATGCCGACGCTGTCGCAGCGCCTGGGGTCCAGCATCTGGCTCAAGCGCGAGGACCTGCAGCCGGTGTTCTCGTTCAAGCTGCGCGGGGCCTACAACAAGATCGCGCAGCTCACGCCCGAGCAGCGCAAGAAAGGCGTGATTGCCGCCTCCGCCGGGAACCATGCCCAGGGCGTGGCCCTGGGAGCGAGCCACCTGGGCATCAAGGCGGTGATCGTAATGCCGGTAACCACGCCGTCGATCAAGATCGACGCCGTGCGCCGGTTCGGCGGAAAGGCGGTGCTGCACGGCGATTCCTTTGACGAGGCCGCGGCGCACGCGCGAGCGTTGCAGGAGAAACACGGCTATACCTTCATTCACCCGTTCGACGATCCGGACGTGATCGCCGGGCAGGGCACCGTGGCCATGGAGCTGCTGCGCCAGCACTCCGCGCCGCTGGATGCGGTCTTTGTCTGCATCGGCGGGGGCGGCCTGGCCGCAGGCATGGCGGCCTACATCAAGCGGCTGCGTCCGGAGATCAAGGTGATCGGGGTCGAGCCGGACGACGCCCCGTCCATGTACAAGGCGTTGCAGCAGAATCGTCGCGTCACGCTGAAACAGGTCGGGATCTTTGCCGACGGTGCTGCCGTGCGCCAGGTGGGCAAGGAGACCTTCCGCCTGGTGCGCGAGCTGGTCGACGAGGTCCTGCTGGTGGATACCGACTCGATCTGCGCCGCGATCAAGGATGTGTTCGACGACACCCGCGTACTGGCGGAGCCGGCGGGCGCGCTGGCGGTGGCCGGGATGAAGCAGTACATCGCGCGCGAGGGAATCACGGGGGGCGACTTCGCCGCCGTTCTGAGCGGTGCCAACATCAACTTTGACCGCCTGCGCCACGTGGCCGAGCGCGCCGAGATCGGCGAGCACCGCGAGGCCCTGTTCGCGGTGACCATCCCCGAGCGCCCGGGGAGCTTTCGCCAGTTCTGCCAGGCCATCGGCAAGCGGGGCATTACGGAGTTCAACTACCGCTACGCGGACGACGAGCGTGCGCACGTGTTTGCTGGCATCAAGCTGGAAGGCGGCGACAGCGAGCGCCAGGCGATCCGCGAGACGCTGGAGGCGCAGGGCTACGAGGTCATGGACATGACCGAGAACGAGGTGGCCAAGCTGCACCTGCGGCACATGGTCGGCGGTCATGGCGGCGAGGTCCGCAACGAACGCCTGTACCGCTTCGAGTTTCCCGAGCGCCCCGGAGCGTTGCTGAACTTCCTGACCCACATGGGCCAGACCTGGAATATCAGCCTGTTCCACTACCGCAACCACGGGGCCGCCTACGGGCGCGTGCTGGTGGGGATGCAGATCCCGTCCGAGGATCGCGCGCGCTTTCGCGCTTTCCTCAAGGAGGTCGGCTACCCCTGGCACGAGGAGACGGCCAACCCGGCCTACTCGCTGTTCTTGCGCTGACCGCGTTACTGGCCGGGGCGGTTAGGCGGCACGCCCCGGTGTCGCCTGTAGCGGCTAAAGCCCGAAGATCTCGGACTTCAGGTTCCACTTGGAGGCGAGGGTCTCGGTTGCGTTGAGGAACTCCTCGGCGCGGGCCGGGTGGTTCCACTGGCCGCGGGCGAGCCAGGCCAGCGCGGTATCGCGGTCGGGGGCCAGCGAAAGGATGTGAATCAGTTCGCCGGCGTCGCTGCCGATGACCTCGCCGCCCAGCAAGGCGCCGGTGTCCATGTCGCCGATCAGGCGCACGAAGCCCTCCGGCTCGTCCTGGCCCAGCGCGCGCGGGGAGGTCTCGAACGCGGCGAAGCCGACCGCCGGCTCCAGCTCATCGTCCTCGGCGTCGTCCTCGTCCATCCCCAGGCGCGCCATCTCCACCGCGGAGTAGATCGCGATCGGCACGAAGCGCTCGTCCTGCTCGCGGGTGTTGCCATTCTGGATGTTCTCCACCGCGATGGTGGCGTCCGCCAGGGCGTGGTTGGCGGTTTGCCACTCGCTCGCGACATCGCCGATGGCGTAGATGTTGTCGACATCGGTCTGCAGGGTGGGGCGGCGCTGCACGAAGCCGCGGGCATCGGTCTTCACCCCGATCGCGTCGAGGTTCAGGCCCTCGGTATGCGGGGTGCGCCCGGTGCCGAGCAGGACCCAGTCGACCTCGAAGGTGTTGCCGTCGGCGTCGGTGATGATCACGCCGTTATCGGAGGTCTCGGCCCGGTCATATCCCTTGACCCGCACCGGCTCGATGCCGTCCGCGGCCAGCTGCTCCTTCAGCGTGCCCAGCGCCTGCGGGCTGAACTTCTGCGTGGACAGCGGCTTGGAGCGTGACAGCCAGGTCACCTTCTTGCCGAGGTGGTGGAAGATCCAGGCGAACTCGGTGGCGACCACGCCGGAGCCGATGATCGCGACGCGCTCGCCCGCCGGTGGCGTGTCGTCGAACAGCATGTCGGTGGTCAGGACGCGCCCGGGCTCGACCGCGAACGGGGCCGGCACGGTGGCGGTGGCCCCGGTGGCAATGATGGTGTGGCGGGCCTGGAGGGCCTCGCTGCCATCCTCGGTCACGACCTTCAGGGTCTCGGCGTCGCGGAAGCGGGCAGTGCCGTGGCGGTACTGGATCTTCAGGTGCTTCATGTAGCCGAGGTAGGAGTCGCGCACGGTGGTCACGACCTCCCTCTGGTGGTCCCAGGCGCGGTCCATGTCGGCCTTGAGGCTGCCGCTGATGCCGCGGCCCTCGAAGTGGCGCTGCGCGGCGACGGTGCGTGCGGTGTGGTACCAGTCCTTTTTCGGCACGCAGCCGCGGTTGAGGCAGCAGCCGCCCCAGTCGCCCTTTTCGACGATGACGACGTTGAGCCCGCGCAGGGCGCCCAGAACGGCGGCACGATAGCCCCCGGGGCCACTTCCGATGATGGCCAGGTCAAAGGTCTCGCTCATGGTGTCTACTCGGTCAGGTCAATGATCGGGTCGTGCCATTCCAGCCGGGTCAGCTTCAGCTCGAACACGCGGCCGTCGGCCTCGTAGTCGAAACGTACCGGCAGATGGCTGAGGTCCGGGGCGAACCAGGCGGAGAGTTCGATGTCGCTGTCGTCACTCTTGCGTACCACGCGTACGGTCTCGATGCGGCCCATCGGGGATTCGATCGTCTCCGTGTCGGCGTACTCGAAGCGGTACTGGCGCAGTCGGTCGCGTTCCAGGGTCTGCACTGTTTCGCCATCGCCGGGGCCAGCCAGGTCGCCCGCCTCCAGGCGCTGCATCATGAAATACAGCGAGCCGAGAAAGTCGAGGGTATGCGGGGGTACTTCGAGTTCGAAGCGCTCGTTGTCCACGTGCCCGATTGCGCGGTCTTCTTCCCAGTCGAAGCGTGTTTCGACCTTGCGCTCGCGCCGGGGCGTGACCTCGCGGCTGCGCGAGGTGACCAGCTGCAGCCCGACGTCGTTGGCGTTCATCAGGGCCTCGCGGCTCAGCTCGAAGCGCCCGAGGATCCGCAGGAAGCCGGACACATGCGCATCCATGGCCATGCGCGTTTGTACGTCTTCGTGGTTCAGTGTGATCCTGGCATTCAGGGTGTTGCCCATGGCCTGGGCCTCGTAGCTGGCCGTGAACGGCGGCAGACGGGGGCCCTCCTGGGGGTCGTCGGCTGTCGCGGGCAACAGCAGGACCTGCCCCAGCAAGAACAGGGCAGCCAGCAGGCTAGTCCGCGTTGCGCGGCACAGGGCTCCGTTCATCGGGAGCTTCAACATCGGGTACTACCTCATTGGTTTCGAGCTGTAGCGGGACCGTCAGCGGGGTGTTGTCCCCGGTAACGATGCGGTCGCGCCACTGAATTTCCCCTGAACACAGGCGCCGCACGACCTCGGGATACAGGCGGTGTTCGGCGCGCTGGACGCGGGTGGCGAGGCTCTCGGGCGTGTCATCGGGCAGGACCGGCACGCGGGCCTGCATGATCACCGGGCCGCCATCCAGTTCAGGGGTGACAAAATGCACGCTGGCGCCGTGTTCTTCCTCCCTGTCGGCCAGCGCGCGGGCATGTGTGTCCAGCCCACGGTACTTCGGCAACAGGGAGGGGTGAATGTTCAACAGCCGTCCCGTGAAACGCTCGACGAATCCGGGTGTCAGGATGCGCATGAAGCCGGCAAGGATCACGAGATCGGGCTGAAACGCCTCGATCGCCTCGGCCAGGTCTGCATCGAAGGCCTCGCGCGAGGGGTAGTCGCGGTGGTTCAGGACGCGTGCGGGGATCGCGTGCTGTTCGGCATAGGCCAGCCCGCCTGCATCGGGGCGGTTGCTGATGACGCCGACGATCCGGGCCGGGATGTGGCCATTGTTGCAGGCCTCGATCAGGGCGCCCAGATTGCTGCCGCGCCCGGAGATCAGGACGACCAGGCGCGGCAGGGAATCCGGGTTTGCGGGTCCGGCGTTGCTGCTCATCGTGCGGCGTAGACCACCCCGGGGGCCGTGTCTTCGCAGTCCTCGATTACGCCGATTGGCCAGCTCGGGATGCCCGCTCGGGCCAGTGCGGAGCTGGCGGCCTCGACGCGGTCTTCGGGCAGGATCACGGTCATGCCGATCCCGCAATTGAACGTGCGCAGCATCTCCTCGAGCGCAATGTCGCCGGCCTGCTGCAGCCAGTCGAACACGGGCGGCCACTGCCAGGCCTGCGGGTCGAGGCGGGCGCACAGCCGGTCCGGCAGCACCCGCGGGAGGTTCTCGGTCAGGCCGCCGCCGGTGATGTGGGCGGCCGCGTGCACCGGAAACTGTTGCATCAGATCCAGCAGCGGGCGCACGTAGATCGTGGTCGGGGCCATCAGGGCATCGCCCAGTGTGGTGCCGTCGGCCCCCGGCAGCGGGGCATCCAGGGCCGCGCCGGAGTGTTCCAGCACGCGCCGGATCAGGGAGTAGCCATTGGAGTGCGGGCCGCTGGCGGCCAGCCCGAGCACGACGTCGCCCGCGCTGACCCGGGTGCCGTCGATCAGGGCCTCCTTTTCGGCGATGCCGACCGCGAAGCCCGCGACGTCGTAGTCCTCGCCCTGGTACATGCCCGGCATCTCGGCCGTTTCGCCCCCGATCAGGGCGCAGCCGGCCTGTTCGCAGCCGGTGGCGATACCGGTCACGACATCCGCGGCGATATCGACGTCCAGGTGCCCGGTGGCGTAGTAGTCGAGGAAGAACAGCGGCTCGGCCCCCTGCACCACGATGTCGTTCACGCACATCGCGACCAGGTCGACGCCGATGCTGTCGTGCCGCCCGGTCTCCTGGGCCAGACGCAGCTTCGTGCCGACCCCGTCGGTGCCGGAGACCAGCACGGGCTGCCTGTAGCGGTCCATCGGCAGTTCGAACAGGGCGCCAAATCCGCCCAGCCCGGCCATGACGCCGGGGCGCTGCGTGCGGGCGGCGTGCGGTTTGATGCGTTCGACCAGCTCGGCGCCGGCCTCGATGTCGACACCGGCCTCGCGGTAGGTCAGGCCTGAACGGGTTTCGGACATGGGTACCCTGGATGTTGATGGCCGCATCCGGTATCCGGCGGCGCTCGCGGAATCCGGCATGGTAGCGAGGCGCCGGGGGGCGTGCAAAAAATCGGGCAGTGGAGGTTAGGGAAACACTGATTAATGTACACGCTCGCGTTGGCACCCCAGGTTTTCCGAGACAAGGCGCGGTGCGCAGCCGGTGGTGGTTCTACCGGCAAGGGCCGCAACGCAGGATCGGGGAACCTGAGGTGCCAACCCCGAAGGGGCTCGGCCGCCCGTTGTTATCAAAAACGGGCGTGGGAACTGCGTTGCGGCTCCCTTGTGCAGAATGACTGCACGGCAGTCACCGCGCCTTGTTCGCACGCAAAAGCGACGAAGCAGCGAGCGTGTACATTAATCAGTGTTTCCCTGGGGGGCTGTGGTATTTTGGGCGCCTGTCGAAAATGCCGTCCAACCCTATGCTGCGCCTCTTGCGTTCCTCCCGTGCCCTGGCCGTGTCCCTTCTCCTGTATCTGCTGCTGGCGCCCTCGCCCCTGCTGGCGGATGACGCCGTGGTGGTGAATGTCCATGCGGAGGATGAAACCGCCGCGCTGGCGCAGGGCCTGGAACAGGCGCTGGTGCGCGTGGCCGGGCAGCGTTCGTCGGAGTTGCGCGAGCTGGCGCAGGTCCTGTTGCTTGAGCTGGATGACGAGGGGCTGATCGATGCCCTGCGTCGGCGCCAGGAGGTCGACGACGGCGAGTTCCGCCTGGAGTTCGATCGCGATCGCCTGCGCAGCGCCCTGCGTGCGGCCGACGTGCCCGTAGTGCTGGGCGCGCGCCCGCAGCTGCTCGTCTGGGCGGTGTACGAGGAGGGCGGGCGCCGCAACCTGCTGGGCTCCACCCAGGACGCGGCCGGCGTGCTGGCCGGGATCGATGCGTTGGGGCGTGACCGCGGGATGCCTTTTGTACTGCCGCTGGGCGATCTGGAAGACCGCCGGGCCGCGCAGGCGGGGGATGTGGTCGGTGGCGTGACCGAGCCGTTGCAGGAAGCAGCCGGGCGCTACGGGCCGACGGGTATCGTGGCGCTGCATGTACGCCTGGTCGGGGGTGGTGCCGAGGCGCGCGCCATCACCGTCCATGGCGGGCGCGAGTATCGCAGCGAGGCGCGTGGCGAGTCCCCGGCCGCCGCCGCTCGGGCGGCGGTCGAGGATGGTCTCGACCAGGTCGTGGCGCCCCTGGCGCGTGTGGCCGCCGAGCCGGAGTGGGTGAAGCTGGGCTTCGTCGGGGTCGAGGGTTTTGCCGCCTTTGAATCACTTCGACGCGAGCTGGCGCAGATCGAGGCCATCGAGAGTGCGCGCCTGGACTCGCTGGGGGGCAATGCGGTGACCCTCGAGGTGCGCACCGGGCTGGAGTCGGAAGACCTGGTGGACCTGCTGCACGCCAGTGGCTATCGCGCGGCGGAGGATCCGCATGGCGATTCCGAGGCGAAGGCGTGGCTGCGCCGCGAGTGATCCCGATGGCACCGTTCTCCGCCGCCACGCTGGCGGCCCTGGTCGGGCTGGTGGTCCTGGGTGTGGCGCTCTATCTGCTGGCGCCGATCCTCACCCCGTTTCTGATCGCGCTGCTGATCGGCTACCTGTTCAACCCCTCGGTGACACGTCTGGCGATGCGCACGGGCGGCTCGCGCACCCTGGCCACGCTGGTGATCTTCGTGCTGGTGATGCTGGGGCTGGCGGGGCTCGTGCTGGTCCTGATCCCGCTGGCAATGGCCCAGTTCGAGCGGTTGATGCTGCTGTTGCCCGAGGTGATCGCGTGGTTAGACGAGCAGGTCCGTCCCTGGGTCGAGCAGCAGGCGGGCGATCGCCTGCCGGCCCTGGAACCGGCGGCACTGCAGGAGCTGCTGGCCGAGCACTGGCGCGAGGCCGGTGGACTGGCGGGCGGTTTGCTGCACTGGCTGGGCAGCTCGACCGGCGCCCTGGTCCTCGGCGTGCTCAATCTGGTGCTGATCCCGGTGCTGAGCTTCTATCTGCTGCGTGACTGGCCGCGGCTGGTGGCGGGGCTGCATGACCTGCTGCCGCGCGCCTGGCGCGATCCGGTCACGCATTTTGCGGTGGAATCGGACCATACCCTGGGGGCATTCCTGCGCGGCCAGCTACTGGTGATGCTGGCGCTGGGGCTGTTCTACGCGATCACCCTCAGCGTGGCGGGCGTGCAGATGGGGCTGGCCATTGGCCTGATTGCCGGGCTGGTCAGCTTCATCCCCTATGTGGGTGTGATCGTGGGCGTCGTCCTGGCCACGGCGGCCGTGCTGTTCCAGGGCGATGGCTGGACGCTGTTGCTGGTGGTGCTGGTGATCTTTGCGGTGGCGCAGGTACTGGAGTCGGTGGTGCTGACCCCGTGGCTTGTAGGGGACCGGACCGGACTGCATCCGGTGGCGGTGATCTTTGCCGTGCTCGCCGGTGGCCAGCTGTTCGGGTTTTTTGGCGTCCTGCTTGCGCTGCCGGTGGCGGCGGTGCTCGCGGTGGCGGTGCGTCAGGCACTGGAGCGCTATCGGGACATGAACGCAGCCGAGACCGACACCCCGTGAGCCCCGAAGCCAACAGCCCGCTGCAGCGCCAGATGCCGCTGGACCTGCGCCTGCGCGATGCCTCGCGTTTTTCCGGTTTCTACGCGACAGGAAATGCCCTGGCGCGGGATGCCGTGCAGGCCCTGAGCGCCGGAACGGGGGGGCAGGAGCCGCAGATCTTGCTGCACGGGCCGCCCGGTTCTGGCAAGACGCATCTGTTGCAGGCCGCCTGCCACCAGGGCCACGAGCGTGGGGATCCAGTCAGCTACCTGCCGCTTGGCGAAGTAGCCGAAGCACCGCCGATGGCCGTGCTCGATGGCCTGGAGCGCTCGCGTCTCGTGGCCCTGGACGATCTGGAGGCCGTGGTGGGACGCGGGGACTGGGACGAGGCCCTGTTCGGGCTGATCAACCGGCTGCGCGATGCCGGCTGTCGCGTGCTGCTGGCGGCCGCAGCCCCGCCGGAGGGCCTGCCGGTACGCCTGCCGGATCTGGCCTCGCGCCTGGCGTGGGGCCCGGTGTTCCGCATGCAGCGGCCGGATGATGCGGCCTGCAAGGATATCCTGGCGCAGCGCGCGGCCTTGCGGGGGCTGGAACTGCCGGAACCCGTGGCGGATTATCTGCTGCGCCGCTGCTCGCGTGACTTGTCCACGCTGCTGGCGCTGCTGGATCGCCTGGATCTGGCCGCGCTGGCCCAGCAGCGGCGACTGACCATCCCGTTCGTACGCGAACAACTGGCCCGAATGGGCTGAAGCGGAGACCGCTTGAGGCTACTCGGCCGCGGCGCGGGCACGCCGGGCGTCCAGCTTCACGAACAGCAGGCAGCCGGCGAACCAGGCGAGGCCGGCGCCGGTCATCAGGAGGCCGTAGAGCCGGTCTTCGGCGGCTGCGCCGATGGTAATACCGAGCGTGATGTAGGCGAGTGCCAGCAGGCTGGACCAGGCATGTGTATAGCGTCTTCCGTGCAGCATCCCGCGCAGCGGAAACAGCAGCGGCATGACCAGCACGATCAGCGCCAGCCATACCGGGACAATCTCCGGCGGGGCAATCCAGGTGGTCCAGACCAGGATCAGCAGCAGCAATCCCAGAAAGCCGGCCAGGGCCAGGGCGCGGGACAACGCGATCATGCTGGGGCGCCAGAAGCCTGGTGGCGCAGGGCAATGCGCGCGACGCGTTCCCCAAGGGCTGCCGCGATGCGCTGTTCGTCGCGGGTCACCGCCTGTTCGCCCTGAGTGCCGGCCACGTGGCTGGCGCCGTAGGGCGTACCGCCGCTGGTGGTGCTGTTCAACTCCGGCACGGTGTAGGGCACGCCGACCCACAGCATGCCCTGATGGATCAGCGGCAGGGCCATGCTGAGCAGGGTGGTCTCCTGCCCGCCATGCTGGGTAGCGGTGCTGGTGAAGACGCCGAAGGGCCGGTCCACCAGCCCGCCGCTGGCCCACAGCCCGCTGGTGCCGTCGAGAAAGAACTTCAGCGGCGCGGCCATGTTGCCGAAGCGGGTCGGTGAACCCATGACCAGCCCCGCGCATTCCTCGAGATCGCGCAGTTCGGCATAGGGCGGCCCGTCCTCGGGCACCGCCGGACGGTCCTCCCCGATATTCGTGGAGACCGGGGCTACGGTGCGCACCCGCGCGGAGGCACCGGCCTTTTCGACGCCGGTTGCGACCTGGCGGGCCAGCTCGGCGGTCGCCCCGTAGCGGCTGTAGTACAGGACCAGGATCTCCGTCGTCGTGCTCACGGCAGGATCTCCAGTACCTGTTCCGGTGGACGCCCGAGGCGGGCCTGATCCCCGACAACCAGAATCGGGCGTTCGATCAGTTTCGGGTGCTGGATCATGGTCTGGATCAGCGCCTCGTCATCCATCTCGGCGTCCTTCAGGCCCAGTTCGCGATACTCCGCCTCCCCGGTGCGCAGCAGGTCGCGGGGGCGGATGCCCAGCTTCTCGATCACACTCTTCAGGGTCGCGGCGTCCGGTGGTGTCTTCAGGTATTCCACGATCTCGGGCTCCACGCCCTGCTCCCGCAGCAGGGCAAGGGTCGCGCGCGACTTGCTGCAGCGCGGGTTGTGATACAGCGTAGGGGCATCGGACATGAATCGACTCCGGAGGTCATCGATGGCAAAGGCCCATGATACCCACGCCCGCCGCTGGCATGTCAGGGGGCGCGTCCAGGGCGTGTTCTTCCGCGCCTCGACCCGGGAACAGGCGCAGGCGCTGGGGCTGAAGGGATACGCGCGCAATCTGCCGGACGGCCGGGTGGAGGTCCTGGCGGTCGGCACCCCGGATGCCCTGGATCGGCTGGAGGCATGGCTTGGCGAGGGCCCGCGCATGGCCCGCGTGGAGGGGCTGGAGGCGCAGGCGGTCAGCCCGCCCGATCCGCTGCCCGGAAGCTTCGAGACACGGTGAATCGGCGGGCCCTGCAATGCTTCCGTTAAAACTGTAAGGGGGTCTATAAACGCCATCGCGACGGATGCATACTGCGGGGTCATGGAATCACGCCTGGTTGATATGCAGAGTCAGTCGGAGGAGACCCGGGTGGAGGTCAGCCTGCGTCCCAGGCGGCTGGACGACTACACCGGGCAGCCCCGGGTGGTCGAGCAACTGGGCCTGTTCATCGAGGCGGCGCGCGGACGCGGGGAGGCCCTGGACCATACGCTGGTGGCCGGCCCCCCGGGGCTGGGCAAGACGACCCTGGCCCATATCGTGGCGAACGAGCTCGGGGTCGGGCTGCGCCAGACCTCGGGTCCGGTGCTGGAACGCGCCGGCGACCTGGCCGCGATCCTGACCGCGCTGGAGCCCCAGGACGTCCTGTTCGTTGACGAGATTCATCGCCTGCCGACCGTGGTCGAGGAGATCCTGTATCCGGCGCTGGAGGACGGGCAGCTCGACATCGTCATAGGCGAGGGGCCGGCGGCGCGTTCGATCAAGGTGGACTTGCCCCCGTTCACACTCGTGGGCGCGACCACCCGTGCCGGCCTGCTTTCGGCGCCGTTGCGTGACCGGTTCGGCATCGTTCAGCGCCTCGATCATTACACTGTCACGGATCTCGCCCATATTGTCGGTCGCGCTGCCGGCTTGCTGGGCGTGGGGATCGAGCCTGACGGGGCGGCGGAGATTGCGCGTCGCGGGCGAGGCACGCCGCGTCTGGCCAATCGCCTGTTGCGGCGGGTTCGCGACTATGCCCAGGTCCGTGCCTCCGGGGTGATTACGTCCGAGGTCGCGGCCCAGGCGCTGGACTTGCTGGCGATCGATGCCTCGGGCCTGGATGCCCAGGACCGCCGGTTGCTGGAGGTGCTGGTCGAGAAATTCGACGGCGGGCCGGTCGGGGTGGAGAGCCTGGCCACGGCGCTGAACGAGGATCGCGGCACACTGGAGGATGTGGTCGAGCCGTTTCTGATTCAGCAGGGTTATCTCCAGCGCACGCCGCGCGGGCGTCAGGCCACACGGCGGACGCTGGCGATGTTCGGCCTGGCGGCGATGGAACCGGATCTCCTTGCGCCGGTCGACAGCCAGGGCGGAGGCCGCCTGTGACGGGTGGTGAGGCCCCGTTCGAGTGGCCTGTGCGGGTGTACTACGAAGATACCGACGCCGGTGGCGTGGTCTATCACGCGAATTACCTGAAATTCATGGAGCGTGCACGCACCGAGTGGCTGCGTGCACTGGGGTTCGAGCAGGATGCGTTGCGCGAGGAATACGGGATCGTATTCGCGGTGCGGCGCTGCTGTCTGGACATGCGGCGCCCGGCACGATTCAACGAGGCCCTGACGGTCACCTGCCGGCTGCACTCGCTGCGCCGGGCGAGCCTGGAGTTCCACCAGGACGTGGAGCGCGACGGCGAAACCCTGGCCAGTGGCGAGGTGGGGATTGCCTGTGTCGAGGTGGCGCGTCAGGCGCCCGCCGCGATCCCCGGTCCGGTGCTGGAGGCCCTGCGCCAACACCATGATCATGGACCGGCTGCCCACGCGGCCGGAGCCAAGTAACGCTGTAACGGGAGACGGACAAGTGGCAGTCGACTTTTCGATGTACCAGCTGGTGATGGAGGCGACCCTGGTGGTCCAGCTGGTGATGGTAATTCTGGTGCTCGCCTCGGTATTCTCCTGGTTGGCCATTGTCGTCAAGGCCAGGTCCCTGAATGCGGCGCATCGCGCCTGTGACGACTTCGAGGAGCGCTTCTGGTCGGGCGCCGATCTCTCCCACCTCTATGAGGGCGTGCGACGCAAACAGGAGATGTCCGGGATGGAGCATGTGTTCTCCTCCGGCTTCAAGGAGTTCCTGCGTGCCCGGCAACACGGGCTGCCGGCGGGCGAGCCCGCGCAGCGCGCCATGCGCGTGGCGATCGCGCGCGAGATCGATGATATGGAGCGCTACCTGCAGTTTCTCGCGACCGTGGGCTCGACCAGCCCATACATCGGTCTGTTCGGTACGGTATGGGGGATCATGCACGCCTTCCTTGGTCTTTCCGGCGTGCAGCAGGCAACACTCGCGATGGTTGCGCCCGGTATTGCCGAGGCATTGATCGCGACCGCCCTGGGTCTGTTTGCCGCGATTCCGGCCGTAATCGCCTACAACCGCTTTGCGGGGGATGTCGATCGCGTGGCTGTACGGCTGGAGAACTTCAACGACGAGTTCGTGGCCTTGCTCAACCGGCAAACCCATGCCAGGGGTGCGGAGGCGGCCCCCGAGGCCACGGCCTGAACCATGTCCGAGTCGCGCCGCAACAGCCGCCGCCTGCGGCGGCCCATGTCCCAGATCAACGTCGTGCCGTTTATCGACGTGATGCTGGTGCTTTTGATCATCTTCATGATCACCGCGCCCATGCTGCAGCAGGGGGTGGAGGTCGACCTGCCGGAGGCGGATGCCGAGGCCCTGGACCGGGACGAACAGGCGGCCGAGCCGCTGGTGGTGACCGTGGACGCGAGGGGGGCCATGAGCCTGAACCAGGGGCCGGTCATTGACGAGCCGCTGGCGCCGCAGGAGATGACCGAGATCGTTCGCGAGTTCCTGGCGGAGCATCCGGGGACCCAGACGTTCGTGCGTGGCGACCGTAATGTGGACTACGGGCGCGTGATCGACGCCATGATCGCCCTGCAGCGTGCCGGCGGCGGGCGTGTCGGCCTGATCACCGAGCCACCACGCGAAAACAGCGACTGATTTCCACACCGTGTTTGAGCTTGCCCGCCGCCATCCCGTCAGCCTGCTTATCGTGCTCCTGTTGCACGGGGCGCTGTTTGCCGCGTTGTTGGTCAATTTCAGCCTGACGTCCCCCGCCTCCTCGCAGTCTGCGGTCGAGATCGCGGTGCAGGAGGACATCGAAGTGATCGATGCCGTCGCGGTGGACGCCGAAGCATTCGATCAGGTCGAGCACGAGCGCGAGGTTGCGCGCCAGGAAGAAGTGGCCGAGCAACTGCGTGAGGAAGAGGAGCAGCGACGCGCCGAGGAGGAAGCCCGGCGCGAAGAGGAACGCCGCCAGGCCGAGGAGCAGCGCCGCCGCGAGGAGGAAGAGCGTGCGCGGCAGCAGGCGATCGAGGAGGCCGAGCAGGCGCGGCGCGAAGCCGAAGAAGAGCGCCAGCGCGCGCAGGAAGAGGCCGAGGCCGAGCGTGAACGGATCCGCGCCGAGCGCGAGGCGGCGGAAGAGGCCCGGCGCGAGGCGGAAGAACGCCGCGAACGCGAGGAAGCGGAACAGCGCGAGCGCGAAGAGGCCGAACGCCAGGCCCGTGAGGAGCAGGAACGTCGCGAGCAGGAAGAGGCCGAGCGTCGCGAACGTGAGGAGGCCGAGCGGCGAGCCGAGCAGGAGCGCGAGCTGGAGGAGCAGCGCCGGCGCGAGGCGATGGAGCGCGAGCAGGAGCGCCTGGCGGAGGCGCGCGAACGACGCGAGGCCGCCGAGCGCCAGGCGCAGATGGATCGCGAAGTGGATGAGTGGCGTGCCCAGGTGCAGTCGGTGGTTCAACGGCGCTGGCGTCAGCCGTCGGGCCTTGACTCCTCGGATCGTGCCATTGTTCTCGTGCGTGTGAACGAGACCGGGCGTATCATCGACTTCGATATCGAAAGCTGTTCCGGCGACAGCCGGTTCTGCGACTCCGTGCGCCAGACCATGGACCGTCTGAGCTCGCTGCCACGCCCGCCGGATGCGAGTGCGGTGCGCGGCGGGGTGCGGATCCGGTTCGAACCGGACTGATTCGCGGGCCAGGCCCGCCTGACGAGGAGCTCATGCGACGACTGATTCACTGGATGCTGCCGACGATGCTGTTGCTGTGGGCGGCGCAGGCCCAGGCCGTACTGGAGGTCACGGTCACCGAGGGGGTGACCGGGGCGATACCGGTGGCCGTCGCACCGTTTGCCTACGAGGGGGAAGACGCGCTCGACGAGGACATCTCGGAGATCGTGGCCGCCAACCTCGCCCGTAGTGGATTGTTCAACGTCGAGCAGGACGGTCTGCCTTCGGCCCCGTCCGGACCGGCCGACTTTCTCGCCGAGCCCTGGGCCGATGTCGGTGTGGAGTACCTGGTCGTGGGCAATCAGCGGCGGGAGGGTGACGACCTGCTGGTGGAGTTTCACGTGTTCGACGTGCTGTCCGAGGAGCGCCTGGGCGGATGGCGGATCCCGGTCCCCATGGATATGCTCCGGCGGGGCGCGCATCGGATCTCCGATATCGTCTACGAGCAGATCACCGGCGACCCGGGCGCATTCAGTGCGCGCATCGCGTTTGTCAGCGTCGAACGCAACGGAGACGATCGTCGCTTTGCCCTTGAGGTCGCGGATTCCGATGGTGCCAACCCGAGCACCCTGTTTCGCTCGTCGAAGCCGATCATGTCGCCGAACTGGTCGCCGGACGGGCGCGAACTGGTGTACGTCTCGTTCGAGAATCGCCGTTCCGAGGTCTATCGCCAGAATGTCGAAACCGGCAGCCGCGAGCGGGTGGCAAGCTTCACCGGCATCAACAGTGCACCGGCATGGTCACCGGATGGCCGCTACCTTGCGTTGAGCCTGTCGCGCGATGGTGCGCCGAATATCTACTTGATGGAGCTGGAAACGGGCGAGATGCAGCAGATGACGCAGTCCAGCTCGATCGAGACGGAGCCGGTCTGGTCGCCGGATGGCGAGACCCTGTACTTCACCTCCGACCGTGCGGGGGCTCCACAGATCTATGCACTGCCGCGCGAGGGTGGAAGTCCTCGGCGTCTGACCTTCGAGAGTGGCTATGCGGCTGCCGCGACCGTCTCGCCGGACGGGCGCTATATCGTGTATGTGCACGGTGGCGATGGCGGATTTCAGCTGGCACGTCTCGATTTGAACGACCGTCGTGTGACCCGTATCACGGATGGGCGGGATGCGGAATCGCCGAGCTTTGCGCCGAATGGCAGCATGATTATCTATGCCATGACAGATGGCGGGCGCGGCGTACTCGGCTCGGTGAGCCAGGATGGACAGGTCCATCAGCGTCTTGCCGCCAGGGAGGGCGAGGTTCGCGAACCCGCCTGGTCACCCCTGAACTGACCTTTATCGACAACTTCAGCATTTCGAGGAAAATGACGTGATGAGCACGATCTTTCGTTGGGTTTTTGTGGCCATGGTCATTGGGGCGCTTTCGGCGTGTGCGACACCGACACGTGATGCCGAGGACGCCGAGCGCGAGGCCGAACGGGCCGCGGCCGAGGAGGCGGAACGTGAACGCGCCGAGCGCGAGGCCCGCGAGGCCGAGGCCCGCGCGCTGGGGCGTGACCGGCAGTTCGATGCCGACGCGCTGGACGATCCGGACAGCCCGCTGGCCGAGCGCCTGGTCTATTTTGAATTCGACCGGGACGAGGTGCAGTCGCAGTACGTGGACATGCTCGAGGCACATGCGGCCTATCTGGCGCAGAACTCCGGCGCCAGCCTGCGGCTGGAAGGGCATACCGACGAGCGCGGTACCCGCGAGTACAACCTGGGCCTGGGCGAACGCCGGGCGCAGTCGGTGCGTCGTATCCTGACCCTGAACGGTGCCTCGGATGACCAGGTCGAGGTCATCAGTTATGGTGAAGAGATGCCGGTCGCCTTTGAGCAGAACGAGGAGGCCTGGGCCAAGAATCGCCGGGTCGAACTGGTCTACGAATCCCGGCGCTAGTTACGACGGGAGGCCGCCATGCGGCGTTTGACAGGCAGCAGTAGCCGAAATGCCCCCTCGGGGGCATTTCATTTTCAAGCCCGGGGCGCGGCGGTCGGCGCATCGCACGCTCGGGCCGCCCCTCTGAGGGGGGCTCTGTTTCCGCGGGTAGGCGTGGCGGTTGCCGCCGGCGTGCTCGTCCTCACGTCGTGGGGGCCGCTCGCCAGCACCGCAGTTGCCCAGGACGAGGTGTACGCAACCCAGTCGCAGATCCGCGAACTTTCCCAGCGTCTGGATCGCATCGAGCGAATGCTGGACTCCAGTGCCATGCAGGAGCTCCTGCGGGGCGCTGAATCCATGAACCGGGAGATCCGCGAGCTGCGCGGCGAGGCGGAGACGCTGCGACACGAGGTGGAACGTCTTGGCGCCCGCCAGCGCGACCAGTTCCGCAATCTGGACGAGCGTGTTGCCGCGTTCGAGACCGGCGAGGCCTTGCCCGCGGATACCGCCGCCCCGACCGAAGAGGTGATCGAATTCGACCTCCCGGAAGCGGACGAGCAGGCGGCCTACCAAGAGGCCTTCGACCAGTTGATGGCGGGTGACTACAGCGCCGCAATGAGCAGCCTCGAGCGATTCATCGAGGACTACCCCGACAGCGACTATTCGGCCAATGCGTGGTACTGGCTGGCCGAGGCCAAGTACGCCAGTGGCGATTTCGAGGCGGCTCTGGAGGACTTCGAGCGCCTGCGCGAAGACTATCCGGACAGCGACAAGTCCGGGGACGCGTTGCTCAAGATTGGCTATGCCCACTACGAGCTGGGCAATGAAGACGAAGCGCGCGAGGCCCTTGAGGCGGTGCGCGCCGACTACGGCGGCACGACGCTGGACCGTCTGGCACGCGAGCGTCTGCGCCGGCTCGACGGGCAATGACCGAGATCCCCGTGCGCGCGGCGCGCACGCCGACCGCGGGCGATTCGGTCAGCCCGGCCCGG
The DNA here is from genome assembly GCF_000377265.1 of Thioalkalivibrio sp. ARh3. NCBI lineage: Bacteria > Pseudomonadati > Pseudomonadota > Gammaproteobacteria > Chromatiales > Ectothiorhodospiraceae > Thioalkalivibrio > Thioalkalivibrio sp. ARh3. Next base: position 25,794 of record NZ_KB897951.1, read on the forward strand.
GTCCGTATCACCGAGATGTTCGTCTCGCTGCAGGGCGAGGCGGTGGATGCCGGCTGGCCGACCGCTTTCGTGCGGCTGACCGGGTGTCCGCTACGTTGCCGCTGGTGCGACAGCGCCTACGCATTCGAGGGGGGCGAGGCGCGCACCCTGGACTCGATTCTCGCGTGGGTGGCCCGGGCGGGCGTGCGCCATGTCTGTGTCACGGGCGGGGAGCCGCTGGCCCAGCCCGGTTGTCGCGACCTGCTGGTGCGGCTTTGCGACGCAGGCTATCGGGTGTCGCTGGAAACCAGCGGTGCACTCGACATTGGCGGGCTCGATTCGCGTGTCTCGGTCGTGATGGACTGGAAGGCCCCGGGGTCCGACGAGCAGCACCGCAACCTCGAGGCCAATATCTCTCACCTCGCGGCCGGCGATCAGTTGAAGTTCGTACTCGCCAACCGGGCGGATTTCGACTGGGCCCGCGCCGAACTCGACCGCCTGGACCTTGCACCCGGGGTCGAGGTCCTGTTCTCGCCGGTCTTCGGTGAGCTCGCCCCGCGCGAGCTGGCCGACTGGATCGTGGCCGAACGGCTGCCCGTGCGCTTTCAGCTTCAGCTCCACAAGCTCCTGTGGGGCGATCAGCCCGGACGCTAGTCGATGACGCAACCGGAACGAGCGGTGGTCCTGCTCTCGGGCGGGCTGGATTCGGCGACCTGCCTGGCGATGGCGCGCGCGGATGGGCTCGATTGCCACGCCCTGTCCATCGACTATGGCCAGCGCCATCGCACCGAGCTCGAGGCCGCTCGCCGCGTGGCCGCCTCCCAGGGCGTGCAGGACCACCGCGTGGTCCGGGTCGATCTGACCGCGATCGGCGGCTCTGCGCTGACCGATGACGCCATTGCCGTGCCGACCGAGGAGAGCGAGGGCATCCCGGTCACCTATGTGCCTGCCCGCAACACGGTGTTTCTGTCGCTGGCGCTGGGGTTTGCCGAGACCCTCGGCGCGCGCCTGCTCTATGTCGGCGCGAATGCCGTCGACTATTCCGGGTACCCGGACTGTCGCCCGGCCTTTATCGACGCTTTCCGGAGTCTTGCTCAGGTCGCTACCCGTGCCGGGATCGAAGGCGTACGCTGGGAAGTGCGTGCACCCTTGATGCACATGAGCAAGGCCGAGATCATCCGCGCCGGGACGGCACTCGACGTCGATTACGCCCAGACCGTGAGTTGCTATCAGGCGGATATCGAGGGGCGGGCCTGTGGGCACTGTGACAGCTGCCGTATCCGTCGCGAGGGCTTTGCGGCGGCCGGGGTCCCCGACCCGACCCCGTATGTGAACGGTTGACGCCCCGGGTATTGCGGCCCTCATGTGGCCCTGACGCTGGAATGAATGAGGGCTCGATCTCGTCTAGCGTCCGATGTATGCTGCGCACCCCATGGGTGCAGGCGTGCCCGAAAACCGATCAGTGAGAGGATACGTTGATGGAATTCTCCAGCTTTTCAACCGCCGCCATGATGTTCCTGGGCGGGACGTTCGTCCTCGCCTTCATCATGGGTGCGGTCGCGAACAAGACCAACTTCTGCACCATGGGCGCCGTCTCCGACTGGGTGAACATGGGCGATACCGGGCGCATGCGCTCCTGGCTGCTGGCGATTGCCGTGGCCATGCTGGGTGTGGCGGTGCTCGAATTCTTCGGAGTGCTGAGCGCCGAGGGCTCCTTCCCTCCCTACCGTGCTGAAGGCTTCAACTGGCTGGGACATGTCCTGGGTGGTTTCCTCTTCGGGATCGGCATGACCTATGCGTCCGGTTGCGGTAACAAGACGCTGGTGCGCGTCGGTGGCGGCAACATCAAGTCGGTGATGGTGATGATCATCATCGGTGTGATCGCCTTCTGGCTGACCAGCCGCGCCACCGTGTTCGGCACCGGCCAGACCCTGTTCCAGCTGCTGTTCGGCTGGATGGACGCGGTGGCGATCCAGATGGAAGGTGGTCAGGATCTCGGCTCCATCATCGCTGGCGAGAATGCCATGGGCGCACGCCTGGTGATGGGTCTTGTGATCGGCGTGCTGCTGCTGGCGCTGATCTTCAAGGCCGCCGACTTCCGCAAGAGCTTCGACAACATCCTGGGTGGCCTCGTGGTCGGCCTGGTGGTGATCGGTGCCTGGTGGCTGACCAGCAACATCCAGATCGACGATGGCATGGGTGGCGTGTACACCGCCCAGGAATACATCCAGGAATGGGACTTCGTCGCGGATGCCGATGACGGCGAGCGTCCGGCCCTGTCCGGCCCCTGGGCCAACCAGTCGTTCACCTTCATCAACCCGATGGGCCAGAGCGTGGGCTACGTGTCCGGTGGCTTTGACCGTACTCTGCTGTTCTTCGGCGTGATGGCGCTGGCCGGCGTGATCCTGGGTTCGTTCTTCTGGGCCCTGGTCTCGCGCAGCTTCCGCATCGAGTGGTTCTCGTCCTTCCGTGACTTCTTCAACCACTTCATCGGCGGCATTCTGATGGGTGTCGGCGGCATCCTGGCACTGGGTTGCACCATCGGTCAGGCGGTCACGGGCGTTTCCACGCTGGCGCTGGGTGGCTTCTTCACCTTCGCCTTCATCGTGTTCGGTTCCGCGCTGACCATGAAGATCCAGTACTACAAGATGGTCTACGAGGACGAGGCGACCTTCGGCAAGGCCCTGGTCACCTCGCTGGTGGACATGAAGCTGCTGCCGGGTGGCCTGCGCAGGCTCGAAGCCATCTGATCGTCGACCGCCGGGGAGCCTTGCGTTTTCCCCGGCGGGCCGTAAACTACGCGGCGCGGTGATCGAGGAGCGACTTCGGTCACCACACGACACCAGGCCAGTGGGCCCCTGCGGGGGTGTCATGCGGGCCGCAGATACGGGTCGTTAGCTCAGTTGGTAGAGCAGTTGGCTTTTAACCAATTGGTCGTAGGTTCGAATCCTACACGACCCACCATTACTCCCGGGCGCGCTAGCGCGGCCGGCACAAGGGCCCGCCTTCGCGGGCTTTTTGTGTTTATGGGGCGCGAACAGGCTAGAATGCGCGCCTTTATTGAGACACGCGAAAGTGGCGGAACTGGTAGACGCGCTGGGTTTAGGTCCCAGTGGGGTAAAACCCGTGAGAGTTCGAGTCTCTCCTTTCGCACCATTGTCCCGTGAACGCCCAGGCAGGCAGCCGGTGAGTGCTGCGGTCGGCAGGGATGACCGATTTTTGAACCATTGCGAGGCCCTTCATGCAAGTTTCCGTTGAAGCCACCGGCAACCTGGAACGCAAGATGACCATCCAGGTCCCCCCCGAGCGCGTCGAATCCGAAGTCGACAACCGTCTGAAATCGCTGGCCAAGCGCGTCCGGCTCGACGGCTTTCGTCCGGGCAAGGTCCCGCTGAAGGTCGTGCGCCAGCGCTACGGCGCCGGGGTCTACCAGGAGGTGCTGAGCGAGGTCCTGCAGGAGAGCTACCGCGAGGCCGTGCAGCAGGAGGGTCTGGAGCCGGCCGGCAACCCGAGTATCGAGCCGCGGAGCGTCGAAAGCGGCCAGCCGATTGAATTCACCGCGAGCTTCCAGGTGTTCCCCGAGGTGGAGGTGGCCGACTTCTCCGATGCCGAGATCGAGCGTCCGGTCGCCGAGATCGGCGACGAGGACATCGATCGCGTGATCGACTCCCTGCGCGAGCAGAACAAGGAGTGGGCCGAGGTCAAGCGCAAGGCCAAGAAAGGCGACCGCGTCACGCTGGACTTCGTGGGCAGCATTGACGGCGAGGAATTCGAGGGCGGCAAGGCCGAGGACTTCCAGGTTGAAGTGGGCGCCGGCCGTCTGATCGAGGACTTCGAGAAGCAGCTCAAGGGCGTGAAGGCCGGCGAGGAGCCGACCATCGATGTCACCTTCCCCGATGACTATCCGGCCGAGAACCTGAAAGGTCAGACCGCGCAGTTCGCGCTGACCATCAAGAAGGTCGAGGGGCCCAAGCTGCCCGAGGTGGACGAGGAATTTGCGAAGAAATTCGGCATCGAAGACGGCTCGGTGGAGAAACTTCGCGCCGACGTGCGGTCCAATATGGAGCGCGAGCTGAACCAGGCACTGAAGGGCAAGGTCAAGAATCAGGTCATGGAGCTGATTATCGAGCGCCACGGCTTCGACCTGCCGGATGCCCTGGTGAAGTCCGAGATCAATCGCCTGCGCGAGGAAGCCGAGAAGCGGTTCGGTGGCGCCCAGCAGACCCAGCCGCTCCCCGACAGCCTGTTCGAGGAAGAGGCCAAGCGTCGCGTGCGCCTGGGTCTGGCCCTGCGGGCCATCATCGACCAGAAGGGCTTCGAGGTGGACGCGGACCGGGTCGAGCGTGACCTGGAAGAGATGGCCGCGACCTACGAGGATCCGGAAGAGGTCAAGCAGTACTACCGTTCCAACCCGCAGGCGAAGAGCAATCTGGAGTCGCTGGTGCTCGAGGACCAGGTGGTCGACTGGATCGTCGATCAGGCCAAGGTCACCGAGAAGAAGACCAGCTTCCAGGACGTAATGAATCCGAACAAGGAGTCGACCGAATGAGCCACGACATGGCCGGTCAGGGGGCGCAGCATGCCCAGGGGCTGAATCTGGTCCCGATGGTGGTCGAGCAGACCGCCCGCGGCGAGCGCGCCTATGACATCTACTCCCGGTTGCTGAAGGACCGGGTCATCTTCTGTGTGGGCCCGGTCGAGGACTACATGGCCAACGTGATCGTGGCCCAGTTGCTGTTCCTCGAATCGGAAAACCCGGACAAGGAGATCAGCCTGTACATCAATTCCCCGGGTGGGGCCGTGACCGCGGGTATGGCGATCTACGACACCATGCAGTTCATCAAGCCCCAGGTGAGCACCCTGTGTGTCGGCCAGGCCGCGAGCATGGGCGCGGTGCTGCTGGCCGGTGGTGCACCGGGCAAGCGTTACTCCCTGCCGCACTCGCGGGTCATGATCCATCAGCCGCTGGGGGGCTTCCAGGGGCAGGCGTCGGATATCGACATCCATGCGCGCGAGATCCTGAAGATCCGCGAGGAGCTCAACCGCGTGCTGGCCCATCACACCGGGCAGACCGTGGAACAGGTGGAGCAGGACACCGATCGAGACCGCTTCATGACCGCCGCCGAGGCCCAGGAGTACGGTCTGGTGGATAATGTCCTTTCCAGCCGCAGTGCGCCCGCCGCTGGTGGCGAACCGGACACCCGCAAGAAGGACAAGGCCTGATCGCAGCGAGACTGGATGGCGGGCTGGATATACCGGACTCGTGCCCGGTCCGTTTGCAACGTGCCGGCAAACGGGGCATGTTCTGAGAAACCCTGACAGCGCAACCGAGGCATACGGATGAGCGACGAAAAGACCCCCTCCGCCGACGGCAAGCTTCTGTACTGCTCTTTCTGCGGAAAGAGCCAGCACGAGGTGCGCAAGCTGATCGCGGGTCCCTCCGTGTTCATCTGCGACGAGTGTGTCGAGCTTTGCAACGACATCATTCGCGAGGAGATGCAGGAGGCGGGGCACGCCGAACGCGATTCGCTGCCCAAGCCGCGCGAGATCCGCGAGATCCTGGACGACTACGTGATCGGACAGAACTCGGCGAAGAAGATCCTCTCGGTTGCGGTGTACAACCACTACAAGCGCCTCGAGGCCAAGGCCGGCAAGGACGACGTCGAGCTGTCCAAGTCCAACATCATGCTGATTGGCCCGACGGGCTCCGGCAAGACGCTGCTGGCCGAGACGCTGGCGCGGGTGCTGAATGTCCCGTTCACCATCGCGGACGCGACCACGCTGACCGAGGCCGGTTACGTGGGCGAGGATGTCGAGAACATTATCCAGAAGCTGTTGCAGAAGTGCGACTACGATGTGGAGAAGGCCGAGAACGGCATCGTCTACATCGACGAGATCGACAAGGTCTCGCGCAAGTCGGACAACCCCTCGATCACCCGCGATGTCTCCGGCGAGGGCGTGCAACAGGCGCTGCTGAAGCTGATCGAAGGCACCACGGCCTCCGTGCCGCCGCAGGGCGGGCGCAAGCATCCGCAGCAGGAATTCCTGCAGGTGGACACCCGCAACATCCTGTTCATCTGTGGTGGTGCCTTCTCCGGTCTGGAGAAGATCATCCAGCAGCGCGCGGAGAAGGGCGGCATCGGCTTCTCCGCCGAGGTCAGTTCCAAGGACGAGAGCAAGAGCGGCGGCCAGTGGCTGAAGCAGCTGGAGTCCGACGACCTGGTCCGCTACGGCCTCATACCCGAATTCGTCGGCCGTCTGCCGGTCCAGGCGACACTGGACGAGCTGGACGAGGATGCGCTGGTGACGATTCTCACCCAGCCAAAGAACGCCTTGGTCAAGCAGTACGCGCGCCTGTTCGACATGGAAGGCGTGGAGCTCGAGTTCCGGGACGACGCCCTCTCCGCGATCGCCCACAAGGCAATGGAACGCAAGACCGGCGCCCGGGGCCTGCGCACGATCATGGAGAACATCCTGCTCGACACCATGTACGAGCTACCCTCGATGGAGGGGGTCAGCAAGGTGGTGATCGACGAGGCCGTGATCCGCGGGGACGCCGAGCCGTACCTGATCTACGAGAACGCTTCGTTCTCCAAGCAGGCCGCCGCGGATTCCTGAGGCCGCGCGGTCTTTCGCAGGGGGGCGGCAAGGGGCTGGCCCCGTCTTGAAAAACGGTCAGGGCACCCCCACCTCTCCCTTACATTCGTCTAGCCCTGAGGGGGCCACATGACCGATCAACATTCCTCCCAGAACGAGGTGGACTCCCCCGTCAAGCGCGTCGCGGTCCTGCCGCTGCGTGACGTCGTGGTATATCCGCACATGGTCATCCCGCTGTTTGTGGGTCGCGAGAAGTCGATCCGCGCGCTGGACTCGGCCATGGCCCAGAACAAGCAGGTCCTGCTGGTCGCGCAAAAGAGCGCCGAGGTGGACGAGCCCGAGGCCGCCGACCTGCACGAGATCGGCACCCTTGGCAATATCCTGCAGCTGCTGCGCCTGCCCGACGGCACCATCAAGGTGCTGGTCGAGGGCGCCCAGCGCGCGCGCGTGATGGACGTCTCCACCGCCGGCGATGCGGAGAAGGAAGAGGACTACTTCACCGCCGATATCCGCATGATCGAGGAGGAGTACGACACCGAGGAGAAGGAACTCGAGGTCCTCGGTCGCTCCGCGCTCAATCAGTTCGAGCAGTACATCAAGCTGAACAAGAAGGTCCCGCCGGAGATCCTGACCTCGCTGGCCGGGATCGACGACACCTCGCGTCTGGCCGATACCATTGCTGCGCACATGTCGCTGAAGCTCGAGGAGAAGCAGCAGGTCCTCGAGATCGCCAATGTGCGCGCGCGCCTGGAGCACCTGGTCGCCAAGATCGAGGGCGAGATGGACGTGCTGCAGATCGAGAAGAAGATCCGCGGTCGCGTGAAGCAGCAGATGGAGAAATCCCAGCGCGAGTACTACCTGAATGAGCAGATGAAGGCCATTCAGAAGGAGCTGGGGGATCTCGAGGATGCCCCGAACGAACAGGAAGACCTGGCCGAGAAGATCGAGCAGGCCGGCATGCCGGCGGAGGCCAAGAAGAAGGCCACCGCCGAGCTGAACAAGCTGAAGATGATGTCGCCGATGTCGGCCGAGGCCACCGTCGTGCGCAGCTACATCGACTGGCTGGTCAGTGTCCCGTGGAAGAAGAAGACGCGGGTCAGCAAGGATCTTGCGCGTGCCGAGAAGATCCTCAACGAGGATCACTACGGCCTCGAGGAGGTCAAGGAGCGCATCCTTGAATACCTCGCCGTGCAGTCGCGCGTGCGCAAGCTCAAGGGCCCGATCCTGTGCCTGGTCGGCCCTCCGGGGGTCGGCAAGACCTCGCTGGGAGAATCCATCGCGCGTGCGACCAATCGCAAGTTCTCGCGCATGGCGCTGGGCGGTGTGCGTGACGAGGCGGAGATCCGCGGCCACCGACGGACCTATATCGGCTCGCTGCCGGGCAAGATCGTGCAGAACCTGGCCAAGGTCGGCGTGCGCAACCCGCTGTTTCTGCTCGACGAGATCGACAAGATGGCGATGGACTTCCGCGGCGACCCGGCCTCGGCGATGCTCGAGGTGCTGGATCCGGAACAGAACCACACCTTCAGCGACCACTACCTGGAGGTCGACTACGACCTGTCCGACGTGATGTTCGTGGCCACGGCCAACTCGATGAACATCCCCGGACCGCTGCTGGATCGCATGGAAGTCATCCGTCTGTCCGGCTACACCGAGGACGAGAAGGTCAACATCGCGCACACCTACCTGGTGCCGAAGCAGATCAAGACCAACGGCCTGAAGCCTGACGAGATCAATATCTCCGACGCCGCGGTGCGTGACATCGTGCGCTACTACACCCGCGAGGCGGGTGTGCGTGCCCTGGAGCGCGAGATTGCCAAGATTTGCCGCAAGGTGGTCAAGCAGCGCCTGCTGGCCAAGGGCAAGGAGCGTGACCGCACCACGTCGGTCACCCCGAAGACGCTGGACAAGTACCTGGGCGTGCGGCGTTTCCGCTTCGGTCTGGCCGAGGAAAACGACCAGATCGGCCAGGTAACCGGTCTGGCCTGGACCGAGGTCGGCGGCGAGCTCCTGACCATCGAGTCGACGGTTGTCCCCGGCAAGGGCAAGACCCAGCAGACTGGCAAGCTCGGTGACGTGATGCAGGAGTCGATTCACGCGGCGCTGACCGTGGTTCGTTCGCGCTCCGACTCCCTGGGACTGGAGGAGAATTTCCACGAGAACAAGGACCTCCATATCCACGTGCCCGAAGGCGCCACGCCCAAGGATGGCCCCTCCGCCGGTATTGCGATGTGCACGGCCATCGTGTCCGCACTGACCGGCATCCCGGTGCGGGCCGACGTGGCCATGACCGGCGAGATCACCCTTCGCGGCCAGGTTCTGCCGATCGGCGGGCTGAAGGAGAAGCTGCTGGCGGCCCACCGGGGGGGTATCCGCACGGTGCTGATCCCCGAGGAGAACGAAAAGGACCTGGTGGATATCCCGAAGAACATCAAGAACAAGCTGGATATCCGTCCGGTGCGCTGGATCGACGAGGTGCTCGAGGTCGCGCTTGCCCATCTGCCGGAGGCCAAGGGCGGCGATGCACCGACCAAGGTCGAGGAGACCGTGAAACCGTCCAAGGAATCGAGTCGCCGTCGAGTGCGGCACCACTAAGCACCGGATTTACAATCACAACCGCGGCCGCTGGCCGCGGTTTTTTTGCGTCTCCGCGCACAGCGAGCCGTGGGTGGGTGTGTAACGCTTGTTTGACACTTTTTCGAGCCCCTTGATATAACCCCAATCGCACTATTTGATTCCCGGCTGGGCGAGCCCGCGACAGGATGGAGAACCCTCCCCGCGCTGGTGTAAGCTTGGCCTTCATCGGGCCGCAAGGCTGAGTCACCACTGAGATAAGGAAGCGCTTCATGAATAAATCCGAACTGATCGACGCGATCGCCGCAGAAGCCGATGTCCCGAAGGCCCAGGCCGGCCGCATGCTGGACGCCATGGTGACTGTGGTGGGCGATACGCTGGCCAAGGGTGACCAGGTCTCCCTGGTGGGCTTTGGCACCTTCCTCGTCCGCGAGCGCGAGGCCCGCACCGGCCGCAATCCGCGTACCGGCCAGTCCATCCAGATTGCCGCCTCCAAAACGCCTTCGTTCAAGGCTGGTAAAGCGCTCAAGGATCGCGTAAACTAGCGCGCTTTATCGGGTGCTTAGCTCAGCTGGTAGAGCGTCGCCCTTACAAGGCGAATGTCGGCGGTTCGAACCCGTCAGCACCCACCATGCAGCGCAAGCTGGCTGCATGAACAAAATCTGGAGCGGTAGTTCAGTTGGTTAGAATACCGGCCTGTCACGCCGGGGGTCGCGGGTTCGAGTCCCGTCCGCTCCGCCATCTCTGAGAAAGGCGCCTTCGGGCGCCTTTTTCTTTGCCTGTTCCCAGCCAAGCCCACGCCTCAGCCCCGTCCAGTGTCCCGGCGCGGGGCGGATTCGTGGTGTGAGGGACAGAGGGCTTCTCGGGGGGGCGTGGCGCGGTTTGAGTCCGGTGCGCGGACGGAGCGTCGTCGCTATGGGCAGCACAGGACAGGGCGAGAGTGGGGCGAACGCCGTGACGGCGGCTCTGACAGCGCTCAGGTGTCGCTAGATTCGGTACCGTCGATGGGCTGAGGGTAGTCCCCGTTCTGGCTCTCGCTGTCCGGGAGGGCGCCGGAGTCCGGCGCGTAGGCCTCGCCCTCGAGGCTCTGGCGCATGGCCTCCTCGGCCTCCTGGTTGAGGACGATGATCGAGATGCGCCGGTTGATGGCCGCCTCCGGGTCGTCGCGGTCGAACGGCACGCTGTCGGCCAGCCCGACGACCCGCGCGACCTGTTCCGCCTCGGCGCCCCCCGCGATCAGGGCGCGGCGTGCGGCATTGGCACGGTCGGCCGAGAGCTCCCAGTTGGAATAGTCCGGGCGCAGCAGGGGGCGGGCGTCGGTGTGGCCGGTGATCGAGATGCGATTCGGGACCTTGTTGATCAGGCTCGCCAGCTCGCGCAGGATCGCGTCGGCGTGCTCCTGCGGGGTGGAGCTGGCCGTGTCGAACATCGGCCGGTTTTCGCGATCGATGATCTGGATGCGCAGCCCCTCCGGGGTGATATCCAGGAGCAACTGGTCCTTGTAGGGCTCAAGCGCCTGACTCTGTTCAAGGGCCTCCTCCAGCGCCTCCTGGAGCGCCTCCAGGGCCTCCCGGTCCCGCGCCTCGGCCAGCTCGTCCAGGGTTTCTTCATCCACCCCCATCGGTGCCTCCATGGCCTCGGGGTCCTGGATCAGTTCGGGCAAGCCCTCGAAGTCGATCAGCGAGGGATCCACTCCGGTTCCGTCGCCGGGGGCCTGTCCGGGTGCAGCAGCGTCGCCGGCGAATACGGAGGGGTTCTGGAAGTATTCAGAGATGCCGGCGCGCTGCTCGTCGTCGAGGGCGACGAGCAGCCACATCACCAGGAAGAACCCCATCATCGCGAGGGTAAAATCAGCGAACGCGATCTTCCACGCACCAGTATGGTGGCCGCCCTTGACCACCTTCTTCTTGACGATGATCGGCTGGGTCTTGTCCTCGACGCCCATTGGGGTGATCAGGGGGCGGTCAGGCCCCCTTCACGTGCTCCTCAAGCTCGGTAAAGCTCGGACGCATGGCCCCTTCCATCGTCTTGCGGCCAAACTCGACCGCGACCTGCGGGCTGTAGCCCTGGACATTGGCCAGGATGCAGGCCTTGATGCACTGCAGGAATTTGGCTTCCTCCTGTGCACGGGCCTCGAGCGCCGTCGAGGTGGGGCCGGCAAAGCCGTAGGCCAGCAGAATCCCGAGGAATGAGCCGACCAGCGCGGCCGCAACGCTCGAGCCGATCTCCTCGATGGAGCCGTCGAGCCTTCCCATGGTCATCACGATCCCCAGCACCGCGGCGACGATCCCGAAGCCGGGCAGGGCCTCCGCGACGCGGTGTACGGCGTTGGCCGGCTTGTGCGACTCCTCGTGGTGGGTCTCGAGGTCCAGATCCATCAGGGCATCAAGCTCGTGAGGGTTCATGCTGCCGGAGATGATCAGGCGCATGTAGTCGGTAATGAACTCCATCGCGTGGTGGTCGGCCAGCACGCGAGGGTGGGCCTGGAAGAGCTCGCTGTTCTCCGGCTCCTCGATGTCGTTCTCCACCCCCATCAGCCCTTCCTTGCGGGCCTTGGTGAAGAGCTTGTACATCAGGGCCAGCAGGTCGAGATAGTCGTCGGACTTGTACTTGCTGCCCTTCATCAGGCTGGGGATGGACTTGAAGACCGTGATGACGACCCGAGGCGGGTTGGCGATCAGGAATGCCCCCAGCGCTGCACCCCCGATGATCCAGTATTCGTATGGCTGCCACATGACCCGAAGGTCGCCGCCATGAAAGTAGTATCCCCCGAAGACCGACGAGAATACGACGACGATGCCAAGAAAATACTTCACGAAACGGGAACCCCGAGATTGTCGATGGCGCGAAGGTGATGCGGGTCACGCTTTCGCAATTGATATAGTGACGGGCATAACGATAACGACTCCCCCGCGCGAGGTACAGCATGTCCCAGGATGAGGACGCGCCCTACAGCGGCCAGGCACGCCGCCTGGCTGGACTCGACTGGCCGATTCTGGAGGCCAGTGACGCAGCCTTCTCGCAACCCGATGCCCTGGTGCAGCGCCCTTTGCGGGAACTGGGTCAGTGGGCAGAGCGGGACCCCGGTCTCGCATTGCGACTCGTCCTGATCGCGAACGGCTCGCGTCGTGGCCTGCGTCAGGAGGTGCACTCGGTTCCCGATGCCATCGCCATGCTGGGCCTGCAGAAAGTCTGCGAGGAAGTCCGCACGGCTCCCCCGGTTGGCGAGGTGGTGAGCGAACCGCAGCGCTATCGGCAGGCGGCGGCCCAGTCACGGCTGGCCGCGATGATCGCGGCGGACGTTGCACAGCGTCGGCGCGACGCCGAGCCGGCAGAGGTGGGGCTGGCAGCCTTGCTGAACCAGCTCGGTTTGCTCGGCCTGCTGCTGGCGGGCGAGCCACGCCTGGGCCGGCTGCTCGCCATGCTGGAACTCAATGCGCTCCCGGACGAGGCCAGCTATACCGCGCTGGGCTATGCGACCGACGACCTGTCGCGTGCAATGACCGAGGCGATGGCGCTGCCCGAACTGGTTGTGGGAACGCAGCGCGCGGTCAACGCCGCGCATCCGCGCGCCTTCGAGGTCATGGTCGCCAGCGCGGTGGCCTGGCAGATCATGCGCGGCATGGACACGGTACGGGGCGATCGCGATCTGCGTCTGCTGGCGGGCCTGACCGGGGTCAACGAAAAGGTCGTCGCTGACCGGCTGTCGGAGATCATCGAGCGCTTCAATGAAGACGCCGACGTGTATCACATCGAGCGCCTGGACCCCGCGATACCCGGGTCGGTCTGGCTGCGGCCCCGGCACCGTACGCCGCTGGCGCTTTGCCCGCGCGCCGATGTGCTGGAGGAGGGGGTGGCTCGTCTGGGGCAGGACGCCAACCGTGTGTCGCGGCTGCGGCGCATGCTGCGGGTGATGCAGTTCGGCCTTGGCCTGAATCGAGTGGTCTTCGCGGTGCTGGCGCGCGACGGCGAATCGCTACGGGCCGAACACATGGTGGGCACGCTGCACGAACCCGAATTCAGTCACTTCGTGATTCAGCGCTCCGCCCTGGGTCCGCTGGAGGCCGTGCTGGAGGATGACGCGCCCACCTGGTGGGGGCGCCACTATGCGGGCGTGGCGCTGCCGGAGGCGATCCAGACCCTGACCGGAGGGGTCGATGCCTTCTATGCGCCGGTGCGGGATCAGGGGCAGGTGATCGGGATGGTGTATGCCGATCGCCGCAGTCGCCAGAATGCACTCGATGACCGCGCGTTCCAGGGTTTCTGCCGAGTCGTGCAGGCCGTCTCGATCGCCGGCTAGCCTTTCCAGCGGAGGCGCGCTGGTCCAGGTGTTTCGCGGCTTCATGGCCGTACCTCCCGGTGCCTCAAGCCTCGTCGGTCGTGGCCGTTACATCGGATGTAGCGTATGTGTTCGCGCGCGAAATGGCGCGGCGACCTGTCCGCCACATCCGCTCCATCCCGACACCGGAAAAAAGGACAACGTCCGTTATGCGCAAGAACCTTCCCGTTACTCAGACCGAGTATTCCCTGGAGGCCCACGGAGACCTGATCTCGGCCACCGACGAGAAGGGCCGGATCCGCTATGCCAACGATGACTTCGTGACGGTCAGTGGTTTCGACTGTGAGGAGCTGGAAGGATCGGCCCACAACATCGTGCGCCACCCGGACATGCCGGAGGCCGCCTACGCGAATATGTGGGAGACCCTGAAGGCGGACCAGCCCTGGATGGGTATCGTCAAGAATCGGCGCAAGAACGGTGACCACTACTGGGTGGACGCTTTTGTAACGCCCGCCTACGAGCATGGCCACAAGACCGGTTACGAGTCGGTGCGGGCCATCCCGGAACGCGAGCATGTCGCCCGCGCGGAGAAGGTCTATGCCGCGATCAACCGGGGGCGGACCTTTGCGCGGCGCTGGTACCACGGCCTCACCTGTCGTCTCGCGGGGACGTGGATTATCGGCTTCCTGCTGGCTCTGGCTGCCGTATTCCTCGCCCCTTCGCCGCAAGTCCTGGCCGGCCTGCTGGTGCTGATCTTTGTCGCCGGCGGCGTGGCGTCGCTGGTCTTCACCTCTGGTATTCGGCAGGCGGTCCATCGCGCCCGCGAGCAGTTCGACAACCCGGTGATGGAGGCGATCTATACCGGGCGGCGAGACGACAGTGCCTCCCTGGAGCTGATCCAGCACTTCAACGAGGCGAAACTGCGCACGGTACTGGGGCGGATCGAGGACAAGGCCGATGCCGTGGCCGGTGACGCCCAGGCGATGGCCAGCAGCGTCGACCAGACCGCCTCGGGTGTGGAACGTCAGCAAAACGAGATCGATCAGGTCGCCACCGCGATGAACGAGATGAGCTCGACCATCCAGGAGATGGCGGGCAATTCCGCGCGCGCGGCCGAGGCGGCCACTCACGCCGAGAAGGAGACCGGGGCCGGGCAGGAGGTCGTAAACGACACGGTCGCCGTGATCAACCGCATGGCGGCCGAGGTCGAATCCACCGCGGAGAAGCTGGGCAAGCTGGAGGCCAGCACCGAGGAGATCGACAAGATCCTGAGCGTGATCCGCGAGATTGCCGAGCAGACCAACCTGCTGGCGCTGAATGCCGCGATCGAGGCCGCCCGTGCGGGCGAGCACGGGCGGGGGTTCGCGGTGGTAGCCGACGAGGTGCGCTCGCTGTCGCAGCGCACCGACGAGTCCACGGTGACCATCCGCAACATGATCGAGAGCCTGCAGGCTGGCGCGCGCGAGGCGATGTCGGCGATGCGCGCCAGTCAGGAGCGGGCGGCCGACGGGGTGGAAAAGGCCCAGGCGGCCGGCGACTCGCTGACCACCATCCGCGAGGCCGTCGCCCAGATCACCGAGATGAATACCCAGATCGCCACGGCGGTCGAGGAACAAAGCGCGGTCTCCGAGGAGATCAACCGCAATGTGACCTCCATCCGCGATGTCGCCAGCGAAACCGGCTCGGTCTCGGTGCACGCACGCGACGCCAGCGCGCGCATGCAGACCGAGGCCGCCGAATTAAAAGCCCTGATCCAGCGTTTTGAACAAAAGGCCGTGTAGAAATTTTATTTACGGGGTTGCGAAGGTGAATGTACGCCACTACAATCGCCCCCATCTTGAGTAGCAGAGGTCTGTCAATGGACTGTTGTCGATGGATGCATGAGCGTCGGGCCGGTGGCCGGTACGAGCGTGCATATCGTTGCCAGCGGGGTCCCGCCACCCGGTAATGCGGTGGTGTCCCCCGGTGTCAGCGATATGCGTGACTCCGGGGGGTGACAGAACGCCTTCCCCCTAGCGTCCCTCGCGGGCGTTTCCCCAGCCCCCAAGCCCGTGCTGCGCCCGCCCTTGCGCGTGGCGCGCTGCCCCATGCCGTTCGATGATGTTCCGCCTCTGCCCTTAGGGAGACGTGTGATTAAATCAGCGTCTCCCTAGCCAGGGCCGATGCGTGTATTTCTGTGCGCGTAACGGAAGAAGCCTGAACCAGCAACCAGCAGGAGGTCGCCATGCCAGCGCCTGAAGACGACGACCCCGGGTCTAGATCCGGAATATCACTGCGGGGCAGTGAGAAAAGGAAAAGTGTGTTCGTCTCGCTGATGGGGGTTTTGTAAAAGACCGCCACCAGCGGTCACGGGATTCTTTTGTCTTTTGTAATGCCCCGCGTGCGTTTTTTATTTTTTTAAGCACAAGGAGCATTGCAATGAACGACAAGATTCTGGAAATGATTCATGCCGGTGACGTGGGTGCTGCCCGCGACGAGGTGATCCATCCGGTCCCGGCCATCACCGCCAACCGCCTGTCGGAACTGGACCCGCGTTCCCGCTTGGTAATCCTCGAGGGTGTGGACACCAATGAGCGTCGCGCCATCTTCCTGGCGATGGACGACGAAGAACAGGCGATCCTGTTCGAGCATATGCCCGAGCCGGAGGCCCGCGAGCTGGTGCAGGCCCTGCCGGCCTACACCCTGGCGCGGTCTCTGACGCTGGTTGGCAAGTCCCTGGCGGACGATCTCCTGGATGCCCTCCCCGGAGCGAAGCGCGACAAGGTGCGCGCCCTGTGGCGTCAGGACGAAGACACCGTGGCCCGTGTGATGCGTCGCCCGGTGTTCTGGGTGACCCCGGAAGAGACCGTCGGCGAGGTCACTGCCCGCCTGCGCGACGATCGCAATATGCCGGACGATATCGGGGCGGCGCTGCTGATTACCGATCGCGACCACCACTACCAGGGGCTGGTGCGCCTGGGCCGGATGTTCCGCGCGGAGTCCGGCCAGACGGTTGGGGATCTGATCGAACTGGAGGACTTCTACACCACGCCCGACGGCGACAAGGTCGAGGCCGCCCGCCTGCTGCAGCGCACGGATCTGCCGTATCTGCCGGTGGTGGATGCCGACGGCGTGCTGGTGGGGGTGCTGCGCATCGACGACGCGATGGACGTGCTCGAGGAAGACACCTCGGAGGACTTCTACAAGAAGGCCGGGATCGGCGACCTGCTGCACCAGAAGGATGTCGTGCGCTCGGAGAAGCTGACCTCCGGCGGGATCGGCTATGCGGTCAAGGTACGCATGGCCTTCCTGATGGTGACGCTGGCCGGCGGTCTGGCCGTGGGCGGGGTGATCGACTTCTTCGAGGACACGCTGGCGGCGGTGGTCGCGCTGGCCATCTTCATCCCTCTGGTGATGGATATGGGCGGCAACGTGGGTACGCAGTCGACCACGATCTTCGCCCGCGGGCTTGCCCTGGGGCATATCAATCTGGGGCGTTTCTTTCGCCACCACCTGGTGCGCGAGGGGGGCGTGGGCCTGGCGATGGGGGTGATCATGGCCGTGCTCGCCGGGACCATCGCCTACTTTTGGCAGGGTGCGCCGAATGATATCCCGCAGCTGGGATTCGTGGTCGGCACGGCGCTGTTTTTCTCGGTGTTCACCGCCTCGATCCTGGGCTTCCTGCTGCCCTGGGTACTGCTGAAGATCGGAGTGGACCATGCACCGGGCGCGGATCCGTTCATCACCACTATCAAGGATTTTACCGGTCTGGCTGTGTACTTCGGCATGGCTGCCTGGCTGCTGAGTGCGCACATGCCGGCCTGAATGCCGGGGAACCCGAGTCATGTTGCCGGAGACAGAATCCGGCAACACGCCTGCAAAGAACGATTGAGCAAAGAGGAATCGACATGAACCATCGCAACTTCCATCGCGGCGTGCTGGCCGCCACCGTGGCCGGAGTCTTCGCCTTCGGTGTGCCGGCCACTCAAGCCACCGAGGCCGAATTCAACATCGGCGTGTTCACCGACTACATCGACGACGGTGCCTCCAAATCCGACAACGACCCGGTGGTGCAGGGGGGCTTCGAGCTGGGCTTCCCCACCGGCGTGTTCACCGGTGTGCAGGCCTCCAGCCTTGGCAGTGGCCGTGGCACCGAGATCGTCCCGTTCGTCGGCTATGGCTTCGATGCCGGGCCGATCGGCATCGAGTTCGGCTACGAGTACTCCCACCACTCCAGTCTGAAGGACGAAGACGAGGGCGAGCTGTTCCTGGGCGCCGACTGGGGGCCGCTGTTCGCCGAGGTGGCGTATGTCGCGCACGCTGATGACCGTGACGCCGAGGGCAGCCGCGTGTGGTTCGCCGGCGCCGGGCACGAGGTCGCTCCACGCACCGAGCTCTTCGGCGGGGTGGGCTATGACGATCCGGCTGACGACAACGGTGCGAAGTTCTGGGAGCTGGGCGCGGCGCACGCGACCGACTTCGGCACTTTCTCGCTGACCTACGCCTCTCGCGACGAGAGCGGTGCGCAGCACCTGCTGGTGGGCGGTTACAGCGTTCACTTCTGATGCCCTGACGTGCGTTGCGTCTGCAGGGCCATCCCGGACGCCGCCGCGCAGCGGTGATCCGGGATCTGTGGTCTAGGTTAAACGCCGGGGATCCCGGCCCTTCGCTTCGCTGCGGCCGGGATGAGGCCGTACGGGTGCCGCGTCAGGCGGTCTGGCCGTAGCGGCGTTCGATATAGGCCTCGACGCGGGCCTGGAATTCCTCGGCGATGCGTTCGCCCTTGAGCGTCACGGTCTTCTCGCCGTCCTCGTAGACCGGGGCCACCGGCTGCTCGCCGGTGCCGGGCAGGGAGATGCCGATGTTGGCGTGCTTGCTCTCGCCGGGGCCGTTGACCACGCAGCCCATCACCGCGACGGTCATCTCTTCCACACCCGGGTACTGCTGCTTCCAGCTGGGCATCTGCTGGCGGATGTAGGACTGGATGTCCTGCGCCAGGTGCTGGAAGTACTCGCTGGAGGTACGCCCGCAGCCGGGGCAGGCGACCACCGACGGCAGAAAGCTGCGCAGCCCCATGCTCTGCAGGATCTCCTGGGCCACCAGGACCTCCTGGGTACGGTCGCCGCCGGGTTCCGGGGTCAGCGAGATACGGATGGTGTCGCCGATCCCCTGCTGCAGCAGCACGGCCAGCGCGGCGGTGGAGGCGACGATGCCCTTCGCGCCCATGCCGGCCTCGGTCAGCCCGAGGTGCAGCGGGTAGTCGCAGCGCGCGGCCAGGTCCTGGTAGACGCTGATCAGCGGCTGCACGCCGCTGACCTTGGCCGAGAGGATGATGCGGTCATGCGGCAGGCCGATGCGCTCGGCCGCGGCCGCGCTCTCCAGTGCCGAGGCGATCAGCGCCTCCTGCATCACGGCCTCGGGTGCGGCCGGCTCGGCGCGCTGGCTGTTCTCGTCCATCATCCGCGCGAGCAGGGCCTGGTCCAGGCTGCCCCAGTTCACGCCGATGCGCACCGGCTTGTCGTAGCGGATCGCGGTCTCGATCATCGCGGCGTACTGGGCGTCCCGCTTGGAGCCGCGGCCGACATTGCCGGGATTGATGCGCAGCTTGGCCAGTGCCTCGGCGCACTCCGGGTACTTGGTCAGCAGCTTGTGCCCATTGAAGTGGAAGTCCCCGACCAGCGGCACGTCCAGCCCCATGGCCTCCAGCCGCTCGCGGATCTCCGGCACCGCCTTCGCCGCGTCCTCGGAATTCACCGTGATGCGCACGACCTCGGAGCCGGCGCGCGCCAGCTCCGCCACCTGCACGGCGGTGCGCAGGGCATCGGCGGTGTCGGTGTTGGTCATCGACTGCACCATCACCGGGGAATCGCCACCGACGGTGACGTGGCCGATGCGAACGGGGACGGTCTTGCGGCGGGCGGGGGTCGTGTTCATGTCGAGGGTGCGGGCGCGTCAATTCGGTGCGCGGAGTGTAACGCAGGCCCCGCCCGCTGCCGAGACGCCGCAGGCGCGACGGGGTTGCCGGGGGTGCAACGGGTGCCCGGGTTCACGGATTCAGGGCCGCCTTCCACGGCTGGAAGGTCTTGTCGATCGATTCGCGGCTGGCCGCGTGGCGTGCCTCGACATGCTCGGCGATGGACTGCTGCCAGGTTAGGCGGGTCTCGGTGTGCAGGGCGTGCAGGGCCTCGTGCAGGGCGGCCTCGAGATCCTCGCGGTGGCGCGCCTCGTCGATGCGTAGCAGCACCCAGTCGGTCCCGACCCAGGCCGCGCCGGCGGCCGCGATCCCGCAGCCGAGCGAGACCGGGCCGCTCCAGGCACAGACCCCCGCGCCCAGGGCCCCCGCGCGCCCGGCCCGGGTCAGTGCCGCGGCGCCACTGCGCGCGGCCTGGGCCGCCAGCCGGGCCTGCACCGCACGGGCGATCAGCGGGGTGGCCAGCCCGGTCCCGGCGGCGGCCGTGGCCGCCAGGCCCGCGCGCTGTTCCAGTCGGGCGAGATCCGCATCCATAGCGCGGGCCAGTTGCTGGGCCCGTTCGATGCGCGCGTGCTGTTCGATCGGGGACTGCAGGGCGGCCGGCGTGGCGGGTACGCGGGCGTCGGCCATCTCGCGCGTCAGGGCGATGCGCCAGGCATCCCGGACCTTGCGCTGATCCTCGTCCAGGCCCCATTGCGCCCGTTCGGCCAGCGCCTGCAGGGGGCCGTCCCAGAGGTCTTCCGGCAGGAGCCGGTCGCGCAGGGCCCGT
This sequence comes from Thioalkalivibrio sp. ARh3, assembly GCF_000377265.1. Classification (NCBI taxonomy): domain Bacteria; kingdom Pseudomonadati; phylum Pseudomonadota; class Gammaproteobacteria; order Chromatiales; family Ectothiorhodospiraceae; genus Thioalkalivibrio; species Thioalkalivibrio sp. ARh3. The sequence goes on from NZ_KB897951.1 coordinate 45,942, forward strand.
GTGGCCGCGTCGTCTTCGGCCGTGCCCAGCCACTGGGCACCGCGGAGCAACAGGCGCTGATATTCCGCGCCCAGCGAGAAGTACCAGTCCGCGACCTCGGGCACGCGGTCGTGCAGGGTCTGGAAGTGCCGGTCCAGTTGGTGATCGATTCGGGTCTGCCACTGGCTTCGGACCTGCTCGTCTCCGGCCTCCAGCCACTCCAGCGAGAAGCGCTCCAGGCGGCTCAGTCGGTCGCGGTCGAGCCGATAGCGCTCGCCCTCGAACTCTAGTTCGACATGCGCCTGGTCATCCCACTGGCGTGCTTCGTGGAGATCGACCTGGGCCAGGAATGCGGCCGCCGCGAGGGCGGTCAGCGCGAACCAGACCAGAGTCCGCAGGAGCCTACGGTTGCGCGGGCTCATCGCCGGGATCGCGGGGCGGGAACAGACCATTGGCCAGCAGCAGGAAACCGACCGCCAGGAATGCCTGTTCGATCAGCAGAAGCGACCAGGCCACCAGCACCGGCAGTGGCTGGGCGCCGGGCGGCAGCCACTGCTGGCCGAGCCACAGGCGCAGCCCGTCCTGGGCCGCGGCCAGCTGCAGCCCCACTTCCAGTACGGCGCTGCGGGCCCCCTCGTGTTCCACCATGAACCAGATCACCTGTTCCAGTGAGGTGCCGGACAGATCCGGATACCAGCCACGCAGGGCCAGCACCAGCAAAGCCAGCGTCATCCCGACGCCGGTGATCCACAAGGCGCCGCGCCGGGCCAGCTCCGGGGCCAGCCGCGGATGCGCATGACCGGCGACCAGACGGGCCAAGGCGGCCTCCAGTACGACCAGTGCCAGCGCGCCCGCGACCAGGACCGCCCACACCGCCGGGGTCTGGATGCGGGCCAGCGCCAGCACCAGAAGCCCGCCCAGCAGGGCACCCACAAGCAGGTGACGCAGCGCCATCAACGGGCCCCCGCGCAGGCGTTCGCTCCACGGGCTGCCCGCATCCAGGTAGCCGCGCAGAAAGGCGGCTCGGCGCAGCCGGTGGCGGCGAAAGCCGCCGTAGCCGATCAGCAGGGTCGCCCCGATCCACAGGGCCAGGATCACCGCCTCGGGCGCCACGCGCAGGTTCAGGTGCAAAAGCCACAGGCCGATCAGCAGGAGCACCAGCGTGAACAGCTGGCGGGCGGCGGTGGCCGGCGCCCGGGTGGGCGCCGTGGCGGTGGGGACAGTGGCGGACATGCGGGGCTCCGCAAAGAATGTCTCCCGATGGTAGCAAGCGTCGGCATCGCGTGATGCAGGAAGAAGCCGTTCTGGTGCGATTCAGGCGGTCAGGGTATAACCGGGGCATGCCACACATCGCCGTCATCATTGTGCTTTGTCTGCTCGCCGCGCCGGTCGCGGCGGAGGACTGGCAGCTGCATGCCGTGTTCGGCAATCAGGTCGTGCTGTCGATCGACGGCGAGCGCGCCCTGGTCGGCGAGGGGGAGATCGGGCCGGGCGGGGTGCGGGTGCTGCGCATCTCCGGCAGTGGGGCGGTGGTCGAGCGCGACGGCGATCGCCGCGAACTGCAGGTAGAACGGCGCCCCCGCGGCGCCGGTGCCCCCCAGTCCGATCGGCGTGGCGCCGGGGTCACCGTACATCGGGATTCGGCGGGCGAGCACGCGGTTACCGGCGGGGTCAATGGCCAGGCGGTGACGTTCGTGATCGATCCCGAGGGCGAGTCGGTACTGCTGCGCGAGCGCGATGCCCGGCGCTCGGGCCTGGATCCCGACCGTGGGGAGTCGGTCCGGGTCGAACGCGCACGCGGGATAGTGACGGGGTACTCATTGCGCGTTGATCGCCTGCAGCTGGGGCATCTGGCCCGCGATGACGTGCCGGTGATCGTCCTTGCGGACGACGACCTGCCGCGGTCGCGGCTGGGCCAGGCGTTCCTGGACGCCTTCGAGGTCGAGTTCGACGGCGGGGCCTACACCATCCGGCCGTAAGCTCAAAAACTGTCGAATGGATTCGCGTTAGGATGCGCCAAACCATGACCTCTGGTCCCCTATGCCGCTGATCCGGCGTCACCCCGTCGATGCCCCCGCCCCGCGCCGCGAGATCTTCGGCTGGGCGATGTTCGACTTCGCCAACCAGGCCTACACGCTGCTGATCATCACCGTGATCTTCGGCGATCTGTTTACTCGCATTATCGTCGGCGACGGGCCCGACTACCGCCTGGGCAATTTCCTGTGGAGTTTTGCACTGGCGACCAGCTACGCGATGGTGGTGATCGCCGCACCGTTTGCCGGTGCGGTGATGGACGCCACAGCCTCGCGCAAGCGCTTCCTGATGGCCTCCTGGATGCTGACCGTGGTGACCACTGGCCTGCTGTACTTCGTCGAGCCGGGGCTGGTGATCTTCGGTATGGCGCTGATCATCGCCTCCAACTTCGGCTACGCGATCGGCGAGTCCTTTATCGCCAGCTTCCTGCCCAGCCTCGGGCCGCCGGAGAAGCTTGGCTGGATCTCGGGGCTTGGCTGGGGCATGGGGTATCTCGGCGGGCTGGTCGCCACCGCCTTCGCCCTGGGGCTCCTGGGCGAGGTCAGCGAGGGGAACTTCGAGCGCATCCGCTGGGTGGGGCCGTTCGCCGCGGCCTTCTTCCTGCTCTCGGCGATCCCGACCTTCCTGTTCCTGAAGGAGCGCGGCACACGCCGGCGCATGCGCCGACGGCTGCAGCTGGGGCTTGGCTGGCGCCGGGTGCGCGAGTCGCTGGTTACGCTGGGTCAGCGCCGCGAGCTGCGCGCGCTGTATGTGTCCATCTTCTTCATGATGGCCGGGATCTTCATCATCATTTCCTTCACGTTCATTTACGGCGCGCAGGTGATCGAGTGGGACGAGCCCGTGCGCATCGCGATGTTCGTGATCACTCAGATCACGGCGATCATCGGTGCGATCGGTTTTGGCTTCCTGATGGACCGGGTTGGCCCGGTGCGTATCTACCGCATCACCCTGGCGCTGTGGGCGCTGGCGGTGCTGGCAATCTTCGGTACCACGACCATCGCGCAGTGGTTGAGCGCGCTGCTTGGCCATCCGGTGGAGGCGCAGATGGTGTTTCTCGGGGTCGGCATCCTTGCCGGTCTTTGTCTGGGGTCCGCGCAGTCGGCCGGGCGCGCGCTGGTGGGCATGATGGTCCCGGTGCGCGAGGCCGGGCGCTGGTTCGGGTTCTGGGCCCTGTCGGCGCGCGCGGCCGCGATCTTTGGCCTCGCCGGGATCGGCCTGCTGCAGGCCTGGCTGGGCCTGGCCAACGCAATCCTGTTCTGTCTGTTCCTGTTCGTGGCCGCGCTGCTGGCCTCGATCCCGGTGCGTCTCCCGCAGCGCGCTCGGGCAACCCGGACGGCTTGAGTGGGCCGGTACGAGTGGCCGACTAGTCTTGGTCACGCGCCGGGATGCGCGGGTCCTCCACCTCGGTTTCGTCCAGCAACTCGGTGTCCAGCATGAAGCCGATCGCGGCATCGCTGATGCCGTTGATCACGAACTGCACGGCCAGTACTGCGAGGATCAGGCCGAAGACCTTGGTCAGGATGTCCTTCCCGGTGTCGCCCAGGTACTGGACGATGTAGCGCGAATAGATCATCGCGTAGTAGCAGGCGACCATGCAGGCCAGCACGCCGAGGAACACGAGCCCCGTGTGGTAGACCGTCGGGGCCTCGCTGGTCAGGATCATTACCGTGGCGATCGCGCCCGGGCCGCTCATGAACGGGATCGCCAGCGGGATGACCGAGATGTCCTCGGTCACCTGCCCCTTGTCGGCCTTGACCTCCTCGGCGGTCTCCTTTTCGGTCGCCCCTTTCTGCCGGATCATGCCGATCGCGATGCCGAACAGGATGATGCCGCCCGCGATGCGAAACGCGGCCAGGGTGATGCCGAACAGCTGGAAGATCACCCCGCCCAGCAGGGCAAACGCGAACAGCAAGGAGGTGGCTACCTTCACCGAGCGCATCGCGATCGCCCGGCGCTTCTCCTCCGAGGCGCGTGGCAGCATTGCCGTGAAGATGAATGCCGTCGTCAGCGGGTTCACGATCACGAACACCGCCAGGAAGGTGACGACCAGGTATTCCAGCAATACGAGCATGACTGGATCTTAGGCCGGAAGCCGGGAGGTTGCGAGACGGGCTTGCGCAGGTGGCCTGGTCACACCGATCGCCACGGCACTGCGCGCCTCGCGATGACAGTATTCTTTTCCGACGTCATTGCGAGGCCCGGAGGGGTCGCGACACAAAAGCGCGAAGCGCGTTGAACGACCGCAGGCCGAGCGCGGCGAGTAATCTCAGGGCGCAACTCCGGCGTTCACCCGGACTCACGCCGGAGTCCGCGTGGAGATCGCCACGTCGCTCCGCTCCTCGCGATGACGGTGCCCTCTTGGTGTCATTGCGAGGAGCCAAGCGACGAAGCAATCGCCTGAAGCTTGCGGGGCGCCCGAAATTCGGTTCCGGTGGTTCCGGACGGAAGTTGCCGGGCCCCCCGGCGGGGTCTCGCGAGGACGATGCCCCCTTCGCGTCATTGCGAGGAGCAACGCGACGAAGCAATCGCCATGGGAAGCCCCGGCACCGGACCGTCGCATGCGTGGGCAGGGACGGGGCCCGGTCGTTATACTCTGCGCGCATGAAGAAACGTCTGCACCCGGAATCCTTCCCGACCCTCGAGCACTTTGTCGGCAACACGCCGCTGGTGCGCCTGCAGCGCATGGCGGCGGACCTGCCGTCCACGGTGCTGGTGAAGCTCGAGGGCAACAATCCCGCCGGTTCGGTCAAGGACCGGCCCGCGCTGAACATGATCCAGGCGGCCGAGCGCCGTGGGGACATCCAGCCCGGCGACACCCTGATCGAGGCGACCAGCGGCAATACCGGTATCGCGCTGGCGATGGTCGCGGCGATGAAGGGCTATCGCATGATCCTGGTGATGCCGGACAACATGTCCGCCGAGCGCCGCGCCTCGATGAAGGCCTTTGGCGCCGAGCTGGTGCTGGTCTCGCGCGAGGAGAGCATGGAAGGCGCGCGCGATCTGGCCGACCGCATGGAGGCCGAGGGCAAGGGCCGGGTGCTGAACCAGTTCGGCAACCCGGACAACCCGGACGCCCACTACATCGGCACCGGCCCGGAGATCTGGCGCGACACCGAGGGCACGGTAACCCACTTCGTCTCGGCCATGGGGACCACCGGCACCATCATGGGCGTGTCGCGCTATCTGAAGGAGCGCGACCCCAGTGTGCAGATCGTCGGCGTGCAGCCCACCGAGGGATCGTCCATCCCCGGCATCCGGCGCTGGCCGGAGGCGTACCTGCCGACCATCTTCGAGGCCTCGCGGGTCGATCAGACCGTGGACGTGACCCAGACGGAGGCCGAGGACACCATGCGCCGGCTGGCCGCCGAGGAGGGCATCTTCGCCGGGGTGTCGTCCGGTGGTTCCGTGGCCGCGGCCCTGAAGCTGGCGGCTGCGACCGAGGGCGGCACCTTCGTCGCGATCATCTGTGACCGCGGCGACCGCTACATTTCCACCGGCGTGTTTCCCGCATGAGTGCCCCGCTCCTGATCTTCGATCTCGAGACCGTCCCCGACATCGACGGCGCCCGGCGCCTGCACGACTTCGACGGCCTGAGCGATCACGAGGTGGCCGAGGCGCTGTTCGCCCTGCGCCGCGCGCAGGCCGGCACGGAATTCCTGAAGCACCCGCTGCACCGCATCGTCTCCATCGGCGTGCTCTACCAGGGGGGCGACGCGCTGAAACTCTCCGCCTTCGGGCGCGAGGGCGAGGACGGCCAGGCGCCGACCGAGGCCGAGCTGCTGCGCCAGTTCTTCGACGTGATCGACAAGCGCACGCCGCAGCTGGTCAGCTGGAACGGCGGCGGCTTCGACCTGCCGGTGCTGCACTACCGCGCACTGGTCAACGGCGTACAGGCCCCGCGCTACTGGGAGCAGGGCGACGACGACCGCGAGTTTCGCTACAACAACTACCTGTCGCGCTTCCACTGGCGCCATGTGGACCTGATGGACGTGCTGGCCGGGTTCCAGGGGCGCGCGGTCACCAGCCTCGACATGATGGCGAGCCTGCTCGGCTTCCCCGGCAAGCTGGGCATGGACGGCTCGCAGGTCTGGCCGGCCTGGCGTGATGGCCGGCAGGCCGAGATCCACGACTATGTGGAGCACGACGTGCTGAACACCTATCTGGTCTGGCTGCGCTTCGAGTACATGCGCGGCAACCTGACCGACACAGCCCTGGCCAGCCGCCAGCAGCAGCTGGCCGAATACCTGGAGGCCAGCGGTGCCGCCCACCACCGGGAATTCCTCGACGCCTGGCAGTCGGCCGGCCGCACGGACTGATGGCACGCATTGACAAGACCCCGTTCGAGGCCACCATCGAGGAGGTCACGCTGGATGGCCAGGGCGTGATCCGCCGCGATGGCAAGGCCTGCTTCATCCATGGGGCGCTGAAGGGCGAGCGGGTAATGGCCGTGCAGACCGGGCGCAAGCGGCGCTTCGACAGTGCCGAGGTGGTCGAGGTGCTGGAGGCCGCGCCGGGTCGGGTGGAGCCGCCCTGCGAGTTCTTCGGCCTGTGTGGCGGCTGCAAGCTACAGCACGCGTCGATCGAGACCCAGCGCGCGATCAAGGAGCAGGCCCTGTTCGATGCCCTCGAGCGCATCGGCCACGTGACCCCCGAGGCCCGTTTCGAGCCGCTGACCGACACCACCCTCGGCTACCGGCGCACCGCGCGGCTGGGGGCGAAGTACGTGCCCAAGAAGGGCGGGGTACTGGTCGGCTTTCGCGAGCGCGGCAGCCCGTATCTGGCCGAGATGACCCACTGCGAGGTGCTGCACCCGGCCGTGGGGCAGCGCATCCGGGACCTGCGCGAGCTGATCGGTGGCCTCGAGGCGCGCGACCGCCTGCCGCAGATCGAGGTGGCGGTGGATGATGACGAGCGTGTGGCGCTGATCTTCCGCAACCTGGATCCGCTGTCGGAGGCGGACAGCGCCCGGCTGTCCGACTGGGCGGAGGCCGAGGGCATTCAGGTGTATCTGCAGCCTGGCGGCCCGGAGACGGTGGAACCGCTGGCCGGGCCGATCGAGCCGCTGGTCTATCGCCATCCGGACTACGGCGTGTCGGTCCCGTTCATGCCCACGGACTTCATCCAGGTGCATGCCGGGATCAACCGCAAGATGGTCCCGCAGGCGCTGGCCGCGCTGGACCTGCAGCCCGGCCAGCGGGTGCTGGATCTGTTCTGCGGGCTGGGCAATTTCACCCTGCCGCTGGCACGCAGCGTGACGAACGGCGAGGTGGCCGGCGAAGTGGTGGGCGTTGAGGTGGACGACGCGATGCTGGCACGGGCGCGCGCCAATGCCCGCGACCAGGGCATTGCCAACACCCGCTACGAACGCGCCGACCTGGACGACGTGGACGCGCTTAAAGATGCCGGCTGGCTGGGCGAGCGCCATGACCGCGTGCTGCTGGACCCGCCGCGCACCGGCGCGGCCGCGGTGATCGAGGCGCTGGCGCCGCAGCGCATCGAGCGCATGGTCTATGTTTCCTGCAACCCGGCCACGCTCGCCCGTGACGCCGAGCGCCTGGTGCATCATCATGGCTATCGCCTGGAGCGGGCCGGGATCATGGACATGTTCCCGCATACCGCCCATGTGGAATCCATGGCCGTGTTCCGGCGCGACTGACGCGCCGGCCCGACGAGCCAAGAGGGAGAGACCGAATGCTGGAGATCGTACAGGCGGGCGGCTGGCTGATGCTGCCGATCCTGCTGTGTTCCGTACTCGCAGTGGCCATTGTGCTGGAACGCCTGTGGACGCTGCGGCGCTCGCGCGTGGTCCCGCCGCGCCTGCTCGGCACGATCTGGGAGCAGATGCGCATGCAGGGGCTGACTCTGGAGGACATCCAGCGCATCCGGGGGGGCTCGCCTCTGGGCGCCGTGCTGGCTGCCGGCCTGGCGACCCATGACCGCGCGCGCCAGATCACCCAGGAGAGCATCGAGGAGGCCGGCCGCCGGGTGGCGCACGAACTCGAGCGCTACATGAATACACTGGGCACCATCGCGATGATCACTCCGCTGCTGGGCCTGCTGGGGACCGTGGTCGGGATGATCGAGGTCTTCACCGTAATCACCGAGATCGGTGTCGGCAGCCCGCGCGATCTGGCCGGGGGCATTTCCCAGGCCCTGATCACCACCGCCACCGGCATCGGCGTGGCGATCCCGGCGCTGGCCTTCCACCGCTATTTCCGGGGCCGTATCGACGAACTGGTGCTGGAGATGGAGCAGGAAGCGACCAAGCTGGTCGAGGTGATCCACGGCGAGCGCGGAACGGGCAGCACCGAAATCGAGGCCACGGCGTGAACTTCCGCAGGAAGACCCGCCAGGAAGAGCCCGGCGTCAATCTGACGCCGCTGATCGATGTCGTCTTCCTGCTGCTGATCTTCTTCATGGTCTCGACCACCTTCGATCAGCACGCGGACATCGAACTGACCCTGCCCTCGGCCGACCGTGAGGCGGAGGCGGTCGAGCGGGCCTGGCTGGATATCGTGGTGGATGCCGACGGCAACTACTTCGTCAACGGCCAGGAGCTGGTCAACCGTCGCGCCGAGACCCTGGAGCGCGTGCTGTCCGAGGCGCGCGAGGGCCGCGAGGACGACCCCGTGCTGATCCGTGCCGACGCCAATGCGTCGCATCAGTCGGTGGTGCGCGCGCTGGACGTGGTCGGGCGCCTGGGCATTACCTCGGTCTCGATCGCGACCCTGGGCGAGCGCGGCGACGATGACTGAGGGCCCGCGCGAACATGCCGCCTCCGGGGCTGCGCATGGGGGATGAGGCAGCGGGCTACGGTGATCGCCCGCTGCCGGTCTGGCGTGCCGTCTGGCGCGACTATCGCCAGGGCAACGGTGCACGGGCCCGGGCGCGCCGCGGCTTTCTGAGCGCGCCCGCCGAGCGCGGGCGCCTGGTCTGGATCAAGGCCGGTGGCACCCCCGAGGATGTGCGTCTGGGTATCGAGCTTCTGGGCGCGGTGCGCGACAAGCGCCACGACGTGCGCATCGTGCTGACCTTCGAGCAGGACTATCCCGAGCTGTTCGAGCGCCACATGCAGCCGTTCAGGAAGGTCGGGGTGGGCTACGGCCCGTGCGATCGCCCGCGCGTGGTGCGCCGTGTCCTGGATCGCTTCCAGCCCCACGGTATCCTCCTGGCCGGAGGCCATGCCCCGCGCAGCCTGCTGGCACAGGCCCGGTGCCCGGTGATCGCAGTTAATACGCGCCCCCCGCAGTGGCAACCCGCGCGGCCAGTGGAGCAGTGCTGGCCCCTGGACGCACCGACGAGCTGGGGCGAGGGTGCGGCGACCGATGTCCTGGCGGCTGCCGACCCTCAGGCCCGTTTTGTCGAGGCCCAGGCGGACGTGGTCCTGCGCGCCCTGGTCGGCGGGGAGGTGCAGCGGCTGTGGTGGTGGCATGGACGTGACGACCAGTGGACCGCATGGCGCGCGGCCTGGGAGGCATCCGGCATGGGGGCGACCGATATCCTGCTGGCCAGTCGCCGGGGCGGGGCGGCGGCGACCGCGCGCGATCTCCCGGGGGCCGGGCTGCGGGTCTCGGACTGGGATCGATCGGCACTGGCGCCGGGGACCGTCCTGCATCTGGATGACCGGCGCTGGTTTGCGGCCGCGGCCAGCGCCGCGCATGCGGTACACCTGGCCGCGCCCGACCGTCAGGCCCTCTGGCAGGGGCTTGCGGGGGGCGCGGCCGTGAGTCTGGGAGAGGTGCCGGCCGCCGAGGTGCCATGCCCGGTGCTGGAGGGTGCGTCCGCCGTGCTGGAGGCCTGGGCGCGTCTGCGTGACGACCCCGCCTCCCGGCGCCAGCAGGGCGATGCGGCCCGACGGCGCTTCTGGGAGGAGCGCCGTCAGGTGGATACTAATTTCGATGCCGTGCTGCGGCGGGTCTGGGACTGGTAGCCATGGGCCGGTTCAAGGCGTGGCTGGGTGCCCGAATCTGGGATCAGTGGTGCCAGCGCGGGCCGTTCGCGGCGGCGATGTATCCGCTGTCGCTGGCCTATGCCGGGCTTGTCGAGTGGAATCGCCACCGGCTGGAGCAGGCAAGGCGGGGCATCACGATCCCGGCCAAGGCCGTGATCGTGGTCGGTAACCTGACTGTCGGTGGCAGTGGCAAGACCCCGATGACGATATGGCTGGCGAAGCGGCTGGCGGATGCCGGGTATCGGCCGGGGATCGTCAGCCGGGGCTACGGCGGGCGCGGGGATGTCTCGGGGATTCGGGTGACACCGCTTTCCGACCCCGTGGTGGTCGGAGACGAACCCCTGCTGATCGCACAGCGCACCGGGGTCCCGGTACAGGTCGACCGCGATCGGGTGCGTGGGGCGCGGGCGCTGACCGACCAGGGTGTGGACGTGGTCATCGCCGACGACGGGATGCAGCATCACCGGCTGCCGCGTGACATCACCATCCTGATGATCGACGGCAAGCGCCGGCTGGGCAACGGTCTGTGCCTGCCCTCCGGGCCGTTGCGCGAGCCCCGGTCGGCGCGCGAGCGGGCGGATTTCGTGCTGGTGACCGGGGGCGAGCCCGGGCCTGGCGAGTTTTCGATGGAGCTGGTACCGGCCAGTCGCCTGCAGCGCGTGGATGGATATGGCGAGGGCTACAAGCCGCATCGCTTTGCCCGTCGCGATGCCCATGCGGTCGCCGGTATTGCCGACCCGGAGCGCTTCTTCCGCATGCTCGAGGCGGCCCAGATCGACATTATCCGGCACCCGTTTCCGGACCACCACCGCTTTCGTCCGCACCAGATTCGCTTCGATGACGGTCTGCCGGTTCTGATGACCGAGAAGGATGCCGTAAAATGCCGGACGTTCGCGCAGGAGAATCACTGGTACTGGCCGATTGCGGCCCGCGTGCCGTCTACCTTCGAGTCGGCTTTGCTGGCCCGTCTGGAAACGGTCGCCCGAATCAAGAAGGCGCTGATCTGACCGCGTCGCAACTACTATTGGGGTATTAAATGGACAAGCGTCTGCTCGATATTCTCGTCTGCCCGGTGACCAAGGGCCCGCTCAAGTACGACCGCGAGAACCAGGAGCTGATCTCGGTCTCCGCGGGTCTGGCCTACCCGATCCGCGACGACATTCCGGTGATGCTGGAGGACGAGGCCCGCGTGCTGTCGGACGAGGAGAAGGAGCGCTGGCGCGACGCCTGACTTTCCATGGCTGCCTTCCATGTCGTGATCCCGTCCCGGATGGCCTCCAGCCGGCTGCCGGGCAAGCCTCTGGCTGCGGTCGCCGGACGGCCCTTGATCGCGCATGCGATCGCCCGGGCCAAGGAGAGCCGGGCCACACGGGTAGTCGTGGCAGCGGACGACCAGCGCATCCTTGATGTCGCGCGCCAGTGCGGGGTCGAGGCGTTTGCCACCGATGCCGGTCTGCCCTCCGGTACCGACCGCATCGCGGCGGTGGCGGCCGCCGAGGGCTGGGGCGACGAATCCATCGTGGTCAATCTGCAGGGCGACGAACCGCTGACCCCGGGGCCGCTGCTGGATGATCTGGCCCGCCTGCTGGCCGACACGCCGGAAGCAGACATGGCGACCTTCGGCGTACCGATCCGGCGCCCCGAGGACCTGGCGGACCCGAACCAGGTCAAGCTGGTCACCGATGCGTCGGGGCGCGCCCTGTATTTCTCGCGCGCCCCGATCCCCTGGGATCGCGAGGCCCATCGGGAAGGCCGCGCCCCGGCGCTGGATCAGGCGACCCGGCATCTGGGCGTCTATGCCTATCGCGCCGGTTTCCTGCGCCGCATGAGTGCCGAGCCACCCGCCAGCCTGGAACGGCTCGAACAGCTGGAACAGCTGCGGGCCCTGGCCATGGGCGCCTGGATCCAGGTCGGGCGCCGCCACGAGGCCCACCCCCCGGGGGTCGATACGCCGGAGGACCTCGACCGGGTGGATGCACTGCTCTCTGGGCGGACTCGCGTTTAGCGCTGACCTCGCCCTCGCTACCCCGATTTCTCTGGGTTGACGGAGACTTGGGGCGCTGCTCCTGCTACCATCAACTGTTGATTTTGAAACCCCCGGGCACCGAGCGCCGGGGCGACCCCGGAGCACGCAGAGACCACCATGCTGCAAGCAATTCGCGACCGGGCGAGCGGTTGGCTCGCCTATGTGATCATTGGCCTGATTACCATTCCCTTCGCCGTCTGGGGGCTTGGGGAATACTTCGGTGGTGCGGCGCCGCGGGTGGCGGCCGAGGTGAACGGCAGCGAGATCCAGGTGCGCGACGTGCACAGCGAGGCGCGTGCCCAGCGGGACCAGATGGCCCGCATGTTCGGGGGTCAGATTCCGGATGATCTGCTTGACGAGGAAGGCATTCGCATGCAGGCGCTGGAGACCCTGATCCGCCAGGAGCTGTTGCGCCAGGCGGCTGACTCGGCGGGCTTCAAGGCCGCCCCAGACAGCATCATGCGCGAGATTCGCGGCATGCAGGTATTTCAGGAAGCGGGGCAATTCAGTCGCGAGCGCTATGTCCAGCTGCTCAGCGCCCAGCGCATGAGCCCGTCGGACTTCGAACGGGACATTGGCCAGTCCATCATTCTGTCGCAGCTTCAGGGTGGCATTCAGGCGACCGGCTTCGCGGCGGACGCGATGGTGGACGACTATGGTCGGCTGCGCAATCAGACGCGGGTCGCCAGCTGGCGCATCGTCCCGGTCGATGACTTCGATCAGCCGGACGTGGTCGACGACGAGGCAATCGAGGCCTATTACGAGGCCAATCAGGACGAGTTCACGACCGAGGAACGGGTACGCATCAGCTATCTGCAGCTGGACCCCGAGGCGCTGGAAGACGCGGTGGATGTTTCCGAGGAAGACATCCGCCAGCATTACGAGGTGAACCGCAGTCGTTACGAAGAGCCGGAGCTGCGCGAAGTACGTCAGATCCGGATTCAGGACACTGGCGAGGAAGGCGAGGCGAAGATCAACGAACTGCGTGATCGTCTGGACGACGGGGAGGATTTTGCGGAGCTGGCGGAAGAGTACTCCGAGGACCGCCTCAGCGCCGACCGTGGCGGCAGCCTGGGAGAGATTGCCCGGGGGGATCTGGATCGCACGCTCGAAACCGTCATCTTCACGCTCCCCGAGGGTTTGATCAGCCGTCCGGTGCGCACTGATCGGGGCTGGTTCATCCTCGAGGTAACCTCGATTGAGGAGGCCCGCCCGCAACCGTTTGAGGACGTGCGGGACGAGGTCGAGCGCGACCTGCGCGACCGCAGCGCCGAACAGATGCAGATCGACGCCCTGGATGACCTGATGGGTCAGGCCGCCGAGTACCCGGACAGTCTGGAACCCGCGGCCGAGGCCACCCGCCTGGAGGTCCAGACCAGCGACTGGTTCACTCGCGGTTCCGGCGATGGCATCGCCCAGCACCGTTCGATCCGCAATGCTGCCTTCGATCCCCGTGTGCTGGAGGATGGCCAGAACAGCGAGGCGATCGATCTGCAGGATGGTTCGACCGTGGTGCTGCGGATCGACGAGCACGAGCCGTCCGATGTGCGGCCGCTGGCAGAGGTCGAGGACGAGATTCGCGAGCGCCTGCGGCGCGAGGCGGCCGCCGACGCCGCGCGCGAAGCGGGCGAGGAGCTCGTTGCCCGTCTTCGCGAGGCCGACGACTGGGCGGCCGCCATCGAGGACGAGGAGGCCTGGCAGATGGAGCGCGAGGTGCGAAGGGATTCGCCGGTGGATGGCGACAACGGCGTGCCCGGTGGGTTGCAGCAGCACCTGTTCCGTCTGCCAGCCCCAGTCGAGGATGCGGTCGAGATCAGCGGTACTCAACTGGGGAGTGGCGATTACGCCATCGCGATCCTGCACGAGGTTCGGCTCGACGATGAGGCGGACGAGACGATGCGTCAGCAGGCCCGCGAACTGATGCATAACGCCTATTCCAGCGCCGAGTTCCGCGCCTATCTCGCCTGGCTGGAATCCGAGGCGGATATCAAGCGTTATCCGGAGAACCTGGACTAGCTGCATCCGCTGGGCGGTTCCGGTGAACCGTCTAACGAAAAAAGGCCCGGTCCGCAAATGCGGGCCGGGCCTTTTTCATGCCTCTACTCTCCCCGTGAACGGGGAGGGCGTGAAGACCTAGCTGTCCTTGTCGAGTCCGATCTCGGCGGCGCCCAGGCCGACGGTATTGTAGCCCGAGTCGACGTACATCACCTCGCCGGTGATGCCGGCGGCCAGGTCGGAACAGAGGAAGGCGCCGGCATTGCCGACCTGTTCGGTGGTCACGTTGCGGCGCAGCGGCGCGTTGGCCTCGACATGGTCGAGGATGCGCTTGAACTCGCCGATGCCCGACGCGGCCAGCGTGCGGATTGGACCGGCGGAGATCGCATTCACGCGTGTGGTTTCCGGCCCCAGGGTGTAGGCGAGATAGCGGACGTTGGCTTCGAGGCTGGCCTTGGCCAGCCCCATCACGTTGTAGTTGGGCATCGATCGCTCGGCCCCGAGGTAGCTCAGGGTGAGGATCGACGCGTCGCGGTCCTTCATCATGCCGCGACCGGCCTTGGCCAGCGCCGCGAGGCTGTAGGAACTGACATCATGGGCAATACGGAAGCCGTCGCGGGTCATGTTGTCGAGGAAGTCGCCGTCCAGTTGCTCCTTCGGGGCAAAGGCGACCGAGTGCACCAGGATATCGACGCCGTCCCAGTAGTCGTCCAGACGCTCGAAGACCTGTTCGATCTCGCGGTCGTCCTCGACGTTGCAGGGCACGAGGATGTCGGAGTCGAAGTCGGCGACCAGTTTTTCCACGCGGTCGCGCAGCCGTTCGTTCTGATAGGTGAACGCGAGCTCGGCGCCTTCGCGATGCATCGCCGAGGCAATGCCGTAGGCGATGGAGCGGTTACTGGCCACGCCGACAATCAGCGCGCGCTTGCCCTTCAGAAAACCCATGTGAATCTCCTTGAATCTGGTTCGTGCCGGCGCCCTTGAAAAGGACCGCCCCGTGGCGGCCGGACCAGGCGGGAACCCGGTGCCGACGCGACTGTCTCGGGATCATACCGATGTGCCGCGGGTCGGGCCAGCAAGGGGAACACTGACCAATGTACACGCTCGCTGCTTCGTCGCTTTTGCGTGCGAACAAGGCGCGGTGACTGCCGTGCAGTCATTCTGCACAAGGGAGCCGCAACGCAGTTCCCACGCAAAAGCGTCCGAGCCCCTAGGGGTTGGCACCCCAGGTTCCCCGATCCTGCGTTGCGCCGCTTGCGGGTAGAACCACTACCCGTGGTCTCGGAAAACCTGGGGTGCCAACGCGAGTGTGTACATTGGTCAGTGTTCCCCTGGACCCGGTGAGACCGACTGGCGGGATTGCTATAGTGCACTGAGTGCGGTCCGCGCCGGCCATCCGCGAGGCGAATGCGGACGGCGGTGCCATGTGAGAGTGGAGGCCTTGTGAGTCGTCATTTTGGTTGGATCGTCACCCTGATCGTGCTGGGCATCCTGCTGTTGCTGGTCATGGTGCAGGTGGACCGCCAGTGGCAGCGCATGGCGACCATGCAGAGCATGATGAGCGAGCAGGCGCGCGACCTGCGCGCGCTCCGCCGCAGTCTGCAGAGTCTGGAATCGGATCTGGCCGAGGGGCGTTTTGCGACCGGCGAGGGCGAGCGCGCACCGCGGGTCACGGAAGTGCCCTCGGCGTTCGGGCGAGCGGCCGAGGCCGCGGGACGTGAGGACTACGCGGAGGGTGACTGGCTGGTACAGGCCTTTGGTACGGGGCTGTCGACGATCACGCCGTATGTCTCCGCCGACGCCTACGCCTCCGAGGTCCAGAACTACGTGCTGGAATCGCTGGTGCAGCGCGACCCGGAGACGCTGGAGTGGCAGGGCCTGCTGGCGGCCTCCTGGGACTTCGATGATTCCGGCCAGGAGCTGACCTTCCAGTTGCGCTCCGGCCTGCAGTTCTCCGATGGCGAACCGCTGACCGCAGAGGACGTGGAGTTCACCTTCAACTTCCTGATGACGGACGAGATCGCGGTGCCGCGCGCGCGGGCCTTCCTGGAGAAGGTCGAGAAGGTGGAGGCAGTGGACGAGCGCACCGTCGTTTTCACTTTCGAGGAGCCGTACTTCGATGCCCTGCGAGTCGCGGGTGGCCTGGATGTCCTCCCGAAGCATTTCTACGAGCGCTACCTCGACGAGCCCGAGACCTTCAACGAGTCACGCGGGATCCTGCTGGGTTCCGGCCCCTACCGGCTCGAGGACCCGACCGGCTGGACGCCGGATGCCGGGCGGATCGAGCTGGAGCGCAATCCGCGCTACTGGGGGCCGGTGGAGCCCTCGTTCGACCGGCTCGTCTGGCGCGTGATCCAGAATGACTCGGCCCGCCTGACAACCTTTCGCAACCGCGATATCGATGTCTACGGGGCCCGGCCGCGCGAATATGCCCGGCTGCGCGATGACGAGGCCCTGCGCGAGCGGGCGGATACCCACGAGTACATGAGCCCCACCGCCGGCTATTCCTACATCGGGTGGAACCAGAAGCGCAATGGCGAGCCGACCCGTTTCGCCGATCCCCGCGTGCGCAAGGCAATGAGCTATCTGACGGATGTCGATCGCCTGATCGAGCAGGTCATGCTGGGCTATGCCGAGCGCGCGATCAGTCCGTTCAGCCCGCGCAGCGACCAGCACAACCCCGAGCTCGAACACATCCCCTTCGATGTCGAGCGGGCGCTGGAGCTGCTGGCCGAGGCTGGCTACTCCGAGAAGAACCGGGACGGGGTGCTGGTCAACGAGGAGGGCGAGCCCTTCTCGTTCGACCTGGTGTACTTCCAGGACAACGAGGATACCCGCCGCATCGCGCTGTTCCTGCGCGATCTGTACGCGCGTGCCGGAGTCCATATGCGGCCGCAGCCAACCGAGTGGTCGGTGATGCTGGAGAAGATCAGCCGCCAGGACTTCGATGCCATCACCCTGGGCTGGACCAGTGGCGTGGAGGTGGACATCTACCAGATGTTCCACTCCAGCCAGACGGTTTCCGGCGGTGACAACTTCATCAACTACGAAAACCCCGAGCTGGATGCCATGATCGAGGCCGCGCGCGGCGAGGTGGACGAGGACAAGCGCATGGAACACTGGCGCGAGGCCGAGCGGATCCTGGTCGAGGATCAGCCGTATACCTTCCTGATGCGGCGCCAGACCCTCGCCTTCATCGACCGGCGTATCCAGAACCTGGAGCAGACGGCACTGGGGCTGAACCTCGGGTTTGTGCCGGTGGAGATCTACGTCCCGTTCGACCAGCAGCGGTACGGGCAGTAGCCGGGAGGCCAACGTAGAGATCCCGCGCACGCCATGCTGACCTACATCCTGCGCCGCCTGATGCTGATGGTGCCGACGCTGTTCGGCATCACGGTCGTGGTCTTTGCCGTGATGGCGGCCGCGCCCGGCGGCATCAGCGCGCTGACCCTGATCGAGGGGCAGGGCCTGGAGCCGCAGGCGCAAAAGGCGATGGAGGAGTACTACAACCGCCTCTATGGCCTGGACCAGCCGCCGCCGGTGCAGTACGGGCGCTGGCTGAACAATATCTCGCCGGTGGGCTTTGCCCAGGACGAGGATGGCTCGCTCACCGGCTGGCCAAAGCTGAAGGCCCCCAATCTCGGGACCAGTTTCCGTTTCGGCCGCCCGGTGGCGGATCTGATTGCTGAACGCCTGCCGATTACTCTGCTGTTGAATGTGCTGTCCATACCACTGATCTACATCGTGGCGGTGGCCGTCGGGGTGCGGGCGGCCACCCAGCAGGGACAGGCCTTCGATTCCCAGTCTGGCGTCGTATTGCTGGCCCTGTGGTCGGTCCCGACGATGCTGGCCGGGGTCCTGCTGATTGGCTTTTTTGCCTCCGACCAGTTCTGGCAATGGTTCCCGACTGGAGGACTGAGCCAGCGCGCGGCGCTGGATATGACCTTCCTGCCTACGGTGGAGGTGGCCTGGGCCATACCGCTGCTGCTGGTGCTGCCGTTTCTGGGGGCGGCGCTGGGCCTTTACCTGGCGCGCTATCTGCCCGCGCTGATCCGGGGTGGACTGGGTGCGGCGATCGGGGCCTTCTGCGGCTGGCTGATGTTCAGTGACCTGGCCCCGGCGGGCTGGATCAGCACGACGGTTGCCATGGGGATCGGCCTGGTGCTGGGCTGGCTGATGGCGCACAGCGACTGGGGCGTGCTGCGCGGTTTCTACCTGGGCACGGTGGGGCTGGGGGCGGGGCTCGCACTGGCGCTGGGCCTCGCGCCTGGCAGCATGGTCCCGGGCTTCCTGCTCGACCGCGCCTGGCACCTGGTGCTGCCGGTGCTGTGCCTGTCCTACGGTGGGCTCGCCTTCCTGGCCAAGCTCTCACGTTCGTCCGTGCTGGAGAACCTGAACTCGGACTATGCGCGCACCGCGCGTGCCAAGGGTGTGCCCGACCACGAGGTGCTGTGGCGTCATGTGTTCCGCAACAGCCTGCTGCCGCTGATCACGGTCTCGGCGACGTTGTTGCCGTCACTGCTGGCCGGTTCGGTGATCGTGGAGGCGATCTTCTCCATCGACGGGATGGGCAAGCTCGCGGTGGAGGCGGTGCAGACCCGCGATCGCGAGCTGGTGCTGTCGATCACCCTGATCTCCGGCGTGCTGACCCTGGTTGGCTATCTGCTGGCGGATCTGGCCTATGCCATTGTCGACCCGCGGGTGAGTTATGACTGAGTCGGTGCAGCAGGGCGAGGGCCGTCGCAGCCGTTCCTGGGCACGCCGCGTGGTCGGCGAAGTGCTGCTGCGCTGGGGGGCGCGGCTGGGGATTGGCTGGATCGCGCTGCTGACGCTGGTGGCGATCCTGGCGCCCGTGCTGGCCAGCTCGCATCCGCTGCTGGTGCAGACGGCGGACGGCTGGTCCATGCCGTTTCTGCGCTACCTGACCGCGGCGGATGTCACGCTGTTCGGGATGCTGGTGCTGGCCGGCGTGTTCTGGCTGCTGCCCGGCCGGCCCTGGCGGCGCTTTGTGCTCTGGGGGGTGCTGAGTGCGATCCTGGGCGCGGTGGCCTGGCAGACGGTCTCGCCCCCCTCACTGGTGATCTACGAGCAGTACCGCGAGGCCGAGGTGCAGGGCGAGTACCAGACCGTGATCCGCGCGCCGATCCCGTATTCGCCGCGCGACTACCTGCGCGACTATGCGGATACCGGGCTCGAGGCCCCGCGCGAGGCCCCCGACCGCGTGCACTGGTTCGGTACCGACGACAATGGCGCGGATGCCCTTTCGCGCATGATCCATGCCTCGCGCATCGCCCTGTCCATCGGCTTCATCGCCACCGGGATCGCACTGGGGATCGGGGTGATCCTGGGCGGGTTGATGGGCTATTTCTCGGGAATCGTGGACATCATCGGCATGCGCCTGGTGGAGATCTTCGAGGCCATCCCGACGCTGTTCCTGCTGCTGACCTTTGTCGCCTTCTTCGGGCGATCGCTGTACCTGATGATGCTGATCATCGGCCTGACGTCGTGGTCCGGCTATGCGCGCTATGTGCGCGCGGAGTTCCTGCGCCTGCGCCAGCAGGACTTCGTGCAGGGGGCGATCGCCTCCGGGCTGTCGCTGCCCTCGATCCTGTTCCGCCACATGCTGCCGAACGGGATCGCGCCGATCCTGGTGGCGGCCAGCTTTGGCGTGGCCTCCGCGATCCTCGCCGAGGCCACGCTGTCGTTCCTGGGCCTGGGGCTGGTGGACGAGCCCTCCTGGGGGCAGATGCTGAACCAGGCGGTGCAGAGCTCGACCTTCAATTGGTGGATGGCGGCCTTCCCGGGGGGCGCGATCTTCCTGACCGTGTTTGCCTACAACCTGATTGGCGAGGCCCTGCGCGATGCGGTGGACCCGCACTCGCGCTCGGCCGCCAAGGCGGCCAGCCATGCCGCGCCGGCCCGGCCGGCCGCCTCGGGTGCCACCAGCGGGGGGGTGCGCTAGGCCATGCTCGAGGTGCGCAACCTCCGCATTCGCCATCGCGACAGCGAGGCGCCGCTGGTCGAGGACATCAGCTTCTCGATCCGCGCAGGCGAGCTGTTCGCGCTGGTGGGCGAGTCGGGGTCCGGCAAGTCGATCACCGCGCTGGCGATCATGCGGCTGCTGGACGGGGGCTTCGAGCCTTCCACGGGCGAGGTCTGGCTGGCCGGGCACGGCACTCGCCAGGAACTGCTGGGCTTGCCGGACCGCGTGATGCAGCAGGTGCGCGGCGATCGGGTGGGCATGATCTTCCAGGAACCGATGACCTCGCTGAACCCGGTGCTGACCGTGGGCGACCAGATCGACGAGGTCCTGCGCCTGCACCGTCCGCAGATGACCCCGGCCGAGCGCGAGGCCCGGGTGCTTGAAGTGCTGCGCGAGGTCCAGCTTCCGAACCCGGAGCAGCGCCGCGACGAGTACCCGCACAAGCTTTCGGGGGGGCAGCGCCAGCGCGTGATGATCGCGATGGCGCTGGTGGCGGAGCCGGATCTACTGATCGCCGACGAGCCGACCACCGCCCTGGACGTGACGATCCAGGCCGAGATCCTGAGGCTGATCGATCATCTGCGCGAGAAGAACGGCATGGCCGTGCTCTTGATCACCCACGACTTCGGGGTGGTCGCCTCGGTGGCCGACCGTGTCGCGGTGATGCACAAGGGCCGGCTGGTGGAACAGGGCGAGTGCCACCCGCTGCTGCGCGACCCGCAGGATGCGTATACGCGCAAGCTGATCGGAGCGTTGCCGGAGAATCTGCCCGCATTGCCCGCTGTGCCCGGGGCCGGTCGCGAGACGCTGCTGGACGTGCGGGACCTGCAGGTGCACTTCCCCGTGCTCAAGGGCCTGATGCGCCGGCAGGTGGATGTTGTGCGTGCAGTGGACGGTGTGTCGTTTCAGCTCGAAAACGGCGAGGTGCTGGCGGTCGTGGGGGAGTCCGGTTGCGGCAAGACCACGCTGGGCCGTGCGATCCTGCGCCTGATCGAACCCACCGGCGGCGAGATCCGCTATCGCGACCAGCCACTGACCGGGATGCCGCGCAAGCCCTTGCGGCGCCTGCGGCGTCATTTGCAGGTGGTGTTCCAGGACCCGGCCTCGTCGCTGAACCCGCGCCTGAATGTGATGACCCTGCTGACCGAACCCATGGCCGTCCACGGGATCGGCGAGGATCAGGAAGACCGCATCGAACGCGCCCGGGCGACCCTGGATCAGGTCGCGCTGCCGCCGGACACGCTGTGGCGCTATCCCCACGAATTCTCGGGCGGCCAGCGTCAACGTATCGGCATCGCCCGCGCGCTGGTGCTGGATCCGGATGTGATCATCTGCGACGAGGTGACCAGTGCGCTGGATGTCTCGGTGCAGGCGGAGGTCCTGCAGATCCTCGGACGGCTGCGGGTCGACCGCCGCCTGGCGCTGATCTTCATCACCCACGACATGGGCGTGGTCGAGTATTTCTCCGACCGCATGCTGGTGATGCACGACGGCCGCATGGAGGAGATCGGCAACACCGCCGAGGTGCTGGCCAATCCGCGCGCCGACTACACCCGGCACCTGCTGGACGCGGTCCCCCGGGTCTCGCGCTATGTGCAGTAACCTCCCCCGGCTAGCTTGCCTCGTGGGTGCCGAAGGCGCGGGCGCGCAGGGTGTTGTCCAGTAGCATCGCCACGGTCATCGGCCCGACCCCGCCGGGCACCGGCGTAATCCAGTCGGCCTTTTCCGCGGCTGCATCGAACTCCACATCACCGCAAAGGGTGCCGTCCTCGCGGCGGTTGATGCCAATGTCGATCACCGTGGCCCCGGGCTTGACCCAGTCGCCCTTGACCAGGCCCGGCTTGCCGGCCGCCGCGATCAGGATGTCGGACTGGCGCGCGATACCCGCGGTATCCGGCGTGAAGCGGTGGCAGATGGTCGGGGTCGCGCCGGCCAGCAGGAGTTCCAGCGCCATCGGGCGGCCCACGATATTGGAGGCGCCGATCACGCAGGCGGTGCGGCCCTTGAACGGTTCGTCCAGGTGGCGCAGCAGCTGGATCACGCCCCAGGGGGTGCAGGGACGCAGGCGCGGGATCCGGGCGACGAGCCGGCCGACGTTGTAGGGGTGGAACCCGTCGACGTCCTTGGCGGGCGAGATGCGCTCGATCACCGTCTCCGGATCGATATGGCTGGGCAGGGGGAGCTGCACCAGGATGCCGTCGATGGTGCGGTCGGCATTGAGCTGGTCGATCAGGGCCAGCAGATCGGTCTGCGGGGTGCCCGAGGGCAGATCATAGGAGTGCGAGACCACGCCCACCTGCTCGCAGGCCTTGCGCTTGTTGCGCACATAGACCTGGGAGGCCGGATCGGACCCGACCAGCACCACGGCCAGACCCGGCGGACGCAGGTCGCGGGCGGTCATGGATTCGATCTCGGTGGCGATGCGGGCGCGATGGGTCTGGGCAATCGCGCGGCCGTCGATGAGCTGGGCGGTCATGGGAGGCTCTGTCTCGGAAACTGGCCGCGATCATCCCATGCGCGCGGGAGCGCCTCAAGCCGGGCCGGTTGCGTACCGCCTCGGAGCGGCCTCAGCCGACCGCCGTGAGACTCGAACGATCGTTGCCCGCCTCGCAGCGATTGCGGCCGCCGGCCTTGGCGCGATAGAGGGCGTCGTCCGCCCGCTGGATCAGGAAATCCGCATCGTCACGTGAGTCGGGTTCGAGGTCGAGACTGGCGACCCCGACCGAGACCGTCACGTAGAGTTCATCCGGGGCGCAGGGCGGTACATGCTCGTGGCCCTTGAGCCCAATCGGGGTCTGAGCGATCTCGCCGCGCAGCTTTTCGGCCAGCTGCAGCGCAGAGTCCAGATCGGTGTGCGGAGTGATGATCACGAATTCCTCGCCACCAAAGCGCGCGGCCAGGTCTACGCGGCGCAGGTTCTGCTGCAGGCGCAGGGCGATCGACTGGAGGATGTAGTCACCCGCCAGGTGCCCCAGGCGGTCGTTGATCCCCTTGAACGCGTCGATGTCCAGCATGACCACCGACAGCGGCTGGCCATAGCGCCGCGAGCGGGCGACTTCCTCGTCCAGGCGGCGGTCCATGTGGCGGCGGTTGAACAGACCGGTCAGGGGGTCGGTGATGGACTCGTGTTCCAGTCGGGTGATGCGGCGGATGCTCTCCACCGAGCTGTAGGTCAGGCGCACGACGGTGCAGACGAAACAGCCCCCCAGCAGGAAGATGATCGGTACCAGCAGGTCGGGGACCGAGTGGTACAGGCCCCAGTTCAGCGGGATGAAGCCGAGATAGCCCAGGATGAAGACCGGGATTAGCAGGAACATCAACAGCCACCCGGTGCGCACGCGGCTTTCCGGGAGCTCGCGCAACAGACGGGCGAGGTTCCACTGGGCATAGACCAGGCCTGCTGCGCCCAGCACGATGGCCCCGTTGGCGACCCAGTTGAGCATGTCCCTGTCCGTGTCCCCCGCCCGCAATCCCCGCTTGCGTACCTGCAACGTAGCACGAAACATGCACAAAAGAATAACGTCTAGAACCCCTTGTACCTTGACCGCCGGCGGTGGCAGCGCTACCATCCTGCGCTCGCTGTGTAGGCCCTTTTGCGGGGACGGCTCGACGGGGTATAGCGCAGTCTGGTAGCGCGCCTGCTTTGGGAGCAGGATGTCGGGGGTTCGAATCCCTCTACCCCGACCACCCCTCCCGGCCAATGGTTTGCAGGCAGGCTCGAGATCAGGCGTGGCACCTCGACGTTCGGCGGTAACGCGCTCGTAGCTCAACCGGATAGAGCATCGGCCTTCTAAGCCGACGGTTGCAGGTTCGAGTCCTGCCGGGCGCGCCAGAGCCGCCCTGTGGCAGTTGCCTGGACAGTGACACGGTGGTGACCGTAGCTCAGTTGGTAGAGTCCCGGATTGTGACTCCGGTTGTCGTGGGTTCGAGTCCCATCGGTCACCCCATCCCCTTTTCCCGGGGGCCGTTAGCTCAATTGGTAGAGCAGTGGACTCTTAATCCATTGGTTGTAGGTTCGATTCCTACACGGCCCACCATCTCCTTGCATCACCTGTCGCGTGTGATCCGGCCTTTGCCTGCTGTTGGCGGTCACGCCTGTGCAGTCTGGCTGCGCTGGGCTGTGCCCATATCTCGGGTGGGTGTGACGGGACTCGGTCAACCTTTTTCTCTGACCTTGCAGCGATCTGCCGACAGCGTGATGGTGCCCTCAGTCGTTCGTCTGACAGCGTGATTTTCCCCCCAATTAGCCTCCGATCGAGGTGCTAGCCTTCCCCCAACGTTCGTGGTGCCAGGCGAGCCAGCAGGTTCAGCGAGTGCACCGCGCCCGGTTGCTGATACATGGGAGGCCCTAAACGATGGCGGTACTGGATCGTAGTCTGGAGAACCTGCTGCGATTGCCGCGCGGCAAGAAGCAGGGATTGATGGTGCTGACGGATCTCGTGATGCTGCCGCTGGCATTGTGGCTGGCCTTTGTGATCCGTAGCGGGCAGCCGGTGCCACCCATGATGGTCGAGGCCTGGTGGCTGTTTGCCCTGGTCCCGGCGGTTGGCGTGCTGGTGTTCGTTCGCCTCGGCCTTTACCGAACCGTCGTACGCTTCATGGGGGCGCGGGCGATCCGCTCGGTGATTGTCGGGGTCTGTGCACTCTCGTTGATGATCTGGGCCTCCGCCGAGCTGACGCAGACGCCCGGTTTCTTCGGGGCGGTCGCGGTGAACTTCGCGCTGCTGGCATTTGCCCTGGTCGCGGCGGGCCGTTTTCTGGTGCGCAGCTGGTACCAGGCCGTATCCGACGCGCGTTCTGGTAGCGAACGCGTGGTCGTCTTCGGTGCCGGCGAGGCGGGCGTCCAGCTGGCATCCGGCCTGCAGTCCAGCGGCCGCTTCCGGGTGATGGCCTTCATCGACGAGGACCCGGCGGTCCAGGGCCGCTCGATTGACGACATCCCGGTTTGTGGCCGGGAGGCCCTGGGTACGCTGGTGGAGCAGTGCGGCGTGCGCCGGGTATTGCTGGCGGTGCCGTCGGCGAGTCGGGCCGATCGCCGGCGCATCCTCGAATGGCTGGAGCCCTATCCGCTGCATGTGCAGTCGGTGCCCTCGCTGGAGGCGGTCGTCTCGGGCCAGGCCCCGCTGGATCAACTGGAGGATCTGGATGTCGCCGACCTGCTTGGCCGTGACCCGGTGCCGCCCAACGAGGCCCTGCTCGCGCGGAGCATCCGTGGACGCGTAGTGATGGTCACCGGTGCCGGCGGGTCCATCGGTTCGGAGCTGTGCCGCCGCATCCTCAGTCTCGAACCGGCCGCCCTGGTGCTGTTCGAACGTAACGAGTTCGCGCTCTACCGGATCGAGCAGGAGATCATGCAGCGCCGGTCGTCCATGCAGGCGGGCGTCGAGGTCCACGCCGTGCTGGGATCGGTCGCCAACCAGGCGCGTGTGGAAGAGGTCCTGCAACAGTATGGGGTGCAGACGCTTTATCACGCGGCCGCCTACAAGCATGTGCCGCTGGTCGAGGGCAATCTGCTGGAGGGCCTGCGCAACAATACCCTGGGTACCGCCGTGGTGGCCGACGCGGCGATCGCGGCCGGCGTCGAGCGCTTTATCCTGGTGAGCACGGACAAGGCCGTGCGACCCACGAATGTGATGGGCGCAAGCAAGCGCCTGGCCGAGATGGTCCTGCAGGACCGTGCTCGCCACCAGAACTCAACCGTGTTCAGCATGGTGCGGTTCGGCAACGTCCTGGGTTCTTCCGGATCCGTCGTACCCCTGTTCCACCGCCAGATCCGCGAAGGCGGGCCAGTTACGGTGACCCACCCGGAGATTACCCGCTATTTCATGTCGATCCCGGAGGCGGCCGAGCTGGTGATCCAGGCCGGGGCGATGGCACAGGGGGGCGAGGTCTATGTGCTCGACATGGGCGAGCCCGTGCGCATCATCGACCTGGCGCGGCGCATGATCCGTCTGCACGGCCATCAGGTCCGCGAGGACGACTCCCCTGACGGAGAAGGAATTGCCATTACCTGTACCGGGCTGCGCCCCGGCGAGAAGCTCTACGAGGAGCTGTTGATCGGGGATAACGTGGAAGAGACCCCGCACAGCAAGATCATGCGTGCGCGCGAAACCTGCGTTGAGCCGGAGGTTCTCGCTCAGGCGCTGCGTACACTGGAAAAGTCCGACCGCGAACGCAATGTCCAAACGGCGTTCGAGGTGTTGCGCAAGGTTGTCGATGGTTACGAGCCGGGTCGGAAGGAAGAGACCGAGCACAGCGCCCCGATACCGACCACTCGTCCACGTCCGGTTCCTGCCCCTACGGTACGCCCGGCGGCGGTCGCCTATGCACGGGTGACCGATTCGGT
Organism: Thioalkalivibrio sp. ARh3; assembly: GCF_000377265.1. Classification (NCBI taxonomy): domain Bacteria; kingdom Pseudomonadati; phylum Pseudomonadota; class Gammaproteobacteria; order Chromatiales; family Ectothiorhodospiraceae; genus Thioalkalivibrio; species Thioalkalivibrio sp. ARh3. Next base: position 72,256 of record NZ_KB897951.1, read on the forward strand.
TCCACGCTACTAGGAAACGCGAAGTCCTCTGGAGGGGTGCCTGTGGTGATCCGGGTTTCCTCCGCGAAACCCGGATCAGTCGTGTCCGGCACGCAGGGCAATCGCCAGCAGGAGCAGGGGCAGGTAGCCGATCAGGATGCCGGCAGCCCCTGGCAACTGGTTGGTGACCACCAGGGTTGCGATCGGGAGTAGCCAGAGCAGGTTGATCGCGGCGACACCCAGTGCCACCGGGACATGCGACCCGAACCGATGGGCAGCGTGCTGGTAGGCATGGCTGCGATGGGCCTCGTAGACCCTCATGCCCCGGAAAAGGCGTACCGCCAGTGTCGTGGTGGCATCGACAATGAACACCCCCAGCAGGATCAGCCAGGCGGCCAGGAAGTTGGTGTCGATCCCCGCCGCGTGCAGCGAAAGCAGCCCCAGCAACAACCCGAGCGTGCCGCTTCCGACATCACCCATGAAGATCCGTGCCCGTGGAAAATTCCAGACGAGGAATCCCGCACTTGCCGCCGCCAGCAGCGCTGGCAGCCACCAGGCGTGCGTGTCCCCCCACCCAAAGAGCAGGCCGGCCATGGCCAGGCAGGTTGTGACCGCCTGAATGCCGGCCAGACCGTCGATCCCGTCCATGAAGTTGTACAGGTTGAGTAGCCAGACGATGTAGAAAAGCGCAAGCAGATGGCCGATCCAGCCGGCGTCGATCTGGACGCCGACAATCGCCACCGGCGGCAGTCCGCCGAGCCAGGCCAGACCCCATCCGGCGGCGAGAAAGTGCACCAGCAGTCGCCAGCGCGCGGCCAGGTGACCGTGGTCATCCAGCCAGCCAACCCAGGCGACGGTACCGGCTGCTCCGGTCAGGGCGACCGCAGTGGGGAGGTCGACCCAGCCGATCCAGGCGGACAGCAGGGTGCCGAGCAGGAATACCAGCACGATCGCCAGGCCGGCACCGCGCGGTGTGGGGGTCTGGTGCGAGCTGCGTGCGCCCGGGATGTCGACCAGCTGCTGCGCCAGGGCGTAGCGGCGAATCCAGCCCGTGATCACCACCACCAGCGCGAAGGCGGCCAGCAATCCGATGGTCTCGATCACGAAAGGCGTCCCCCCATGGGTCCCGGGTAGCGGCCTGGGGAGGCATCTGGATCGATGTCTCCCCAGGGCCGGATGCCGCGCATTGTGGGGGAAGCAGGGGTGGGACTCCAGTGTCTGGCTAGTATCCGGCGACGGGGTCGACCGGTGTGACCGGGGCCTCGCCCCGCGCCATTGCGCGGGCATTGCGGATGAAGATCTCCAGCGCACGTTCCATGTAGTGTGGCGAGGTGCCCGAGACATGGGGCGTGACGAGGACGTTGTCCCGGTTCCACAGCGGCGATTCCGCGGGCAGAGGCTGCTGCTCGAAGACGTCCACCGCCGCACCGCGCAGTCGCCCGGCATCCAGTGCCCGGACCAGCGCCTGCTGATCCACAACGCCACCGCGCGAGATGTCGACCAGCACGGCACCCGGTTTGAGCAACTGGAACTGGTCTTCGCTGACCCGATGCCGGGTGTCCTGGGTGAGCGGCAGGCAGACGATCAGGTCGTCCACCTCCGGCAGGCGGTCCTCCACGGCATCCAGGGCGATGACCTCGTCGGCGCAGTCATGGGCGCGCGGGTTGCGCTGGACCCCGATCACGCGCATGTCGAAGGCGCGCGCCCGGCGCGCCACCTGGGTCCCGATATGACCCATTCCGAGCACCATGGCGGTGCGACCGGTCAGTTCCCCGAGCCAGCAGCGCTCCCAGCGCTTTTCACGGCCTTGCGCGTTGAAGCGGTCGAAGTGCTTGGCGAAATAGAGCATGGCGCCGATTGCATACTCGCTCATCGGGGCGCCATGGACGCCACTGCTCTTGGTCATCAGCAGGCCATCCTTGGGGAAGGGCATTTCCCAGATTTTCTCCACCCCGGCGGACAGAAAATGGACCCAGCCATAACGCGAAAGCCGGCCGAGAGCCTCGGGCAGCCAGGGCAGGGTGGGGGCGATCACCGCATCGACCGCGAGTCCCTCGGGGATGGCCTCGGGCTGACCGGCGAAGGTCAGTGTGGTGCCGGGCAACGCCTGCTGCAGGCGGGCCTCGATCGTGTCCTGCTGCTTCTCCAGGACTTCCGGTTTTTGCAGGAACAGGGTGTGGCTTACGCGCATGCACGGCTCCGGTTGTGCATGCGGGCCGCCAGCCGGAAGATGCGGCTGCGGACCTGATCGCGGTTCTCCAGCAGCGCTTCCGGGGGGGCTGTGCGAAACTGCTGTTCCGTGGCCCGCAGCCGCTCCAGCTCGCGGCGCAGGCGCGCCGTCCCGGTGGCCGGATCTTCCTGAGTGACCACCTCGCGGAAGGCGCGCGAGAGAATCACCCATTCGGAGCCAAGGCGCACATGTTCGCCCAGGATGGACTCCGCGGGGATCTCGCCCTTGCCCACCGCGCCGATGCCCCCGAACCCGAATGCAACGCCTGCCTCGCGACACAGGGCGGCCGGCGTCTCCAGCATGCCGCCGGCCAGGGGCTCGAACAGGAAATCGAGTCCGGATGCCAGGCTGAGATCGTTCAAACCAATGTGGATCTGGTCCCGGGGTCCGAGCAGAGGGAGGTAGGACGGCAGCCGGGTCAGGGCCTGGGGCGTCTCGACCAGCAGGGTCACCGGAACGAGTTCGTCCACTGCGTCGAGGAAGTGCTGCACTTCGTCGAGGTGGGTAAACATGGGCAGCATCAGACGGTCGGCTCCGGCCTCGATCGCCTGGCGGGCTTCGGAGGGGGTTTGCGGCGCCGGCGGGTTGATACGCACCATCAGCTCCGCGGTCGTCAGCGCGCTGGCAATGCGTCGGACGTCGTCAAGCGTGTGCCGGGCCTTGTGGGTGTCCAGATGGCCCTGGCGTTCGGCTTTCCCTCGCGTCTCCATATCGACAAAGATGCGGGCGATTCCCGCTGCCTCGGCCTGACAGGCGACGTCGGCGGAGGCCGTGATGAACATGTGTTTCAGGGCCGAAGTCATTTCGTGTCCCCTTGCTGTCGGTTCCGCAACGAGTCGCGATAGGTACGCCAATTGATCCCGGCTTCGCCGTAGACCCCCTGGCCGGTGAGGACGACGTAAACGGTCTTCAGGATGAGCCCCAGGTCGTGCAGCAGGTTGTGCTGCGCGGCATATTCGGTGTCGGCCTCGAGCTGCTGGATCCATCCCAGGGTGCGGCGCCCGCGGACCTGAGCCAGGCCGGTCAGGCCGGGACGCACGGAAAACCGGGAGGCGTAGGAGGGGGGCACGACCTCCACCTGTTCCGGCAGGATCGGGCGAGGGCCGACCACGCTCATGTCGCCCCGCAGGATGTTCCAGAGCTGCGGCAATTCGTCGAGGCTGGTAGCCCTCAGCCAGCGGCCTGCCCGGGTGATGCGCGGGTCGACACCGGCACTGACGACCTGCTCCTGGTGCTGGTCGATCGAATCCGGGTCGCGATCCACCATGGTGCGGAACTTCAAGACCCGAAATGGCTGACCGTCCAGACCAATTCGTCGCTGACGGAAGAGGATCGGGCCGCGGCTGTCGAGGCGGATCGAAATGGCGATCAGCAGCAGCAACGGGGCCAGCACAAGCAGCGCCGCCGTGCTGGACAGGATGTCGAACAGGCGTTTGAGGGTGGCGTTCATGCGAGCTCCATCGATCGGAGAATGACGAGGTTCACCTGGCTCACTTCGTACTTCGCCTCCACCCGCTCGCGCGAGGACCTGGCCATGCGGGACAGCAGATCCGGATGGTCGACAAGGCGCTGCATGGCCTCTGCCAGGGGCGCGGAGGTGCGCGGCGGGACGAGAAAGCCGTTCTCGCCGTCGACGACGGTCTCGCGGCAGCCAGGGGCATCGGTGGTGATGATCGGCCGGCCCACGCTCATCGCCTCCAGTACAGAGCGTGGCGTGCCTTCCCGGTAGGAGGGCAGGACGAATACGGAGGCCTTCTGGAGCCAGGGGCGAACATCCGCGACGCCGCCAACGAATTCGACGATGCCTTCGCGCTTCCAGGCCTCGACCTGTTCTGCGGAGATCGTATGGGGCAGGTCCGGGTTATGGGGGCCGACCACCACGAAGCGGGCGTTGGGGTGTTGCGCGTGGACCTGGCGTGCGGCCTCCACGAACTCGAGGATTCCCTTCTCGGTGAGCAGGCGACCAACAAACAGAAAAAGGGGGTCGCCTTCGGGCAGAGGATGCTCGGCGAAGCGGTCCACGTCGACGCCGGAGCCGTTGATGCGCACGACCCGCTCGGCATCCGGCAGCACTCCGCGATCGAGGAAGTCCTGCAGGTCGTCCGGGTTCTGGAAGAACACGCGGTCACAGCGGGCCAGGGCCGTGCGATACAGGCTGGAGCTGATGGTGCGCAGGACACGCGTGCGCCACGATTCCGTGGTAAAGGCATGTCCGAGCCCTGTGATCATCGCGTAGACCCGCGGGACTCCGGCCCAGCGCGCCGCCAGGGAGCCGTACACCACCGGTTTGACGGTGTAGCTGAATACGGCCTCCGGCCGCAGGCGGCGCATCAGCTGCGTCAGGGCGAGGGTGGTGCGCAGGTCTTCGATCGGGTTGACACCGGTACGGCCCAGGTCGAAGGGGTAGATCGGGATACCCAGTTCCTCCACTTCGGGCAGGTAGTCCTTGCGCGGGACGGCGGCGGCCACCGATTGACCGCGGCGGCGTATCTCGCGGATCAGGTCCCCACGGTTGGCGATCAGTGAGCGGGCGTTGGCAGCCACGATCAGCAGATCGACGCCGCCATGCTCCTGAGCCTCGGTTTCCCTGGCGGTTCGTGTCGTGCCCGGGGCGTCCCCGCGCAGGGTTGTTGCGGCCCTGCGATGCTCGGTCTTCTCCATGTCCATTGCTCCTGTCTCCGAGAGGCACCGGCTGGCTCCAGTCGCGGTGGAGAGGCCTCTGGAAAGCCCTTGTGTATGGGTACAAAAGGTAAACAGGACAAGGGGTTATGGCTATGTTTCGGGGTGCTCAAAGTGTGCGAGACACCCCGAAAAGGCGGGTCGGTCGAGGAGGGATAGCCCGTTTATAGACGCAAGTCACTCGCCTCTGGCGGGAGCACCGATTTTACGTCGAAGATCACTGCGCGCTCGCGTCCGTACTTTTGCAGGCCCTGGGCGCCGAGTTCGACGAACTCGAGGTGCGGGACGGCTAGGATGATCGCGTCGTAGCGCGCCGATTCCGGTGTTTCGGCCAGCAGGTCCAGCCCGTATTCGTGACGGGCCTCGGCGGCATCCACCCAGGGGTCCCAGATGTCGACCTCTGCGTTGTAGCCATGCAGGTCATGGATGATGTCCACCACGCGTGTGTTGCGCAGGTCCGGGCAGTTTTCCTTGAATGCGAGCCCCATCACCAGGATGCGCGAACCCACCACCGGGAATCCCTTGCGGATCATGGTCTTGATCGTGCGATCCGCGATGTATCCGCCCATGCCGTCGTTGGTGCGGCGCCCGGCAAGAATCATCTCCGGGTGGTAGTCCGCGGCCTGTGCCTTGTGGGTCAGGTAGTACGGGTCGACGCCAATGCAGTGCCCGCCCACCAGACCGGGTCGAAACGGCAGGAAGTTCCACTTGGTCCCGGCTGCGGCCAGCACGGCCTCGGTATCGAGGTCGAGACGTTCGAACAGCATTGCGAGTTCGTTGATCAGCGCGATGTTCACGTCGCGCTGGGTGTTCTCGATGACCTTGGCGGCCTCGGCCACGCGGATGCTGGGCGCGGGATGGGTGCCGGCACGGATGATGCGGGCGTACAGCGCGTTGACGAAGGTCGCGACCTCGGGGGTCGAACCCGAGGTGACCTTGACGATATCGGGGATGCGATGCTCCTTGTCGCCGGGGTTGACGCGCTCCGGGCTGTAGCCGAGGAAGAAATCGCGGTTCAGTTCCAGGCCGGATTCGCGGGCCAGCACCGGGGCGCAGTCTTCCTCGGTCGCGCCGGGGTAGACGGTGGACTCGTAGATCACCACGTCCCCTGGCTTCAGGACGCGTCCCACCGTCTGGCTGGCGGCCAGTAGCGGGCCCAGGTCCGGGCGCCGGTGGGCATCGATCGGTGTGGGTACCGTCACGATGAACACGTTGCAGTCCTGTAGTTTTTCCAGGTCCGCGGTCAGTTCCAGATGTTCGGCGGCGGCGAGCTCCTCGCGGGAGACTTCGCGTGTACGGTCATGCCCCCCGCGCAGTTCTTCGACCCGGCCCGTATCGATATCGAAGCCCAGCGTGGGCAGGACACGACCGAACTCGGCTGCCAGGGGCAGGCCAACATAACCCAGACCAATAATGGCCAGACGCGGGGCGTCCGGTGCCGCAAATTCCGCCATCTTGCAATCTCCTGTGTAGCATGTGGGTGAGGGCTCCTGAAGGGGCGGGTGCGCGCGAGTTGCGCGCGGCCAGTCAGGGCGAGGCGTGCCGCGTTTGCGGCAGGCCGGCACCGGAGGTCTCCGGTGGGTCGGTGGTGCCGGCCGTGGGTGCCGAGCGACCATTGGCGAGGCGTCGCAGCCGTTCCCAGCGCCACAGGCGGCGCCCGGCCAGGCCCGCCGCCAGGGCAATCAGGATCCCGAGGAACTTGGCGCGGTGGCGGGCGGCGGTCCCGAAGTTGCTGGTACCCCAGGCGAAGATGATCGCCAGTACGATGAACACGACCACCAGCAGGCGAAAGTCCTGGCGCTTCCACCAGTGGCGGCGATACACCGCCAGCAGCAAGACCAGCGCCAGATAGAACAGCCCCTCCAGCATGCCGATCAGATGGACGGGGGAGCGTACCTCCCACAACGGGGGACCGAACAGCAGATATCCGGTACGGATCGGTGTCAGGACCAGGGCCTGGAGATCGTTGGACGGGATCAGGAACGAGGGATAGGCCGCGCCGCCACGGGCACTGCGCTCGGCCCGTTGATCCAGTGTTTCCGTTTGCTCCATGACGTCGCCCAGCTGCCCGATGGACGAGAACCGCATCTCGTCCATCACCAGGAATCCCAGTACCCCGGCCGTGCCGAGCAGGAGGCCCCCGAACAGCAGACCGGGTCGCATGTGCCCCAGATCCGAGGCGCGCAGGAATTCCTTGATCGACCAGCCGACCAGTACGACCGCGATGCCCGCGATCGCAAATACCGCCGCGCCGTGCACGATCGCCGCGGCCAGCAGTACCCCGACGGCAGCTACCAGGAATCCCGTGTGCTGACTCTGAACCCAGCGCACCAGCCAGAGCACGCCCAGCAGGAAGAAGGCAGTGAACCAGACCTCGCGCAGCGGCACGGCGGCATTCACGATCAGGATCGGGAACAGGGCGGCAATCCAGGCCGCGCGCACGGCGGCCTGGCGGTCCCAGAGCTGTTCGGCGATGCGCGCGATCAGATAGACCGTCAGTATGCCCAGGGCAATGTTCACGGACTGGAAGGCCAGGGGGGCGCGATCGGTGCAGGCGTAGAGATTCGCGATCAGCCAGCTGTGCAGGTACGAGCTGCCCATGCTGAAGTGATCGCCGAGATTGCCGCAGCCGCTCTGGGCCCAGAACCAGGCCCGGTTCTCGAAGCTGATGGCATCCGCACCACCCTGGGGCAACGGGAAGTGGAAGCGCTGTACCAGCGCCGCCACGATGCGGGCCACCAGGGCCGCCAGCAGCGGCCACAGGTAGCCTTCGCGCATGACTCCCGTCCACAGCACCGCCACCAGAACTACCATCAGGAAGCTGGCCGTCAGCAGCAGCTCCATCAGGGTGAACGGGATCAACGTATAGCTCATGGCGATGCGGGCGCGGCATCCGCCACGGCATCCTGGAACAGGGCCTGGTAGCGCCCGGACACGGCCTCGAGGGCGTAATGCGATTCCATGCGCGCGCGTGCTTCGCCCCCCAGCCCGCGCAGGTGCGCACGGCCATGGCCGATGGCCCGAGTAATGGCGTCGGCCAGGTCCAGCGGCTCGGGACTTGCGGCGACGAAACCGGTTGACCCCACCACGCTGGCGGCATCGCCGATATCCGTGACCACGGCCGGGATGCCGCAGGCCATGGCCTCGCCGACTACATTGGGGAACCCCTCGCCCCAGCGCGAGGGCAGTACCAGCAGATCCAGGCCCGGGTAGAGGGCTTCGGGTTCGGGGGTAGGCGGCAGCAGTGTCACATACCGGTCCATCCCGTGTTCGCGAATGGCCCGGGCCAGCGGATTGTCCTCCGCGGACACCCCGGTACCCACCATGACGCAGTGCATGTCTGCCCCCGCTTCGACCAGGCGCGCCATCGCGGCCACCAGAGCTGCATGGTTCTTCATCGGATGGGCACGCCCCACCATGCCCAGCAGCCAGGTATCCGGACCGATGCCCAGCTGCGCGCGCAGTTCAACGGGGGCATCCGGGGCGGGATGAAAACGCTCCAGGTCAAAGCCGTTGGGCAGCACCACGCGGCGATCCGCCGAAAACCCCAGTGCCTCGTGCTGTGCCGCAGCGGTCGCGCTGTTGTAGACGATCCGGGCCGGATGCCGCGACAGCCAGGCCCCGGAACGGATCACCCAGCGGGTCCCGCGTTTCTCGTGCGCCAGGTCGTGCACCGAGTGGCGCACGTTCCAGAACACCGGGCCCTGATGACCCAGGCGCCGGGTCAGCAAGGCCGCCAGGTTGCCGTGGTACATCCAGCCCATCACGCCATCGGGCTGATAGGCGGCCAGTGCTCGGCGCAGCGCGGCGATCCATCCCGTGGAGAGGGGGTTGCGCAGTCTTCCGGTATAGACCGGGATGCCCTGCGCGCGAATGTCGCCGGCCATCACCCCGGGCTCCTTGAGTGCGAACACGGCGCCGGCGTCCGGTGCCGCGCGCAGCAGGTTGCCCAGCTGGCGTTCCGCGCCGCCCTGGTCGAGCCCGTTGATCACGTGCAGGATCTTCACTGCCGGTTCTCCTGCAGCTCGCTGATTACATGCAGATGCTTGCCACTGGGCGACGGCGGAATCTCGTCCACACGCTCGACATCAAGGCGTGTGTTCGCGCCGAGTTGCTCGCGGATTACGGGCTCCAGGCGTGCCTGCAGACGCCGTTCGCGCTCTCCCTGCGGGGCACGGTCGATGGGGATCAGGCGCAGGCGGATATGTTCTTCTGCGTGCTGGACCCACTGGTACTGTCCGATCCAGTCTTCCGGGTACAGCAACTGGCGCAGCCACCCGCCGAATACGACGGCACCGTTGGCGCCGCGGATGTGGTCGGTCACGCGCCCCCATACCCCCTCCAGCAGCGGCCATTCCCGCCCGCAATCGCAGGTCTCGCCGGACCAGCTGGCCAGGTCGCCGATCGCATAGCGCAGCAGGGGCATGCTGTGGTTCGTCAGCGAGGTGACCACGACCCGCCCAACGGTACCGGGTGGTGTCGGGCGGCCGGCGTCGTCGAGGATCTCGAGGTACTGGGTCAACGGGTTCACGTGGAGCCCGCGGTGACGCTCGCATTCGCAGGCGATGTCACCTACCTCGCGCGAGCCGTAGCGGTTGAACACCGGGGCATCGAACGCCTCCTCGATGGTCTCGCGCATGTCGGGAAAGAGGGTGCCGGCCGAGCTCAGCACGCTGCCGATACCCGGCATACGGACCCCCCGGCGCAGGGCATGCCGGGCCAGCTCGTGGCCACTCTCCGCGTAGATCTGCAACTGAGTGGGTGGCGCGGCACGCAGCTGCTCGAGGTGCGCGTCCATCGTCTCCGGATCCATCCGGTAGGCGTTCAGCAGGGTACGATTCTTCAGGCGCTCGGCGAGGCGGCGGGTGCCGCGGGGCGCGGTCAGGTCGCGCGAAGCCGCCCACAGAACGGCCTTGGGCTGACCCGGGCGATAGCCGGTCCAGCCGTCGAACAGGGCCTTGGTGGCGCGACCCCAGCGGCGGTATGTCGTGTCCTGATAGAAGGTGGCGGGCTCGCCGGTGGAGCCCCCCGAGGTGTTGCGCCGCAGCCCGGGACGGGGCCGCTCCGAGCACAGTCGTTCGCCCTCGCGACGGATGGTGTCCTTGTCGAGGACCGGGAGCGACAGCAGCGTCGCCACCGGATCGGCGTTGATGGCGTCAGCCTCCGGCAACAGTTCGCGGTAGTACGGCACGTCGGCGCGTGCCTGTACCAGCAGATGCGCCAGCCGTTCCACCTGCAAGCGCTGCAGGGCGGGGAAGGACAGCCACTCGGCCCGGCGCAGCGCGGCATATTCGCGCGGGCCGGAGAGCCAGGGGAGGAGGGCACCAAAGGCCAGGGACATCGCGGCTGGGCCTCAGGCGTCGGCGGTGCGCATCGAGCGCAGGCTGGAGCGCGCGCGTCGGGCGAGCTCCAGCAGCGGCCCCAGGCGCGAATACTGGATCGTGCGCCGCGACTCGCGCGAGAAGCGGCAGGGCTGACAGTGACCGCAGGGCTGGCCGAGGATCGGCGAGTGGCAGAACCAGGACTGTTCGAGCAGCGGCAGGAAGCCCTTGGCCTCGGCGTCGTACTTCATCGCCTCCTTGGTGACCGACAGCAACGGGAAGCGGTAGTACTGGAACAGCTCCCAGGCAAAGTCGTCCTCGCGAAAGCGGAAATCCCCGTACTGCGGGTTGCGGAACAGCCGCTCCTGCAGCTCGGTGCCGGCCTCGTGACCGGTAAGCGACAGCTCCAGGTCCCGCAGGCCCTCCTGCTCGCACAGGCGGGCGAGCCAGTCGTACTGGGTACCCACATGCACCTCGCTGGCCAGACGATGGTAGAGCTCGGTGATGTTCGGGTCCTCGAGGATGTCGCTGCGCAGATAGACCCGAACCGGCGCCACGCGCCCGCGGGCCTCTGCACGTGCCTCGATGCCCGCGCGGATGCTGGCCATGGCCCGCAACTCGTATACGTAGGATTTCCGGCGCGGGTCCAGTACGTAGATTGGCTCGACCTTGCGGCTGCGATACAGCGCCAGGTCCAGCAGGCGGTAGCTGGAATCCCAGCCGCCAGTCCACAGTAGTTTGATCGCATGCATGTCGTTCTCCTGATGGCGATGGCGGGATCAGCGCGGGTAGCCGCGCGGGACCGAGGGCAGCAGCGGACCGAAGCAGGACTCGTTGCGCGACCAGGCCACCTGCTCGGCGTTCCATTCGAGGATCACGGGGTTTCCGCTGGCCTGAATGCAGACGTCCCAGCCAATGAAGCGCAGATAGGGGATGCGGCGATGGGCGTTCAGGCACAGCTCGCGAACCGCCCCGAAGTTGGGGATCCGGCAATCCTTGACGTCCACACCGCTGTCGGGGTGGACCGATCCGATGCTGACGCAGACCGGGTCGCGCAGGTGTCCGTCCAGCCAGCCGTCGCCATCGACACCGACGAAATAGCCCCCGGTGGAGACGTTGTCGGTGCGCTGTCCCTCGCGCCCCAGACGGAGGAAATGGTTCAGGATGCGCAACTCCCCGGACTCCGGATCAAGGAAGGTCAGCACCCTCAGGGTGTTGACCGAGCTGGCGTTGATTCGCGCGATGTCCGGGTGTTGCTCGATCAGGGGCTGCACGATGCAGTTGCCCGGGACCTTGCCGAGTTCCTCGGCCACCTGTTCGGCGGTGGTAAAGGTCACGCCGAGGCCCTGGCGCCCCTCGTCGGGCTTGATTACGTAGGTCTGGCCCGTGTCGAGTCGCGAGAGGGCGGCTTCCAGTGGTTCCGGTGTCCCCTGGGCATCCAGGTACTGGCCACCCACGCGCACGAAGACCGGTGGTACCACACTCTCCGGGAACAGGCGCGAATCCATGGTCTTGAGGCCGCTCAGGCGGCGGATGTCCTGCCGGTTCCAGAGCGGGTTGAGGTGTTCGGTGTAGTAGTCGTCGCCGATCCAGCCCTCGACGAACTCGCGGCGTACCTCGGTGTAGGCGGCTAGCCATGGCCACCAGGTGTCGCTGCCGTAGGTGTCGGCCGCGTAACGCTTGATCCGCTGCAGAATCGGGCGTGTGACCGCGGATTCGCCATGCGCGCGGATGAGTTTCTCGCGCCACTGGATGGCAATCTTGCGCGACTTCTGCAGATGGCGCAGATGGACTGCGCGCGCGATGGTGCGGGCGATGCGCCCGCTGTTCTTGATCTGCAGCGGCTGGGATTGAACGTGCGTCACGGCAGTTTCCTCGCGTTGGGTCGGCACGGCGGGCTCACCCATGGGTGCCGGAGGCCGGGGGTTCGGGAACGGGCTGGACCTGGGGTGTATCCGCTTCGGGCTGGGCGACCAGTTCGTCGAAGTGGCCCACCGACGCGAACGACCCGCGCTCCAGGTGGGCGACCTGATCGCAGGCGCGCACGGTGCTCAGGCGGTGCGCGATCAGGATGATGGTCTTGCTGCGCGACAGGGACTCGATCGCCTCCATCACGGCGCGCTCGGTCGCGGTGTCCAGGGCGCTGGTGGCCTCGTCGAACACCAGGACGTCGGGGTCGTGGTAGAGGGCGCGGGCGATCCCGATGCGCTGGCGCTGGCCCCCGGACAGACGCACGCCGCGTTCGCCCACCATCGTGGCGTACTGTTCCGGCATGTCCTGAACGATGAAGTCGTGCACCTGTGCCATCCGTGCACAGCGTTCGACACGCTCGTGGTCGATCTGCCCCGCGGGTATCCCCAGCGCGATGTTTTCGGCCACGGTGGAGTCAGTCAGGAAGATATCCTGGGGGACGTAGCCCAGGGACTGTTGCCAGGCGCGCAGATTGGCTTCCGTTACCGGTTGGCCATCCACCAGGATGGCGCCCTGGGTCGGGCGCAGCAGGCCCAGCAGGACATCGACCAGCGTGGTCTTGCCGGAGCCGGTGGTGCCGATGATCCCGACGGAACTGCCGACCGGGATCTCCAGGTTGATGGACTGAAGCGCGGGCCGGTGGCCGCCCGGGTAGGTGTAGTCGATGCCCTTGAGTTCGATGCGCTTGTGCGGCACCAGCGGCCGGGGGGCTTGTCGATGCAACTCCGCCAGGGCCTCGCGTTCGCGCAGGTCTTCGGTCACGCTCTCCACGGCGGCGGCGCCGAAGCGAAGCTTCGCAAGGCCCGCGTAGATGTGCTGCGCGGCCGGCAGCAGGCGGTAGCCGGCAAAGGCGTACAGCCCGAGGATCGGCAGGATCTCGCCCAGCGCATCCGTACCGGTGCCGCCCTGGGTGTGCAGCAGGATCAGGGTGAGCCCGATGATGCCGCCGAAGCCGATCGCCTCGATCAGGAATTTGGGCACCTGGGAGATGGTCTGGTTGGTCGCCTGGTGCCGGGCCTGGCGCTTGGAGGGGGCATCGAAGCGCGACAGGTAGGCGTGTTCGCGACCCAGCAGCTTGATGTCCTTGATGCCACCGAGGGCCTCGCCGGCGGCGGTGAAACGTTCCTGGTTGGCGCGCGAGCGGTCGCGGCCGATGCGCCCGAGCAGGCCGCGCACGAACACGAAGATCGTGCCGTACACACCACCGATGACGACCGCGACCCCCAGCGCCAACCACGGATCCACGAAGATCAGCAGCGCGACGATGGCGATGGTCACGACCAGGTAGGCGATCATCGTGATCCCGGGACGGAAGACGTTCAGCACCAGCTGGTCGACCTCCGACAGGATGCTCTTCGCCATGTCGCCGCTATGGCGATTGAGGAAGAACGCATACGGCTGGCGCAGGTAGGTCTCCAGCAGCCGCTTGCCAAGACTGTGTCGGCGCATCTCGATGAAGCGGTTCATCGCATAGTGCGTGAGCGTGCGAAACACCGCCGAGAACAGGATCAGCGCGAAGGCCGCCGCACCTAGGGCAAAGATGAACTGGTCCACCGAGGCAAAGCCCAGCCCCGTGTAGAGATAATTCAGGACCGGATTGGTGTTGACCAGATCCGGATTTCCCAGCACGGACAGAAACGGCATGATCGAGGCGACGCCGGCGGTCTCCAGTACCGCCATGACCATCACCATGCCCAGTACCAGCGCACCCCGGCGCTTTTCCGCCGGGGTGAGTAGTTGCAGCGTCTTGCGGTAGACACCCATCAGGCGGCTGCCCGGTAATACCCCAGGTACCACTCGACGAAGCGGGCGATGCCCTCCTCGACCGAGGTGGTGGGTTCATAGCCGGTGTCGGTGCGCAGGGCCTCGACGTCGGCGTAGGTGTCCGGTACATCCCCTGGCTGCAGCGGCAGGAGGTTCTTCTCGGCCTTGCAGCCCAGGCAGTCCTCCAGTACCTCGATGTAGTGCATCAGCTCCACCGGGCGATGCGCCCCGATGTTGTAGAGCCGATAGGGGGCGGCGCTGGTGGCCGAATCCGGTGCCTCGCCGCTCCACTCGGGACTGGGCTGGGCCGGGCGGTCCAGCGTGCGGATCACACCCTCGACGATGTCGTCGATGTAGGTGAAGTCGCGCCGATGATGGCCGTAGTTGAAGACGTCGATCGGCTCGCCCGCCAGGATCTTCTTGGTGAACAGGAACAGCGCCATGTCCGGACGGCCCCACGGGCCGTAGACGGTAAAGAAGCGCAGCCCCGTCACCGGGAGCTGGTACAGGTGCGCATAGGTATGCGCCATCAGCTCGTTGGCCTTCTTGCTCGCGGCATAGAGGCTCAGCGGGTGGTCGACGTTGTCGTGCACCGAGAACGGCATCGTGGTGTTCGCGCCGTAGACGGAGCTGGAGCTGGCGTAGACCAGGTGCTCCACGCCGTTGTGCCGGCAGCCCTCCAGGATGTTGCCGAAGCCGACCAGGTTGGTGTCGACATAGGCCGCCGGATTCTCCAGCGAATAGCGCACCCCGGCCTGGGCCGCCAGGTTCACCACCCGCTCCGGGCGGTGCTCGCGAAACACCCGGTCCATCGCGGCGCGGTCGGCGATGTCCTTCTGCTCGAATACAAAGCGCTGGCGGGCGGCTGGCAGGGCACGGATGCGATCCAGCCGGGCTCGTTTCAGGCTCGGGTCGTAGTAGTCGTTCAGGTTGTCGACACCGATCACGGTGTCGCCACGCTCCAGCAGGCGCAGGGCCAGATGCGAACCGATAAAACCTGCCGCGCCGGTGATCAGGACTTTCATGTCGCCGTTTCCTCGTCGGACTGAATGGGGCCGTTGTGCCCGGGCATCGGCCGCCCGAAGGCGGTGTGATGGAGATCCGGGCGCTCGTTCATAGGGTGAACGCGATGGATTCAAGCATCGGCTTGGATGGCCCCGCAACGCCGGTTCCGGGAAACGTGAGGTCGATCCTCCGAAGCTGTGATCAGCCCCGTAAGTTTCGGATCGGGGCGTTGTTCGCAAGGGGTCGCGTGCCGATATTTTGCGCCAGTTCGACGAAGATGCTGGCCATTCGTGACAAGGTCAGCCCGCTTGAGGCGGAGCCGGCGGGGCTCGCCACGATGTATCGCAAGGCATGACGCGACCGTTGGCGCCAGGGGGCGTTGCGGACATGCGCATAAAGAGGAAGATCCATGAACGTGATTCGCCCCATACGCTGGGTCCTGTTGCTGGCCATGCTGGCGGTTCTGGCTGGGTGTGCCTTTGCGCCCGGTGGGCATATCGCCGAGCGCACCGACAGCGCCCCGATCGATGAACTGGTCGACATCGAGCCCATTACCTTTGGCCTGATTCGGGCCCAGGAGACGCGGTCCGTACCGCCGGACCTTCGGCGCGTGAGCGACGAAATGGCGCAGGACGTCGACGAGTACGACTACCGCATCGGGCGTGGTGACGTGCTGGCGGTGATCGTGTACGAACACCCCGAGTTGACGATCCCGGCCGGGAGCGAGCGTTCGGCGGTGGAATCGGGGAATACCGTGCATCCGGACGGGACGATCTTTTATCCCTACATCGGTCGCGTGGAAGTCGAGGGGTACACGGTGTCGCAGGTACGCGACCGGATCGCCCGCGATCTCGCGACCTTTGTGAATGAACCCCAGGTCGAGGTGCGCGTGGCCGCCTTCAACTCGCAGAAGGTGCAGGTGACGGGCTCGGTGCGCGAGCCGGGTGTACAGCCGGTCACCAATGTGCCGCTGACCGTGCTCGATGCGATCCATCATGCGGGCGGGCTTGCGGACGATGCCAACTGGCACGAGGTGATCCTGACCCGGGAGGGCGAGGAAATCGTTATCTCGCTGTACGACATGCTGCGCTACGGCGACATGTCGCAAAACCGGCTCCTGCGCGATGGCGACGTTCTGCATGTCCCGGATACCGCCGGCCAGCAGGTCTATGTGATGGGCGAAGTGGGCGAGCCACAGCGGCTGGCGCTGGGCCGTGGTCAGCTGACGCTGATGGATGCGCTCAGTCAGGCCGGGGGCTTTAACGAAACCCGTGCGGACGCCAGCGGCATCTTTGTGATCCGCCGTGCACCACCGGACAGCGACAAGCTCGCGACCGTCTACCAGCTGGATGCGCGTAATTCCACTGCACTGATGCTGGGGGCCGAATTCGAGCTGGAGCCACTGGACATCGTCTATGTCACGACGACGTCGCTGGGTCGCTGGAACCGCGTGATCAGCCAGCTTCTGCCCACGGTCAGTGCCGTTTATCAATCCTCCCGTACCACGCGCGATGTGCGCCGCCTGTCGGATGACTTCTAGTTATGTTTAACCGGATTCTCGTGGTTTGTACCGGCAACATCTGCCGCAGTCCCGTAGGCGAGGCGCTACTGCGTGAGCGCTTGCCCGATCGCACGGTGGAATCCGCGGGCCTTGGGGCCGTGGTCGGGGAAGGTGCTCACCCGGAGGCACGGCGCCTGGCCGAGGCCGAGGGGCTGGATCTGTCCGCCCACACGGCCCGGCAGGTTGAGCCGGACTGGTTGCATCACGCCGATCTGGTGCTGGTGATGAGCGAGGGCCAGCGCCAGGCGGTGGGTGGACAGCACCCCGAGGTGCTCGGCAAGACGATGCGCTTCGGCCACTGGCTGGAAGACGGGCGGGGCCGCGACATTCCCGATCCCTACGGCAAGAGCCCCGAGGTTTTCGCCCAGGCTCATGCCTTGCTCGTGGAGGCCGCCGATGCCTGGGCTTCGCGGCTGAACCGATGATCTCCGACACAGGTATATCCCGATGACAAAGAACCATTCCCCCGGGGTGCCGGAAGGCGAACTGGATATCGGCCGACTGCTCGGCCAGTTGCTGGATCACAAGTGGCTGATCATTTTTGTCACTGCGCTGTTCGCTGCCGCGGGTGCGGCTTATTCGACGTTGTCCACCCCGATCTACCAGGCGGATGCGCTGGTGCAGGTGGAGGACATGGGACGCTTTAGCAGCCCCTTGTCGAACATGCGCGAGATGCTGGGGCAGGAGCCCCGGGTCGAGGCCGAGCTGCAGATCCTGCGTTCACGCATGGTGCTCGGGCGCACGGTCGACCAGGAGGCGCTGGATCTGGTGGTACGCCCGCACCGCATGCCGGTGGTGGGCGACTACCTTGTTCGCCGGGGCATGGAGCGCCCCGCGTTTGCCCGGTCCAGTGTCTGGGCGGGCGAGTCGCTCAACGTGGGCGAGTTCCAGGTGGCTCGCGCCTACGAGGGGCGGACCTTCACGCTGGAAGTGCTGGACGATGATCGCTACCGCCTGTTCAACGGCGACAATGAACTGGGCGAGGGGCGTGTCGGCGAGGACGTGGAGTTCTTCGATGGAGATGTGCGCCTGCGCCTGGCCGAAATGGACGCCGGTGCCGGTGCGCGCTTCGATATCCAGCGACGCTCGCGTCTGGCCGCAATCAATACCCTGCGTACGCAGTTCGAAGCGGGCCAGCAGGGGCGCGAGAGTGGCGTGTTCAGCCTGACGCTGACCGATCCCGATCCGCAGCAGGCCCAGCGTGTGCTGAACACCATCAGCCAGATCTACTTGACGCAGAACGTTCAGCGCAAGGCCGCCGAGGCCGAGAAGAGTCTCGAGTTCCTCGAGGAGAAGGTGCCGGATGTGCAGGAGCAACTGCAAACGGCCGAGGATGCGCTGAACGAGTACCGTACGGAGCGCGACAGCGTGGATCTCTCGCAGGAGACGCGTGCCGTGCTCGACCGTCTGGTCAACCTGGAGCGTCAGCTCAACGAGCTGGAGTTCGAGGAGGCCGAGATCTCCCGGCGGTACACACCCAGCCATCCGACCTATGCGGCCCTGATCGACAAGCGCCAGAAGCTGCAGGAGGAGCGCGACCGGCTGAACCAGGAGGTCAGCGCGCTGCCGGAGACCCAGCAGCAGATCCTGCGTCTCAATCGGGACGTCGAGGTCAACCAGGACATCTATGTCCAGCTGCTCAATCGCATGCAGGAGATGGATATCGCCCGTGCCAGCACGGTGGGCAATGTCCGCATCCTGGATGACGCTCAGGCGGGCCTTTCCGCGGTCGAACCGCAGCGCAATCTGATCGTGATGCTGTCCACGGTATTTGGTGGTGGCCTGGCGATCGCGCTGGTGCTGGTGCGCGGGATGTTCAACCGCGGGGTGGAATCGCAGGAGGAGATCGAGGGGATCGACCTGCCGGTGTATGCCAGCGTGCCGCGTTCCAGGGCGCAGGAGAACCTGCTGCGCCGCGTGAAACGGCGCAACCAGCCCCGCGGCTACGATGTCCCGGGGGGCGTGCTGGCTTCGATCGATCCGGCCGACGATTCCATCGAGGCACTGCGTGGCCTGCGCAGCAGCCTGCACTTCGCGATGCTCGAGGCCGAAAACAACCGCCTGGTGATTACCGGTCCGAGCCCGAATGTGGGCAAGAGCTTTGTCTCGGTTAACCTGGCGACCGTCTGTGCGCAGGCGGGGCAGCGCGTGCTGATCATCGACGCCGACCTGCGCAAGGGGCATGTCCACCATGCCTTTGGGGAGCGCAGCGACGGGGGGCTCTCGGAGTTTCTCGCGGGCCAGGAACCCCTGGAGGGAGTGTTGCGCCGCACAGAGACCCAGGGGCTGGATTACATCGCCCGTGGCAGTGCTCCGCCGAACCCGTCGGAATTGCTGATGAGCGATCGTTTCAGCCGTCTGCTGGAACAGCTCAGCCGGGGCTACGACCTGGTGCTGATCGACACGCCGCCAATCCTGGCGGTCACCGATGCGGCCGTGGTCGCACGCCAGTGCTCGACTACCTTGATGGTGGTGCGCTTCCAGCTGAACCCGCTGCGCGAGATCGAGTCGGCACGGCGTCGTCTCGACGCGGCGGGGGTCGAGGTGCGTGGCTGTATCCTGAACTCGATCGAGTACAAGGCCTCGACCAGCTACGGCTACGGCTATTACCACTACTCCTACAAGTAGCGGATCGCGGGGCCGCGAAGCGGCGGCCCCGATTGATTCCCCTCGTGGCCCCGGCGATTGCCGGGGCTTTTTTTGGTTTGTCGCACATCACCCATCGGGGAATGCGGCGCGGATCGCGAGCCATGAGTGTTCGTGGTCGCGATGGCCGCAGGCGCGGCGGGCTAGTGCAGCGAGCGTGGTGGTATCTGTTGCCTGTCGGGTTCGGGGCAGGCAGGCGCGTGTCCCGGGCACGGCGTTGCGGCTCCCTTGGGCAGAATGACGGTACGGCCCTCACCGTGGCCTGTTCGTACGCAAAAGCGACTCGAGCGCGGACGCGTGATTCAATCAGCGCCTCGCCAGGCAGGAGACCGAACAGGCGGGTC
This sequence comes from Thioalkalivibrio sp. ARh3, assembly GCF_000377265.1. NCBI lineage: Bacteria > Pseudomonadati > Pseudomonadota > Gammaproteobacteria > Chromatiales > Ectothiorhodospiraceae > Thioalkalivibrio > Thioalkalivibrio sp. ARh3. The sequence continues at coordinate 91,756 of NZ_KB897951.1, forward strand.
TGACTGAGGGTCGTCGGACGATCAGAACGCACGCGTCTGCCTGCGGAGGGTGGTGGAGCGCCGAGGCGAGAGGGCGTAACGAGTATGTCGCCATCGACAGTCCTGGTGTTCCCTGGGAGGGGCGGCTGGTGCCGGGCTGTCCTGTCATGGATTCGCGACCGGCGCGTATGCGCAGGTGTGCCGGGATCGTCCCGACTGCGTCGGAGGTGGCAAGGGGGAGGAAGCCGGGGGGCGCGAGTGCGAACCCACACGCGCCTGACTCGGCGTCTCGTCAATCGGAGGGAAGGGGTGTCCGGGACGCGATGCCCCGGACACCGGGGGATTAACGCCAGGTGGCGTCGGGCTCGTCCCAGTAGCGGCCGACCTGACGTTCTTCGGTGATGTCGAACAGCTGATGACGCCGGTTCAGGCGCGCACCACCGTCGCGGGTCAGCGGCTGCCAGGCGATGTTGGCCCGGTTGCGGCTGGAGGTGGAGAAGAAGGAGTCGTAGGGGACCGACAGGTACAGGCCCTTGTCGAAGCTGCCTTCGCCGAAGTCCTCGCCCGCATCGGTGAAGGTCGACCAGGCCCCGACCCGCACGCCGTTGGCAAACTCGCGCGAGAAGTCGAGGGTGGTCCCGAAGTCACCGGCCAGATAGCGGCCCACGCTCACCCTGGCATGGATGTCCTGTATCCCGGTGTCGACATAGGTGGTGACGTGCCCGGTCACCTGTTCATAGTCGCGCAGGCCGAACTGCTGGTTGAATTCGCGCTGGCGCACCCAGTTGGCATCCACGCCGATGGCCCAGCGACTGTTGAACGGACGATACATCAGTTCGCCACCCACGCCGGCGTACATCGTCTCCAGAAGGCCGCCATAACCCATTGCGTACCAGTTCTTGCCCAGACGCTTGGTATGGGTGGCCTGGAGGTTGGAAATGCCGACGTTGGTCTCGGCGAGGTAGTCGCCGATGTGCGTGCGCACGCGCGGCAAATCCGAATCCGCGATGTATTCGTAGTTCTCGAGGTTGTCGGCCAGGGTCGTCGTGAGCATGGATGAGATCCAGGTGCCCTGGGCGAGGTGATAGCTGGCATCGAGATAGGCGGAGAGCCGGTACAGATAGCCGTCGGGGCCGCCAAAGTTCTGTTCCAGGGACGGACCCGCTCCCCATTCGAAGCGTCGGGGTTCGGCCTCGTAGAGGACCTCGCCTCGATCCTCGTTCGCGCTGGGTTCGATGTCGCGCACCCGCACGCTGTGGCGGTAGTCGGTCTCGTGATCGGCCGAGGCCAGGGCGCGGCCGAAGGCCTCGCGGTCGTGCAGGCTCTCGCGCAGCTCGAGCCCCAGTGTCTGCCAGCGGTACTGGAAGGTGTGGATGCCGGCATCGGCCTGGGCCTCGAGCAGGCGGTTGGCCCGCCCCTCGGACTGCTTCAGGTTGCGGAAGCGGTTGGGTTCGCCCGTCACCTCGATGGTGTCGCCGACCTGGCGAATCTCGGTCACGTAGATCCCGGCATTGGTATTGAGGTCGGCGGCCACCGCGTCCCAGTCGCGGCGTTCCACATGGGCGGGGTCGACCGGGGCCGGATCGTCGGCCTTGGGCTGCGAGAGCCGCGCGAGATTCGTCGTGAAATGCAGCCCGACCATCGCGGTATTGCCACGCTGCCAGCCGGTATGCAGTTCGACATTGTTGGTCAGGCGCAGCCGTGCGCCGAAATTGAAGCGCGAATCCTGCTCCTGGAAGTTGTCCTGCGGCTCGTTCTGATAGGTGTTGCCCTCGTATTCGACCTGCAGCAGCAGCCGGTCCCAGGGCGTCTGGTATTCGACCCCGCCGAACAAAGCCGCCGGGCCACGGAACATCTGATGCGTCGCGATCTCGCCGCCCTGGCCGCCACCGGCCGAGCGGGGTCGTTCGTCAAAACTGTCGTCAATCCAGCCAAGCGGTGATTCGATATCGCCGTGATTGCCCAGGTATCCCCAGCCAATCCCCAGAGAAAAGTCGAAATTGTTCCAGCGCTTGTTCGCAACGAGGTACTCACCACCAAACAGGGTAGTGCCGCCGAGGTCCTGAAAGCCGAGTGCGACCTCCGGGATGAAGCGACTTTCCTCGACCAGGCGGAGTTTTAGGTCGGCACCCTTGTCGATGTTGTGCCGGTCATCGTCACCCGCGGCCAGGAAGGGGCGGTTCTCGATTTGTACGTAGCGAAATCCGAGCTCCATCCAGTCAAGCGGCTGGACGAAGACGCTCCAGCGGCGATAGGGAAACGTGCGGTTCCAGCCCGCGGCAAAGTGGCCCGCATCTCCGGTGCGGGCCGTTGGGGTTTGCATCAGACCAATGCCGCCGGTATCCCGCTGGCCCTGGCCCAGCCCGAACTCCTCGGCCTGCGCGGTGGGCAGGCCCAGGCCGAGGAGCACCGCGGCCACCAGGGTGCGGCGGCGCATGCGCAGAGGTGTAGCATTCATGGCAGTTCCCGAATTGTGCAGTTGTCACCCGGCAGTCGGGTTGCGAGAAAGCGGGGCAGGCGCTGGTTGAGGAGATCGCCCTCCACCGAGCTGCCCAGGTCGCGAACATGTAGATGCGCCATCACGCGGGTCCCGGGAGCGATCGTGGTGTCCTCGCGGTTCCAGGGCGCGACCCCGAATACGTGGACCTCCCCCAGTGGTGTAACCACGGCGGCGGTGTCGGTGCCGCGCAATGCGGCGCGCGAGGGCTTGTCCAGCACATCCTGCAAGGTCATGCCGGGAGTCCATTCATGACGGTCGACACCGTCCAGCGACCACAACTCCACCCAGTCGGGTGGGGTGCAGTACCCCATGTGCTCGATGTCTGTCTGCGCTGGTGCATGACGCAGATTGGCGAGCAGCCAGGGCAGGTCGAGGCGTTCCGCACTGCGAACCTGCGGTGATGCGTCCATGGCATCGACCGTCTGGTTCCAGGTATCCAGCGCCTGAGCCACTTCGGGCCGGCCGCCGACATCCATCGTTTGTCCGATCAGTTCGATCTCGGCCAGAATCCGCCTGCGTTCGTGCTCGATGGGGCGCACATCGCGGCTCCGCAATGCGAAGCCGTAGGCCCAGTCGATGGGCTCTGACAGTTCGTCCTGCCAGGTCACCCAGCTATCGGCAAGGGATTCCTCGGCGGGCTCTTGTTCGGCCGAGCCAACGTATGGGGCAAGGGCCAGCAGACCCGCGGCCAGCCAAAGGGAGTGAGAATGGTTGCGCATTAGACCTCCTGAGATGGCTACCACCAGGGTCGGGCCACCTGCCAGGCGATCGAGGGACCGTCCGGCCAGGCCTGGCCGTCGTAGGCCCACAGGTCGAGTGTTTCGGGGTCACGCCAGAAATCGGCGCGAGTCGTTCCGGCGCCTTCCCAGTCGATGCGTTCGCGGCAGCGCTCGAGTTCCAGGGTCGCCAGCGGCAAGTCCCGCGACGTGCGAGTCCCGCATTCCAGCGTGCCTTCGCCGACATGCCGTACGACCGTGCCGGTGGGTCCGCGCACATGGCGCTCGACGCGATAGGTGTCGGGGGTTGTCTGGCGCCAGGGGGGCGAGTCCGCACCGGGGTGGTGTGTCCCCAGCAAGTCCTGTTCAAGGCCGGATGTGGCAAACAAGCCGCCGTCACGCAGTTGCAGCGAGAGGCCCTCGGCGCTCGGCCAGTAGGTGTGCTCATTGGAGGTGGCCCCCAGGATCACCAGTCCCTGGTGATCCTCGGTCTCCACCGCCAGCGAGGCATACGGGATCTCTTCCGCATGGGAGCTTACGTCCGGGCCGCCCGAGACCATGCCCTGTAGTGATGCCCCAAGCGGCGTGGGACCCCCGCTGCCACAGCCCGTGACCACGCTCACGAAAACCCCAAGCCCCAGACATGCGAAAGCCGCCCGGAGGCGGCCTTCACGAAGGAAGTGCGAATTGGTTCGCATGGGCTTTCGCTACCGAGTGCCCGTCGCCGGGGTGGTACCGGTGCCCGGGGTCGTGCCGGTGGAGGCAATCAGGCCCACGAGACGGCCGGAACGGGTCGCGGTACGGGAGACGGCGCCCGGTTCTGATCGGGCCGCCGCGGAGATGCCGCCGGAGGCCGAGCCGCCGGCTGCCGGCGAACTGGGGTTCCCCTGCGGGGCACTGGCGCTGGCGCCCGCGCCGGCACCAGCAGAGCCGCCCGCACCAGCCGACTGCGCCATTACCGGGCCGGATACGAAAAGACTGGCAACAATTGCCGTGGCAAATATCTTCTTGATCATATTCACATTCCTCGCTTCACTGGGGGTGTCTGTTACCCGGTGGACAGTCTAGGAAGGAGGGCCCCGAGGGAACAGGGGGGCCAACCAATTCTGAGAGGTCAGTACGAGGTTTCTCGCACGTGTTTTGAACGGATTGGAAGTTTTGCGGCCTGGAGGTCACATTCGGCCGGCGGGGTTCCTTCTGTCTGCTTTCTTCACGCAGTGTTCAGGTCTCGCTCGCTAGCCTGATCACTGTAGTTGAGCAGCGCGGTCACGTGGCCGCGCAACGGAGGCAGAGATGAAGAAGGCAGTGGTGTTAGCGGCGGTGGCGAGCGTGGTCTTTCTGCTCGCCGGGTGCCAGACCCCGCCCACCAAGGAGCAGACCGGGGCGGTGATTGGTGGCGCGGCCGGTGGGGTGATCGGTTCGCAGATCGGAGGCGGCCGGGGACGCACCGCCGCCATTATCGCCGGGACCCTCGCCGGAGCGGCGATTGGCGGGTCCGTGGGTCGCACGATGGATCAGGTGGACAGGCAGCAGGTGTCGCACACGCTGGAACACAACCCCGATCAGCGTGCTTCGACCTGGCAGAACCCCAACACGGGTTACGAGTATCGGGCCACGCCCACTCGCACGTACCGGTCGGACGGTCGCGACTGCCGGGAATACGAGGTCGAGGCCACAATGAACGGGCAGCCGGAGACCGTAACCGGCACGGCCTGTCGCGACGACCAGGGGCGCTGGGTGAATCAGTAGCCTGGGCTGTTCGACCACCTTGCCAATCGTTTGACTGGTGCCCGACAAGAAAAGCCCCGCGTAAAGCGGGGCTTTGGGTTCCGGTGCACCGGAAATGCGTGGCGGACGGTCGTCAGCCGCGGTACATGACCTCGGTTGTGGGCACGTAGCCGAGGTTGTCATCGCCGATGTTCTTGACCTTCGGTTCGTTCAGGTCGGTGATGCGCACACCATCGGTCTGGTCACGCAGGTACTCGGCGACGCTGTCCCAGATCATCGTGCCCGTGCCCCCGGCCGGTTCGCGCTGGACGCTGGCCCAGCCCGCTACCACGTATTCCTTGTCCGGGTCGATCTTGCGACCGTCGAGTTCCATCTCGGAGATGCGGTTGCCGATCTCGCCTTCCGGGTTGATCGCATACCGGAGGCCGCCCACGCGCACCATGTCGCCGCCCTGCTGGTAGAACGGGTCGGCGTTGAACAGGTTGTCGGCGACGTCTTCAAGGATGTCCTTGATCTGTGCGCCAGTCATCGCGTTGCGGGTGGTCTCCGGGTAGGTCAGGCCGGTCTGGTCCATCACGTGCTCGAAGGTGATCGGCATGCCGGGGAGGACCGTCGTGCCCCAGCGGAAGCCCGGCGAGAACGCGATCTGGGCATCATGGACCTCCATCAGCGCATCGCAGATCAGCTGATCGAAGGTGCCGTTGAAGTTGCCGCGACGGAACAGCAGGTCCTCGGCGACCGCCAGTTCCTCGGAAAGCTTCTCCTCCATGTTGAAGGTTTCGCCGTTCCAGGTGACGTCCTGGCTGCGCATGTTGTCGATGAAGGACGCCATCTCCGGATCTTCGTCCAGCAGGTTGGCGAACACCGGCACGAGGCGGTATTCCCAGTCCTGGATCTTGCCGTCGCGGAAGTCGAAGTCGAGCACGCCGACGAACTTGGCGTTGGAACCGGCATTGGTGACCAGGCAGGTGCCGCCATCGGGGCGTTCCACCGGCAGCGGCTGGGGTACGGCATCATGGGTGTGGCCGCCCATGATGGCGTCCAGGCCCTCGACCATGCCGGCCATCTTGATATCCACGTCCATGCCGTTGTGCGACAGCGCGACGACGATCTCGGCGCCTTCCTCGCGCGCGGCATTGACCTGCTGCTGCATGTCGTCCGGGCGGATGCCGAAGGACCATTGCTCGATCATCCAGCGCGGATTGGCGATCGGGGTGTAGGGGAAGGCCTGCCCGATCACGGCGACGTTGACGCCGTTCATTTCGCGGATCACGTAGGGCTTGAACACGCGATCGCCCCAGTCCACGTCGGTGACGTTCTGCGCGACAAAGTCGATGCCCGCATCGGCGAAGTCGTTGTCGATGACTTCCTGCACGCGCTCGTCGCCGTAGGTGAACTCCCAGTGGCCCGTCATGATGTCGATGCCAAGCAGTTTCTGTGCATCGACCATGTCCTGGGCGTTGGTCCACAGCGCGGTGCCGGACCCGCCGCCCCAGGTGTCACCGCCATCCAGCAGCAGGGCGCCCGGGCGCGAGTCACGCAGCTTGTCGACCAGTGTCTTCAGTTGGGCGAAGCCCCCGACACGGCCGTACTGTTCGGCGGCCTCCATGAAGTTCAGGTTGGTGTAGGCATGCGCAAAGATGCTGTCGCGCGGGATGTCGTAGTGCTTGAGGAAGTGCTCGCCGACGATGTGGGGCGGACGGTTGCGCATGTCGGCCACGCCGATATTTACGTTCGGTTCGCGGAAGTAGATCGGCTTCAGCTGGGCATGGCTGTCGGTGTAGTGCAGCAGGTGCACGTTGCCGAAGCGATCCAGCATCTCGTACGGGTCTCCCGAGGTGCCGTACTTGCCATTGGCGGCCGGGGCGCAGCCCGCCAGGGGGAAGCCGGCCACGCTGGCGGCCGCCAGCAGCTGCATGAATTCTCGCCGTGAGATATGCATGAGGGTCCTACCTCTCTTCTGTGGTTTATTCTGGTTATGGGGCTCGAAGCAGCAACACAGACGCTGCGTCGATGGGGAACATTCCCCGAATCCGAAACTTGGTGCTGCTCGGCAATGGCCTGATCAAGTTGCCGCTTTGCCCGGCTCGGTGCGACTTCACGAATGATGGCCCACTGGCCCCGGAGGGCGTCTGCGTGTGCCAGTACTCCCGAGCGTGTTCCTCCGTGTCGCGGGAGGCAGGGAGCTTCCGTGGCCCGAGCACCTCATAAGTGTCGTGCTCTTCGTTGGCGCTTGTCCGCATCCGAACAAGTAGCTTTCGTGTTCGACCTTGCAGCAGCCGGGGGCGGACGACTCTTCGAGAAATCCCTGTACGGCCGGCAACGCGCGACTGCATGAAACATTCGGGCTAGCGGCGTTGTTCGCGGACCTCCCGCGCCGTCTGCTTGGCCGTGTCGCGCTTGTCCTCGATCCGCTGGATATCGCGCTCGCTGGCATCGCGTGCGTCGATGGCGGCCTCGAACTGACGCACGGACTCTTCGTACTGCGCCCGGTGGAAGAAATACTCGGCCATGGCCTCGCGGCTGATCGCAATATAGCCGGCCGCGTCGGCGATGTCTGCCTTCAGTCGCAGCAGCTCGGGGTTGGGCGCGTGTTCGTGGCGAATCATTTCGTTGACGATGCGGATGGCACGGTCCGGGTTGCCCAGGTCTCGGTGCACGCGGGCGAGCAGCTCGCGGATCACCGGGTGTCCGGGGTAGACCGCATCCAGGTCGTTAAGGATGTCCAATGCCGCTTCGTGGTCCCCGCGTTCGCGTTCCAGTGAGGCACGGGCAAGGTCCAGGGTCATGCCGGGGGCCTCCTCGACGGGGATCTCCTCCAGCCGTTCGGCGGCGCGTTCCAGTTCCCCGCGCTCCAGGTGCGCGACCATGGCGCCGTAGATCTGATGCGGTGTCGGGTCGGACGCCCCGCGGTGAATCTCGATCGCGCGGCGCGGATCCTTCAGGGCGCGGGCTCGGGACTGCATCCATTGGAACTCGGGCCCGCGGTTGCGTGTATCCACCGCCGGCATCCCGGCTGCGCGGTTGCGGGCGTCGGTAATGCGATCGAGCGTGACCGGGTGGGTGCGCAGGTACTCGGGGACCGCGTCACCGACGCCGCGCGAGAGTTCCTGCAGGCGCTCGAAGAAGTCCGCCATGGCATTGGGGTCGAAGTCCGCGCTGGCGAGGATGCGCATGCCCGCGCGGTCGGCCTCGGCCTCGTTGGCGCGCGTATAGTTGATCTGCTGCTGAATGCCGCCCGCGACGCCACCGGTGATGATGGCGGATCCCAGGGTCGGGTCGGCCATCGATGCCAGTACGCCGGCGAGGATCGCAAGGCCGGTGGTGAAGTTCACCTCGCGCCCGCGCGCGAACATGCGGGCCAGGTGGCGCTGGGTCACGTGCGCGATTTCGTGGGCCATGACGGCGGCCAGTTCGGCCTCGTCGCGGACCTCGAGCATCAGCCCGGAATGCACCCCGATGATGCCGCCGGGCATGGCAAAGGCGTTGACCTGGCCGTTGTCGATCGTCAGGAAATAGAACGGGCCATCCGCGTCGGGTGCATTCGCGAGCAGCTGCCGGCCCAGCGAGTCGACATAGAAGGATACTTCCGGGTCCGTCACCAGCGGCAGGGACCGGCGAATCTCGCGCAGCAGGGAGCGGCCGAGTTCGCGCTCCTCGGCCGGGGTCAGTATGCCGCCGGAGGCATCGCCCAGATCGGGTAGTGCGGTTCCGGAGGCCGAAACCGTCGGAGCTCCCAGCGTGAATACCAGGAGCAGGGTTGAAAACAGTGCGAAAAGCGAAGTCTTCATGCGACGGAGGCCGGCCGTTGGGGCCGGCCTCCGAAGGTTATGGGCAACGTGGGTTCGGTTATTTGCCGAGGCCCGGAGCCGAAGAATACGTACGCATGCTGTCACGGGTTTCCCAGAGCTTCGGCTTGAGCATGGCTTCCGGAACCATAAACTTCTTGCGATCCAGCACCTTGTGGGTGCGCACGATCTTGACCACGTCGTCGTACTTCAGCTTGAACAGCAGGCCGACATCGCCGCCGGAGGTGCGGCGCACGATCATGTAGTCGTCTTCCATGCTGTGCACGTAGATGTTGGCCGGGCGCAGCTTGCCGTTTTCTTCCTTCAGGGTTACGGCGTAGTGGCCGTCGACCTGGAATTCGCTCTTGTCCACCGCAAAGTCCTCCGCGAATGAATCTGGGGGTTGACCGTCTGCACGCGCCCGCCCGAGAGCCGGGCGCGTCCATCAGTATTTGCTTCAACTCGGAACGATAGCACGACTTCCATCCGCGAGAGAACAAACCACCTGTCACGCGTCCGGCAAGTTTGCATTTGTGGCCCGTTTCGCTATTCTCCGCGCCCATCCTTCGCGACCGGTGCCTGTTGGCGGGATCCGTGAGCGAGGCAGGCGCGGTTCAGCACACTTGGAGTGGCACACATGTACGGATTCTCGGAGATCACGGCCGACGAACTCGAGCAGTGGCGAGCGGAAGGCAAGGACTTCCGGCTTGTCGATGTGCGCTCCCCGGGCGAAACGGCCCGTGGCGTGATTCCCGGCGCAGAGCTGGTGCCACTTACGGTCCTCCCCCTGCGCAAGGACGAGTTTCTGGGAAGCGACACGCCGCTGGTCCTGTATTGCCAGAGTGGGGCCCGTTCCGCGCAGGCCTGTGCGTTCCTCGCACAGCAGGGCCTGGAAACCGCCAACAGCCTGCGTGGCGGTATCGTGGGGTGGGCGCAGTCCGGCAAGTCGGTCGTCACCCCGGATTAGAATTCGGTTGTATTCCGATCCCGTTTCCCCTATAAGGGTGGATTCGGCTGGCAAGGGTTCGATCGTCGTGGTCCCCAAACCACCCCGATTGGTACCTCAGCACCCAACTGATTTTGGTAACGCACTAAAGGAGACACACCATGGCCAACTTTGACCAAGAACTCGACGCTTCCGGCCTGAACTGCCCGCTGCCGATCCTGCGCGCCAAGAAGGCCCTGGCGGCCATGGACGCCGGTCAGGTTCTGCACATCATCGCCACCGATCCGGGTGCCGTGAAGGACTTCCAGGCCTTCGCCAAGCAGACCGGCAACGAGCTGATGGAACACAAGGAAGAGGGCGGCAAGTTCTACTTCCTCGTGAAGAAAGCCTAAGGCGTCTCTAAGTGCCTGAAACGGGGCGGCGATCCGGAAGGGTCGACCGCCCCGATTCCTGAAAAACGACGGTTGCCATGCGGTAACTGGATAGGTGCCTGGACGCGGTCTAGGCTGGCTGAGCAAGGTTCTCAAGAAACCTGCATCGCCAACAGCGAAGAGGTGACATATGGCGACATACGCTGAGATGCAGCAAATCTTCGACGACATCCGCGGAGATTTTCGCTACGACCACGAACTCAACGGCTGTCTGAACTGCGGCATCTGCACGGCGACGTGCCCCTCCGCTCAGTTCTATGACTACTCCCCGCGCGAGATCGTCCAGCTGCTGTGGACCGAAAACGTCGAGCAGATCTACGACGCGATGCAGGAAAAGATCTGGGCCTGCGCTCAGTGCATGACCTGTGCCGCTCGCTGCCCGTTCAAGAATTCCCCTGGTGGCCTCGTCGCGATCATGCGCGAGGTGGCCATCAAGCACGAAATGCAATCCGCGAAGGACGTGCTGCGCCCGTTCGGTCGCGTGATGCTGAAGCTGATCACGACGGGCAACCAGCTGTCGCCCGACATGATCCAGCCCGACCACTTCCCCGACTGGGGTCCCAATATCCAGAAGGTGGAAGGCGACCTGCGCATCCTGCGCAAGGCGATTCCGGTGAAGACGCTGCAGACGGTCGAGACCGCCTGGGAAGTGTCCCTGAAGACCTCGGTCGAGATGTACACCATCTGGGAAATGACCGGGGTGCTCAAGTCCCTCGAGCTGATGGACGAGAACCTCTTCGACGTGATCGAAGACTTCATCGACGAGAAGCGCGAGGACTACGAAGACTGGCTCGAGGAGCAGGAAGAGGAAGACGACGAGTAAGTCGTCCCGTTTCCGACTCCACTCCAGGACATCAGGAGAAGCGTTATGAGTGAACAGACCCCAGGCAATCACAACCAGAACGGCGAGGGTGCCGGCGCCGGCACCATGAAGCCCGGCTTCCACAACACCGACGGCCAGGGCATCGCCGGTCACGGCTCCTTCTTCCAGGCGACCGACCTGTCGAAGGAAGACGCGATCAAGGCGACCGACTGGGTGCGCAAGCATGTCGACCGCCGCACGATCGACCTCGGCGACCGTATGGATGACATCCGCGAGCATATGTACGAGCTCGAGAAGGATGGCCAGATCATCATCCATCGCATCAATGACGAACACGAGCCGGCGACGGTGAATACCCTGTTCGGCTGGGAAAAGAAGGTCCCGACCAAGCAGCTGTGGCACCACAAGTCGTGCGGTCAGTGCGGCAACATCCCGGGCTACCCGACCTCGCTGCTGTGGTTCATGAACAAGTTCGGCTTCGAGCCGGGCAAGGACTACCTCGACGAGACCGACCAGACGTCCTGCACCGCGTGGAACTACCACGGCTCCGGCATCGGGAACGTCGAGTCGCTGGCCGCGGTGTTCCTGCGCAACTTCCACCAGGCCTACGTCTCCGGCAAGCAGCACGGACACGAGCTGGGTCATTTCTACCCGCTCGTCCACTGCGGCACCTCCTTCGGCAACTACAAGGAGATCCGCAAGTACCTGGTCGAGTCCGCCGAGCTGCGCGAGAAGGTCACCAAGATCCTCGGCAAGCTGGGTCGCCTGGTCGACGGCAAGCTGGTCATCCCGGAAGAGATCATCCACTACTCCGAGTGGGTGCATGTGATGCGCAACCGCATCGCTTCCGAGCTGCAGACCATCGACGTGTCCAACATCCGCACTACCTCCCACGTGGCCTGCCATTACTACAAGATGGTCCACGAGGATGCGGTGTATGACCCGTCCGTGCTGGGTGGCAACCGCACCGCGATCATCACCTCCACTGCCCAGGCCCTGGGTGCGCAGGTGATCGATTACTCCACCTGGTACGACTGCTGCGGCTTCGGTTTCCGCCACATCATCTCCGAGCGCGAGTTCACCCGCTCGTTCACGATGGATCGCAAGATCCGCGTGGCCCGCGAGGAAGCCAACGCCGACGTGATGCTGGCCAACGATACCGGCTGTGTCACCACGATGGACAAGAACCAGTGGATCGGTAAGGCCCACAACCAGAACTTCCAGATTCCGATCATGGCGGAAGTCCAGTTCGCGGCCCTGGCCTGCGGCGCGGATCCGTTCAAGATCGTCCAGCTGCAGTGGCACGCATCGCCCTGTGAAGACCTGGTCGAGAAGATGGGAATCTCCTGGGACGAGGCCAAGAAGACCTTCCAGGAATACCTGAAGGAAGTCGAGGCCGGCAATATCGAATACCTCTACAATCCTGAGCTCGCTTACGGGGGCAAAGTCTGATGCAGCAAGATACTGTTCTAGTAGTGGGTGGCGGCCCGGCCGGGCTGGCCGCCGCCGCCAATGTCACCTCGGCCGGTTTCAAGGCCGTGATGGTCGAAAAGGAAGACGTCCTGGGTGGCGCGCCGATCCTGTCGGGCTACGCCAAGCTGGTGCCCTCCGGCGAGTGGGCGAAGGACGCCATCGGTCGCATGGTCAAGCGTGTGGAAGACGATTCCAATGCGACCGTGCACAAGGGTGCGAAGGTCGAGAAGCTGGATGGCGAGGCCGGTAACTTCACCGCCACGCTGACCAATGGCGAATCGGTCCAGGCGGGCGCCGTCGTGCTGGCCACGGGCTTCACCCATTTCGATTCCATCAACAAGCCGGAGTGGGGCTTTGGCACGTACGAAGACGTGCTGACCACCACCCAGATGGAACAGATGGTGGCCTCCGGCAAGATCGCCTGCCCGTCCGACGGCCGTGTGCCGGAGCGGGTCTGCATCCTGCTGTGCGTGGGTTCGCGCGATCGCCAGATCGGTCGTGAGTGGTGCTCCAAGATCTGCTGCACCGTCTCCGCCAACCTGGCCATGGAGATCAAGGAGATCTCGCCGGAAACGGACGTGTTCATCTATTACATGGACATCCGGACCTTCGGCCTGTACGAAGACAAGTTCTACTGGAAGTCCCAGGAAGAGTTCAAAACCAAGTTCGTCAAGGCGCGTATCGCCGAAGTCACGTCCTCCGGCGACGGCCGGCTGCTGGTCAAGGGCGAGGACACCCTGGTCAAGCGTCCGATCGTAATCCCGTTCGACATCGTCGTGCACGCCATCGGGATGGATCCGAACGCCGACAACCCGGAAATCTCCCAGGTCTTCGGTGTCGGGCTCGAGAAGCACGGCTTCATCGAGAAGGCCGAGCAGTACACCAACACCTGTGGCACCACCCGCAAGGGAATCTACTCCTGCGGTGCGGCCTACGGCCCCGAGACGATCGACGACTCGATCACTCAGGGTGCCGCCGCCGGTGGTCGCGCGGTCGCGGACCTGCATGCGCTGGTTTCGAAAGCCGGCTGAGGTCGTCAGCGACGAAGCGGCTCCGGGTGTGAACCCGGAGCCGCTGCAGGTGACCTTTGATCAGGAGATCCTCGCGACGAAGCTGAACAGCCTGAACGAGGCCATCGCCGAGGCCGGCGGGGTTGACGGGCTGGAAACCTTCATCGAGGCATTGCGCTCCAAGCACGAAGTGTTTGCGGGTGTGGTCGCGAAAGGCGACGACATGGATGCCGAGGACCTGCGTACGCTCGCCGGTCTGGTGTTTGCGGTGCGCCGCAAGCTGGCGAGCGTGATGGGTGAACGTCAGGGGGCCCTCGTGGACGGGATGCGCGCTCTGGTGCGCCCGGATGCGGACCTGGACTCGCGGCTGGAGGCCTTTGCCGACCTGGCCGGCGACGACAAGAAACTGCGACGCGGGTTTTGGGACTTCGGTGCCGAGATCCTGCATTTCGCGGATCCCGAGACGGTCCCGCTGGCCACGCGCTGGGTGTGGGACACGGGGACGACGACTGGGGCGTTGCGCGAGTTTATTCGCGGGAACGACACCCTGCGGTCGATTCCGATTGGCGAGACCGTCGGCGCGATCGAAGGGGCCAGACGCTGGTTCTACGATGCGCTGGCCGAGGAAGGCTTCTACCGCGACCTGCCGTTTGTCACGGATCTGGTCTGGGTGCAGGCCTACTCCGACTACGCGCGTTCGCTGTCGATGAGTCTGGGCATGATCGACAACCAGTTCGGGGCGAAGCAGGACCCGCTGGAGCTGGGCGTAAAGCTCCTGGGGATCGATTCCCCGGAAGGACGCCTGAAAGGTCACGATGCGTCGCTGCATTGAATAATGGAACGAACTTGAGCCTGGTAGCACAGGTTTTCGGAGAGACGTCATGGCAATACATGAAAAGGCACTGATCGAGGACGAACGCCTCCAGCAGCACGACGAGCTGGTGGTCGACGGCGTGGACGTGTCCGGACACTGGAACACGATGATCGCGCCGCGGACCGTTCGCGATTACGACGACGATTTCGAGACGAAGATCCAGGGCTATGCCGGTGGCGAGTATGTGCACCGCTGCTGGCAGTGCGGGTCCTGTACCAACTCCTGCACCATGTACGCGCAGAACGTGCAGTTCAATCCGCGCTACTGGATCTACCTGACCCGCCTGGGCATGAAAGAAGAGCTGGTCAAGGACAAGGACATCATCTGGCAGTGCGTGTCGTGCAACAAGTGCACCAACATCTGCCCGAAGGACGTGAAGCCGGAAGGCGTGATGAAGGCCCTTGCGCACTGGATGGAAGAGGAAGGGATCACCGAGAAGGCCCCGTCGACCATCTTCGACGAAGAGTTTGCCGATCAGATCTACAAGACCGGCCGCATCGAAGACGGGAAGGTGATGCAGAACTTCTTCAAGAAGACCGGTCAGCCGCTGGTCCAGGAATGGCTGAAGGTGTTCATCTTCCGCATGATGAAGCACCTGCCGGTGAAGCACCTGATGGCGATGGGCATGAACACCGTACATACGCCGCGCACCAAGTCCTGGGGCAAGACCGGGGACGTGCTGAAGAACTACGTGCGCGAACAGAAGGAGGCCGCTCATGGCTAAGGTTGCTTACTACCCGGGTTGCGCCCTCGAGGGGTCCGGCGGCCCGTACGACCGCTCGACGCGCGTGCTGGTGAAGGCGCTGGGTCTCGAGATGGAGAACCTGCGCGACTGGAACTGCTGCGGTGCGATGGAGGTGAAGAACATCCATCCGATGCTGCAGACGTACCTGTCGGCCCGAAACATGGCCATCGCCTCCGAGCAGATGGGCATGGACACCGTGATGGCCCCGTGCAACGGCTGCTATCACAACCTGAAGAAGGCCGAGTACGAGACTGCCACCTCCCAGGACGCGATGAATACCGTCCAGGATCTGGCGCGCAAGTCCGACGACCCGGTCTACACCGGTGACGTGCGCACCCTGCATCTGCTCGAGTGGCTGATGGAGGAGCTGGGGCCCGAGGGCATCAAGCAGAAGATGACCAAGAGCCTGAACGGCATCAAGATCGCCAACTACTACGGCTGCATGTACACCCGGCCGCGCCAGATCTTCCCGGAGAAGGACAACGGCCCGGGCTCGGATTCGAGCTACCAGCCGCACTTCATGGATGACCTGCTGGGTGCCGCCGGCGCGGTGAACGTGGACTATCCGTTGAAGACGTCCTGCTGCGGCGGTGCGCACACGCTGTCGGATTCCGATACCTCGACCCAGCTAGTGCTGAACCTGCTGCAGTCGGCGGAGGATTCCGGGGCCGAGGTGATCGCGACCGAGTGCCCGACCTGCCACTCCGGTCTGGAGATGCACCAGGTCCGCGCCGAGACCGAGTTCGGCATCAAGACCGACGTGAAGGTGCTGTACTTCACTCAGCTGCTGGGTCTGGCGATGGGGCTGTCTCCGCGCAAGCTGGGCATCCACGAGAACGTGAGTGATTCCATCGGGCTGCTGAAGGAGAAGGGGGTCATCTGATCCCCGGATATCTGGCCCGCATGGCCCAGTAGTATCTTCGAAAAACGGGCGCCTGGCGCCCGTTTTTTGTGTCGATGCCGGGAACGAGGCGAAACATGGATTGCAACGGTTGCGAGTTTCATCCCGAACTGTTCTACGACGACGAGTTCCAGATCTGGTTGCGCCGCGAGGACGATGACACCCTGACCGTGGGGATGACGGATCTGTCGCAGACGATCGCGGGCAAGATCATTCACGTGCGCGTGCGCCGTCCTGGCACCCGGCGGCCGCCCGGGAAGCCGGTCGCCACCATCGAGAGCGGCAAATGGGCCGGTCCGATACCGAACTTCATCGACTGCAAGATCGTCGAGGGCAATGAAGAAGTGCTGGAGAATCCGGTGCTGTTGAACTCCGACCCCTATAACGCATGGATCGCGCGTGTCGAGGCGACCAACGGCGCGGACGCCGCGCTGGAGCAGTTCCTGACCGGTGACAAGGCCGAGGAAGGCTACTGCAAGCGGGCGAAGGATGAAGACATCGAGTGTCAACGCAAGCTGCGATAGAGGGCACGATGGCCGATCTGGACAACGAATATTACCTGGACAACGACGAGCAGACGGTCGTGTTCATCATGACCTCGGGCCCGTCGACACCGCAGCGTTGCGCGACGCCGTTCTATCTGGGGGCTGTGATGGCCTCGATGGACGTGGACGTGTACATCTTCTTCACCATGGAAGGGGTTCGCCTGATGGAGAAGGGGGTGGCCGACGACCTGAGGGCCATGGAAGATGGCAAGCTGATCAAGGATTTTATCCAGGACGCAAAACGCGCGGGCGTGCGTTTGCACGTTTGCCAGCCCGCTTTGCCGGGGTATAGAATCGACGCGTCTTTGGATCTCATCGACGAGGTCGATGAAGTGAATCGGGCGAGCGAGCTGGCGGACCTGATTCTGCGTAGTGATAAAACGATAACGTTTTAATTTTCCCGCATTATTACTTTCACGCTTGGAGGAAAACATGGGCGCAGTACGGGGTTGTGATATTCCGGAAGATCTGATGTACAACGTTGAGAACAACGTGTGGGTGCGCAAGGAAAGCGACGGTACCGCGACCGTGGGCCTGACCTCCTACGCGTGCTCGCTGGCCGGCACCATCGTGTCCTTTACCCCCAAGAAGGTCGGCAAGACCGTGAAGAAGGACAAGTCCTGCACCACGGTGGAATCCGGCAAGTGGGTGGGTCCGGCGAAGACCCCGGTGACCGGTGAAGTGACCGAAACCAACGAAAAGGTCGCCGCCAATCCGGGTCTGATCAACGAAGATCCCTACGGCGAAGGCTGGCTGATCAAGCTGAAGCCGGAAGACTGGGACGGCGAAGTCGGCGACCTGAAGACCGGCTCCGACGCCCTGGCCGCGTTCGAGGCCAAGATGGAAGCGGACGGTTTCGGCGGCTGCTGAGTCAGCGTCTCCCTACGGCCGCCGTTCCCCAGTGTTCGGCGGCCTTTTTTGATTCTGTGGTATCCGGAGCAAGCTGATGACGACCTGGAACGAGGTAATCCAGCGGGTCGAACCCCTGGAAGACATCCCTGTCGATGCGGCGTTGGTGAACGATCTCCAGCAAAGCATTCAGCGGGGCTCCGATCCCGGATCGGTGCATTTCTATACGCCGACGTTCAAGTCGTACCAGACAAGCGAACTCGCTGATTGCGGCAAGAGCGCCTGGCCGGCGATGTCGATCACCGGGGGCGACTGCAAGCTCGCCTGTGATCACTGCAAGGCCAAGATCCTGGAGCCGATGATCCCGGTGCGTACGCCGGAAGACCTCTGGGCCCAGGTGAACAATGTGATCGAGTCCGGCGCCCAGGGCATGCTCCTGACGGGCGGCTCGAATCACCGCAACGAGGTCGAGTACGACCCGTACTACTCCACGATTCGTCGTATCAAGGACGAATTCCCCGAATTTCGTATCGCGCTGCACACGGCGCTGGTCGACGACAACATCGCGACGTCGATGGAGCAGGCCGGCATTGATGCGGCGATGATGGACGTGATCGGTGCCCAGGACACGATCACGCAGGTCTACCACCTGCGCCGCAGCGTGGATGACTTCGAGCAGACGCTCGAGAGCCTGGTGAACACCAACATGAAGGTGGTCCCGCACATCGTGATCGGCCTGCACTACGGCAAGCTGCTGGGCGAGTGGAACGCGCTGGAGATGCTCGCGCGCCACCTGCCGGATGCCGTCGTGCTGGTGGTCGTGATGCCGTTTTACGCCCCGGCCAGTCGCCCGTTCGAGACCCCGGATGTGCATGCGGTCGGGCGCTTCTTCCATGATGCGCGCGAGCGTCTGGGGGATACCCCGCTGCTGCTCGGCTGTGCGCGTCCGCCGGGCGAGGCGAAGAGCCAGATCGACAGCTATGCAGTGATGGCCGGCCTGTCCGGTATTGCGCACCCGGCCGAGGGTGTGGTCGAACTGGCCGCGCGCCTGGGCAAGAAGGTCCGCGTGACGCCGGCCTGCTGCTCGATCGCCGTCGGCGACGAGGTGATGGCGGAGGACGGCACCTCTGCGGAGAGCGGAGTCGAAATCGATCTGGACACCATCGTGGCAGAGGAGGCCCGGCGTCGCGAGCAGGAACGCAAGGCGCGCCAGGGCCTTGGCGGGATCCGAATCGTGACCGAGGGCAACGCCGCGGCCGGAGGGGGTTGCCATGTCTGAGCGCGACCAGAAGACCCTGCGCGTCCTGGACACCGGGCTGCGCCCGGCGGCCGAGAACATGGCCTTCAACCGGGCCCTGCTCGAGTGCCACCAGGAAGGCGTATCGCCGCACACCCTGCGCTTCCTGCAGTTCGAGCCCTGTGCGCTGGTGGGCTTTCATCAGAACGTGGACCAGGAGATCAATACCGAGTACTGCAAGGAAAACGGTATTGCGATCCAGCGCCGGATCACCGGCGGCGGCGCGATCTACTTTGATTCGACCCAGCTCGGCTGGGAGCTGTACCTCGACAAGCGTTTCCTGGGGACCGCGGACATGGGGCAGATCGCCCAGCGCATCTGCAATGCCGCCGCTGCCGGGATCCGCACGCTGGGCGTGGATGCGCAATTCCGCCCGCGCAACGACATCGAGGTCGACGGGCGCAAGATCTCCGGCACGGGAGGCGCATTCGACGGCGACTCGATCATGTACCAGGGCACGTTGCTGATCGAGTTCGATGTGGAGGACATGCTGCGCATCCTGCGGATCCCGGCCGAGAAGCTCTCCAACAAGGCGATCGAGTCGGCTCGCGATCGTGTGGTCAATCTGGCGACCCTGCTGGGCGAGCGACCGGATCTGAACCACGTGAAGGACGCGATTGCCAGGGCCTTCGCCGAGGAGTTCGCGGTCGAGCTGGCCCCCTCGGATCTGCTGCCCGAGGAGCAGAAGGCCTTCGAAGAGGCCCTGGCCGAGATCGATACCGAAGAGTGGGTCTACCAGCGCAACCGCCCGGCCACCGATGCCCCGATGTTCGAGAGCATTTTCAAGTCCGACGGCGGTCTGATGCGCGTCGGTGTCGCGCTGGACCCGGAGCGCAAGCGCCTGAAACAGCTCTGGCTGACCGGGGACATCTTCGTCAAGCCCGCGCGCACCATCGCCGATCTCGAGGCGGCCCTGCGCGACACGCCGCAGGCCGAGATGGAAGAGCGCGTGCGCGCCTTCTTTGCCGAGCGCGACGTCGAGATGCTGCAGTTGACCGTGGATGACTTCATTGCGGCGATCCAGTCCGCCCTGGCGATGGCCGAGACCGAGGAATCGGCGGGATGACGGTCCTGTGGGCGCCACTGGTCGGGGGACGGCCGTAATGCTCCCCGAGAAGGTCGACGTCCTGGTGGTCGGGCTGGGGCCGGGCGGTGCCTCGGCGGCACGCGTGTGCGCGGCGGCCGGGCTGTCGGTCCTGGCGGTCGAGCGCAACAAGGCCTTCGGGGAACCGGTGCAGTGCGCGGAGTTCATCCCCAACCCGATGGGCGCCTATGCCCAGGCGGAGGGGGTGCTGTTGCAGCGTATCGACTCGATGCAGAGCTTCCTGCCCTCCGGGGCTGTGGAGCACTCCGACTTCCCCGGGCTGATGGTGGATCGCGGCGAGTTCGACCGCGCGATCATCCAGGCGGCGCAGGCCAATGGCGCACAGCTGGTGACTTCGACCCCGCTGCAACGCGTGGATGCCGAACGGCATGTGGCGACCGTGAAGCACCAGGGGCAGGAACGCGCGATCGAGTACCGGGTGCTGATCGCGGCCGACGGCCCGCATTCCCCGGTAGCCGAATCTTTGGGTCTGCCTGCGTTGCCGGTGGTGCAGACCCGCCAGTACACGGTGCCGCTGAAAAAGCCCTATACCGCGACCGACGTCTGGCTGTCGGACGACTACCCGGGTGGGTACGCCTGGCTGTTCCCCAAGGGGGAATGGGCGAACCTGGGGTTGGGTGCCGACAAGCGCATCGACAACGACATGAAGACGCCGCTGGATTCCCTGCATGCCCAGCTCGTCGAGCAGGGGCTGCTGGGCGAGGAGATCCGCCACCGTACGGGCGGCGCGATCCCGGTCGGCGGCCTGCGCGATTCCCTGTACCGGGGCGATGTCCTGTTCGTGGGCGATGCCGGCGGGTTTACCCATCCGATTACCGGGGCCGGGATTGCCGCGGCCGTGGTGTCCGGCGAGGCGGCGGGCGAGGCCGCGATTGCGCATCTCGAGGGTGACGCCGAGGCCTTCGACGATTACGATGAGGAGATGCGCGATCAGTATGGTCCGGCCCTGGAGCGCGCCTGCAAGCGCCGCGCGTTCCTGAACGAACACTGGCGAACGCCGCGGGCGCAGGAAGACGCCACGCAGCGCCGCGGATGGATTGCATTTTCCGAGTATTTCAACGATGGTGACCAGGCCGCGTAGGCCCGGTTGGCGGGTGCCCCGCACCCGGTGAACAACGCTGGAGGAATTCCATGAGTGCAAGTGCAGAGGAGATGGTCGCGCCGATCAACTTTTACCGGCCCGACTATCACATCAAGACCCCGGACATGCGTTCGCCGGAGTACGTGCAGATGTCCACGGCGGCGGCGATCACGCTGGGCCTGGTGCCGGGTACCATGCACCGCACGTCCTGCACCCACTGCCTGAACCTGCTGGTCACCTACCCGGAAGGCTGCCGCGCGAACTGCTCCTACTGCGGCCTGGCGCGCCACCGCGAGGAATCGCGTGACTACGCCGACCGTAACTTCATCCGCGTGGACTGGCCGACCGCCCGCTACGACGAGGTGATCGAGCGCGTCAAGAACAACTCCGACGCCGGTCAGTTCGAGCGCATGTGCATCTCCATGATCACGCACCCGAACTCCGACGCCGACACCGTCGAGCTGCTGGAGAAGTGGGTCGCCGAGGTCAACCACATCCCGGTGTCGATCCTGTCCAACCCGACCACCATGAGCTACGAGGACCTCCAGCTCCTGCGGGACAAGGGCGCGGACATCTTCACCGTCGCGCTGGACGCGGTGACCCCGGAGATCTTCGAGCGCACCCGCGGCAAGTCGGTCGAGAGCCCGCACACCTGGGACAAATACTGGCAGGCAATCGAGTGGGCCGCCGAGATCTTCGGCCCGGAGAAGTTCGGTGCCCACCTGATCTGCGGCATGGGCGAGACCGAGGAAGAGATCCTGCAGGTCTGCCAGCGCATCCGCGACCTGGGTGGCCACAACCACATGTTTGCCTTCTTCCCGGAAGAGGGCTCGCTGATGGAAGACTGGAACCCGGTGCCACGTGACCAGTGGCGCCGCGTGCAGCTGGGCCGCTTCGTGATCGACTACGCCGGCGGCCGTATCGACGACATGAAGTTCAACGCCGACGGCCAGGTGGTGGACTTCGGCCTGCCGCAGTCCGAGGTGGACGAACTGATCGCCTCCGGTAAGCCGTTCCAGACCTCCGGCTGCCCCGGCAAGTCGGACGAGGAAGTCTCGGCCTGTAACCGCCCCTACGGCGATTCCAGCCCGACGGACATCCTGTCCTTCCCGTTTGCCCTCAACTCGACGGACGTCGGGTTCGTCCAGCGGCAGATGGCCGGGGAGGAGGTCGGCACCTTCGACTTCGACGCCGACGAGGCCGAGGACGAGAAGTCCGCATAAAACTCGATGTATGCCGAAAGCCCCGGTCTCCGGGGCTTTCGCACGTCAGGGGGTTGATTAGGCGTTTTGAATATTCAGGTTTCGAGCGGGGATTTTTCAGGGGCCCCGCCGAAAGAACTCCCGGGGGGATGGGTCGTCCACCCGCGAGCGGTCACTGCACCACAAAACCGGACCGGCGGCAGACAAGGGGGCCGCAGGTAACCGGGGTGCCGGGGCCATAAAACAAGAAGACCACCAAAGGAGAACAACATGGAAGCACGCATCATTCGCCGCAGTCTGGTGACGGTCGCGGTCGGCCTTGCGATGGGCACCGCCGGCGTTGCCAATGCCACCAACGGCTACTTCTCGC
The DNA here is from genome assembly GCF_000377265.1 of Thioalkalivibrio sp. ARh3. Classification (NCBI taxonomy): domain Bacteria; kingdom Pseudomonadati; phylum Pseudomonadota; class Gammaproteobacteria; order Chromatiales; family Ectothiorhodospiraceae; genus Thioalkalivibrio; species Thioalkalivibrio sp. ARh3. The sequence continues at coordinate 114,119 of NZ_KB897951.1, forward strand.
ACGGCTATGGCACCAAGGCCAAGGGCATGGGCGGGGTTGGCATGGCCATCTCCCAGGACGCCTACGCCCCCGGCATCAACCCCGCCGGCATCGCCGGGATGGAAACCCGCTTCGACGCATCGGTCGCCTACTTCCGTCCCGAGCGCTCATTCGAGGCCAGCGATCCGCACCGGCCACCGGAGCAAGGTGAATTCCCGCTTGCCGGCGGCAGTGTTGACAGCGACAGCAACAACTTCTTCATTCCCTCCCTCGCCTTTGTCCAACAAATAGACGAAGACCGTTCTTGGGGTGTTGCCCTTCTTGGGAACGGTGGTATGAACACGGACTACCCAGCAATAGCCAGGGATTGCCCGGATCCACAAGGGGGGACGGCGCCTGTTCCCGGACGAGGTGTTTTTTGCGACGGGACTGCGGGCGTGAATCTCGAACAGCTCGCAATCATCCCAACCTACGCTCAGAAATTCATGGATGGACGAGTAAGCGTCGGGTTCAGCCCGATCATCAGCTATCAGCGGTTTAGCGCGGAAGGGATTAGTACCTTTGGTGAGATGAGTGAAGACCCCGATAACCTGAGTAGCGGCCGGACGGATTCCAGCTGGGGATATGGTGCCCAGGTCGGGTTCCAGGCGGAACTGGCCGAGGGCGCCCGCGTTGGTGCGAGCTACCGCTCCAAGATCCGTGCGGGCGATTTTGATCGCTATGCCGGGTTGTTTGTGGATGGCGGGGACTTTGACATTCCGTCGACCTACGGGCTGGGCTTCTCGGTTGACGTCACGCCCAACGTGACGCTCTCGGCTGACTACCAGAAGATTCGGTATTCCGAGATTGATGCTATTGCCAACCCATCTGCAAATATCTACGGCTTCATGATGGGTGATCCAGATTCACGATTCGGGGGATCTAGTGGCCCCGGGTTTGGCTGGGATGATGTAAACATTTTTCGGTTCGGCGCCCAGATCGATGGCGGTAACGGCTGGACCTGGCGGGTGGGCTACAATCGTGGCGAAAACCCGATCAGCTCGGACGATGTGACACTAAACATCTTGGCGCCAGCCGTGATGGAGGACCACTTCACTGCCGGTTTCACTCGCGAGTTTGGCCAGCACGAAATCAATTTCGCCGCGATGTATGCGCCTCGTCAACGAGTGAGGGGCGAGAACTTCCTTTACGAAGGACAAGACGTCGAGATCGAGATGCGGCAGTACGAGCTCGAGATCGGGTACGCGTACCGCTTCTGATCGATTGCGCCCGGGCGGCCGTGAGTAGGCCGCACCGGTGCCCGGCGCGGGCTTCGGGATGAGCTGCCGGCCCTGGAGGATGGGCTGGTGCCGCTAGGGAGGGCGGACGGTGCCGGACACCGGGACCCATCGGGGGGTGGGGCCCGGGCCGTTTCGTCGGAAGGCATACTGATCGAGCCTGTGCTCGAGCAAGCAAAATCCAAAGGAGGATCCCATGCGAGCAATCCACGCATTGCGCGGAACTATCCGCGTGCCTGCCGTTCTCGCGTTCTTCGGCGCGTGTCTGCTGACCCTGGGCACGGCCGCCACGGCGCTGGCGGACGATGTCTATCGGCCGCTGGTACTGGCCTACACCACGTCCGGCTCCGATGTCAGCGGTGAGGTGGAGGCGGTCCGCGAGCGACTCGAAGAAGCCGATTTCCAGACCCTGGGCGAATACCCGGTCAGCGACGATCGCCATGTGATCGTGGTCACCCACGACGACCTGCTGGCGGTGGCGGGCTCCCAGGACCGGGCAGCGTACATCGCACCCATCCGGGTGGCCGTGACTGCGACCAACGGCGAGGTTCAGGTCAGCTACAACAACCTCGAGTACTTCCGGCATGCCTATCGAATCGACGCCTCGGTGAGCGATGTCAGCGCGCGGCTGGCCGACGTGCTGGGCGATGAACAGCACTTTGGGTCGGAAGACGGGATGACCCCGAGGGAACTGCAGCGCTACCGCTATACCTTCGGCATGGAGCGCTTCAACGCCCCGTATGACCTGGGTAGCCACGGCTCGCGGAGCGCCGCCCTGGAGGAGCTGGATACCGGTCTGGGCGAGCGGCGTGGGGGCGTGTCGGAGATTTACCGGCTGGATATCCCGGGAACGGACGCCACGCTGATCGGTGTGGCGGTCCGGGCGGAAGACGGTGCCGAGTCCGAGGCGACCGACCTCAACACCCTGGAGACCATTGACGTGCGCGAGCTTCGCCACACCGCCTACGTGCCCTACGAGATCCTGGTGGAGGGGGGCGATATCGAGGCGCTGCACATGCGCTTTCGTGCGGCGCTGCACTGGCCGGATCTGCGCATGCTCGGTGACCACAGCTTCATGCAGCTGCGCCGTGTCCCGGGGAGGCTGGAAGACACCCTGCGCGAGGTGGCCGGCTTTGAGGAGCCCGAAGACGATGGCTTCGACTGGTAGAAGCATAACGCCAGGGATGGCGAATGAACCCGGGCAATAGCCCCGGATTACGCTCAAGAACCCCGGTCCGCCGGGGTTTTTTTACGGCCGGGGGCTGGACTTGTTTATGCTCCCGGTTCATTCGCGGCAGGATGCACGCCCCATGAAATCGATGAAGATCGCCAACATTGGCGAGATCCGTAACGAACTCAACAAGTACAAGAAGGGCAAGAAGCTCGACATCCACCAGTTCAACCAGGTCGCGCGCCTGGCCTGGCTGGGCAAGATCGTGATGCAGCCCCTGGATCTCGAGGACCCTGACTGCCAGTCCTTCCTGGTGTACATCCAGGAGCCGGAAGAGCTGGCCGCGCATTTTTTGAATACCGACCAGGAACTGACCGGCGGGATCCACATCATCGACGGCGAGCAGGCCATGGCCATGGTCGAGATCATGCGCGGGGGTGTCGAAGAACGCGCCAAGCTGTACGAAGACCTCTCGCGCAGCGACTTCTACTTCCGCTACTTCTACAAGCCCGGCAAGGACGACGAGAACCCGTCCGAGCAGGACAAACCCGAGGGCTGATCCTTGGTCGCATCCACGGTCACCCCGGAATGGATTGATGCCGGGGCCCGCTCCGCGGAAGAACTCCACACGCTGTATACCGGTCTGGCGAGCAGCACGCCGCCGGAGTCGCCGTTGCGCGTGCTGTGGGTGCACTCGCAAGAGCCACACATCTCCGTGGGCGCCAGCCAGGACCCGGCCGTGGATCTGGACCTGGCCGCCTGCGAGGCCAATGGCGTGCCCGTGGTGCGCCGCCCGCTCGGGGGTGGCTCCGTCTGGGTGGATGCCGACCAGGCCTGCTTCTTCCTGGTGCAGCCCCGCCAGGTCCTCGCCCGTGGCCACCGCCACCTGTTCGCGCTGGGGCTGGGCATCGCGATGGATGTGCTGCGCGAGCTGGGGCTCGAAGGCGTCGAGGCGCGCGGCCAGGACGTCTGGGTGCAGGGGCGCAAGATCATGGGCACTGGCGCGGCCACGCTGAACGAGGGCTGCGTGTTTGGTGCCAGCTTCCTGCGCCGCTTCCCGGTGGAACGCTTTCTCGCCTGCGTGCATGCCCCCAGCGACGGCTATCGCGAGTGGCTGCGCCCGGCACTGGAGGAGGGCATGACCGATTGTGCCGCACAGTGTCCCGAGGCGGCGCCGACCCCGGAACGTCTGGAGGCCGCCCTGAGCGAGGTGCTGGAGCGCCGCTTCAGCACCCCCGCGCGGCGTTACCGTCCAAGTGCCGCGGAATACGACGAGTGGCTGGCGGCCGGGCGCGAGGAGCTCGCCGACCTGGCCGACAGCCAGGGCGGGCCGGCCATCCGCGACGGGATCCGCGTGAATCGCGAGAACCATGTATTCGAGACGCGGGGTCATTGCGGCCGCCTGCGCCTGCATATCACCGGAACACACATTGCCCGCATCTGGTGCGAGGATCCGAGCGTGGATCGTGTGCTGCGCGAGACTCTGGTGGGCGAATCCCCGGAGCGCCTGCGCGTGCGCTCGCGCCTCAACGGCCAGCTCGACACGGTGATTGTCGACGAGGTCAGCGCGCGCATCGACGGCCTCTACCGGGGGATCGCGGCCGCCTGATCGCCGTGCGTGTGTAACCGGCCATTCCCCAACAGCTTTACGAGGCGAACCGATGTCCGAACCGACCATTCAGCGCCGGCTGGAAAAACGCCTGATCCTGATGAGCCGCGATCAGGCAATGATCGAGCAGATCGGCGCCGCACTGCCTGATGACTGGCACCTGCACCCGGTGACCGATCTGGAGGACCTGGGTGCCTGGAACGAGGTGCTGCTTTATCGTTTCCTGCTGCTGGACCTGGACGAGATCGAGGTGTTCGATCCGCTGGACGTGATCCGCATCCTGCGCATGGAGTACCAGATCAACCTGCCCGTGTTCTGTTTTGGCGGGGACCAGGAGATCCGCGACGAGATGCGTCTGGCGCGGGCCGATCGCTTCTTCGAACGAGACGAGATGGTCGAAAAGCTCCCCGAGTTCATCCGCATGTACGACTGGGGCTGAGCGTCCCATCAAAAAGGCCCCGGGCGTCTGCCACGGGGCCTTTTTGATTCGCGGATCCGAGTGACCCGGATCGCGGGGAATGGCTCCTAGCCGATCCAGGCGTGCTCCAGCACGTCGATGCGGATCTTCTCGTGGTAGGTCTCGCCGTTGGCCTCGATCACCAGGTCGCCCATGCGGGTGCCGGCGGTGTCAAAGCTGAACTTGCAGTCGAAGGTGCCCGGCAGGGACACGCTGCTCTCGCACAGGGCCTCGCCTTCCACCGAGAACTTGCACTGGGCGGTGCCGGAGCCGTTCAGCAGGGCCTGCACCCGGAATTCCTCGTTGATCGGGCGCCGGTAGACCTCCGGGTCGCGATTCGGGTTGTACTGCAGGTTGTTCAGCTTGACGAGTTTGACAAGTTTCATACCGGGTCCTCTATTGACGCGCTGAATCCGATTTGCGGGCGCCTTCACCTGCCCGATCCCGCACCGGGAAGGGCGTTTGGTTCATGGAAGTGCGCAGGTTCGATAGAATATAAACAGCCAATGATACAACAAAGCCTGCGGGAACACGACGGGATGCCGAGGGGCATGCCGCCAGCCCGGCGGAGGGTAACGCCGCTCCCGCGCATACACCAGCCCCGGCCCCCGCGGTCGGCATCGGAGACCCCATGAAGAACCTGATTAACCGTATCCGCGGTGTGGAACGCGACGTGATCGAGAAGCCCGGCGACGCGGGCGATGCCCCGTTCTACAAGGCCCAGGGCGACGAGATCGAGATCTTCCAGGCCGCGTACTCGAAGCGCCTGCCGGTGATGCTCAAGGGCCCGACCGGCTGCGGCAAGACCCGTTTTCTCGAACATGTCGCGCATACCCTCGGCCAGCCGCTGGTCACCGTCTCCTGCCACGAGGACCTGACCAGCTCCGACCTGGTCGGCCGCTTCCTGCTGGAGGGCGAGGAGACCGTCTGGCAGGACGGCCCGCTGACCCGCTCGGTCAAGGAGGGCGCGATCTGCTACCTCGACGAGATCGTCGAGGCGCGTACCGACACCACCGTGGTGATTCACCCGCTGACCGACCACCGCCGCCAGCTGCCGCTGGACAAGAAGTCCCAGATCATCGACGCGCACGAGGACTTCATGCTGGTGATCTCCTACAACCCCGGTTACCAGACCGTGCTGAAGGACCTGAAGCCCTCGACCAAGCAACGCTTCGTTGGTATCCACTTCGACTATCCGGCCGAGGATGTCGAACGCGAGATCGTGGCCAAGGAATCCGGTGGGCTGGACGCCGACCGCGTGGAGAAGCTGGTGGCCGCCGGACGCAAGGCGCGCGCGCTGAAGGACCACGGACTGGAAGAGGCGACCTCCACCCGCGCGCTGGCTTATGCCGGCGAGCTGATGCAGGCAGGGCTGAGCCCGCGCGTGGCTTGCCGCGCCGCGATGATCGCCCCGATCACCGATGACCCCGAGCTGATTCAGGCGCTGGAAGAGATCTTCGACGCCCACTTCCCCGAGTCCGAAGCCGCGTGAGCGACCAGGCCCGCAACAACGGCGGGGCGAACACGGAGGCCGAAGACCTCGTCGAGATCGAGGAGGTCCTCCAGCATCTCGAGGACATCAGCTTCGTCGCCCACCGCGACACCAAGGAAGCCCTCCCGGCCATTCGCGCGTTCGGTGCCGCCACCGCGCGGCGCTGGATCGAGACCGTGCGCGAGCTGTTCTTCCACGACCGCGAGGCCGGCAAGAGCTTTATGCGGAATTCCGCACGGCTGGCGGAGAACATGCAGACGGTGGACCTGTGGCTGGAGCAGGCCGCGCAGTTCAAGCAGTGGGTCAACTCGGCCGATGCCCTGGAAGGCTTCATGGCCCAGGCCGATCGCGTGTATGAGGCCTGGGGAGAGGCCGGTGAGCGCGAGTGGGCCGAGATCGGCCTGCGCTGGTGCGAACGCAGCCTGCCCGATGCCCGAGCCTACTTTGAGACGCCGTTCGATAAGCTCTCCGCCGGGCGCGGGATCGAGGGCCTGCGCGCGCTGATCGAGCCGGCCGAGACGCTGTTTGACGAACGCGGCCTGACCCTGGATGCCTACCTCGAGGGCGCCCCGATCGCCCGCAACCTGGTGGGCGATCAGGGTCTGCTGTCCTGGGCGCGGCGCGGCGCGGACCTGCTGAAGGCCGGGCGCTCGCGAGGCGAGGCTTACTTTCGCCTGGAGAGCGACGAGAGCCTGAAGCTGCTCCTGGAGGCGCTGCCGGGCTTTCGCCCGCGCATGCACGGGCGCTTCCTGCGCCTGGTGCTGCTGGCCTGGCTGGATGCCGACATCCCGCTGGCCGATTCCAGCTGGAAGCCGGGCGAGGGTCGCCCGATGCTCGAGACCGACGGCCGGCGGCTGTACATGCCGGCGGTGATGGACTCGCGCGAGGAGGCGATGGTCGCCACCCAGCACGCGGCCGCGCATCTGGCCTTCGATACCTATGCGCAGTCCGACGTCGAGCGGCTGTTCGAGCGCGCCGGCGCCGAGCACCCGCCGCTGGATGATCGCTCGCGTATTACCTGGCGCCCGCTGTTCGCGCAATTCGAGGCGCGCATGTTCCGCTTCCAGGTGCTGTTCGACCTGGCCGAGGACCTGCGCGTGAACGCGCGCCTGGCACCGCGCATCCCGAACTTCCTGCCGCGCCTGGTGGCGCTGGCCGAGGTCCACGGGCGCCCGGAGGGCGCGGCCGGCGTGTACTTCGATTTCGCGCTGAAGGCCCACCAGGCCCTGCTGCGGGGCGAGGCGCAGGACCCGCGTCTGGCGCGCGTGCTGGAGCCGGACGCGGATGTGGTCACCGCCTGGGCAGTCGGCGAGGAGCTGTTCGCCGACGACGCCTTCCCCGAGATCGCCATCGAGGAGCGCGCCGAGGCCTATCTGCCCGGGCTGTCGCTGAACCAGTCGCTGCCGGTGTATCCGCAGCGCAAACGCGACGGCAGCCTGGCCGACTTCCGCGACCACGAGGCGCACGACGAACACCAGTTCGAGCGCGAGAAGCAGGAAGAGCAGCCGCAGCAGGCCCCGGAGCAGGCGCAGAAGGACCCGGACGCCGACATCCAGACCCCGCAGCAGGAGACCTCCGGCACCGGCGGGCGCATCGGCACGGGTATCCCGCAGCCGGCGCAGGTGGCCAAGCGCGCCGCCCCCTACACCCCGAAGAAGGACGGCATCCCGTATCCGGAATGGGACTACCGCGAGCAGCGCTATATCTCCGACTGGGTGAACCTCTACGAGCGGGTGCTGGACGACGAGAACCCGGAACTGGCGGCCACGATCCTGTCGGAGAACGCCGATACCCTGAAGCGCCTGACCCGTGGCCTGGAGATGCAGCGCCCGATGCGCCTGGCGCCGCTGCGCAAGCAGATGGACGGCGACGAGCTCGACACCGAGGCGGTGATCGACTTCATCGCCGACAAGAAGGCCGGGCTGTCGCCCAAGGCCTTCATCTACCGCCGCCGCGCGGTGCAGCACCGCGATACCGGCGTGCTGATGCTGGCCGACATGTCGACCTCGATCATGGCGCGGCATCCGGGCGGGCAGGGCAAGGTCGTCGACCGCGTGCGCGAGGGGATGATGCTGTTCGCCGAGGCGATCGAGAAGGTCGGTGACCCCTATGCGATCGCCGGCTTTGCCTCCAAGCAGCGCGACCAGGTCAACTACTACTGGCTGAAGGACTTCAACGAGGACCTGAGCACCACCGTGCGCAACCGTATCGCCGGGGTCTCGGGGCGACTGGCCTCGCGCATGGGCGCGGGCATCCGCCACTCGCTGGAGGCGTTCCGGCGCAGCCCGGCCCAGCGCCGGCTGCTGCTGATCCTGTCCGACGGCCGCCCGGCCGACTACGACGACGGCGGCGATCAGCGCTACCTGCACGAGGACACGCGCATGGCGATGAAGGAGGCGGTGGACGCCGGCGTGCACCCGTTCTGTATCACCCTGGACCCGTCCGGCTCCGAGTACCTGCCGGCGATCTTCGGTCCCGGCCACTACACCATCATCGACCACGTGGACGAGCTGCCGCGCCGTCTGCCCGAGATCTACCTGAGGCTGCGCCAGTGAGTGCCACCCCCGAAGCCATCGATGCCTCCACCGGGGCCGCGGACCGGCACCCGGAGCCGGCCCGCCGACATGCCACGCTGCTGCATGCCCCGCGCTATCGCGGGCACAGCTACGGCGACAACCACCCGCTCGGGATCCCGCGCGTCTCGCTGACCATCGACCTGATCGAGGCCTATGACGCGATCACGCCGCAGGAGATGGCTGTATCGCGCAAGGCACAGCCGGCCGAGCTCGAGTGGTTCCACACCCGCGAGTACGTGGCCGCGATGCAGCGCGCCGAGGCGCTAGGCAAGGTCTTCCAGCGCTACCGCGACCGCCACAACATCGGCAACTTCGAGAACCCGTTCTTCGCCGGGTTCTTCGCGACCCCGGCGACCGCCACCTGGGGCTCCATCCAGGGCGCCGAGGTGGTGCTGGACGGGCGCATGGCGTTCAACCCGGCCGGGGGCATGCACCACGCCGCCCCCGACCAGGCCCGCGGCTTCTGCTACTTCAATGACCCGGCACTGGCGATCCTGCGCCTGCGTCAGGCCGGGCAGCGCGTGCTGTATCTGGATATCGACGCCCACCACGGCGACGGGGTCGAGGCCGCGTTCACCGACGACCCGGACGTGCTCACCGTCTCCCTGCACATGGACACCGAATACGGCTACCCCTTCGAGGGCGGCCGCATCGAGGACACCGGACCGCTGGGCAACGCCGTGAACCTGCCGCTGCCGAAGGAGACCAACGACACGGAATTCCGTGCCGCCTTTACGGCCGTCTGGGAGGCCGTGCGCACCCGCTGGCAGCCGGATGCGGTCGTGGTCCAGGCCGGCACCGATGCGCTGCTGCCGGACCCGCTCGGCAAGTTCGGCATCTCCACCCAGTGCTTCCTCGCCTGCATCGACGACGTAATCGAGACCAGCCCGCGCCACGCCGACGGCACGCCGAGGCTCCTGGTGCTGGGGGGGGGCGGCTATCACCCGCTGGCGCTGGCGCGCTGCTGGACCGGGGTCTGGGCCCTGCTGACCGGTCGCGAGCTCCCCGCCCCGATTCCCGAGGCCGGCCAGGCCCTGTTGCGCGAGGTCGACTGGGACATGGACGAAGAAGAGGAATGGTACGAGTCCCTCTTTACCTCCCGTCTCGATGCGGATCGCGCCGGTCCAGTACGCGACGAACTGCGAAATCGCCTTCACCGGCTGCTGGCAGGGCACCCGTTGCTCGGACGTTCGTAGAGGACCTGCAGTTCTGGTGTCTGCGCGTCAGCGGTTGGTGCGGTAATCGCGTTCGATGTAGCGCAGCAGCTCGGTCGTCTCCCGCAGGGTGGCGCGCTGGATGCGGGTCTTGCCGATAAAGCCGGGTACCCAGAAGTCCGGTTCCACATGCATCTGGATCGTCAGGCGGGTGCCGCCGGCCTCGGGCTGCAGCTCCCAGCGGGTCGAGCCGGCGCGAAGGTTGCTGTTCTCCGGGTCCACCTCGGCGTCAATGCGCTCGGGGTAGTACTCGGTTACCCGTTCGTGGCGGCGGATGGTCCGGCAGAACACGAATACGCAGCTGTGTACGACACTTGTGACCTCGATTTCGTCATCGGATCGGGAAACGAGGCGGCTCTCGCGGATGGATTCCGAGTAGCGGCTCAGCGCGTCGTAATCGGTCAGATACGACCAGAGAACATCGGGCGGGGCCTCGACGAGGAAGGTCACTCTCAGTTCGTACCGGTCACCATCGGTATCAAAATGCCGGTCAAGCACTTCCACGGCGAGTGCCGCTCCCCCAGGGGTCCACCAGCCGACCGAAGCGGCCAGAAGGAGGGTGAGTAAGACACGCATCGCTTGCGCCTCCGGGTTTGGACCTTCGTGGACCGCTTGTCCACTATTGATCCTGTATTGGAAGCGAGGTTCAGAGGCGGCCAAGCAGGCGACGGGTGCCTTGGTGCGCCTGCCGCCAGAGCCGGCGCCAGGTGTGCGCCGGGGGATAGCGAAGGAGACGGGTCCTGCGGGTTTGCTGCATGGCCGGAATCAGCGCTTCCAGTTCGGTGGTCAGGGCGTCGATGTTGTAGGGCATCGGGCCATCGAGTCGGGCGGGGATGACCTCCTGTTCGGGCAGGCCGAAATCCTCGGCGATCGCCTGGCGGGCGGCCGCGATATTGTGCGCCTTGGGTCGGTCGTCCGGTGGATCGATGGCATACGGTGGCTCCCATTCACGGGCCGGGGACAGGCGGTCGATGTGGCTGGCCACGATGCGAATGGGGGGCTGGCGTCGTTCCGGGCGCTCTTCAAAGAATCGCCGTACGGCCTGCAGGGCTTCGTGGTCCGGGGAGCGGTCGGCCTGGTGCGCCGGTGCGACCCAGAGCACCAGATCCGCGGTCTGGGCGGCTTCAACCAGGGTATCCACGTCCATGCGGTCGCCGAGCCCCGGGGTGTCCACCAGCAGCAGTTCCTGGCCGTCCGCGAGCGTCAGCAGATAGCCCTCCTGCTCGGCGGTCAGCGGCAGTACGTCCGTGGCTGCGCGGTATTCTCCCAGCAGTGCGTTGACCAGCGTGGATTTGCCGGCCTGTGGCTGGCCCACGACCAGTATCTTCGGTCGACCCGGGAACGGGTCCTCCGAGGGGGCGCTCGCCTGTACTTCCTGTTGCGCGATTTCGGCCAGGGCGTCGGTATCGTGCTGCAGACGGCCGGAGTAGAGCTCGATCGCGGCGCGTCCGACCTCCTCGATCCAGATGCGCGCGACCCGTCGTAGCAGGTATTCGCGTGCGGTGCCGGAGAGCTCGTTGAAGAAACGATCGCGCAGCTCCGCCGCCAGGGCATGCAGGGGATTGGCCAGGCGCGCGATGCGGTAGGCCTTGTAGGCTGTGCGCCCGTAGGACAGCCCGGACGCCACCATGGGTCGGTAGCCCCAGACACGCAGGAGCTGGCCCATGCGCACGCGATCCGACAGCGGCACTTCCTCCAGCAGGATCTTGCGCAGCCGGGCGCTGACCCGCTCGCTGAGCAGCAGGGCCTCGGGGACGGTGAACTCCCAGATGGGGTCTTCCTGTTCCGGGTGATAGTGCGCGGCCACCGTGCGCAGGGTTTCTTCGCCTGCTTCCCGCAGGCGGTCGTAGTCGGTGACGATCTCGCCGCTGGCCAGCTCGCTCAGGCGCATCACTTCGGCCCAGGCGGCGTGTTCGAGCGGGGCCCAGTCGCCATCGGCGGCGCGCACGGGTTCGGTCGTCCGCTCGCGGGTGTGGACCTTGATCCGATGGCGCGCCCACAGCGTCATGCCCCATACGCTGCCGGCGGCGATCGCGGCCGCGGCGATCCAGATCAGCAGGGCATTGTGTTCGTAGAGCCAGAGCAGACCCAGGATGAAGGCCGACAGAAAGGGCGACAACAGCAGGAACGCGGCAACGGTCACGCCCGTGACCTGCAGGCGGGTGAGCCAGTGGCGCTTCATGGCGTGTCGCTCCCCGAGGGTTCGGCCTGGCGGTTCCGGGCGAGGTTCAGGGCCTCGCGCAGGGCATCGCGGTAGGCCTGTTCTACCCCGGCGGTGGCCTCGCGCCCGTCATGTCGACGGGCCAGGTAGTGGCGCGCGGCATAGCCCAGCGCATAGGTGGTGGCAAAGCTGGTGGCGGCCGCCGCCGCGGCCCCCGCGGTCTGGCCGTAGACCGGGACCAGCTTGCCGATCTGTCGGGCCCCGTGGCTGAGGCCCAGGCCGAGCAGGGTGCTGGACCCGAGGGCCGCGGAGAATTCGCGCAGGCTGCGGGAGTCCCAGGTGACCCCGTAGATGCTGGCCAGGCTGTGCAGCAGCTTTCCCTGGACCGCCGGCACGGAGAACAGGCCCAGCAGGGGTACGGCATCGGTGGTCGCGGCCACGCTGGCGTAGCCGAGGATGTGCGATCGGGCGCGCTGCCGACGGGCATCACCCCCTGCGGACTGGCGCAGCCCCTGCAGGATCACCCCCATGCGTTCGGGGGCCAGGTTCTCCAAGGCGTCGAGCAGGGCGTCCAGGCCGTAGTGGGTCGGGGTGAAGCCCTCGTCCTCGGGCGTGATGTCGACGGGCACGATCTGCACCGGGCCGGTCCCGGGCAGGTTGCGAAAGGCCTCGGCCTGGGTGCGTCGCGCGCGGGCCAGTTCCTCCAGCCCGGGGCTGCGGTCCAGCTCGGCGTAGGGCGGATGATCGCGCCCGTCGGGATATCCCTCGTGCAGGCAGGTCTGGACCACCAGGACCGGCCAGTTCGGATGCCGACGGCGGATGTCCCGCAGGGCATTCAGGACGGGCTCCTGCTGCAGATCCATCGCGCGCGCCACGGCGACCACCATGTGCGCGTGGCCCGCGAGCTCGGCGAGATCCTCGTCGGGGTCGTAGGCGACCTCGCCCAGACCCCGCGTATCCAGAAAGCGCAGCACCGGCGCCTCGGCCGGGAAGTCATAGGCGTGAGCCGTACGCGTGCAGCTCCTGAATCCGGTCCCGATTGCCACGTCGGAGTCGCCGGTGATCGCGCGCACCAGCGTGCTCTTGCCCGACTGTACCTTGCCCAGCAGCCACAGCACGGGGGCCTGCTCGCGCGCCCGTTCGGCCACGACGTCGACATCGGGAGCCTCCGCTTCGGGCCGCAGGACGGCCTGCATGATCTTGCGCCAGCCGAGGCCCTTCGGCAGGCGCAGGGATTGCCAGGGCAGCTTCATGCTGTGATTCCGTTTCGCTGCATGGAAACCTTTGGTCAGCGGAGAGGGCGCAACCGTGCAGGGCTTGCAAACAGAGGGCCTGCTCACTGCTCAGTTTGCCATGCCTCGGTAATGGCGGGCGCGGTACACTGAAATGATGAGCGATATCTCCGAAGGCGACCTGTTCGGCCCGGATGCGGGCGGATTGCCCCCCGAACCCGAACCGGCCGCACAGGACCCGGACCCGAACGCACCGCTGGCCGAGCGCATGCGGCCGGCGCGGCTGGACGAGATGGTGGGCCAGGATCACCTGGTCGGGCCGGATGCCGCCCTGCGCCAGGCGATCGAGCAGGGGCAGACCCCGTCGATGATCCTGTGGGGCCCGCCGGGCTGCGGCAAGACCACGCTGGCGCGCCTGGTGGCGGCGGCCGGGGCACAGCGTCTGGTGACGCTGTCCGCGGTGCTGGCCGGGGTCAAGGAGGTGCGCGCGGTGGTGGACGCGGCCAAGGCCCGGCGGCGCAACGGGGTCGGCACGCTGCTGTTCATCGACGAGATCCATCGCTTCAACAAGGGCCAGCAGGATGCCCTGCTGCCGCACATCGAGGACGGGACACTGACCTTCGTCGGGGCCACGACCGAGAACCCCTCGTTCGCGCTCAACAGCGCACTGCTGTCGCGGGCGCGCGTCTATCGCATGGAGTCCGTCGGCGCCGAGGCGATCGAGGCGCTGATCGAACGAGCGCTTGACGATACCGAGCGCGGACTCGGGGGGCGGGGCCTGCGGCTGGAGGCCACCGAACGCCAGCGGCTGGCCCGCGCGGCGGACGGCGACGCCCGGCGGGCGCTGAACTGGCTGGAGACCGCCTCGGATCTGGCGCGCGACGGCGAGATCACCGCCGATGCCCTGCGCGCGGTGATGGGGGCGCAGAGCCTGGCCTTCGACCGCCAGGGCGATGCCTTCTATGACCAGATCTCTGCCCTGCACAAGTCGGTGCGCGGATCCGATCCCGGCGCGGCCGTCTACTGGCTGACGCGCATGCTGGATGCCGGCTGCGACCCGGACTACCTCGGCCGGCGCCTGCTGCGCATGGCCTACGAAGACATCGGGCTGGCGGCCGTAGGGCTGGGTGCACGGGTGCTGGCGGCCTGGCAGACGATGGAGCGGCTCGGGCGGCCGGAAGGCGACCTCGCGCTGATCCAGGCGGCGATCGAGCTGGCGGCGGCACCCAAGAGCAACAGCGCCTACACCGCTTTGAACGAGGTCCGCGCCAGTATCCTTGAGACGGGCAGCCCCGGCGTGCCCCTGCATCTTCGCAATGCCCCCACGGAGTTGATGCGCGAGGAGGGGTTCGGTGCGGGATATCGCTATGATCATGACGAACCGGACGGTTTCGCGCGCGGGCAGGTCTATCTGCCCGAAGGGCTGGAGGACCAGCGCTTCTATCGGGCGAAACGCGAGGGCACGGAGCGCGCGCTGGCCGAGCGGCTGGAGCGGCTGCGCGGTGACGACGGAAAAGAATAGAGACACATGCAGATACATCATCCCGGACGCTGGTGGCTGTTGGCAGCGATCCTGCTGGCAGGATCGCTGGTCTGGGTGGCACTGACCACCGAGTGGCCCGATTTGCTGCCGCTGCAGGACGTCGAGGCGTGGCTCGCCAGCTGGGGGGCGGGGGCCTACATGGTGTTTGTGCTGGCGTTCGTCGTCCTCGCGTTGTTTCCGTTGCCCAGTACCTTCTGGATCCTGCTGGGAGGGGCGCTGTTCGGGCCGTTCACCGGCGGGGCCCTGAGCCTGCTGGCAGCAACCATCGCCGCGATCATCGCGTTCATGCTGGCGCGCACCCTGTTGCAACCCTGGCTGGAACCGCGCCTGGGTCCGCGTAGTGCACGGCTGCGCGAGGATGTGGAGGCCGAGGGCTGGCGCGTGGTCGCACTGACGCGTCTGGTGCCGGTATTCCCGTTCGCCCCGACCAACTACGCCCTGGGCCTGGTGCGCATGCCGCTGACCGTGTTCACGGTCACGACCCTGGTCGCACTGATCCCCAGCCTGTTCGCCTATTCCTGGCTGGGGCACGCCACGCGAGAGATGGTGGCGGGCGATGCGGACAACCGGGTCCAGCTGGGGCTGGCGATTCTTGCCGTGCTGGCCCTGCTGCTGTTGCTGCCTCGGCTGCTGCGCCGGATCTGGCAGGGGCAGAAATCCGTCGAGTCGCCGGCCTGAGTCCCACGGCAACCATGTCGCGGGAGTCCCCCTTCCTGTCCGTGATCATACCGGTGCTGAACGAGGCCGAATCCCTCCCGTCCTTGCTGGACCCGCTGGGCGAGATCCTCGACTGTGAGGTGATCGTGGTCGACGGGGGGAGCTCGGACGGGAGTGTCCAGCAGGCCGAGCAACGCGGCGTGAGTGTGCTGTCCAGTGCACCGGGGCGCGCACGTCAGATGAATGTCGGTGCCGAGCGCGCCCGCGGCGAGATACTCTGGTTTCTGCATGCCGACACCACGTTTCCGGACGGAGCCGGGGTGGCGGTGCATGCCCTGCGCGCCGCGGTGGCCCGGGTCGATCGCGCCTGGGGACGTTTCGATGTCCGCCTGTCGGGCGGTCGCGGGATATTCGTGCTGATCGCCGCGATGATGAATCTGCGCTCGCGTCTGAGCGGGATCGCGACCGGGGATCAGGGCATATTCATTACACGCTCGGCGTTCGATGCCGTAGGCGGCTGGCCGGATCAGCCGCTGATGGAGGACATCGAGCTCTCGCGGCGGCTGAAGCGATCGGTGGGGCGCCCAAGGTGCCTGCGCACGCGGCTGGTCACGTCGTCCCGGCGCTGGGAGCGGCAGGGCGCATGGCGCACGATCTGGCTGATGTGGCGGTTGCGCCTGGCGTACTGGCTGGGTGCAAACCCGGACGGGCTGGCGCGACTGTATCGTGGTGATGCCTGAACGTCGGCCGACGGATGCGCTGCGCGTGCTGGTCTTTGCCCGCGCGCCCGAGCCGGGCCGGACCAAGACGCGGCTGATTCCCGCGCTGGGTGCCAAGGGCGCCGCACGGCTGCACGAGCGGCTGCTGGAGCACGCGCTGGACGTGGCCCGTCAGGTGGCACCGGACCATGTGGAGCTGTGGTGCACCCCGGATACCGATCATCCGTTCCTCGAGCGTTGTGCCGAACGCTTTGGCTGTTCCCTGCACAGCCAGGTGGGTGATGACCTCGGGGCCCGCATGCGCCATGCACTGGAGGCGGGGCCGTTTCCGGCACTGGTGATGGGGTCCGATGCCCCGACGCTGGGTGTCGAGGACCTGGTCGCCGCACGTGACGCGCTGGCCGGAAGGCAGGATGTGGCACTGGTGCCGGCGCTGGATGGTGGTTACGTGCTGCTGGCCGCCGCGCGACCCGTCCCCGGGTTGTTCGAGGCCGTCGAGTGGGGCAGCGATCGGGTGCTGGAACAGACCCGTGAGCGGGCCCGGGCGCAGGGTCTTGTATGGACGGAGCTCGAGGCGCGTGTCGATATCGACTGTCCGGACGATCTTGGGCACTGCCCGCCAGCGCTCCTGCGCGGTATCGCGACGTCCTGAGAGTGGTTCACCCGGACCCGGGTGCCGGGCAGTCGCAAGGCGGGTCAGGCTTCCGGTAGGATGCGCGCCATGAAAGCCTTTGTTGCCTGGGTCGACCGTGCCCCGTTGTGGTTGTTCGTTCTGTTTGTGGCCACCCTGGGGCTGTCGCCCTATGTCCCCGAACCGCATATCGTCGAGAAGATCCGCTGGCTCTTCCAGGGCGAGCTAACCCGTCCGCTGGATATCTTCGACCTGATCATGCACGCCATCCCCTGGCTGCTGATGGCCTTCAAACTCTATCGCATGAGCATTGTGTCGAAAGGCGCGCCTTGAATCGGCGTATCTGTGAGGCTTGTGGGAACTCGACGGTCCCGGCCTGGGTCGCTACGGTGCCTGCCACTTTGACGTGACCAAGGAGAGTCCCATGCGCTTTATTGTTTCTGTCACCGCCGGTACCGACGACCCGACCCGCGCCACCCTCGGCATGATCGCCGCCAACGTGGCCAAGCAGCAGGGCCATGACGTGACCGTCTGGCTGCAGGGCGAGGCCGTGAACATCGCCAACCGCAATGTCTACGACAAGATCGTCGGCCACAACATGCCGGCGATGAAGGACATCGTGGATTCGCTGGTCGAGGAAGGCGTCCCGTTCTGGGCCTGCGAGGCCTGCGCCAAGGGCCGCGACGTCGGCGAGCACAACTTCCTGCCGAACGCCGAGATGGCCGGCATGGGTCAGTACGTCCAGGCCGTTGCCGATTTCGACCGCTCCATGAGCTTCTGATCCGGACGGGCAGGGGTGTGAACCTCTGCCCGTTTCCGCGTTCCCCTCCGCCGCCAGCCGAACGTCGGGTCGCGATGACCCCGAATTCACCGGGATTACCGGCCGTGAAGGTTCGTTCGTTGCGGCCTCCATCGGTGGATGACAATCGGTGGATAACCCGTTGCCCTTCCCGACAGGGCCGTTTGTCCTTTTTGTCCTCTGCCGAGATCGCACCGGTCGACGGCCAACTCGGGCATCATGATGAGTCCGGCGGGTTGACAGTACCTGCAAAACGTCTATCTCTCTCTGATACCACACTTCGTTGTGGTGTAACGAACCTGGCAATGTAACGCACACGCATCCCAAGGAGCGCAAACATGTCACTATACGACGACCTCGGCGGGGGCGATGCGCTCCAGGCGGCGCTCGACCGGTTCTACGAGAAGGTTCTTGCCGACCCCCCATTGGCGACCTTTTCGGCGGTCACGACGTCGAGCAGATCAAGAGCAGACAGAAACTCTTCTGGTCAGAGGCGCTCGGGGGCGACGCGAAGTACGACGGCGACCTGCGGGCTTCGCACCAGGGTGTGCGAGATCAGGGGGTCAACGACGAGCTCTTTGACCGGTTCGTGGGCCATTTCGAGGATACCCTGAGAGAATTTGGCGCTCCCGAGGAGAAGATCGGCCAGGTGATGGCCGTTACCGAGAAATATCGGGGCGATATCCTCGGTCGTTGACGGCGGGAAGGCGCACCCGCCTGGCATCCGGCCGGATGCCGGGGCCTCCACGGTGTTTTCGCAGTCGATGCCGGGCCCGCGCGCTGTCGCGTCGTCTTGCCGGAGAGCCGCGGCTGGAGGTCTTCGCTGCCCTGCGGGAGCGGCGCGCGGCCGAGGTCTGGCGCTGCCCGCTGATCGCGATCCACGACAGCTCCGAGCGCGCGGCGATCGAGACGCCGTTCGACCGCCTGACCTTCCTGACCGGCGAGGGCTTCACCCGCCTGACCGGCTTTGCCCGGCGTGCCGGGCGCGAGGACGACTGGCTGGCGGCCATGGCACGGACGCCGACCCTGGTGCGCGGCCCTACAAGCCCGGGCGGCATCTGGACGGGCAGCGCATCGGGGTGCAGATCTACGGCGCGGAACCCAACCGACGCCTGCTCGGGTTCCTGGAGCAAGTGGGTGCCGAGGTCTTTCCGGTCTGGCCTACCGCTACGCCGACGCCGCCGAGACCGGGCGCGTGACCGGATTGGTCGAGGCCCTGATCGCATGGCAGCTGAATGGCGGGCCCGGCGTGGATCTCAGCGCCCGTCGTGACCGGCGTACATCGCCTCGATGGCCTCGCTGTAGTCCTCGACGATCACCGGGCGCTTGAGCTTCATGGTCGGGGTCAGCATGCCGTTTTCCACGGACCAGGCCTCGTGCGTCACATGCACATGGCGGATCTTGGCGTAGCCGGGGAAGTCGCGTAGCTGGTACTGGATGCGCTGCAGCAGGGCGCGTTCGGCCTTGCGCGGCAGCCGGCCCTCGGCCTCGGCGTCGAGGTCGTGGTCTCGGGCGAACGAGGCCCAGGCCTCCGGCTCCGGCACGACCAGCGCGGTCAGGAAGGAGCGATTGTCGCCGACGATCATCACCTGGTCGAACAGCGCATCCAGCGCGATCGCCATCTCCATGTCGGCCGGCGGGACCTTCTCGCCGTTGGTCAGCACGAGGATGTCCTTGATGCGACCGGTGATGAAGACATGCCCGCTGTCATCGATACGGGCCTGGTCGCCACTGTGCAGCCAGCCGTCCTCGTCGATGGTCTCGCGGGTGGCCTCCTCGTTCTTCCAGTAGCCGAGCATCACGCAGGGGCTGCGGGTGAGCAGTTCGTCCATCTCGCCGATCTTCACCTCCACCCCGGGCAGCGGCTTGCCGATCGAGGCGGGCAGGTTGTTGTCCGGGGTGTTCACCGTGACCACCGGACTGGCCTCGGTCATCCCGTAGCCGTGCAGGACCGGCAGGCCCAGGCCGATAAAGAACTGGGCGATCGGTGGCGGGAGGGGGGCGCCGCCGCAGACCGCGAAGCGCAGCTCGCCACCCAGGCGGTCCAGCACCTTGCGCGCGACGATGCGCTCCAGCAGGGGCCAGAGCAGGAAGCCGGGAGACCAGCCGCCCCGGCCCTGCTGGTGCTCGAAGCGCTTCCAGCCGATGTTGACGGTTGCCTTGAACAGGGCGCGGCCGAGGCCCGATTTCTGCTTCAGGCCGGCCTGGATGCGGCCGTGCACGCGTTCGTAGATGCGCGGTACCGAGATCAGTACCGTCGGGCGTACGGTGACCAGGTCCTCCCCCAGGCCCTGGATGGAGCGTGCGAAGGCGACCTCGGCACCGATCAGCATGGGCATGTAGAGCCCGGCGGTGCGCTCCAGCATGTGCGACAGTGGCAGGAACGACAGGAACCGGTCGGCGGGGGACAACGGCCCGGTCTGCGAGGAGGCCCAGGCGTTCTCCAGGATGTTGCGGTGCGAGAGGATCACGCCCTTGGGGCGCCCGGTGGTGCCGGAGGTATAGACGATCGTGGCCATGGCCTCCGGGTCGAGGTCCGGGTGGTGGCACTCGGTGCCTTCGTGCTGCGCGAGCCAGTCTTCCAGTTCGATCACGCGGTCGTCGTCCGGCTCTGTGTCCTGGCCGCCGATGTTCACGATGCGCCGCAGCGACGGCATGTTCGCGAAGTGCTCGGACAGCCGGCGGCTGTGGGCGCTCTCGCCCAGCAGCAGGATGCGCGCCTGGGTCTGGCCGATGATGTAGGCGATGTTGTCCGGGCGATCGTCGGTGTACAGCGGGACCGGGACCAGGCCCAGCCCCATCGCCGCCTGGTCGAACGCGACCCACTCGCGCGAGTTGCCGAGCATCAGCGCCACGCGTTCGCCGGGCTTCAGGCCCTCCGCGGCCAGTGCGGCCTGCCAGCGATCCACCATTGCCCCCATCTCGCGCCAGGAGGTCTGCTGCCATTCTCCGCTTTGGCTGTCGTACTGGCGGTAGGCAGGGGCATCCGGCGTCTGCTCGACGCGGACACGGAACAGCGAGGGGAGGGTTGGGGCCTGGTCGGGACGGATCGCGGAGTCGGGCATCGGCGCGTCTCGCAGCTTGGAGTATGTCCGGGACGTTAGAGGACCCGGTCCTGCGCGGCAACCTGGGGCTTTAGGGAAGCACTTGTGTTTCCCTAAAGCCCCAGCGGGTGGGCGGCGGGCCGGTAGGCCACGGCCCCGATCACCAGGCTGATGCCAATGAGCGCGATGATGCCGCCACCGGCGAGCCCGAAGGCCGGGCCCACGTAGGTCAGACGGCCGACGCGGGTCGGCCCCAGCCAGCGCCGGGTCCAGTCGCGTGCAGAGACGGCCAGCGTGGCCAGAACGGACACCGTCGCCGCGGTCCCCAGGGACATCGCCAGTACGGCCAGCACGCCAGCCCAGGCCAGGCCCAGGGCCGCCGATACCGCCATGATCAGCACCGCACCGGAACAGGGGCGGATGCCCACGGCCGCGACCGTGCCCCACCAGGTCCCGCTGTGGTTCGGGTCGACATGATGCGGCGTGCCACAGCCGCAGTGGTCGTCATGGGTATGATGGTGGTCGCCGTGATGATGGTCTGCGTGCTCGTGCCGGGCCTCCGCGCGCGCTCGGGCATGGGCCTTGTGCAGGCGCCAGGCATGGCGCAGGGCGCGCAGCATCAGCCAGATGCCCAGCAGGGCGACCAGCGCGAAGCTGGCGATCTCCAGCGTGCGCACCTGGCCCAGCGTATCGCGCGCCAGCCAGCCGAGCAGGCCGATCAGCACCCCGACCAGCACGATGGCCGTGACCCCCTGGGCCAGTGCCGAGACGGTGGAGAGCAGGATGCCGCGCTTCAGGTTCTGAGGCTGGGTTAGCAGATAGGCGCTGATCACGGCCTTGCCATGGCCCGGGCCGGCCGCGTGGAACACGCCGTACAGCAGGCTGATCAGGATCAGGGCACCGGCTGTCTGGGCGGTGGGGGCGTCGCGCAGGGCGTGCAGTCCCTGGGTGAGGTCGCGATGCAGCTGGCGCTGGGTCTGCAGCATCCAGGCGGTGACGCGCTCGAGCGCGCCGGGGGGGTCTGCCAGTGGTTCGGGCACGGGTCCGGTGGCGGCATCCGGCGGGGACGGGCGTTCCTCGGTCTCGCCCGCGGGTGCGCCGCCGCCCAGCGGATGGGCCGATTCGCCGGCCTGGGCGCTGAAAGCGCCCAGCAACAGGAAGAACCCCAGGGTCAGGAGGACCAGGGGGGCCGTGAGGCCGTTCAGTCGATGGGCGGGGGTGACGATCATATCGTTACACTATAACGCTGTCCTGCGGGTGCAGCGACCGGTTTTTCGTTCGAATCCTGTGCGAGCGTGCACATCGATCAGTGCTTCACCTAGTCCGAGGTGTTCCGGCATTGCAGGGTGGCGGTCTCGGCAAAGTGGCGTCCGAGATTGTCGACCGGGCTGCGGTCCTGGCGTTCCAGGGTAGCGGCATAGCGCATCAGTTGCGGGTCCGGGCGTGGCTCTTCGATCCGGACCTCGCAGCCCTGGCGATTCTCGATATGCACTACGTCGTCCGCGTCATGCAGCACTTCGATCCAGTAGGTCGGGTCGAACACGCGATAGGTGAAGCCGTTGGCATCGTCGAGGGCGTGCTTGGCCAGCGGCAGGTCGAAACGCAGATAAAGCCGCCGGTCCTCCAGCGAGAGCCGGGCGTTTTCCGCCTGGGGTACCGCGATCTCCGCGTCGTCGTGGCGCAGCTCGGTGAAGTAGTTGTAGGCGGCCAGGTTTTCCAGCATGCGCTCGGCGACCCGATCCAGCGCCTCGTCGATACCGAGATCGCCTTCCAGGTCCCGGGTCATCTCCTCCAGCAGCATGTGGCTGTAGGTCGGATCGATCAGCCAGGCCTGCTGCATGCGCTCCAGCTGGCCGTTGTCGTCGAACACCAGCCCCACGCGCAGGTCGATCCAGGCGTGGGGGTGTGCCAGCGCGAGGCCCGGGATCAGCAGGGCCAGGCCCAGCAGGAGTCGCCGGATGAGGCGGCGGGCCATGTTCAGGCGACGCTCCCGCTGCGCTGCCAGCGTGTCCCCTCCGGGGTGTCCTCGAGTTCGATCCCGCGGGCGGTGAGCTCGTCGCGGATGGCGTCGGCGGTGGCGAAGTCGCGGTTCTTGCGCGCGGCCTGCCGCGCAGCGATGCGTTCCTCTACCCAGGCGGCGAGTTCGTGGTCCTCGCTATCCCCCTGGAACCAGGCTGTCGGATCCTGCTGCAACAGCCCGAGCAGGCCGGCGCCGGCCATCAGCTCGCCTTTCAGGCGGGCGCGTTCGGCCGGGTCGCCAGCCGCGGTCAGGGCATCGGCCAGGCGGTGCAGGGCGGTAATGCCGCCGGGGGTGTTCAGGTCGGCCAGCAGGGCGGTCAACACCGGGGTATCGGCGGCGTCCACGGGTGCCGGTTCGATGTCGGCGTGGTCGCGCAGCACGCGGTAGAGCCCGTTCAGGGCATTGCGCGACTGGTTCAGCGTGTCCTCGGAGAAGTTCAGCGGCGCGCGGTAGTGGCGCGATAGCAGCGCCATGCGCAGCACCTCGCCCGGATAGGCCTGCAGCAGGTCATGCAGCAGCTGAAAGTTGCCCAGCGACTTGGACATCTTCTCGCCGTCGATGGTCACGTGCCCGTTGTGCACCCAGTAACGGGCGTAGTGCGTGCCGTGTTCGGCGCAGCCCTCCGCCGCGCAGCCCTGGGCGATTTCATTTTCGTGGTGGGGGAAGACGAGATCGTGCCCGCCGCCATGGATGTCGATCATCGCGCCCAGGTGGCTGCGGATCATCGCGGTACATTCGAGGTGCCAGCCGGGGCGGCCATAGCCCCAGGGGCTGTCCCAGCCCGGTTCGCCTTCGGCGGCCGGCTTCCACAGCACGAAGTCGCCGGGGTGGCGCTTGTAGCTGGCGACCTCGACCCGGGCGCCGGCCTGCATGTCTTCCAGCGTGCGCCCGGACAGCGCGCCATAGTCCGGGTAGGAGGTGACGTCGAACAGCACGTGCCCCTCGGCCGGGTAGGCATGGCCGCGCTCGATCAGGCGCTCGATCAGCTCGACCATCGGCTGGATGTGATCGGTGGCGCGCGGCTCGATAGTCGGCTCAAGCGTACCCAGTTCGGCGATGTCTTCGTGGAAGGCGCGGGTGAAGCGTTCGGTCAGCGTGGCGATCGGTTCGTTGTTCTCCGCCGCGGCCTTGTTGATCTTGTCGTCGACGTCGGTGATGTTGCGCGCGTAGATCACGTGTTCCGGGCCGTACAGCTCGCGCAGTACCCGAAACAGTACGTCGAATACCACCACTGGGCGGCCATTGCCCACATGCACCCGGTTGTAGACGGTGGGGCCGCAGACGTAGAGCGTGACGCGTTCGGGGTCCTGCGGACGAAAGGGCTCGTCGCGTCCGCCGAGCGTGTTGTGCAGGATCAGCTCGCGACCGGGGGCGGCACTCATTGCGGGTCGTCCTTTTGGCCGTACAGGGTCTCGGGGGCGATCTCCGGGTCGCTGGTGATCACGGCCTCGTCGTTGTCGATCTGCACGTAGAAGCAGCTGCGCCGGCCGGTGTGGCAGGCGGGGCCGGTCTGGTCGACCTTCAGCAGGATGGTGTCGCCGTCGCAGTCCAGGTGCAGGGACTGCAGCTGCTGCACCTGACCCGACTGTTCGCCCTTGCGCCACAGCGCCTGGCGCGAGCGTGAGTAGTAGCACACGCGCCCGGTGCGCAGGGTCTCGTCCAGCGCCTCGCGGTTCATCCAGGCCATCATCAGGACCTCGCCGCTGTCGAACTGCTGGGCGATCGCGGGGATCAGGCCGTCCGGGTTCAGCTTGAGTTTTTCCAGCACCTCGGCGGCTGGCTGGCGGGTGTTGCGCGAGGCTTTTTCGAGTGTCTTGAACATGTACGCCGGCATAGCGGAAACCAGCGCCAAGGGTACCATCCCGCGCCCGCCATGAGCAGACAAACATGGCAGACAAGTACCTGTTCGGGGCCTGTCCAG
This sequence comes from Thioalkalivibrio sp. ARh3, assembly GCF_000377265.1. Classification (NCBI taxonomy): domain Bacteria; kingdom Pseudomonadati; phylum Pseudomonadota; class Gammaproteobacteria; order Chromatiales; family Ectothiorhodospiraceae; genus Thioalkalivibrio; species Thioalkalivibrio sp. ARh3. The sequence continues at coordinate 138,621 of NZ_KB897951.1, forward strand.
AGGCAGGTTTGCGTTTCCCGTATCCGGGTAATGCGCGAGCTGACAGGACAGCGTTCAGGTGCGTAGTCGCGCTCGCGGGTTGCGTGCGTACAATGGCGGGCTGATTCCCCGTTCGCCGGAGCTGTCGTTATGTCGTCCCAGCCGCATCCCACCGCCATGCGTTCCCTGACCTTCCACGGCCTGACCCCGGGGCCGCGGCTGATCGTGCTGGGCGCGGTGCATGGCAACGAGACCTGCGGCACGCAGGCGGCCGAACGGCTGCATGACGAACTGGAGGGCGGCGAGCGCCGCCTGCAGTGCGGGACGCTGACGCTGGTCCCGCGCACGAATCCGCTGGCCTTCCAGCTCGGGCAGCGCATGGGCGAGCGCAACCTGAACCGCAACCTGCGCGTGACCGAGGACCCGCAGGACTTCGAGGACCGCATTGCCAACGTACTGTGCCCGCTGCTGGCGGCGCACGACGTCCTGCTGGATCTGCACTCGTTTCATACCGGCGGCCAGCCGTTCATCATGCTCGGCCCGCGAAACAACGAGGGCGCACTGGAGGGCTTCGCCCGTGCCCGCGAGGAAGAGGCCCTGGCCGCCTGCCTGGGCCCGCGGCGCATGGTCGAGGGCTGGCTGGACACCTACGCGCGCGGGGTCGCCCGGCGCATGAAGAACCCGAACGCCAGTCACCGCGCACAGATGCTGTCCACCGACCCCAGCTACGGCATCGGCACCACCGAGTACATGCGCTCGCAAGGCGGCTACGGCGTGACGCTGGAATGCGGCCAGCACGATGACCCCCAGGCCCCGGTGGTGGCCTACAACGCGATCCTCAATACCCTGGCCCACCTCGGCATGATCGAGGCCCCGGCCACGCCCGGGCAGGACGACCCGGAGGTCCTGCGCCTGGTCGAGGTGATCGACCGCGACCACCCCGATGACCGGTTCGTGCGCGAGTGGAAGAGCTTCGATCCCCTGCATGAGGGTGACGTGATCGGTGTTCGCGCGGACGGGACCGAGGTGAAGGCCCCGGCCGACGGCTTCATCGTGTTTCCCAACCCCAACTCGCTGCCGGGCAACGAGTGGTTCTATCGCGCCGAGTTCAGTGACCGCCGCGTGATCTGACGCCCCGTGGAGTTCGCCTTCTCCGGCGTTGCCGCATGGCTGCTTGCCGCCGGGTTCTTCGCCGGTGCGCTGAATGCCCTGGCCGGGGGCGGCAGCTTTCTCACCCTCCCGGCCCTGATGGCCGTGGGTGTCCCGCCGGTGGCGGCTAATGCCACTGGGACCGCCGCATTGCTGCCCGGGTACGCGGCCAGCCTGCTGGTCGATCACCGGCGCCTGCGCACCCTCTGGCGGGATCTGGGCATCCGCCTGCTGGTGCTGTTCCTGGTCGTGGGTGTGCTGGGCGGGGCGCTGGGTGCGGCCCTGCTCCTGCTGACGGGGGACGCGCGTTTTCGGGCCTTCATCCCCTGGCTGCTGTTGTTGGCGACCCTGCTGTTCGCGCTGGGTCCGTGGCTGCAGCGCCGTGCGGCCCATGCGGCCCACCCGGCGCTGGCCCGGGTGGCGGGCGCGGGGCTTGGCTGCGTCTACGGTGGCTATTTCAACGGCGGGGTCGGCATCCTGCTGCTGGCGATCCTGCGGGGCCAGGGGATGGCCGACCTGGCACAGGCCAATGCCCTGAAGAACCTGCTCTCCACGGTGCTGACGCTGATTGCCGTCGTGGTCTTTGTCGTGGGTGGACAGGTGGTTGCGACCGGGCTGCTGGCCGTCGGGGCCGGGGCCATTCTCGGCGCCCGGGTCGGGATTGCGCTACTGGGGGTGCTGCCCGAACCGCGGTACCGGCATCTGGTCACGCTGGTGGGGGCCGGCACCACGGTGCTGTTCTTCGTCGATCCGGGCTGGCTGGGGTAGTGGTTCGGCGTGGGTTTGATGCAATTCGCGGGGCTCATTGCATCCTACGGTTATCCTGGAGGCGCGCGTAGGATGCGATGAGCGTAGCGAATCGCATCGTTTGCCCAGGCCATCCCTGAGGCTTATTGCGTGGTGTGCTGAGGATTGGTGCGAGCCTGTTGCAGGGCGTGGTCGAGCGTGTCCAGTGCCTGGGCGTCGGTCTCCGGCAGGATGGCCTCGATGCGGGGACGGGTCCCGGCGGCGGGCGCTTTCATGGTCTCAAGCCCTCCCTCGCCGTCCACGCGGTTGACGCGCTGCCAGCCCTGATCGGTCAGCACAAGACCCTTGAGGCGTTCTCCGGTGAAGCCGCTCACCAGTGCCTCCAGCGCCGCGTGGTCGAGCGCCTGTCCTTCGGGTAGCAGCCAGCTGCGGCCCAGATAGCCATCGCCGCGGGTGTCGATGGTCACGGGCTCGTCCCCGTGCTCGTGTGGCGCATGATCGTGCCCATGGTCGTGATCGTGGGCATGATCGTGCTGGCCACCGGCGGACAGAAAGGCCCGGGCCTCCGGGAACAGGGCCCCGCCGCGTTCCAGCCGGGGGCGGTCCAGCCACGCCGATTCAACATGCCCCTGGGTCGTCTCGACCACCAGCGGGCGTGGCGGCGGCATGGCGGCGACAAACGCCTGCAGGGCCTCGCGGTCGGCCTCGCTGTAGAGATCGGCCTTGTTGGCCAGCAGTACATCGGCCAGTGCGATCTGGTCGTTCCAGTTCGGGTGTTCGCGATGGCGGGGCGAGGACAGGTGGCGGGCATCCATGACCGTGATGGTCGCGCGCAGGTCCAGCACGCCGTCGTAGGGGGTCTGGGTGAGGGTGCGGATGATCTCCGCCGGGTGCCCGAGCCCGGTGGGCTCGATCAGGATGCGGTCCGGGTGCTGCGAGCGGATCAGCCGGTTCAGGCCGACGGTGAACATCTGCGCGGAGACGCAGCAAAGGCAGCCCCCGGGGATCTCCTCCAGCGCGACGCCGGTATCCGCGAGCAGGCCGCCGTCCACCCCGATCTCGCCGAACTCGTTGACCAGCACGGCCCAGTGCTCGCCCTCGGGGCGCAGCGCGAGCAGCTGGCGGATGGTGGTGGTCTTGCCCACCCCGAGAAAGCCGGTAACCAGGTGGGTGGGGATGTCGTGGTGGGTGGTCATGCGGTGTTGGCCAGGTTGGCGGGCGGACCCGGGCAGCGGGCCCGCCACGCGATTGGTTTCGGTTCAGTCGTCGGCGCGCAGTTCGCCCTGATAGAACGCCTCGGCGTCGTCGAACAGGGCCTCGTTGGTGTCCGCCCGCATGTACAGCATGTGCCCGCCCGGGTAGGCGCGCGGGATGATGCGCGAGTCGGCCTCGTCGCCGGCGGCGAACGCGATCTGGCCCAGCAGCCACTCGGTGGTGAAGTAGGGCGTGATCAGATCCGCCTCGCCATGCACGCTGAAGATCCGGAAGTCGCGGTTGAGCGACAGGGCAGTGGCCAGCTCGTCCATTGCAGTGAAGTGCCCCTCGCGGCCGCTGGCCTCCCAGTCCCAGGCGCGAAACACGTCGCGGCTGAGCAGGCGGTACTGGTGCCCGTGTTCCCAGTCCAGGGTGTTGCGCAGGTGATCCAGCATCGCGGTGGACAGCGGGGCGGTCAGGCCGTCCAGGATGGCATCCGCCTGCGGCCGGATTTGCGTGGGCACCGGGTCGACGTTGTCGATGCCGCCGTCGTACAGGCTGACCAGTCGGCCTTCGTCCATCAGCAGGCCGCGCTGGGTCATGTCCAGCGTGATGCGCCCGCGCGTGGCCTTCAGGCGGTCGCGCGACAGCCCTGTGAAGCGGGCGACCTGGTCGATCCAGTCGTCGTCGATCTGCCCGGGGTGGATCAGGCCCTGCAGGTAGTCGCCCAGGGCGAAGGCCTCGGCCTCTGACAGGCTGGGCGGGTTGTCGCCCAGACGGCCCTGTGCCTTCGCGGCGGCGGTGATCGCCGGCAGGCTCAGGGCCCAGCCGATCGGGCGCGCGGTACCGTGTTCCAGCATGCCGTAATCCAGTGCGGGCGAGATCAGCACCGTGCCGCTCAGGCTGATGCCGGAGCCCTTGGCGATGCGTGCCGGCAGCGCCGCGGCACGGTAGCCCCCGTAGCTCTCGCCCGCCAGGTACACCGCGTCGCCGCGCCGGCCGTGTTCATCGAGCCAGCGCTCCAGCGTCTCTTCCATCGCGGCCAGGTCGCCATCACGGGAGTAGTACTGATCCGCTTCGCCTCCCATCACGCGCGAGAAGCCGGTCCCGACCGGGTCGATGAAGACCAGATCGGTGAAGGCCAGCCAGGTCTTGGGATTGTCGACCAGCCGGGGCGGGGTGGAGGTGGCCAGACCCTTGTCGTCGGTCTCCAGCACCCGCGGGCCCAGGCCGCCCACGTTCAGGTAGGCCGAGGCCGCGCCGGGGCCACCGTTGACCATGAAGGTGACCGGGCGGTCGTGGTCGCTGTCCACCGTGTAGCTGACGGTGAAGACCCGGGCATCGGGTTCGTCCAGCGACTCGCCCAGCGGGACATAGCCGACCGTGGCCTGGTACTCGAGCGCGCTGCCGTCGAGCAACTCCAGCGAGTGCTCGGTGGTCACGGGATCGGGCAGGGGGGGCGTCGGTTCGGTCTCGTCCGCCAGCAGGGGGGCGGACATCCCGGGACCGATCAGCAGGCCGAGCGCCAGCCCGTAGAGCGGGCCGGCGACGGTGCGTGGTGCAGATGTGAGTTTGAGCGGGCGTCGTTCCGGCGCCGTTATCAGCATTGAGCGGTCTCCTCGTGATCGGGGCAGTCATGGCGTACGACACGATCGTCGTCCAGCCATTCCATGATCCCGTCGGTCACGTTGTAGATCTTGTCGTAGTCGAGCCCCTCCGCCAGGGCCTGGGCGAGCGCGCTGGTGCGGTTGCCCACGCGGCAGATCAGGATGACCTCGTCGTCGGAGTCGACCAGCGCGGTGAACTGGCTGCCGAACTCGGGATTGAGGCTGCCGTCTTCCTCGAACGCGGTGATGCGATGGCTGCCCTCCACCACGCCGGTCTCGGCCCATTCGTCCGGGCGGCGGATGTCGACGATGGTCACCCCGTCGTCCAGCTTCTCGGCCAGGCCCTCGTTGTCCAGGCCGGTGAACGGGGCGCGCTCGACCTCGACGACCTCGATCTCGAAACGCAGGGTGGCATTCGGCGGGATGATATTGCCGGCGCCGCGTTCGCCGTAGGCCAGTTCCGGAGGAATGATGGCCTCACGCTTGCCGCCCTCGCGCATGCCCTTCACTGCCTGCTCGAAGCCGGGGATCGTCTGGCCGGAGCCGATCGTTACGGACAGGGGCTGGCCGTCCCGGCTGGAATCGAACTCGGAGCCGTCTTCTTCGAGTCGCCCGACATAATGCACCTTGGCGGAGTCGTGCCGGACCAGCTCCGGTCCTTCTCCTTCTTCGATGTCGCGAATCTCGATGCTATCGGCCAGGGCGAAGGCCGGGGTCAGGAACAGGGCGAACAGAAACCACGCTTTCATCATTTTATCCTTATAAATTGCAAGTGTTTGTTTTGCATGCTGGCTTTTACCAGACCAGAAAACTCCTTCCAAAATTCCTTGGAAAAACTTTGAAATTGATTTGAACCTGATCTAAATGATTCAGGGATCCCTGAGTCGACAAGGCCTTGTTGAGGGGATCTTGACCGCAAGGATCCGTGTGATGGAGGAGCATATGACCAGGAAACAAGAAAACCAATTCTGGGATCGCCTGCGAGGCGTAACGGAAGACGCCGGGGCGGACCCCCAGACCCTCGAGATCTTTGACGAAGCCGTCTCCCGGCGTCGTTTCATGGGTCGCATGGGCGTGGGTGGCGCTGCCCTGACGCTGTTCGGCTTTGGTGCCGGCACCGACGCCGCGATGCGCGGCCTGTTCGGGCGTGGCCTGATCCCGGCCGCCTGGGCCGACGAGGCGAACGGCCTCGAGGACGAGCAGGCGAAGTCCGCGATGTCGGACGCCAGTAAGGAGGACGGCCTGATCGTCCATAACGATCGCCCGCTGAACGTCGAGACCCCGCCGCATCTGCTGGAAGACGAGGTTACCCCGGCCAGCCGTCATTTCATCCGCAACAACGACCTGATCCCGCAGCAGGCACTGGATCGCGACCCGAATGGCTGGTCGCTGAAAATCGACGGCGAGGTGCACGACGAGCTCGAGATCGGCCTCGACGACCTGAAGAGCATGGACAGCAAGGACCTGGTCCTGCACATCGAGTGTGGCGGCAACGGCCGCGCCAACTTCGATCCGCAGCCTCGCGGCAACCCCTGGAACCGCGGTGCGGTGGGCAACGCCAAGTGGACCGGCGTGCCGCTGAAGGACATCCTTGAGCGGGCCGGTGTGAAGGACAGCGCCGTGTACACCGCGCACGAGGGCTACGAGCCGATCCTCGGCGACCGCGGCCCGTTCTCCCGCGGCGTGCCGATCGACAAGGCGATGGAAGAGCACACCATCGTCGCCTATGCGATGAACGGCGAGGACATCCCCGCGACCCACGGCTTCCCGGTGCGTCTGGTGGTGCCGGGCTGGTACGGCTCCTGTTCGCACAAGTGGCTGAACAAGATCACCCTGCGCGATCAGGAACACGACGGTCGTGGCATGACCGGTTATTCCTACCGCATGCCGAAGTACCCGGTGGCCCCGGGCGAGCGCCCGCCGGAAGAGGACATGAAGGTCGGCGGCCCGTGGCTGATCAAGTCCGTGATTACCGGTCCGAAGAAGGACACCGGTCTGGAGCGCGGCGAGACCGTCAAGGTTACCGGCCATGCCTGGGCGGGCGAGGACGAGGTCGCGGAAGTCTGGATCTCCACCGACTTTGGTCTCAACTGGGAAAAGGCCGATCTCAAGGGCGACCCGGTCAACAAGTACGCCTGGGTGCACTTCGAGAAGGAGCTGTCCTTCGAGAACCGCGGCTACTACGAGATCTGGGCCCGGGCCGTGGACGACAAGGGCAATACCCAGCCCATCGTCCAGCCGTGGAACCCGCGTGGCTACGACGGCAACATCGTCCACAAGATCCCGGTTACGGTCGCCGCGTGACAAACCTCCATGCCCGGGGCATCATTGCCCCGGGTTTCTTTTGAGTAGAACGGAGTACGCATGAAGCGTTTTGTAATGCTGTCGCTACTGGGGTTGGCGTTCGCGGCCCTGGCTTCGCCCGTTGTTGCCGAGGAGGCGATCTCCGAGGAAGAACAACAAGCCCAGGAAGAGAAGGCCGACGAGGTCTCGGCGACCAAGGAATTGTTCGAACAAACCTGTGCGGCCTGCCACGGTATCCGTCAGGCGACCAACCAGAACCTGTCGCGCGATGACTGGAACTGGGTCATGGACGACATGGAAGACTACGGCATGACCTGGCTCACCGACGAGCAGCGTGACGACATCGTGGACTTCCTGGTGGAGAACTACGGTTACGGTGATTAGGCCGTACAGGACCGCTTCGCGGTCAGAAGCAGTACTTCCAGGCGCCCCTCGGGGCGCCTTTTTTATGTCTTGGGCTGTTCGCCGCGCTGCAATCCGTGGCCCGATTTTTGGACTGACTGGTGGCTCCTTCCGGGCGCGATGTGCGTCCTGGTGCCTTGCGGCCTCAGATCGGCGTGTGCGAGATGGACCAGCAGCGATGGGGCGGAGGTGGGCGGCGGAAGTCCTCGTCCAGCGTCTCGCGAGTGATCTCGCGGACTTCCAGGCCCGCGAGGGACTCGGTGTCGAGTTCGAAGCGGCGGCGATTGGTCGAGAAGTACAGGATCCCGTCCTCGGTCAGCAGGCGCGCGGCATCGCGGATCAGTTCGACATGGTCGCGTTGCACTTCGAAGTCGGCCTCGGTGCGTTTCGAGTTCGAGAAGGTCGGGGGATCGAGGAAGATTCGCTCGAAGCGCAGCGCCGGGTCTTCAGCGGCCTCCCGCACCCAGGTGATGCAGTCGGCGCGCAGCAGGGCGTGGGTATCCGGCCGACGCCGACTGCGCCCGTCGCGCACCGTGGCCTCGAAGCCGTTGGCCGCGAGGTTGTCGGCGGCCCAGTCGAGGTAGGTATTGGACAGGTCCACCGAGACGGTCTGGCGGGCACCCCCCACGGCGGCATGGGCACTGACCGCGGCGGTGTAGCAGAACAGGTTCAGCAACCGCAGTCCCCTGCATTCTTCCTGCAGGCGGCGCCGCATCGGGCGGTGGTCCAGGAACAGGCCGCTGTCCAGGTAGGCATCCAGCTCCACCTTGAGCCGGCAGCCGTGTTCCTCGACCCAGAAGGGGGCGGCTTGTGCGGTCTCGGCGCGCTGGTACTGCGAGCGACCCTTCTGAGCGCGCCGCTGTTTGTAGTGCAGATGAGCGGGATCGACGCCGGTGACCTCCAGGGTCGCGGCCAGCGCCCCGCGCAAGCGTGCCTCGGCGCGCGCGGGTTCGACCGACGCCGGGGCGGCGAACTCCTGCAGGTGCAGGTGCACGGAGCCGTCGGTGGCCTGGTAGCGGTCGATCAGCAGGGGATATTCGTCCAGGTCCGCGCTGTAGATGCGGTAGCAGGTCACGCCCTGGCGCCGCGCCCAGCGATCCAGGTGCTTCAGATTCTTGCGCAGGCGGTTGGCGAACTCGGGTGCCGGGGGGGGCGCCTCGGCCTGTCCCTCGCGGGCATGGATGTCGAACTCCAGGAGCTGGCAGTCGATCGGGCCGTTGTGTACGCGGTACTTGCGCGTGGCCCGCAGCCCGAGGCGGCGCGAGTCGGTCGTGTCCGCGACCAGCAGGGCCACCTGCCAGCCGCCAAAGGCCTGTTTCAGGTGCTCGCCCAGCAGGCTGTAGAGCTTGATCAGCTCGGGCTGGTCGCCAATGCGTTCGCCATAGGGCGGGTTGCTGATCAGCAGCCCGTTCGGTGCGGGGGGCGTGAGGGTCAGCACGTCGGCGACCTCGAACCGGGTGCAGGCGGCGACCCCGGCGGCGTGGGCCGCCTTGCGCGCGGCCTGGACTGCCCGCGGGTCGCGATCCGAGCCGAGAAGCACTGGACCTGGCCAGGGACGAACCGCCGCCCGGGCCTCGTCGACGCAGTGCTGCCACAGCGTGGGGTCGTGCCCGGCCCAGCCCTGCGGGCGGAAGTCCTGGCGCAGCAGCCCGGGGGCGGTGTGCGTCGCGATCAGGGCCGCCTCGATCACCAGGGTGCCGCTGCCGCAGAACGGGTCCAGCAGCTGCGCCTGTTCCGGGACGTCCTCGACGCGTGTCGGCCAGCCGGCGCGGGCGAGCAGGGCGGCGGCGAGGTTCTCGCGCAGCGGGGCGGCCCCGCCAGCGCCGCGATACCCGCGCCGGTGCAGGCCGCCGTTGCCGATATCCACGGAGAGCCGTGCGTGATCGCCCTGCAGCTGCAACAGGATGCGCACGTCCGGGTGTTTCGGGTCCACGTCCGGGCGGGCGCCGGTTGCCTCGCGGAAGGCATCGGCCACCGCGTCCTTGATGCGTACCCCGGCGAAGTGGGTATGGCGGATGTGGCGGCTCTTGCCGCCGACCTCGACCGCGAAGGTCGCGCCGGGATCGAGCAGCGCGGGCCAGTCGATCGCGCGGGCGGCGGTGTAGCAGCCGTCGCCGTCCGGCTGCTCGAAGCGCGCCAGCGGCAACAGGATGCGGCTGGCGATGCGGCTGCCCAGCAGTACGCGGTACAGCGTCTCGAGATCAGCCGAAAAGTGCACCGCGCCGCCTTCCTCGCGCACGTCGGTGGCGCCGAGTGCGCCCAGTTCCTCGGCCAGCAGGGGGCCGAGCCCGCGGGCGACTGTGGCGCGGTATTCCTGCGGGGTGCTGGGATCGTTCTCGGGCGTGGCCATGCGGTGTCTTCCTGGGGAGGGGGCCTATCTTGCCACAGCCGCCGTTGCGGTCAGCGCAGCAGGCGGCGTCGAATCAGCGCGGTCGCCAGGATGATGGCCGCCGCACCGTAGCCCACGATCACCGCCAGGTGCGGCCAGACGCTGGTCGGCCAGCTGCCGGTCATCAGCGGGCGCACGATCTCGACCACGTGCGCCAGCGGCAGGGCCAGCGCCAGGGTCTGCACCCAGTCGGGCAGCTCCTGCAGCGGGAAGAACACCCCGGATAGCAGGAGCATCGGGGTCACCGCGAGGGTGAAGTAGTACAGGAAGAAGTCGTAGCTGCGCGCCAGCGCGGTGATGACCAGGGCGAGCGCGCCGAAGGTGAACGCGGCGAGGAAGATCACCGGCAAGGCGAGCAGGGCGCGAGCGTCGCTCACCAGCCCCAGGACTGCGGCGACGACGAGGATGGTGGTGGCACTGATCAGGCCCTTGCTGGCGGCCCATATCGCCTCGGCGAAAACGATGTCGTCCAGCGTCAGCGGTGTGGCCAGCATTCCGAGCCAGGTGTTCTGCTCCGCCATGCGCGTGTAGGCGGAATACATGCCCTCGAAGCTCGCGGTGAACATCGCCGAGGAGCAGATGATCCCGGAGGCGATGAACACCATGTAGCTCATGCCGTCGAGGTCACCCACCAGGCGGCCGAAGCCGTAGCCGAAGGCCAGCAGGTAGAGGATCGGCTCGCCGAAGTTGCCGAGCATCGACGGCACCAGCAGCTTGCGCCAGACCAGCAGGTTGCGCCGCCAGACCGCGACGAAGCGCAGGCTGGGGCGGGGGAGCCAGGTCGAGGTCGGGTCGGGCATCAGTCGCGCAGCTCGTGACCGGTGAGTTTCAGGAACACGTCTTCCAGGTCCGCCTCGCGCAGGGTCGGCTCGAGGCCGCGCGCGCGCAGGCGTTCGCGCAGCCGGTCCGGTTCGGCCGTATACACGAGCCAGGTGTCCGCTACCTGGTGGGCGCGATCGCGGGGGCCGATCTCCTGCTCGATCGCGGTGCCGGCATCGGGCCCGCCGACTGTGAGTACCCAGGGTTCGATGTGCTCGGCGATCAGGCGGCTGGGGGCATCACAGGCGATGATGCGGCCGTGGTCGATGATCGCGATGCGATCGCACAGCTCCTGGGCCTCTTCCATGTAATGCGTGGTCAGCACCAGGGTGACGCCGGAGGCGCGCAGCTGCCGGAGTTGGCGCCAGAGGTGGTGGCGCGCCTGTGGGTCCAGCCCGGTGGTCGGCTCGTCGAGGACGACGACCTCGGGTTCGTTGATCAGGGCGCGTGCGAGGGTCAGCCGGCGCTTCATGCCGCCGGACAGGGCATTGATGCGCGCGCCGCGCTTGTCGTTCAGGTTGACCTGCTCCAGCAGGTGATCGATGCGTGCCTGGACCGTTGCGCCGGAGAGACCGAAATACGCGGCATAGGTGCGCATGTTCTCGATAACGGTGAAGTCCGGGTCCAGGGTGTCGAATTGCGGCACGATGCCCAGGCGCTTGCGCACCTCACGCTCGCCCTCCGGCATCGGCAGGCCCAGTACCTCCACCTGCCCGCCGTCGATCGGGGTCAGTCCCAGCAACATGCGCAGGGTCGTCGTCTTGCCCGCGCCGTTGGGTCCCAGCAGCCCGAAGAATTCGCCGCGCGGGATCTCCAGGTTCACGCCATCGACAACGGCTGTGTCGTCGTATCGTTTGCACAGGGACTGGATGCGGATTGCGGGCAAGCAGGCGGTTCGCGGAAGAAAGGAGTGCATACCTTACCGGTTTGCCGCGGATAGCCCAATATGATTCGCGCGTACTCCGGGGTTCTGACGCGGGCACAAAAAAGGCCCGGCAGCTGCCGGGCCTTCAGACGACAAACGTGCGTGTGATGGCAGGTGTCGTTTTACGGGCGCAGGTAGACGAAGCCCTGTTGCTGCAGATGGGCGATCTCGGCCACGCCACTCGGGACGATATCGTCCTCGGAGGCATCGTAGAGCTCGTCGGCGATGCTGATGTTGCCGCGGGTCACGGTGACGTTGCAGATGTTGAAATCAACACCCTGAAGCTTCAGTTCGTCGATGCGGCCGGCCAGGTCATCGTTCTCCTTGGCAGTGCGCAGAAGGCCCAGGCCGGGGCCATGCATGACCACGCGGATGTCCATCTTGTCGGCGCCCACAGCATTGATGTGGTTCTGGATATTGCCCATGGCGGCCATGTGGCGGTCCATGTCGTTGTAGTTCACGTGGTAGACCACCTTTTGGTCGCCGTATTCGGCCAGCGCGGTCGCCGGGGCGATCAGCAGAAAGGAGACCAGAGCCAGGGCGATAATATGCAGGTGCTTCATGACGCGTTTTCCTCGTTAAAGGTCCCGGTTGGGATTTTCCTTTTGTTTTGCAGCCGGTGCTTCCCTTTGGGGCTGCTTGGTCCGGCTTTGATATGACGCGTTAACGGGGTACTTATTCCGGCTGGTCCGGCTGATTTTTGTGAGTGGTTCTATATTCAAATAAAGACTGGAATTTTGGTTGTGCATTTCCTTCGGGAAACCGGGTTCCGCTCAAGAAAAAGGCCCGGCCAAGGCCGAGCCCAAAGGGCCACCGGGAGAACACTCGGTGGCCTGGAGGAAATGTGGTACTTACGGGCGCAGGTAAACGAAGCCCTGCGTCTGAAGGTGGCCGATCTCGCCGACCCCGCTAGGTACCAGGTCGTCTTCGGTGGCATCGAACAGCTCTTCCGAGATGTCCACGTTGCCCCGGGTGACGGTGACATTGCAGATATTGAAATCAACGTCTTGCATCTTCAGTTCTTCGATGCGGGCGGCCAGGTCTTCGTTCTCCTTGGCGTTGCGCAGCAGGTGCAGACCCGGGCCATGCATGACCACGCGGATTTCCATGTTTTCCGCGCCCACGGCATTGATGTGGTTCTGGATGTTGCCCATGGCGGCCATGTGGCGGTCCATGTCGTTGTAGTTCACGTGATAGACGACTTTTTGTTCGCCGTAGTCGGCCATGGCAGCGCCGGGAAGGGTGAGCATGGCGACGGCGGTCAGGGCCAGAGGCAGGACAAAAGCTTTCTTCATTGGTGGGGTCCTCGCGGTTTTTGTGTTCTTTGAAATATGCGGTATGGCGTATGCCGCGCTTCCAGGAAGCACACTGGACTCTTTTGCTTCCGTGGCTTTTTGAATCCAGTTGGGGGTAGGACGGGAACGCAGGGTAATTATTCCGATCTAAATAAAGATAAATGAATTACTAAATACGGTAAATAATAAAATTATGATCAACTGGGTTGGTTGCTTTTGGTGGGGCCATTTACCGGGGATTTTCGTTTCTGGGAGGTCGCAGCGGTGTGGCGGAGGTAGGGCGCAAAGACGAGGAGGAGTGCGGTCGATGTGAGTCTGCTGGGCAAGGGCGAGAGCCCGCTATGACGCTGATAGCGCCAGGAGCGAGCCGATCCGGCGGGCATTTGCGATCGGTCGCGTCCCCACCCTCCATCGGTGTGGGTTGCTAGAGTGTGAGGTTTTCAAATCAACGGGACGGATGCTCGATGGCCGTCCCTCGCCAGGAGCCCTCGCCATGACTACTGCATCCAGCCTCCCCGAAGCACTGCAGCCGATCGGCTGCGTGGGCCTGGGTATCATGGGGGCCCCGATGACCCGCAATCTGCTGCGTGCCGGGGCGGATATCCGGGTCTGGGCACGTCGGCCGGAAGCGGCCGAGGCCCTGGTGGCGGAGGGTGCCGGGGCCGCCTCCAGTCTGGCGGAGTTGGTCCCCAGCCTGCGCGTGCTGATACTCAACGTCTCCGACACCCCCGATGTGGAGCAACTGATGCTGGGCGCGGATGGGGTGCTCGAGCATGCCCGTCCGGGGCTGCTGGTGGTCGACCACAGCACAATCGACCCGATCCGCACCCGCGCGATTGCGCAGGCCGCGGCGGAACGTGAGGTGGTCTTCGTGGATGCGCCGGTCTCGGGCGGCGAGCCGGGTGCACGCAACGGTACGCTCAGCCTGATGGTTGGCGGCCCGGAGAATGCGGTCAACCGGCTGCAGCCGATCTTCGATATTGTTGGCTCGACGCTGACCCATGTCGGTACCAGTGGCGCCGGGCAGATCGCCAAAGCCTGCAATCAGCTGGTGGTGGGCGAGACGCTGGTGGCCATCGGCGAGGCCTTTGCGCTGGCGGAACAGACCGGGGTGGATCCGGCACGGCTGCGAGAGGCACTGATGGGCGGTTTCGCGGGCTCGCGTATCCTCGAGGTGCACGGCCAGCGTCTTTTGGACGGCGACTTCGAGCCCGGTTTTCAGACCGGGCTCTACCACAAGGATCTGGGCATCGTGGCCGGTCTGGGCGAGCAGGTGGGCCTCAGTCTGGACGGGCTGGAGCCGGTGCGCCGCGCGGTGGACAAGGCGCTGGCGGCCGGTCAGGCCGACCACGATGTCGCGATCCTGGCGCGTTTCTGCCTCCACGCCCGTTCGCGGCGCTGAACGTTTCCGGGAAAGCCTGACACTCGGCGGATCCGCGGTAGGAGCCTCGCCAGCGGCAGCAAGCGCGATGGCGTTCGTAGTGCGACAAATGTGGCCCATCAGAGCGGGATACGCTAGGCTCGCGCCCGCAAGGCCGTACAGAGGGTACGGTCATGCCGTTTGATTGGACGCAAGGATTTCGTCGAGGCGCGCATGCAGGCTTTCTGGAGACCCCGTACCAATCTCGGCAAGGCGATCGGGCCGGGGATCCTGATGGCGGGCGCCGCGATCGGCGGTTCGCACCTCGTATCGTCTACCCAGGCCGGGGCGATCTACGGCTGGTCGCTGCTGCTGCTCCTGCTGCTGGCGAACCTGTTCAAGTACCCGTTCTTTCTGTACTCGGTGAAGTACCGCGCCTCCACCGGGGACACCATCCTCCATGGTTATCGCCGTATGGGAAAGGGCTATCTGGCGGCCTTCTTCGGGCTGAATCTGATCAATGCCTTTCTCAACGTGGCGGGGGTGGCGTTCATCACCGCCAGTCTGTTTCTGAATTTCCCGTTTATGGGCGACGGCGATCACGTGATCGCCATCACCATGGGCATCCTGATTCTGTGTGCGGCCCTCATTATCGCCGGGCACTATCAACTGCTGGACAAGATCGCCAAGGTGGTGGTGTTCCTGCTGGCCGTATCCACGTTGACCGCGGTGATTGTGGCCGTCTGGCAGAGTGTGGAGGTGCCGGAGGGTTTTGTCGGGCGCGACCCCTGGGACCTCGCCTCCATTGGGTTCATCATCATGTTCATGGGCTGGATGCCCGCACCGATCGACGTGGCCGCCTGGCCTTCCCTGTGGCGCACATCGCGCGAGATCCAGACCGGACATCGCGCGACGATGCAGGAGTCCACCACCGACTTTCACATCGGCTACATCGTGACCGTGGTGCTGGCGGTCTTCTTCCTGGCGCTGGGTGCCCTGGTGATGTATCGGTCCGGTGCCGGGATCGAGCTGGCCGAGCTGTCGTCCGGACAGTTCGCCGCGCGTTTTATCGAGATGTATACCTCCACGATCGGTGACTGGGCCCACTGGATCATCGTGCTGGCTGCGTTCACCGCGATGTTCAGCACCACCATCACCTGCATGGACGGCTGGCCGCGGTCACTGGCGATGAGCACCATTTTGCTGTTCGACCGCCCGGAAAAGGGATTGCAGCGCGCCCTGACCGCCTGGATCGTGTTCACGGTGGTGGTCTGCATCATCATCATCAATTTCTTCCTCACCGATCTGCTCTCCATGCTCCAGTTCGCCATGGTGGCCTCGTTCCTGTCCTCGCCGGTGTTCGCCTGGCTGAATTACCGTGCAATCCAGCGTCCGGAAGTGGCGCCGGGGGATCGCCCGGGACCGTTCATGCATGTGCTTTCCTGGGCGGGCATGGCGTTCTTCGTCGTCTTTACCCTGATCTTCGCGGTCTGGTTTTTCGGCCTGCAGGAAGCGGCCGAACAGCAGCGTGAAGAAATCATGGAGGAGGAGCAGGCGCTGGTGATCCCCGCCACGTATGGCCCGGCGCGGGCCTGACGCAGGGGGCGGCGTGCGCTTGGGGGCGCAGGCAGGTAACTACAGCGCCAGCGGTGTGCGGCGGTAGAGCTCGGGGGCCGGCGGCTTGAGCTCGTCGGACTCCGGGAAGCGCTGCACCAGCTTGTCGTAATAGCTGCGGATGTTCTGCACGTAGTGGACCGGCTCCCAGCCGCGGGCGTAGCCGTAGCGGGTCTGTTCGTACCATTCGGACTGGGCCAGGCGCGGCAGCCACTGCATCACGTCCAGCCAGCGATCGGGGTCATCGCCGTTGGCGGCGGCGAGGCGCCGGGCGTCGTGCAGATGTCCGAGCCCCACGTTGTAGGCGGCCAGCGTCATCCAGGTGCGATCGGGCTCGGGGATGGAATCCGGCAGCCGTTCGCGCAGATCGATCAGGTAACGTGTGCCACCATCCACGCTGGCGGCCGGGTCGGTGCGATCCTCGATGCCCAGCCCGGCGGCCGTCACCTGGGTCAGCATCATCAATCCGCGCACGCCGGTGGGGGATACCGCGTCGGGATTCCAGTGGGATTCCTGGTACGCCACCGCGGCGATGAAGCGCCAGTCGAGATCGTAGGTCTCTCCGGCCTCCTCGAACAGCGGACGGAACTCTTCCAGACGGTGCTCGACGCGGCGCGCGAAGGTCAGGGCATCGACCAGATCGTGGGTCTCCAGGTGGCCGAGGTAGCGATCGAGCAGCAACTCCAGCTCGCGGTTGTCGCGCAATTGGTCGATGTACTCCTCCGCCGTGTCGATCAGGCTGCGGTCGAGACCCGTGGGGAACAGCCAGCGCACCTCGGCGCTGCGTTCCAGTTCGTGCGCTAGGCGCAGACTCGGGTGTATGCGCCGCAGGCGACGGTATTCCAGGGAGTTCATCACCGCATAGTCGATCTCGCCCCGTTCCAGCGCCTCGCGTAGGGCTTCGGCGTTGGCGTAGGGGACGAGTTCGCCATTCGACGGGTCTGCTTCCTCTTCGCCGTCCAGGGGTGTGGTGATGGGGGCAAACGGGGCCCCTTCGAGTGCTGGTTCGTCCTCGGTGACCGTATCCGGTGCCATCTCCGGTGGTGTCTCCGGCTCCAGGCGGACCTCGGCCAGCAAGGGCTGGCTCAGGCTCTCGGGTATGGGGGCCTGTGCGGTCATGCCGACGCGCGCCCCGGGTGGTATATCGGTCAGCGAAATCAGCGGTGTGGCCCGTTCGTTCTCGTTCCAGAAGACCACGACATGCTGCACACTCAGGATCTCCGGGCCGGCTTCGATCGACGGGTCGTTGGGCGGGACGAGCAGTCCGGCGGCGATGTCGATGCGGCGCTGGCGCAATAGCCGGTGGGCGGCGGCGGCGTCATCCACGCGGGTCACGCGCAGGCGGGTGCCCAGTTCCTCGGCCAGACCGTGCAGCAGTTCCAGTTCGAGCTGGTCGCGCCCCGCGGTAGCGGCGAGCTCGGAGCGGCCCAGCGGGCGCTCGACCAGGGCCACCCGCAACTCGTCACGAAAGGTCAGCTGTTCCAGCGCCGCTGGCGGGTTGTAGTACACCCGCAGCACAATGGCGGTCAGCAGCACGATGAACAGCCCCAGTTCGATCTGGCGCCAGGTGCTGCTCGGGGGGCGGAGTTTCAGATGCGTGCCCATGGCACTGGATCATACCCAATTGCCCCGGTGGTCACCGGGGACGGTAGGGAAACACGTTCGTGTTTCCCTAGCGCCAGTTCAGCACCAGACCCTGGTCGCGCAGGATCTTGAGCGCGGGGTCAACGCAGGTGTCGATGAAGGAGGCGCGGCGTGGGTTCTCGCGGGCGATGCGGCGATAGTCCGGGCCCTCGGGGAGGCCGGCCAGTTCGTAGATGTCGCGGGTAGGGTAGTAGAACGCATGCACGAACTGGCGGAACACGCGCCGCATCAGCGGGCGATAGGCCCATTTCTGCCAGCTCGGGAGCGTATCCAGATAGGACTCCAGCGTGTCGCGGGCATGCGCCATGTGGCGTGCCTCGTCGATCATGTGCCGCGTCACGATGTCGTCTACCGTCGGGCTGATCGAGTCCTTGTGCTGGCGGATCAGCCGGTTCATGCGGTCCGGGACCTCCTCGCCGATCATCACCGCGATCCAGAAGATCGAAGATTCGAACGGCGAGAAACGCCCGACCAGGGTGGCCAGCTTCGGCTTGGGGAAACGGCGTTCCGGCAGGGGTAGCCCGCTGCGGCGCATGAACTCGATAAACATCAGGCTGTGGCCGGCTTCCTCGCGCAGCTCGTGCAGGCGATAATTCAGCCGGTCCAGGCGACCGGTCGAGTGCATGGAGATCCGCGAGATGCGCTCCATGAACAGGCCTTCCAGCCACAGCGCCCCGCTGATGAAATACAGAAACTCGTATTGCGACAGACGCCGTTTGCGGGCATCGTCCAGCGCCGAGTATTCCGGGGTGCCGAAGAGTGATACGGCCTCCTCCGGGATCCAGAAATCGTCCAGCGACAGCGCATCCCAGCGCACGTGAGTGAGCGGGTCCTCGTACGGCTGGCTGTTGCGGCTCAAGTGATCGAGCAGCTCCTGCGAGGAATTCATCGAAGGCGTACCGAAGGCGCTGGGCGGTTAAACGATCGAATCATACCGGCATTGTCGGTCCGGACCAACGCCAACCCGTTGCAATCTGCGGTTGCTACCCCAATATGAGTCAAGTGAATATGCCCACTACACGCTATCGCGTCAGCTTCCTCAACCAGGGCAAGGTCTACGAGATCTTTGCCCGTGAGGTCTATCAGGACGAGCTCTACGGCTTTGTCACCGTCGAGGATCTGTTGTTTGGCGAGCGCTCGCAGGTCGTTGTCGACCCCTCCGAGGAGCGCCTGCGCACCGAGTTCGAGGGGGTCGAGCGCTTCCATGTGCCGATGCACGCGCTGATCCGGATTGACGAGGTCGCGGCCGTCGGTACGCCCCGTATCCGGGATGCCAGCCAGGACAGTGGCAATGTCCACGCCTTCCCGTCGCTGCCGAGTCGCGGTCCGGGCAAGCCCTCGGACGGTTGATGGTGCCCGTGGCGGCGGTCTGCATTGCTAACCGACCGCCGCTGGTTTACCCTTTCGCGCTTCGCGTAGGCCAGTGCCTTCGCGGGACAAACCGGAGAGGTGGCCGAGCGGTCGAAGGCGCACGCCTGGAAAGTGTGTATACGGTAACCCCGTATCGAGGGTTCGAATCCCTCCCTCTCCGCCAGATTCAAGCAAAGGGGTCCAAGTGGCCCCTTTCGCATGTCTGGCCCCTGAGCTATCGGGATTCGAGCCCTCGATACATGAGAAAGCCGGGTTCGACGGGTGACGCGCAGCGGCACCCGAACGTCGCCGCAGGCGACGACCCGAAGGGCGAGGCGCGCAGCGCCGCGTAATCCCTCCCTCTCCGCCAGATTCAAGCAAAGGGGCCCAAGTGGCCCCTTTCGCATGTCTGGCCCCTGAGCTATCGGGATTCGAGCCCTCGATACATGAGAAAGCCGGGTTCGACGGGTGACGCACAGCGGCACCCGAACGTTGCCGCAGGCGACGACCCGGAGGGCGAGGCGCGCAGCGCCGCGTAATCCCTCCCTCTCCGCCAGATTCAAGCAAAGGGGCCCGAGTGGCGCCTTTCGCATGTCTGGCCCCGGAGTGCTGTGATCTGATCCTACCCGGCGGGGCCGCATTTGAAGGCGTTCCACGAGGGCGCAGCGGCTATTCTCGTTGGACGTCGTGCGCGGCGCTCGCGTACACTTGCAGGCGTAACCGCACCCGTAACTCAGCCGCCGAACCGTTGTCCGAACGCGGGGTCCAGCCCCGGTAGACGGTGCGGGCGAGGTCGGGTCAAAGATCCCGAATGCATCGCAGTATCGCCGCCGGCAAATGGCCTGGCGGCCTCGACCCAGACCATCCGGAGGTCCCCGTGTCCGCGCCCGCTCTGCTCGTCCTGGAAGATGGCACTGTGTTTCATGGTCAGGCGATTGGCGCCCTGGGCCAGACGGTTGGCGAGGTGGTGTTCAACACCGCGATGACCGGTTATCAGGAGATCCTGACGGATCCCTCCTACCACCGGCAGATGGTCACGCTGACCTATCCGCATATCGGCAACACCGGCACCAACCCGGAGGACGACGAGTCCGCCCGCGCCCATGCGGCCGGGCTGATCATCCGCGACCTGCCGCCGCTGGTGTCGAACTGGCGCTCGCGCGAATCGCTGCCGGATTACCTGCTGCGCCATGGCATTGTGGCGATCAGCGGGATCGACACCCGCAAGCTGACGCGCATCCTGCGCGAGAAGGGCGCACTGAACGGTTGCATCCAGGCCGGCGATGTGGACGAGGCCGCGGCCCTGGCGGCCGCGCGCGAGTTCCCCGGCATCAAGGGCATGGACCTGGCGCGCGAGGTCACCACGCGCAGCCGCTACGAATGGCTGGAGGGCACCTGGCAGCTCGGCGAGGAGCCGGCCCGGGTGGATCCGGAGAAGGCCGAATACCATGTGGTGGCCTACGACTTCGGCATGAAGCGGAACATCCTGCGCATGCTCGCCGAGCGCGGCTGTCGCGTGACCGTGGTGCCCGCCGAGACGCCGGTAGACGAGGTCATGGAGCTGAAACCCGACGGGGTGTTCCTGTCCAACGGCCCGGGCGACCCGGAACCCTGCACCTATGCGATCGAGGCGATCCGCGAGTTCTGCGAGCGCAAGCTGCCGCTGTTCGGTATCTGTCTCGGGCACCAGCTGCTGGGGATCGCCAGTGGCGGCAAGAGCGTGAAGATGAAGTTCGGCCACCACGGGGCCAACCACCCGATCCGGCACGAGGAAAGCGGGCGGGTGATGATCTCGTCGCAGAACCACGGCTTTGCGATCGACGAGGACAGCCTGCCCGATACGCTGACGCCGACCTACCGGTCGCTGTTCGACGGCACGCTGCAGGGGATCGCCCGCACCGACTGCCCGGCCTTCAGCCTGCAGGGGCACCCCGAGGCCAGCCCGGGCCCGCACGATGTGTCCCCGGCGTTCGACGACTTCGTCGAGATGATGCGCGCCGCGCGCCGCTAGCGCCCTCCCTACTCCAGAATTTCCGATTTCGACAGCCTGCGAGAGCCGTCACATGCCCAAGCGTACCGACATCCAGAGCATCCTGATCCTCGGGGCCGGCCCGATCGTGATCGGTCAGGCCTGCGAGTTCGACTACTCCGGCGCCCAGGCCTGCAAGGCCCTGCGCGAGGAGGGCTACCGGGTGATCCTGGTGAACTCCAACCCGGCGACCATCATGACCGACCCGGAGATGGCGGATGCCACCTACATCGAGCCGGTGGAGTGGCAGACCGTCGCCCAGATCATCGAGAAGGAGCGCCCGGACGCGATCCTGCCGACCATGGGCGGGCAGACCGCGCTGAACTGCGCGCTGGACCTGTCGAACGAAGGTGTGCTCAAGAAGTTCGGGGTGGAGATGATCGGTGCCAACGAGGCGGCGATCGACATGGCCGAGGACCGCGACCACTTCAAGGCGGCGATGGCCGACATCGGCCTGGATACGCCGACCGCGATGCTCGCGCATTCCTGGGAAGAGGCACAGGAGATCCAGCCGAAGATCGGCTTCCCGGTGATCATCCGGCCGTCGTTCACCCTCGGCGGCTCGGGCGGCGGTATCGCCTACAACCGCGAGGAGTTCGAGTATATCGTCAAGAATGGGCTCGACCTCTCGCCGGTGAACCAGGTGCTGCTGGAGGAGTCCGCGCTGGGCTGGAAGGAGTTCGAGATGGAGGTGGTCCGCGACAAGGCGGACAACTGCATCATCATCTGCTCCATCGAGAACCTGGACCCGATGGGGATCCACACCGGGGACTCGATCACCGTGGCCCCGGCGCAGACCCTGACCGACAAGGAATACCAGATCATGCGCGACGCCTCGCTGGCGGTGCTGCGCAAGATCGGCGTGGAGACCGGCGGCTCCAACGTGCAGTTCGCGATCAACCCGGAGAACGGGCGCATGATCGTGATCGAGATGAACCCGCGGGTGTCGCGTTCCTCCGCGCTGGCCTCCAAGGCGACCGGCTTCCCGATCGCCAAGGTCGCCGCCAAGCTGGCGGTGGGCTATACCCTCGACGAGCTGAAAAACGAGATCACCGGCGGGCTGACCCCGGCCTCGTTCGAGCCGTCCATCGACTACGTGGTCACCAAGATCCCGCGCTTCACCTTCGAGAAGTTCCCGCAGGCCGAGGCGCGGCTGACCACGCAGATGAAGGCGGTGGGCGAGGCGATGGCCATCGGCCGCACCTTCCAGGAGTCGTTCCAGAAGGCGCTGCGCTCGATGGAGACCGGGATGGACGGCCTTGACGAGCGCATTGACCTGGAAGCCGACGACGTCGTCGACCAGCTGCGCACGAAGCTCGCCAACCCCAGCCCGGAGCAGGTGCTGTACGTGGCGGATGCCTTCCGCGCCGGCTTCTCGATCCAGGACATCTTCGACCTGACCGCGATCGACCCTTGGTTCCTGGCCCAGATCCAGGAACTGGTCGATGTCGAGAAGGGCCTGCGCGACCGCATCCTGGGTGACATCAAGGCCGAGGAGATGTACCGCCTGAAGCAGCGCGGCTTCTCCGACCTGCGCCTGGCGACGATCCTCAACGAGACCGAGAAGGCCGTGCGCAAGCACCGCCACGCCCTCGGCGTGCGCCCGGTGTACAAGCGGGTGGATACCTGTGCGGCCGAGTTCGCGACCACCACCGCCTACATGTACTCCTCCTATGAAGAGGAGAATGAGGCGGAGCCGACCGACAAGCAGAAGATCATGGTCCTGGGTGGCGGGCCGAACCGGATCGGCCAGGGCATCGAGTTCGACTACTGCTGCGTGCATGCCGCCCTCGCGATGCGCGAGGACGGCTACGAGACCATCATGGTCAACTGCAACCCGGAGACCGTCTCCACCGACTACGACACCTCCGACCGGCTGTATTTCGAGCCGCTGACCCTGGAGGACGTGCTGGAGGTTGTCGCGACCGAGAACCCGGCCGGTGTGATCGTGCAGTACGGCGGCCAGACCCCGCTGAAGCTCGCGCGGGATCTCGAGGCGGCGGGCGTGCCGATCATCGGCACCAGCCCGGACTCGATCGACCTGGCCGAGGACCGCGAGCGCTTCCAGGCCCTGCTGAACAAGCTGGGGCTCAAGCAGCCGCCGAACCGCACCGCGCGCAGCGAGGAAGAGGCGGAGAAGCTGGCCGACGAGATCGGCTACCCGCTGGTGGTGCGCCCGTCCTACGTGCTCGGCGGACGCGCGATGGAGATCGTGCGCGACCGCGAGGACCTGCGCAGCTACATGCAGCACGCGGTCTCCGTCTCCAACGATGCCCCGGTGCTGCTGGACCGCTTCCTGGATGACGCGATCGAGGTCGATGTCGATGCGATCTCGGACGGCGAGAACGTGATCATCGGCGGGATCATGGAGCACATTGAGCAGGCCGGCGTGCACTCGGGCGACTCCGCCTGCTCGCTGCCGCCGTTCTCGCTGTCGATGGCGCTGCAGGACGAGATGGTCGAGCAGGTGCGCAAGATGGCGCTGGGACTCAAGGTCGTGGGCCTGATGAACACCCAGTTCGCGATCAAGGGCGACGACATCTACGTGCTGGAGGTCAATCCGCGCGCCTCGCGCACCGTGCCATACGTGTCCAAGGCCGTCGGACGGCCGCTGGCCAAGATCGCCGCGCGCTGCATGGCCGGCCAGACCCTGCCCGAACAGGGCGTGGGCGATGCCGTGTACCCGGACTACTACTCGGTGAAGGAATCGGTATTCCCGTTTGCCAAGTTCCAGGGCGTGGACCCGATCCTGGGGCCGGAGATGAAGTCCACCGGCGAGGTGATGGGGGTCGGGCGCAGTTTCGCCGAGGCCTTCGCCAAGAGCCAGCTGGGCGCGGGCGTGTTGCTGCCGTCGGCCGGCAAGGCCTTCGTGTCGGTGCGCGAGATCGACAAGCCACTGGTGGGCGAGGTGGCCCGCCGCCTGGTCGAGCTGGGCTTCGAGGTGCTGGCGACCCGGGGCACGGCGAAGATTCTGGAAGAGGCCGATATCGCGGTGACGCGCGTGAACAAGGTCACCGAGGGCCGCCCGCATATTGTCGACATGATCAAGAACGACGAGATCAGCTTCATCATCAACACCGTGGAGGGCAAGCAGTCGACCTCCGACTCCTACACCATTCGCCGCGAGGCGCTGATGCACAAGGTGGGGTACACCACGACCATCGCTGGGGCCCGCGCTACGGTGCAGGCCCTGGACCACCTGGGAGCGAATGACGTCTTCCGGCTGCAGGACCTCCACCAGGAAAATCTTGGAGGGAAGCGCGCATGAACAAGACCCCGCTGACCGTAACCGGCGCCGAGAAGATGAAGGCGGAGCTGAAAAAGCTCAAGGCCGAGGATCGCCCGCGGGTGGTGAATGCGATTGCCGAGGCGCGCGAACACGGCGACCTGAAGGAGAACGCCGAATACCACGCCGCGCGCGAGCAGCAGAGCTTCATTGAAGGACGAATTCGTGAGCTGGAGGCCACGCTTGCGAATGCCCAGATCATCGACGTGACCACCCTGCCGCAGACGGGCAAGGTCGTGTTCGGCGTGACCGTCGTGCTCGAGGCGACCGAAGACGGGCGCCAGGTGACCTACAAGATCGTCGGTGACGACGAGGCCGACATCAAGCAGAACATGATCTCGGTGTCCTCGCCGATTGCACGGGCGCTGATCGGGAAGGAAGAGGGCGATGTCGTGACGGTGCAGGCCCCCGGTGGCGAGACGGAATACGAGATTCTGGAGGTCCGCTACGTAAACTGACGTAGCCGGGTCACGCCGGGTCCAGGGTCACCTTCGGTTCGTCCGGGTTGCGGCGGAACAGGGTTGCCACGTAGCCAATTCGCTGGACCAGTGCCGCACCCGTGCGTTCGCACAAGGCCTCGACGGTGCCATTGCGGGCCTCGCGGTCGCCGATATTGACCTTGATCTTGACCAGTTCGTGATGCGCCAGTGCCTGTTCCAGCTCCTTGACCACGGCGTCCGTCAGGCCATTGCGGCCGATGGTCACGATGGGCTTGCGCGGGTGGGCGAGGCTGCGCAGATGGCGGCGTTGCGCGTCGGTCAGATTCACGTGGGATTCGATTCGGTATTGGAACACGGAAATTGTAGCACGCGGATCGCGTGTTTGAGCCTGGAGAACTGCGGTGCCCAAGCGTAGCCGTTCCAGTCAGCGCTGGCTGAAGGAGCACTTCGACGACCCGTACGTGCAGCGGGCCCAGCAGGAGGGCTGGCGCGGTCGAGCCGTGTACAAGCTGCAGGAGATCGACGAACGTGACCGGCTTCTCAAACCGGGCATGCGTGTGGTCGACCTGGGCGCTGCGCCGGGCGGCTGGACGCAGTACGCCGCGCAAAAGAT
Source organism: Thioalkalivibrio sp. ARh3 (assembly GCF_000377265.1). Classification (NCBI taxonomy): domain Bacteria; kingdom Pseudomonadati; phylum Pseudomonadota; class Gammaproteobacteria; order Chromatiales; family Ectothiorhodospiraceae; genus Thioalkalivibrio; species Thioalkalivibrio sp. ARh3. Next base: position 163,767 of record NZ_KB897951.1, read on the forward strand.
CGGTCGCAAGGGGGTGCTGGTGGCCTCCGATATCCTGCCGATGGATCCAGTACCCGGTGCCACGATTATCACCGGTGACTTTCGCGAGGACGCGGTCCTGGAGGCGATCCTGGAGGCGCTGGACGGTCAGCGCGCGGATCTTGTGCTTTCCGATATGGCCCCCAACCTGACGGGTACGGATGCCATTGACCAGCCACGCTCGATCCATCTGTGCGAACTGGCACTGGAGCTGGCCTGCGATGTGCTGAACCCTCGGGGTGCGCTGCTGGTCAAGTTGTTTCAGGGCGAGGGATCGGATGCCTTTCTGGCCGAAGTGCGGCGCCGGTTCGAGAAGGTCCAGGTGCGCAAGCCGCAGGCCTCGCGTCCACGGTCACGGGAAGTGTACGTATTGGCGCGCGGCCCCCGGGATGTGTAAAGCTCGCAGGAATCCACGTTCTTATAGTTTCTTGAGGTGTCGTTTTGAACGGTCTGGCCAAGAATTTGATCATCTGGGCGGTCATCGCGATCGTCCTGATGTCGGTGTTCAATAACTTCAGCCCGCAACAGCAGCAGGATGTGCGGAGTATTACCTATTCCGAGTTCATCCGGGATGTACAGGGCGGTCGTATCGACAGCGTCACCATCGAGGGCGACAAGATTCGCGGTCAGACCATCGAGGGTCAGCGTTTCAGCACCGTGAATCCCAACGACACCGGGCTGATCGGGGATCTCCTCCAGAACAATGTGGAGATCAACGCGCAGGAGGATGCCGAGCGCGGGTTGCTGATGAGCATTCTGATCAGCTGGTTCCCGATGCTGCTGCTGATCGCCGTGTGGATCTACTTCATGCGCCAGATGCAGGGTGGCGGTGGCGCCGGTCGTGGGGCGATGTCCTTCGGCAAGTCGAAGGCCAAGCTCATGTCCGAGGACCAGGTCAAGGTCACGTTTGGCGACGTGGCCGGGTGCGACGAGGCGAAGGACGAGGTCTCCGAGCTGGTCGACTTCCTGCGTGACCCCTCCAAGTTCCAGAAGCTGGGCGGACAGATCCCGCGCGGCGTGCTGATGGTCGGCTCGCCGGGTACCGGGAAGACGCTGCTGGCCAAGGCCATCGCCGGCGAGGCCAAGGTCCCGTTCTTCAGCATCTCCGGTTCCGACTTCGTCGAGATGTTCGTCGGCGTGGGTGCCTCGCGAGTGCGTGACATGTTCTCCGAGGCCAAGAAGCACGCCCCCTGCATCATCTTCATCGACGAGATCGATGCGGTCGGCCGCCAGCGTGGCGCCGGCATGGGTGGTGGTCATGACGAGCGCGAGCAGACGCTGAACCAGCTGCTGGTCGAGATGGACGGCTTCGAGGGTACCGAGGGGATCATCGTGATTGCCGCGACCAACCGCCCGGATGTACTCGATCCGGCGCTGCTGCGCCCGGGCCGATTTGACCGTCAGGTGGTGGTGCCGCCGCCAGACGTGCGGGGCCGCGAGCAGATCCTGAAGGTCCACATGAAAAAGACGCCGCTGGCGGATGATGTGCGCCCCGATCTGATCGCGCGGGGTACGCCGGGGTTCTCCGGTGCGGATCTTGCGAACCTGGTCAACGAGGCGGCGCTGTTTGCGGCGCGCGCCGGCAAGCGCCTGGTCGACATGAGCGACTTCGAGCGCGCCAAGGACAAGATCATGATGGGCGCCGAGCGCAAGTCCATGGTGATGTCCGAGGACGAGAAGAAGCTGACGGCCTACCACGAGGCGGGCCACGCGATCGTCGGACTGACGGTCCCCGAGCACGACCCGGTGTACAAGGTCAGCATCATCCCGCGCGGGCGCGCCCTGGGCGTGACCATGTTCCTGCCGGAGGAAGACCGCTACAGCCACTCCAAGACTCGGCTGGAGAGCCAGCTGGCGAGCCTGTTCGGTGGGCGCCTGGCGGAAGAGATCATCTTCGGCGACGAGAAAGTGACCACCGGTGCCTCCAACGACATCGAGCGTGCCACCCAGATCGCCCGCAACATGGTGACCAAGTGGGGGTTGTCCGAGAAACTGGGCCCGCTGGATTACGGAGAAGAGGAAGGGCAGCCGTTCCTGGGTGGTCAGATGGGCAAGTCCAAGCCGATGTCTGACGAGACCGCGCGGCAGATCGATGCCGAAGTGCGCCGGATCATCGACACCAACTACCAGCATGCGAAGCAGATTCTGCTGGACAATCTCGACAAGCTGCACGCGATGGCCAAGGCGTTGATGAGGTACGAGACCATCGACGACAAGCAAATCGAGGACATCATGGCCGGCCGCGAGCCGCGTGAACCGGCGGACTGGGACAGCGACAGCGGTTCCGGCGGCTCGGCGGAGGCGAGCGACGAGTCCGCCGCCGATTCCGACTCCGACGATGGCCGGGAGGACGGCGACAGCAAGGGCGTCGTCGGCGGACCTGCTCCGCAGTCCTGATCGACGCACCAATCGGGTGGCAACAGGCAACAGGCCACCATGGGCCGCCAGGGACTCTCTGGCGGCCTTTTCATTTGGCGGGGAGCACCAAGACATGGGCATGGATACGCAAGGCGTGACCGCGACCCTGCGTTGCGGAGGGCACCGGCTGGCGCTGGACCGTCCTCGAATCATGGGCATCCTGAACATCACCCCGGACTCGTTTTCCGATGGTGGGTCGTATCACCGTGTGGAGCAGGCCCTGGCGCACGCCCGCGCGATGGTGGAACAGGGTGCCGACCTGATCGATATCGGGGGCGAGTCGACGCGCCCGGGGGCGCAGCCGGTTGCGCTCGAAGAGGAACGCCGGCGGGTGTTGCCCGTGATCGAGGCCCTGTCCGCGGAACTGGATGTGCCGTTGTCGGTGGACACGATGAAACCGGAACTGATGTGCGAGGCCGTGGCGGCCGGGGCCACGCTGCTGAACGACGTCAACGGGTTCCGCGCCGAGGGGGCCTGGGAGGCCGCCGTGGCCGCCGCGCGCGAAAAGGGTGTGGCCCTGTGCGCGATGCACATGCAGGGGGAGCCGCAGTCCATGCAGCAGGCTCCGCACTACGAAGATGTCGCGCGGGAGGTCGGCGAGTTTTTGCGCGACCGGCGCGAGGCGCTGGTGCGTGCGGGCGTTCCAGGCGAGCAGTTGCTGCTGGATCCGGGCTTCGGGTTCGGCAAGACGCTGGAGCACAACCTGGCGCTGTTCCACGCACTGCCCGTGCTGGCCGACCTCGGGTCCCCACTGCTGGTGGGGGTGTCGCGCAAGTCGATGATCGGTGCCCTGCTGGGTGATCGCCCGGTACAGGAACGTGATGCCGGTTCCGCGATTGCGGCGCTGCTGGCGGCACAGGCCGGCGCGCGTGTCCTGCGTGTGCACGATGTCGCAGGGACGCGGGATGCGCTGGCGCTATACTTCGCACTGACACCACAGGCATGGCGGGGCTCCCGCCAGCCGTGATTCATATTCGACGTTAAGGGAGAAGCAAGCGGCATGGGGCGTTATTTCGGCACCGACGGGATTCGTGGGCGGACTGGCGACTGGCCGATGACGCCCGAGTTCGCGCTGCGTCTGGGCTATGCGGTGGGTGAGGTACTGGGCGCGAGATGCCAGCGTCAGGGCCCGGTGCTTGTCGGGAAGGACACCCGGGTCTCGGGTTACATGTTCGAGTCGGCCTTGCAGGCCGGCTTGTCGGCGGCGGGTCTGGATGTGGCCCTGCTGGGTCCCATGCCGACGCCCGCGGTCGCCTACCTCACACGCACCTTCCGCGCGACGGCCGGTGTGGTGATCAGCGCTTCGCACAATCCGTTTCACGATAATGGCTTCAAGTTCTTCACTCCGGAGGGCGACAAGCTCGCCGATGAGGTGGAGGAGGCCATCGAGGCGCGGCTGGAAGAGCCGCTGCGCTCGGTGGACGGAGAGCACCTGGGCAAGGCCGTGCGCATCGCGGACGCCGCCGGCCGCTATATCGAGTTCTGCAAGAGTGCGATTCCGGCACGCTCGGAGCTGCGCGGCCTGCGCGTGGTGGTTGATTGTGCCCATGGGGCGACCTACAACGTGGCCCCGCCGGTATTCGAGGAGCTCGGGGCCGAGGTGGAGGTGCTGGGCGCCCGCCCGGATGGTTACAACATCAACGCGGGTGTGGGCGCGTTGTACCCCGAGGTGATGGCCGAACAGGTAAAGGCCTCCGGAGCTGACCTCGGCATTGCCCTGGACGGCGACGGCGACCGGGTGATCCTGGCGGATGCGAATGGCAACATCGTTGATGGCGACCAGATCCTGGGGATCCTCGCGCTGGATCGCCAGCAGTCCGGCCTCCTCCGCGGAGGGGTGGTCGGCACGTTGATGACCAACCTCGGGCTCGAGAACGCCCTGAGTGAGCAGGGCATTCCGTTTGTTCGTGCGAAGGTGGGGGACCGCTATGTGCTCGAGGAGCTGCGTCAGCGTGACTGGATGCTGGGCGGTGAAGGGTCGGGCCACATTGTCTGCCTGGAGCATACGACCACGGGCGATGGAATCGTCGCGGCGTTGCAGGTGGCCCACTTGATGCATCGTACCGGCCGCTCGCTCGCCCAGCTCGCGGTGAAGATCCCGAAGCTGCCGCAGTGTCTGGTGAATGTCCCGCTTGCGGGCAAGGCCAATGGCTGTCTTGAAGCACCCGCGGTGCGTTCCGAGGTCGCCGCGGTGGAGGCCGAACTGGGCGTGCACGGGCGTGTCCTCCTGCGTCCGTCGGGTACCGAGCCGCTGGTGCGTGTGATGGTGGAGGCCGAGGACGAGAGCACTACCCGCCAGGCCGCCGAACGCATCGCCGACAGTATCCGCACGGTCGTTTGACCCGGATCATCGGGCGCGCGGTGCCCGTTCGTGCTTCCCCCCGACCAAGTGCCGGGCTCGGTTGATTTGCGCCGGGTGCGCCGGTAACATCCCGCCGCTCTAATCATTATGATCGGACTCCGTGTATCTGACCGGATCCGACCGTTCTCGCAGGAGGAAGATCCGCATGCGCAAGCCGCTGGTCGCCGGTAACTGGAAGATGAACGGTTCGCGCGAGGCGAACCGCGCCCTCCTGTCGGCCCTGAAGGGTAGTCTGGATGACCTGCAGGGCGTCGACGTCGCGGTGTGTCCGCCCGCCGTCTATCTCGCCGAGATCGCCGACACCCTGTCGGGCAGTGTGATCGAGGTGGGTGCCCAGGACTGCTCGGATCAGGAAAAGGGCGCCTATACCGGTGAGCTGGCCGGTTCCATGCTGGCCGAGGCGGGCTGTCGTTACGTGATCGTTGGTCACTCCGAGCGCCGCGAGCGCCAGAACGAGACCAGCGAATGGGTGGCGGCCAAGTTCATCGCCGCCCAGGCCGCCGGCCTGACTCCAATCCTGTGTGTCGGCGAGCAGAAGAACGATCGCGAGGACGGACGCACCGAGTCGGTGGTGTCGGAACAGCTGGACGCGGTACTCGATGCGGCCGGCGTCGAGGCCTTCGACCGTGCCGTGATCGCCTACGAGCCGGTCTGGGCGATCGGGACCGGTCTGACTGCCACGCCCGAGCAGGCGCAGGAAGTGCATGCCTTTATCCGCAACCGCATCGCGGGGCGTGATCCCCGCGTGGCCGCGGATCTGCGCATCCTCTACGGCGGCAGCATGAAGGCCGACAACGCCGCGGGTCTGCTCGCGCTGGAAGACATCGACGGCGGCCTGATCGGTGGCGCCTCGCTGGATGCCGACGCCTTTACCGCGATCGCCCGTGCAGCGGGCGAGCGGGTCCCGGCATGATCTACGGGTTGCTCCTGGTCGTTCAGGTGGCGGTCTCGATCGCCCTGATCGCCCTTGTGCTGATGCAGCATGGCAAGGGTGCCGACGCGGGTGCGGCCTTTGGCAGTGGCGCGTCTGCGACCGTGTTCGGCGCACGGGGGTCGGCGAATTTCCTGAGTCGTTCCACGGCCTTTCTCGCGGTGGTGTTCTTCCTGAACAGCCTGACACTGGCCTATCTAGCTTCCTCGACGCCTCAGGCGGAGAGCCTCATGGACCAGCTGGAGGCGCAAGAGCTTCAGGAAGAGGGCGACATCCCGGAAGGGGTTCCCGGGACGGTCCCGCCGGAGGAAGAGGCGGATAGGCCGGCACCCGATCGCCCGGCCGACGTACCTGAGTAGGCCGTTGCGGCCTCGTAATCAAGCAGATGTGGTGGAATTGGTAGACACGCTATCTTGAGGGGGTAGTGGCGAAAGCCGTGTGGGTTCGAGTCCCACCATCTGCACCATATTCAACGGCGCTCGGAGTCATGCTGCAATGTGGCGCCGAGAGTCAAAACAAATAAAAATCAGTAACTTATAAAATAAGAGACACTTGACACCGTTTTTGCGGTTCACCTAGACTCCGTGCCCGGTATGCGCCCCGGCCTCGTCCATCGAGGTGGCCACCTGCCGGCGCATTCAACCAGCAACGCTAGAACGGCTCGCGGACGCGCCGGATCCACGCGGCACCCTGCGAACCGACCCGCCCGAGGGCGGTGTACGGGAGAGAGACATGCTGGAAGGTTATCTACCCATCCTGCTGTTCATCGCAGTGGGCATCGTGATCGGCATCGTGCCGCTGGTGGTCGGGATGGCCGTCGGGCCGCGCAAGCCGGACGCCGCGAAGAACTCGCCATACGAGTGCGGCTTCGAGGCCTTCGAGGACTCGCGGCTGAAGTTCGACGTGCGCTTCTACCTGGTCGCGATCCTCTTCATCATCTTCGATCTTGAGATCGCATTTCTCTTCCCGTGGGCGGTATCGCTGGATGCCATTGGCCTGTTCGGGCTTCTTGCGATGGCCGTGTTTTTGCTCATTCTGGTCGTTGGGTTCATTTATGAGTGGAAGAAGGGGGCGCTGGAATGGGAATAGAAGGCGTTCTTGAAAAGGGCTTCGTCACCACCTCGGCTGACAAGCTCATCAACTGGGCGCGTACAGGCTCCCTGTGGCCCATGACTTTCGGGCTGGCTTGTTGCGCGGTGGAGATGATGCATGCGGGTGCCGCGCGCTATGACCTGGACCGGTTCGGGATCATCTTCCGGCCCAGCCCGCGCCAGTCGGACGTGATGATCGTCGCCGGCACGCTGGTCAACAAGATGGCTCCGGCGCTGCGCAAGGTGTACGACCAGATGCCCGAGCCGCGCTGGGTGATCTCGATGGGTTCCTGCGCGAATGGCGGCGGCTACTACCACTACTCCTACGCCGTGGTGCGCGGGTGCGACCGCATCGTGCCGGTGGATGTCTACGTGCCGGGCTGTCCGCCCACGGCCGAGGCACTGCTCTACGGCATCATCCAGCTGCAGAACAAGATCCGGCGCACGAACACCATCGCGCGCTGACGCACCCGGGGTTTCAGATGGCTGAACAAGACAACTGGATCGACGCCCTGCGGGCGGAACTGGGCGACGCCCTGGAGACGGTCACGGAGGCCTATGACGAGGTCACGGTCGATATCCGGCCAGAGTCCTGGCGCGAGGCCGCTGAGAAGCTGCGTGACGCGTTCGGCTTCGAGATCCTGATCGACCTGTGTGGCGTGGACTATCTCGAGTACGGCCAGGACGAGTGGGGCACCGAGTCCGCGACCAACACCGGCTTCTCCCGCGGGGTCGAGGCGGCCACCTCCGGGCGCTTTACCTTCGACGACGCCCCGGAAGACAGCCTCTGGGACGGTCCGCGTTTCACCGTCGCCGTGCAGCTGCTGTCGATCCAGCACAATCGCCGCCTGCGCATGCGCGCCTGGCTGGCGGATGACGAATTCCCCGAGATCGAGTCGCTGGTGGAGGTCTGGGCCTCGGCCAACTGGTTCGAGCGCGAGGCCTTTGACCTGTTCGGGATCCTGTTCTCCGGGCATCCGGACCTGCGCCGCATCCTCACCGACTACGGCTTTGTCGGCCATCCGTTCCGCAAGGACTTCCCGCTGGTCGGTCATGTGGAGATGCGCTACGACGCCGAGCAGGCGCGCGTGGTGTACCAGCCGGTGACCATCGAGCCGCGCGTGCTGGTGCCCAAGGTGATCCGCGACGACCATCGCTACAGCGAGGGCCAGAAGCCGGGCGAAGGAGCCGAGAATGCCTGAGATTCGCAACTTCACCCTGAACTTCGGGCCGCAGCATCCGTCCGCCCATGGCGTGCTGCGCCTTGTGCTGGAGATGGACGGCGAGGTCGTGCAGCGCGCCGACCCGCATATCGGTCTGCTGCATCGCGGTACCGAAAAGCTCGCCGAGAGCAAGCCCTACAACCAGTCCATTGGCTACATGGACCGCCTCGACTACGTGTCGATGATGGCCAACGAGCACGGCTATGTGCTCGCGATGGAAAAGCTGCTCCAGATCGAGGCCCCGCTGCGCGCGCAGTACATCCGGGTGATGTTCGACGAGATCACCCGCATCCTGAATCACCTGATGTGGCTGGGCGCCCACGCGCTGGATATCGGCGCGATGGCGGTGTTCCTTTATGCCTTCCGCGAGCGCGAGGACCTGATGGACTGCTACGAGGCGGTCTCCGGCGCGCGTATGCACGCGACCTACTATCGCCCGGGTGGGGTTGCGCGCGACCTGCCGGGCACGATGCCGCAGTACCAGCCGTCTTCGTGGAAGTCCCAGGATGTCGTGGATGACCTGAACAGGATTCGTCAGGGCTCGCTGCTGGACTTCATCGAGGCGTTTACCGAGCGTTTCCCGGGGTGCGTGGACGAGTACGAGACCCTGCTGACCGACAACCGCATCTGGAAGCAGCGCACCGTGGGTATCGGCGTGGTCGATCCCGAACGCGCCATGCAGCTGGGCTTTACCGGCCCGATGCTGCGCGGCTCCGGCATCGAGTGGGACCTGCGCAAGAAGCAGCCGTACGAGGTCTATGACCGGCTCGACTTCGATATCCCGGTGGGTGCCAACGGCGACTGCTACGACCGCTACCTGGTCCGCATGGAGGAGATGCGCCAGTCCAATCGCATCATCCGCCAGTGTGTGGACTGGCTGCGCCAGAACCCGGGCCCGGTGCTGCTGGAGGATCACAAGATCACCCCGCCCAAGCGCGAGGAGATGAAGGCCGACATGGAGGCCCTGATCCACCACTTCAAGCTGTTCACCGAGGGCATGTGCCTGCCGGAGGGCGAGGCCTACGCCGCGGTGGAACATCCGAAGGGCGAGTTCGGCGTGTACCTCGTCTCGGATGGTTCCAACAAGCCCTATCGTCTGAAGGTCCGTCCGCCGGGCTTTGTGCACCTGTCCGCGCTGGACGAGATGGCGCGCGGCCACATGCTGGCCGATGTGGTCGCGATCATCGGGACCCAGGACATCGTATTCGGGGAGATCGACCGCTGATGGCTGCCGAACAGAAAACCGTCGCCTTCCACAAGCCCGCGGGCAAGAAGGTCGAGCTCAGCGACCACGAGCGCGAGGAGATCGATACCTGGCTGGCGCGCTATCCAGACGACCAGAAGCGCTCTGCGGTGCTGGCCGCCCTGCGCGCGGTACAGCACGAGGACGGCTATCTCTCCACCGAGAAGATGGACGCCGTGGCCGAGTACCTGGATCTGCCGCCGATCGCGGTCTACGAGGTCGGTTCGTTCTACTCCATGTATTCGCTGGAGCCGGTGGGCAAGCACACGATCATGGTGTGCAACAACATCTCCTGCATGCTGCGCGGTTCGGACAAGATTATCGAGCACCTGGAAAACCGGCTCGGCATCAAGCTCGGCGAAAGCACGCCGGACGGCAAGTTCTACCTGAAGCAGGAAGAGGAGTGCCTGGCGGCCTGTTGTGGTGCCCCGATGATGCAGGTGGATCACGTCTACTACGAGAATCTCACCCCCGAGAAGGTGGACGAGATTCTCGACGGTCTGGAGAAGTAGCATGGCCAACCAGATCTGCTTTGCGACCCGCTACCTGGACGATCCGGCCTCGCTCGAGACCTACAAGAGCGTCGGCGGTTACCAGGCCCTGGAGAAGGTCTACAAGGGCAAGATGTCCCCCGAGGACGTGATCGAGGAGGTCAAGGCCTCCAATCTGCGCGGCCGCGGCGGGGCGGGCTTCCCCACCGGGCTCAAGTGGTCCTTCATGCCGCGCAACACCCCGGGGCAGAAGTACATCGTCTGCAACTCGGACGAATCCGAGCCGGGCACCTGCAAGGACCGCGAGATCCTGATGTACAACCCGCATGCCCTGATCGAGGGCATGGCGATCGCCGGCTACGCGATCGGTGCGACGGTGGGCTACAACTACATGCGCGGCGAGTTCATGGACGAGGTGAACACCCGCTTCATGGCCGCGCTGGACGAAGCCTACGCGAACGGTTATCTGGGCAAGGACATCTTCGGCTCCGGGGTCGATTTCGATCTCTACCCGTCGCTGGGTGCCGGCGCCTACATCTGCGGCGAGGAGACGGCGCTGCTGGAGTCGCTGGAAGGCAAGAAGGGCCAGCCGCGCTTCAAGCCGCCGTTCCCGGCCAATTACGGTCTCTACGGCAAGCCGACCACCATCAACAATACCGAGTCGCTGGCTTCGATCCCGGCGATCATCCGCAACGGCGGGCAATGGTTCGCCGATCTGGGCGTGCCCAAGTCCGGTGGCGAGAAACTCTTTTCCGTGTCCGGGCACGTGAACAAGCCGGGGAACTACGAGATCCCGCTGGGCACGCCGTTCAAGGACCTGCTGGAGATGGCCGGCGGCGTGCTGAACGGGCGGAAGCTCAAGGCCGTGATCCCTGGCGGATCATCGGTGCCGGTGGTCCCGGGCGACGCGATGCTGAAGGCCAACATGGACTTCGACTCCATCGCCCAGGCCGGTTCCATGCTGGGCTCCGGCGCGGTGATCGTGATGGACGAGACCGCCGACATGGTCAAGGCCCTGCAGCGCATCTCCCGTTTCTACTTCTCCGAGTCGTGCGGCCAGTGCACGCCCTGCCGCGAGGGCACCGGCTGGCTCTACCGCATGCTGACCCGCATCGTCGAGGGGCAGGGTCGCCCCGAGGACCTGGAACGCCTGGACGATGTGGCCAGCAAGATCGAGGGGCATACCATCTGCGCCCTGGGTGATGCCGCGGCGATGCCGGTGCGCAGCTTCGTCAAGCACTTCCGCCACGAATTCGAATACTACATCCAGCACGGTCGGAGCCCGGTGGCAGACGCCGCCTGACGCCCTCCGCGCATCCGCAGCAGGAATCGAGCATGAGTCAGGATCAGAAGCAGGATCTGGTCAGCATCGAGATTGACGGCCGCACGATCGAGGCGCCCAAGGGCGCCATGCTGATCGACGTGGCGGACGATGCCGATATCCGCATTCCGCGGTTTTGCTACCACAAGAAGCTGTCGGTGGCGGCGAACTGCCGTATGTGTCTGGTCGAGGTGGAGAAGGCGCCCAAGCCGCTCCCCGCCTGCGCGACCCCGGTCATGGACGGGATGAAGGTCTACACCCAGTCCCCGCTGGCGCTGCGCGCGCAGAAGGGGACCATGGAGTTCCTGCTGATCAACCACCCGCTGGACTGCCCGATCTGCGATCAGGGTGGCGAGTGCGAGCTGCAGGACGTGGCCATGGGCTACGGCGAGAGCGTATCCAAGTACACCGAAGCCAAGCGCGTGGTGAAGGACAAGGACATCGGTCCGCTGATCGAGACCGAGATGACCCGCTGCATCCACTGCACCCGCTGCGTGCGCTTTGGCGAAGAGATCGCCGGGGTGCGCGAACTGGGCGCCACGGGGCGCGGCGAGCACATGCGCATTGGCACCTACGTCGAGAAGACCGTGGCCCACGAGCTGTCGGGCAACGTGATCGACCTGTGCCCGGTCGGTGCGCTGACCGCCAAGCCGTCGCGCTACACCGCGCGCGCCTGGGAGCTTTCGCAGGCCGCGACCATCGCCCCGCACGATGCAGTCGGTTCCAACCTCTATCTGCATACCCACGACGGGCGTGCGATGCGCGTGGTGCCGCGCGACAACGAGGCGGTCAACGAGACCTGGATCTCCGACCGCGACCGCTTCAGCTACACCGGCCTGTATGCCGAGGATCGCCTGACCCGGCCGCGCATGAAGGTGGACGGCCAGTGGCAGGACGTCTCCTGGGAGACCGCCCTGAGCTATGCGGTAGAGGGCCTGAAGGAGACCGCCCCCGAGCGAATGGGTGCGCTGCTCTCCCCGTCGCTTTCGGTGGAGGAGCACTACCTGGCGCAGAAGGTGCTGCGTGGCATGGGCGTCACCGACATCGACCATCGGCTGGACCAGGTGGATTTCTCCGACGAGGCGGCCGCACCGTTGTTCCCGTATCTCGGCTCGTCGATCGGCGAGCTGGAGACCGCAGACGCCGTGCTGCTGGTCGGCACCAATCCACGGCGCGAGCAGCCGCTGCTGGCACATCGCCTGCGCAAGGCGGCATCGCGCGGGGCGCGCGTCAGTCTGATCAACGACATGCTGCTGGATCTGACCTATCCGGTTCAGGCCCAGCTGGTCGGGCACGAGCGTGACCAGGTGATGGCACTGGCAGGTGTCGCCGGGCAACTCGCCGCCGCCGGCAAGTCGCTGCCGAAGAAGCTGGAAAAGATCGTCAAGGCCGCCGAGTCCGATGACGCGGACACACGTGCGGCGTTCGACCACATTGCGAAGTCGCTGCTGGATGCCGAGCAGGGCCATGTACTGCTGGGCCAGGTCGCGATCCACGGGCCGGCCTTCGCCACCCTGCGGGCGCTGGCGGGCTGGATCGCCAAGCATACCGGTGCCCGGCTGGGCTATCTGCCGGCCGGTGCCAGCGCCGCGGGTGCCTGGCTGGCCGGCGCGCTGCCGCACCGGGGACCTGCCGGGGCCGAGATCGACGCAGCCGGCAAGAACGCCGTCCAGATGATCACTGAGGGCCGGGAGGCCTTCGTGCTGGCCGGTGTCGAGCCGGGCCGCGACGGCGCCGATCCGGTGGCGCTCCGCGCCGCGCTGGACAAGGCCGGGTTCGTGGTCGCCCTGAGTGCCTACGCCAGCACGGATCTCGAGGCCGTGGCCGACGTCCTGCTCCCGGTCGCAACCAGCTTCGAGAACTCCGGGACCTTCGTGAATGTGGAGGGCCGCTGGCAGAGCTACCGCGCCGCCGCCCGTGCGCCGGAAGACGTTCGTCCCGGCTGGAAGGTCTGGCGCGTGCTCGGGAATCTGCTGGAACAGCGCGGCATGGATTACCTCGATTCGCGCGCGGTGCGCGACGAACTGAAGGGTCTTCTGACGGATGCCAGTTTCGACACCGCGGTCAACATGAACAAGGTCCAGGTCTCCCTGCCGGAACCGGCACAGGGCGGCCTGTATCGGGTCCAGGCCGCCGGGCTGTACAGCACCGATGCCGTGGTGCGCCGCGCCGAGCCGTTGCAGACCAGCCCCGAGGGCGAGCTGGCCGAGTGCGTGGTCGTGCATCCCGAATCCGCGGGCGGACTGGATACAGGTTCGCGCGTGAAGCTGCGCCAAGATGGCGCCGAGACGGAACTGACCCTGATCCTGGACGACGCCGTGCCGGTGGGCCTGGCGGTGACCTTTGCGGGCTCGACGGCCATGGGCCGGTTGGGCGCCCCGAACGCCACGGTCACGCTCGCGCGTGCCTGAGGGAACGTAAGACATGTTCGACTGGATGATGAACTTCTACAGCGGCCTGCCGACAGTGATCCAGATCCTGATCGGCATTCAGCTGATCGTGATCCCGCTGATGCTGGCCGTGGCCTATACGACCTTTGCCGAACGCAAGGTGATTGGCTATGCCCACGTGCGCGTCGGGCCGAACCGGGTGGGCCCGCGCGGCTGGCTGCAGCCGATCGCGGACGCGCTGAAGCTGCTGACCAAGGAGGTCATCCTTCCGACCAACGCCAACCGCTTCCTGTTCCTTAGCGCCCCGGTGCTGACCATTGCCCCGGCGCTGGCCGCCTGGGCGGTGATCCCGTTCTTCGAGGGCGGGGCGCTCGCCGACGTAAACGCAGGACTGCTGTACCTGCTCGCACTGACCTCGCTGGGCGTGTACGGGATCATCATCGCCGGCTGGGCGTCGAACTCGAAGTACGCGCTGCTGGGCTCGCTGCGTTCGGCCGCGCAACTGGTCTCCTACGAGATCGCGATGGGCTTTGCGCTGGTGGGCGTGCTGATGGCCGCCGGCACGCTGAACGTGGGCGGCATCGTCGAGGCCCAGTCGGGGAGCATGTATCACTGGTTCCTGCTGCCGCTGCTGCCGCTGTTCTTTGTGTATTTCATCTCCGGGATCGCCGAGACCAACCGTGCCCCGTTCGACGTGGCCGAGGGCGAGTCCGAGATCGTCGCCGGTTTCCACGTCGAGTACTCGGGCATGGCCTTTGCCGTGTTCTTCCTGGCCGAGTACGCGAACATGATCCTGATCTCGGCCCTGGTCGCGATCCTGTTCCTTGGTGGCTGGCTGTCGCCGTTCCAGGGGATCCTGCCGCAGGCGGCCTTTGACCTGCCGGTGATCGGTGCGCTGCTGGGTCACGGCATCCACTGGTTCCTGTTCAAGACGGCGGTGTTCCTGTTCGCCTTCTTGTGGTTCCGCGCCACCTTCCCGCGCTATCGCTATGACCAGATCATGCGTCTGGGCTGGAAGGTGCTGATCCCGGTGACCATCCTCTGGCTGTTTGTCGAAGGCGTGCTGGTCGCGTTCAACGTCGGCCCGTGGTTCGCCTGAGGAGTTCGTGATGAAAGCGTTGCGCCGTTACCTGAAGAGTTTTCTGTTCTTTGAGCTGCTGCTGGGGCTGCGCCTGACCGGGCGCTACCTGCTCAGTCGCAAGTTCACCGTGCAGTACCCGGACGAGAAGACCCCAATGTCGCCGCGTTTCCGCGGCCTGCATGCGCTGCGCCGCTACCCGAATGGCGAGGAACGCTGCATTGCCTGCAAGCTGTGCGAGGCGGTCTGCCCGGCGCTGGCGATTACCATCGATTCCGAGGAGCGCGCGGACGGCACGCGCCGCACCACGCGCTACGACATCGACCTGTTCAAGTGCATCTTCTGCGGCTTCTGCGAAGAGGCCTGCCCGGTGGATTCCATCGTCGAGACGCACATCTTCGAGTACCACTTCGAAAACCGGGGCGAGCAGATCATGACCAAGGACAAGCTCCTGGCCATTGGTGATCGCTTCGAGAAAGAGATCGCCGAGGCCCGCGCGGTCGACGCCCCGTACCGGTAACGCAGGGAACGCCCCATGACCTTCGAGCTGCTTCTTTTCTATCTCTTCGGCGCGATCCTGCTGGGCGGGGCGCTGGCGATGATCAGTGTCCGCAACCCGGTGCACGCGGCCCTGTTTCTGGTGCTGTGCTTTTTCGCCGCGGCGGCAATCTGGCTGCTGGCGGAGGCGGAGTTCCTCGGCATCGTGCTGGTGCTGGTCTATGTCGGCGCGGTCATGGTGTTGTTCCTGTTCGTGGTCATGATGCTGGACATCAACCTCGCCAAGCTGCGCGAGGGCTTCACCGAGTATCTGCCGGTGGGCATCGTGGTCGCGGTGGCGATGGCGACCGTGCTGGTGGCCGTGATCACCCGCTACATCACGATGGATGTGCCGGAGCGCGCTGGGCCGGAGTACGCCAATACCGAGGCACTGGGCGCGATCCTCTACACCGACTACGTCTATCCGTTCGAGATCGCGGCGGTGATCCTGCTGGTGGCGATCATCGCGGCGATCTCGCTGACCATGCGCAAGCGTCCGGACAACAAGTCGATCGACCCGGGCCAGCAGATGGCGGTCTCCCGCGAGGGTCGAGTACGCATGGTCTCCATGGCATCCGAGAAGAAGAAGTCCCCGCGTCGGGGCGCCCAGGGCGGCGGCGCGGATGGGCAGCAGGACGACCAGTCGAAATAGGCAATCCGAGTAACTAGGCATTCCGGCCAGAGGTCGGGACCCGGACACCGGGGGCGGATTTCGCCCTCGAAAGAACTCAGGGCTAGAACATGATTACGCTAGAGCACTACCTGGTGCTGGCCGCGCTGTTGTTTTCGATCAGTGTGGCCGGGATCTTCCTGAACCGGAAAAACGTGATCGTGCTGTTGATGTGCATCGAGCTGATGCTGCTCGCGGTGAACATCAACTTCATTGCCTTTTCGTTCTTCCTGCAGGACCTCGCGGGCCAGGTGTTCGTGTTTTTCATCCTGACCGTCGCCGCGGCCGAGGCGGCCATCGGCCTCGCCATCCTGGTGTTGCTGTTCCGTAATCGCGGAACCATCAACGTCCAGGATCTGGACGCAATGAAGGGATAACGGGCCATGGATACGATCTATCTACTTATCGTCCTGGCGCCGCTGTTCGGCGCGATCATCGCCGGCCTGTTCGGCCGCCAGATCGGCCGGGCCGGGGCGCACAGCGTCACCATCCTCGGGGTGGCGATCTCGTTCATCCTGTCCGTGGTGGTCTTCTGGGCGCACGTCTTCGGTGACGCCGGGGTCTATAACGAGACCGTCTACACCTGGATGGTCTCCGACGGGATCCAGTTCGAGGTCGGGTTCCTGGTCGATAACCTGACCGCGCTGATGATGCTCGTCGTCACCTTCGTCTCGCTGATGGTGCACATCTACACCATTGGCTACATGAAGGACGATCCGGGCTACCAGCGCTTCTTCGCCTACATCTCGCTGTTCACCTTCTCCATGCTGATGCTGGTGATGGCGAACAACTTCATGCAGCTGTTCTTTGGCTGGGAGGCCGTGGGGCTGGTTTCCTACCTGCTGATCGGTTTCTGGTACAAGCGTCCGACCGCGACCTACGCCAACATGAAGGCGTTTATCGTCAACCGCGTGGGGGACTTCGGCTTCCTGATCGGGATCGCCGCGCTGGTGTTCTATGCCGGCAGCCTGAACTACACCGAGGTGTTCGCCGAAGCGGAGTCCATGCGTGATGCGACCATCACCATCTGGCCGGGCTGGACCTTCGGCCTGCTGGACCTGGCGCTGATCTTCCTGTTCATCGGCGCGATGGGCAAGTCCGCCCAGGTGCCGCTGCACGTCTGGCTGCCGGACTCCATGGAAGGCCCGACCCCGATCTCCGCGCTGATCCATGCGGCGACCATGGTGACCGCGGGCATCTTCATGGTGGCGCGCATGTCGCCGCTGTACGAGTTCTCCGTCCCGGCACTGTCGATGATCCTGATCATCGGGGCGATCACGGCGTTCTTCATGGGTCTGATCGGGCTGGTCCAGAACGACATCAAGCGCGTGGTGGCGTACTCGACGCTGTCGCAGCTGGGCTACATGACCGTCGCGCTGGGCGCCTCCGCCTATGCCGCTGGACTGTTCCACCTGATGACGCATGCCTTCTTCAAGGCGCTGCTGTTCCTGGCCGCGGGCTCGGTAATCATCGCGATGCACCACCTGCAGGACATGCGCGCGATGGGCGGGCTGCGGCGGCACATGCCGATCACCTACGTGACCGCGCTGATCGGCTCGCTGGCACTGATCGGCTTCCCGTTCTTCTCCGGGTTCTTCTCCAAGGACGCGATCATCGAGGCGGTTGGCTACTCCGAGATCCCGGGAGCCACCTTTGCCTACTGGCTGGTGCTCGCCGGGGTGTTCGTGACCGCGCTGTACACCTTCCGCATGTTCTTCCTCGTCTTCCACGGCGAGGAGCGCTACGACCAGGCGCACAAGTACATGCCGGATCACGGCGACGAGGACGATGATCATCACGACCATGGCCCGCTGCACCCGAAGGAGTCTCCGTGGGTGGTGACGGTGCCTCTGATTTTGCTGGCAATCCCTTCGGTGGTGGCCGGCTACTTCATCGGTCCGATGCTGTTCGGCGACTTCTTTGCCGACAGTCTGTTCGTGCTGCCGGAGCAGGACGTGCTGGCGACCAAGGGCGAGACCTACACCGGCGTGATCGCGTTCGTGCTGCATGGCCTGATGCTGCCTGCGTTCTGGCTGGCGATGGCGGGTCTGGGCACGGCCTGGTACCTGTACATGAAGCGGCCCGAACTGCCGGGCGTGATCGCCGAACGGCTGAAGCTGGGCGTGCGCATCCTCGAGGACAAGTATGGCTTCGACCGCTTCAATGACTGGTTCTTCGCGGGCGGGACTGTTCGCCTGGGCCGCGCGCTGTGGCGCTACGGGGACGCGCTGATCATCGACGGGCTGCTGGTCAACGGCACGGCGCGCTCGGTCGGCTGGATCTCGGCGCGCATCCGCCACATGCAGTCCGGTTTCCTCTACCACTACGCGTTCGTGATGATCATCGGCCTGCTGGTCCTGATGTTCGCCTTCGTGATCTGAGCGGCTTCGACACCCATGCGCTCGAAGCCCATCGCTGTTTCAAGGAACGACCATGTTTGCTGACTGGCCTATCTTGAGTCTGTTGATCTGGCTGCCGATTCTCGGCGGCTTCCTGGTGCTTGCCGCCGGGCGCGATGCGCCCCATGTGGCGCGGCGGCTCGGGCTCGCGGTGGCCGTGGCGACCTTTGTGGCCAGCCTGCCGCTGTGGTTCGCGTTCGAGCGCGGTACCGCGGAGATGCAGTTCCAGGAACTGGCCTCGTGGATCCCGGCGTTCAACGTGAACTACCACCTGGGCGTGGACGGCATCTCCATGCCGCTGATCCTGCTGACCACGCTGATCACCGTGATCGTGATCATTGCCGCCTGGGAGTCGGTGAAGGACCGCATTGCCTATTACATGTCGGCGATGCTGGTGATGGAAGGCCTGATGATCGGCATGTTCGCGGCGATGGACGCGGTGCTGTTCTACGTGTTCTTCGAGGCGATGCTGATTCCGATGTTCCTGGTGATCGGGATCTGGGGCGGTCCGCGGCGCGTCTACGCGACCATCAAGTTCTTCCTCTATACCTTCCTGGGCTCGGTGTTCATGCTGGTCGCGCTGATCTGGATGTACATCCAGTCCGGCAGCTTCCTGATCCAGGACTTCCATGCCCTGCAGATCGGCATGACCGCGCAGATACTGATCTTCCTCGCCTTCTTCATGGCGTTCGCGGTGAAGATCCCGATGTTCCCGGTGCATACCTGGCTGCCGGATGCGCACGTAGAGGCACCGACCGGCGGCTCGGTGATCCTGGCCGCGATCATGCTGAAGATCGGGGGCTACGGCTTCCTGCGCTTCTCGCTGCCGATCACGCCGGATGCCTCGGCGGTGCTGGATACGCTGATGATCGTGCTGTCGCTGATCGCGATCGTGTACATCGGCCTGGTCGCCCTGATCCAGAGCGACATGAAAAAGCTGATCGCCTATTCGTCGATCGCGCACATGGGCTTTGTGACGCTGGGCTTCTTCCTCGCCTTCTACATCTACCGCAATACCGGTGACTGGGAAGGCGCCTCGCTGGGTATCGCCGGCGGCATGGTGCAGATGATCTCGCACGGCTTTATCTCCGCGGCGATGTTCCTCGCGGTCGGCGTGCTGTACGACCGCCTGCACAGCCGGCAGATCTCGGACTACGGCGGTGTAGTGAACACCATGCCCTGGTTCGCCGCGTTCTTCGTGCTGTTCGCGATGGCCAACACCGGCCTGCCGGGCACCTCCGGCTTCGTCGGCGAGTTCATGGTCATCCTGGCCGCGTTCAAGGCGGACTTCTGGATCGCCTTCCTGGCCGCGACCACGCTGATCCTGGCCGCGGGCTACACCCTGTGGCTGGTCAAGCGCGTGATCTTCGGCGCGGTGGCCAACGACAACGTGGCCAGTCTGTCCGACATGAACCGCCGCGAGTTCTTCCTGATGGGCGTGCTGGCCTTCTTCACCCTGCTGCTGGGTGTATGGCCGGCGCCGCTGCTGGATGTGATGAACGCGACCATCGACCACCTCGTGGCGCATATCGCGCACTCGAAGCTCTGAACGGACGCCTGACATGACTTTCGAGATCCCCAACTTCCTCCCCGCCGTGCCCGAGATGTTCGTGCTCGGGATGGCGTGCCTGATCCTGGTGATCGACGCGTTCCTGCCGGATTCGCGGCGCGACATCACCTATGGCCTGGTGCAGGCGACCCTGGTCGCGGCCGCCGGTCTGACCCTGTGGATGATGGGTCCGGAGACGGTGTTGACCTTCTCGGACAGCTTCGTGAAGGATCCAATGGCGGACATCCTGAAGGTCGCGGTCTACGTGACCAGCTTCCTGGTGTTCCTGTATGCGCGTCCGTACCTCATGGAGCGCGGGATCCACAAGGGCGAGTTCTACATCCTCGGCCTGTTCGCCGTGCTCGGGATGATGATCATGATCTCCGGGCACAACCTGCTGACGCTCTACCTGGGTCTGGAGCTGCTGTCGCTGTCGTCCTATGCGCTGGTCGCGTTCTGGCGCGACAACACCCGCGCGACCGAGGCGGCGATGAAGTACTTCGTGCTGGGCGCGCTGGCCTCCGGTCTGCTGCTCTACGGCATGTCGATGATCTACGGGATGACCGGCTCGCTGGATATCGCGGTCATTGCCGCCGAACTGGTGGCGGCCGATGAGACGCCGAACATCCCGCTGGTCTTCGGTCTGGTGTTCCTGGTGGTCGCGATCGCGTTCAAGCTGGGGGCGGTGCCGTTCCACATGTGGGTACCGGATGTCTACGACGGGGCACCCACGGCAGTCACGCTGTTCATCGCCACTGCGCCGAAGATCGCCGCGTTCGCCTTCTTGATGCGCCTGCTGGTGGAGGGTATGGGCCCGATGCATGCCGACTGGCAGGGCATGTTCGTGATCCTGGCCGTGCTGTCGCTGGCGGTGGGCAACGTGATCGCGATCGCGCAGACCAGCATCAAGCGCATGCTCGCCTACTCGACCATCGCCCATGTCGGCTTCGTGTTCATGGGCATCCTGGCCGGTACCGACAGCGGCTATGCCTCGGCGATGTTCTACGTGATCGTCTACGCGATTACCGCGGCCGGTGGCTTCGGCATGATCGTGTTCTTGTCGCGCAAGGGCTTTGAGGCCGATCAGATCGACGACTTCAAGGGCCTGGCCAAGCGCAACCCCTGGTTTGCGTTCATCATGCTGCTGCTGATGTTCTCGATGGCCGGGGTGCCGCCGACGGTCGGCTTCTACGCCAAGCTCGCGGTGATCCAGGCCGCGGTGGGCGCGGACCTGGTCTGGCTTGCGGTGGTCGCTGTGATCTTCTCGATCATCGGGGCCTTCTACTACCTGCGTGTGGTCAAGATGATGTTCTTCGACGACCCGCGCGAAGACGCGCAGGAGCCCGTCCAGCCCTCCGGCGCGCTGGCCACCGCGCTCAGTATTAACGGGCTGGCAGTGCTGCTTCTTGGAATTTTTCCGGGCCTGCTGTTGTCTGTCACCCACTACGCAATCATGGGCTAAGTCGTGACACAGTGGATTCCGTTTGAAGTTCTGGTCTGGGGTTTTGTCGTTGTTGCCTTTATTTCGGCAAACCTGCCCTGGCTGACCGAGCGCATCGGCCTGATGGTCCTGCCGGCCAGCGGCGTGAAGGGCCCCTGGACCCGGATCTTCGAATGGGTCGGGCTCTATTTCCTGGTGGGGCTGATCGGCAAGGGCCTGGAGTACCAGGCGACCGGTGGCATCCATGCGCAGGGCTGGGAGTTCTACGTGATTACCCTGTCGATGTTCGCGGTGTTCGCGCTGCCGGGATACATCTGGCGCTACGACCTCAAGCAGCATCTGAGGAGCCGTGCGCACCGCTCGCGGTAAGGGCATCGACGAGGAGCGCGAGAGGTCGCTGGAGCCGGAAAAAACTCGCATTTTTCCTTGCAGGTCCCAACCCTCTTTGTTATAGTTTTGCGTCTCGGATGCGGGGTGGAGCAGTCTGGCAGCTCGTCGGGCTCATAACCCGAAGGTCGCAGGTTCAAATCCTGCCCCCGCTACCAATTTTCAGAGAGGCCCCATATGGGGCCTTTTTGTTAGGCAGGTCCGTTGTGGCGGTCTTGCCGGGCTGCGCTCCCGCGCGCCAAGCAGTCGGCACGACTGGCTGCGGTCATCGCTGAGGTGTTCGAGGGGCGTTTATCGCCCTTTTTTTGTTTCCGGGCCCGGGAAAGGGCCGTTGCGCGAATCGTTCCGGGTGGAATCAGGTGGCGGAAAAGGCCGAACAACTGAAGGCATTGCTGGCCCCGGTGGTCGAGGGGCAGGGGTTTGTGTTCTGGGGGCTGGAGTATCACCCCGGTTCCAAGCCGGTGATGCTGCGCATCTACATCGACAGCCCGGAGGGGGTGACGGTGGATGACTGCGCGCTGGTGAGCGAACAGGCCGGCGCGGTGCTCGAGGTCGAACAGGCCATCCGGGGCAACTACACGCTGGAAGTGTCCAGTCCGGGCATCGAGCGGCCGCTGTTTACGCCCGATCAGTACCGGGGCTACATCGGGCATCCGGTGAAGGTGCGGTTGAGCTGGCCGGAGCATGGTCGGCGGAACTATCGCGGCACGCTGATCGGCGTGGACGAGGAGATGATCGAAGTCGAGGTCGACGGCATGGGCTACGAGCTGCCGTTGAACGCTATCCACAATGCGCGGGTCCTGGAACAGCTGTAGACCGGCGTACGGTTTTTGTTGAATCGGCGGGCAACCGCCGAGGTGCGGAGAGACAAGAGATGAACAAGGAGATCCTGCTGGTCGCGGATGCCGTGGCGAACGAGAAGGGTGTCGAGAAAGACATTATCTTCGATGCCCTGGAATCGGCGCTGGCCATGGCGACCCGCAAGTATCACGGCGGCAAGATGGACGTGCGCGTGAGCATCGACCGTGAGGAAGGTGACTACGAGGCCTTCCGTCGCTGGACCGTGGTCGATGACGAGGACCCCGAGTTCGAATCGCCGGAGTACCAGATTCTCCTGTCGTATGCGCAGCAGAAGAACCCCGAGGCACAGATCGGTGACGTGAT
The DNA here is from genome assembly GCF_000377265.1 of Thioalkalivibrio sp. ARh3. Classification (NCBI taxonomy): domain Bacteria; kingdom Pseudomonadati; phylum Pseudomonadota; class Gammaproteobacteria; order Chromatiales; family Ectothiorhodospiraceae; genus Thioalkalivibrio; species Thioalkalivibrio sp. ARh3. The sequence continues at coordinate 186,480 of NZ_KB897951.1, forward strand.
CGAGGAGCCCGTGGAGGCCGTGGATTTCGGCCGGATCGCCGCGCAGACCGCGAAGCAGGTCATCGTGCAGAAGGTGCGCGAGGCCGAACGCGCCAAGGTGGTCGAGGAATACCAGGACCGCGTGGGCACGCTGGTGATGGGGATCGTCAAGCGCACCGACCGCAACGGTACCTACGTGGATCTCGGCAACAACGCGGAGGCACTGATCCCGCGCGAGCACATGATCCCGCGCGAGACGGTACGTACCAATGACCGCCTGCGCGGCTATCTCAAGGAGATCCGTCCCGACGCGCGCGGGCCGCAGTTGATTCTGAGCCGTACCGTGCCGGAGTTCCTGATCGAGCTTTTCAAGCTCGAGGTGCCGGAGGTCGGGCAGGAGATCATCGACATCATGGGTGCGGCGCGCGACCCGGGCCAGCGCGCGAAGATCGCGGTGCGCTCCAACGACCCGCGCCTGGATCCGGTCGGCGCCTGTGTCGGCATGCGCGGCTCGCGCGTGCAGTCGGTGTCCAACGAGCTGGCCGGTGAGCGCATCGACATCATCGTCTGGGACGAGAATCCGGCCCAGTTCGTGATCAACGCGATGTCCCCGGCCGAGGTCCTGTCGATCGTGGTCGACGAGGACAAGCAGTCGATGGACATCGCGGTCGAAGAAGACAAACTCTCCCTGGCCATCGGCCGCGGCGGGCAGAATATCCGTCTGGCCTCCCAGCTGACCGGCTGGGAACTGAACGTGATGACCGAGGAGCAGGCGGCCGAGAAGAGCGAGGCCGAGGCACAGCAGCTGGTCACCTTCTTCATGGAGGCGCTGGACGTCGACGAGGAAGTGGCCGGCATCCTGGTGCAGGAGGGCTTCAGCACGCTGGACGAGGTGGCCTATGTCGAAGAGGCCGAACTGCTGGCGATCGAGGAGTTCGACGAGGATATCGTGGCGGAGCTGCGCAACCGTGCCAGCGACGCCCTGTTGACCCGCGCGATCGCGGGCGGCGAGAACTACCAGCCCGCCGAGGACCTGCTGAGCATGGACGGCATGACCCAGGGTGTGGCCAACAAGCTGGCCTCGCATGGTGTCTGCACCATGGAGGACCTCGCGGAGCAGGCAGCCGACGACGTGGTCGAAATGACTGGATTGAGCACGGAAGAGGCGTCCGAGCTGATTATGACGGCGCGCGCCCCGTGGTTCGAAACCGGGGAGTGAGCCCCGGACGAACGGATCGCGAACCCCGTGTGGCAGGCCTTCGGCTGGCCTGAAAAGAATATGGAATGGAGGTAAGGCGCCATGGCGCAAATGACAGTTCAGCAATTCGCGGAATCGGTTGGCAAGCCGGTGGACCGCCTCATGGAGCAGCTCAAGGAGGCGGGCGTCGAGGTGGATGGCCCGGAAGCGGCGATTACCGATGCCGAGAAGCGCAAGCTGCTCGATCACCTCCGGCAGTCGCATGGCGAGAGCGAAGGCGGGCGCGTGACGCTCAAGCGCCGCTCCCAGGCCCAGACCCTGAAGGTCAGCTCCGGGCCCGGACGCTCCAAGACGGTGAACGTCGAGGTGCGCAAGAAGCGCACGATCAAGCGCAAGCCGGTCGAGGAGCCAGCCGAGGCCCCGGCCGAGGGGGAAGCCGCGCCGACCCCCGAGCCGAGCGCCGAACCGACCCCGACTCCGAAGGAAGTGCCGGCCGAGCCGGTGGCCGAGGAGCCCAAGCCGGAGGAAGTCGAGGTCGAGGAGCCTGCCGCCCCTGAAGCCGAGGCCGCCGCTGAAGAACCGGTTGAGGCTGAGGCCAGCGAAGAGGCCGAAGCGCCTGAACCCGAGGCCGAGCCCGAACCCGAACCGGTCCCGGCCAAGCCAAAACGCCCGTTGAGCCGGACCGAGCAGCTGGCCCTGCAGGTCGAGGCCGAACGGGAGGCCCAGCGCAAGGCGCTGGAGGCTCGCAAGCAGGAAGAGGTCGAGCGCGGCGAGCGTCAGAAGCGCCGCCAGAAGGAGCTGGAGGCCCAGGAGGCCAAGCGCGAGAAAGAAGAACAGGCACGTCTCGAGCGCGAGGCTGCCCAGCGTCAGGCCGCCGCTGAGGCCGAAGCCGGCAAGACCGCGGCCGGCGCGGGCAAGGGTCGCAAGACGCGCAAGGACGACCGCAAAGAGCTGCATGTCGCTGGCGATCGTCGTGGTCGGCGCAAGAAGGGCGAGGGCCGCAAGGCGCAGTCCGCCGCCGCGCAGGCCGTTGCCAGCAAGCATGGCTTTGCCAAGCCGACCGCACCGGTTGTCCGCGAGGTCGAGGTGCCGGAGACGATCACGGTCTCCGAGCTGGCCCAGGCGATGGCGATCAAGGCGCCACAGCTGATCAAGGCCCTGATGGGTATGGGCGTGATGGCGACCATCAACCAGTCCATCGACCAGGACACCGCGATGCTGGTGGTCGAGGAGATGGGCCACACGCCGGTCGCCGCGAAGGAGACCTCGGTTGAGGACGAGATTGACACCGGTCTGGAGCAGACGGCAGAGGCCAAGGCGCGCCCGCCGGTCGTCACCGTGATGGGTCACGTCGATCACGGCAAGACCTCGCTGCTGGACTACATCCGCAAGGAGAAGGTCGCCTCCGGCGAGGCTGGGGGTATTACCCAGCACATCGGTGCCTACCACGTGGACAATGGCCACGACGGCGTGACCTTCCTGGATACTCCGGGGCATGCGGCGTTTACCGCGATGCGTGCCCGTGGCGCGCAGTCCACCGACATCGTGATCCTGGTGGTCGCGGCGGACGACGGCGTGATGCCGCAGACGCTCGAGGCGATCCAGCACGCGAAGGCGGCGGGCGTCCCGATCGTGGTCGCGGTCAACAAGATCGACAAGCCGGAGGCCGAGCCCGAGCGGGTGATGAACGACCTCGCCCAGCACGAGGTGATCCCCGAGGCTTGGGGCGGCGATACGCAGTTCATCAACGTCTCCGCTCATACCGGCGAGGGCATCGACCAGCTGCTGGAGGCCCTGGGCCTGCAGGCCGAGGTGATGGAACTGAAGGCCCCGGACGAGGGACCCGCGCGTGGCGTGGTGATCGAGTCACGCCTGGACAAGGGGCGTGGCCCGGTGGCGACCATCCTGGTCCAGTCCGGCAAGCTGAAGCATGGCGATATCCTGCTCTCGGGCAAGGAATACGGTCGCGTCCGGGCAATGTTCGACGACACCGGAAAGTCGGTGAAGGAGATCGGTCCGTCCATGCCGGTCGAGGTGCTGGGTCTGTCCGGCGTGCCGGAGGCCGGGGACGAGGTGCTGGTGGTTGCGGACGACAAGACCGCCCGCGAGGTCGCCGAGCACCGCGACGCCAAACAGCGCGAGCGCAAGCTGGCCGCGCAGCAGGCCGCCAAGCTGGAGAATATCTTCAACCAGATGCAGGAAGGCGAGATCGCCACGGTGAACATCCTGATCAAGGCGGATGTTCAGGGCTCGGCCGAGGCCCTGCGCGAGTCGCTGATCAAGCTGTCCACCGACGAGGTGCGCGTGAAGGTGGTCTCCGCCGGGGTCGGCGGGATCTCCGAGTCCGACCTGAACCTGGCGATGGCCTCCGAGGCGATCGTGATTGCGTTCAACGTGCGTGCCGATGCTGGCGCCAAGCGTCTGGCTGCCGAGAACGACATCGATGTGCGCTACTACTCGGTCATCTACGAGGCGATTGACGACGTGAAGCAGGCGCTGTCGGGTCTGCTGTCGGCCGAGATCCGCGAAGAGGTCGTGGGCCTCGCCGAGGTGCGCGATGTGTTCAAGGCCTCCGGCTTTGGTCAGGTCGCCGGCTGTCTGGTGGTCGAGGGTGCGGTCAAGCGGGGCAACCCGATCCGCGTGCTGCGCGACAACGTGGTGATCTACGAGGGCGAACTGGAGAGCCTGCGTCGCTTCAAGGATGACGTGAACGAGGTCAAGGCCGGTACCGAGTGCGGTATCGCGGTGAAGAACTACAACGACGTGAAGGCCGGTGACCAGATCGAGGTCTTCCAGCGCGTCGAGGTGGCCCGGACGCTCTGATGCCCGGCAATCGCGACTTCCATCGTTCCGACCGGGTCGGGGACCAGATCCAGCGCGAGCTGGCGGAACTGATCCGTCTGGAGGTCAAGGACCCGCGCGTGGGCATGATCACGCTGGCGGATGTCGAGGTCTCGCGGGATCTCGCCCATGCGAAGGTGTTCTTCACCCAGCTGGGCGGCGAGGAGAAGGGGCTCGAGGCACAGCAGGGGCTGAATCACGCGGCCGGATTTCTGCGCCGTGCGCTCGGTCAGCGGATGCGGCTGCGTAGCGTGCCCCAGTTGCGGTTTGTCTACGACGACACGCCGGAGCGCGGGGCTCGTATGTCCTCTCTGATCGATCAGGCCCTGGCCGAGGATCGCGCGCATCACGCCGATTCGGATGGGGGCGACAGCGGTGACAATGGTGGGTCCGAGGACCCGAAGGACCCGGGCCGCGAGGCCTGATCCCGGCCGGTTTCCTTGATGGCGCGCGCACGTCGCGAGGTCGACGGTATTCTGCTGCTGGACAAGCCCCGCGGGCCGAGTTCTACCCAGATCCTGGGGCGCGTGAAGTACCTGTTGCAGGCCAAGAAGGCCGGTCATACCGGGGCGTTGGACCCGCGTGCGACCGGCCTTTTGCCGTTGTGTTTCGGTCAGGCGACCAAGGTGTCGGGCTGGCTGCTGGACGCTGACAAGCACTACATCGCCGAGGCTCGGCTGGGCATCGAGACCGACAGTGCGGATCTCGATGGCGAGGTGATCCGCGAGGCGCCGGTGCCGGCCATCGAGCCGGAGCAGCTGTGGGCGCTGGAACGGCAGTTCAGCGGGGCACAGGAGCAGGTGCCGCCGATGGTCTCGGCCCTCAAGCACGACGGCCAACGGCTCTACGAGCTGGCGCGCAAGGGGGTGGAGGTCGAGCGTCCTCCGCGGCCGGTGCAGATCCATGCCCTGTCGATCGAGCCTGTTGCTCCCGACCGATTGCGTATCGATGTGCGCTGCAGCAAGGGCACCTATGTCCGCTCCCTGGTGGCCGACATCGGGCATGCGCTGGGTTGCGGGGCGGCGGTCGACAGCCTGCGGCGGGTCGGGCACGGTCCGTTCGAGGCCGCCGCGATGGTCACGATGGAGCAGGTCGAGGCCGCCTTCGAGACCGGGGGCGCGGCCGCGATCGAGGCCATGCTGCAGCCCCCGGAGGCAGCGTTGACGCACTGGCCCGGCGTAAGCCTGGACGCGCAGGCCAGCGCGGCCATGCGGCACGGCCATGCGGCGAGTGCCGAGGCGATCGAGTTGTACGCGCCGGGCGCGAAGGATGCGCCTGTGGATCCCGAAACTGGCTGGCCGCTGGTGCGGGTGTATGACGCCGAGGGTGGGTTCCTGGCGGTGGGCGCGCGCGAACCGGACGGCCGGGTCCGGCCCCGTCGCCTGTTTGTTTCGGCCCCCTGAAGGGGCCGGGATTCTTCCTATTCAAGGCCTGTGTGTCGTGCTAACATTGCGCGCCTATCGCCAGCGCCACTGGTCGGTTAACGGTTCAGAATTCTCAGGAGTCAGGTTTACATGTCGCTCACTACCGAAGAAAAATCGGCCATCGTCGAGAAGCACAAGCGCGATGCCAACGACACCGGTTCGCCGGAAGTCCAGGTCGCGCTGCTGACCGCCCGCATCCAGCATCTGATGGGGCATTTCGAAAAGCACAAGCAGGATCACCACTCGCGTCGCGGGCTGCTGAAGATGGTCAGCCAGCGGCGCAAGCTGCTGACCTACCTCAAGCGCAATGACCAGGACCGTTACCAGGCACTGGTTCAGGAGCTTGGCCTGCGCCGCTAAGGCAGGCACAACGGGCCCGCGCCACTGGTGCGGGCCCGTTCAGTTTCAGGGGCGGCCACGCAGGGGCGCTGGCCGGCCCGTCGCAAGCAAGACCGATGCACGCATTACGGGAAACGGGATATAACGTGGCACACAAGAAGTCGTTCCAGTACGGAAACCATACCGTCACCTTCGAGACCGGTGATATCGCCCGCCAGGCCAGTGGCGCCGTCCTCGTCAACATGGCCGAGACCGTGGTCCTGGTGACCGCCGTCGCGCGCAAGGAGGCCGATCCCGGCCGCGACTTCTTCCCCCTGACCGTGAATTATCAGGAGCGGACCTACGCCGCCGGCAAGATCCCGGGCGGCTTCTTCAAGCGCGAAGGGCGTCCGAACGAGAAGGAAACCCTGACTTCGCGCCTGATCGATCGCCCGATCCGCCCGCTGTTCCCCGAGGGCTTCAAGAACGAGACCCAGATCGTGGCCACGGTCATGTCGATCAACCCCGATGTCGATCCCGACATTCCCGCCCTGCTGGGCGCTTCGGCCGCACTGGCCTTGTCCGGCGTCCCGTTCGCAGGCCCGATCGGTGCCGCGCGGGTCGGCTATCGTGCCGGCGAATATCTGCTGAACCCGACCTACAGCGCCCTGGAAGAGTCCGACCTCGACCTGGTCGTGGCGGGCACCGAACAGGCCGTGCTGATGGTCGAATCGGAGGCCAGCGAGCTCTCCGAGGAAGTGATGCTCGGCGCGGTGATGTTCGGTCACGAACAGATGCAGGCCGCGATCCAGGCGATCAAGGAACTGGCCGCGGAGGCCGGCAAGCCGGCCTGGGACTGGCAGGCACCGCCGTCCGAGGCGTCGCTGGAGGACCGCGTCAAGGAGGCGGTGGGCAGCGATCTCGTCGAGGCCTACCAGATCGCCGAGAAGCAGGCGCGCACCCAGCGCATCAGCGAACTGCGCAACCAGGCCGTCGACGCGATCGCCAGCGAAGACGAGTCCGGTCCGAGCGCGGAAGACGTGAAGACGGCGTTCCACGATCTCGAGTACCGTCTGGTGCGCGACCGCATCCTGGATGGCAACCCGCGCATCGACGGGCGCGACAACAAGACCGTGCGCCCGATTAGTGTCCAGAACGGCGTGCTGCCGCGTGCGCACGGTTCGGCGGTGTTCACGCGCGGCGAGACCCAGGCCCTGGTCGTGGCCACTCTGGGTACGGACCGCGATGCCCAGGTGATCGACGCGATCGAGGGCGAGCGCCGTGACCGCTTCATGCTGCACTACAACTTCCCGCCCTACTGCACCGGCGAGACCGGTTTCGTCGGCTCGCCCAAGCGCCGCGAGATCGGGCATGGCCGTCTGGCCAAGCGGGGTGTGGCGGCGGTGATGCCGACGGCCGAAGACTTTCCCTATGTCGTGCGCGTGGTCTCCGAGATCACCGAGTCGAATGGCTCCAGCTCCATGGCGTCTGTTTGCGGTACCTCGCTGGCGCTGATGGATGCCGGCGTGCCGCTGAAGGCCCCGGTCGCGGGGATTGCGATGGGCCTGATCAAGGAAGGCGATCGATTTGCCGTGCTGTCGGACATCCTCGGTGACGAGGACCATCTCGGCGACATGGATTTCAAGGTGGCCGGTACCAGCAACGGCGTGACCGCGCTGCAGATGGACATCAAGATCGACGGGATCACCCGCGAGATCATGGAACAGGCGTTGGCGCAGGCGCGCGAGGGCCGGATGCATATCCTCGGGTGCATGAACGAGGTGCTGCCGAGCCACCGCGAGGAGATGTCTTCGCACGCGCCACGCTTTATCACCATGAAGATCAACCCGGACAAGATCCGTGACGTGATCGGCAAGGGCGGGGCCACGATCCGCGCCCTGACCGAGGAGACCGGTGCGACGATCGACATCCAGGACGACGGTACCGTCAAAGTCGCCTCCACCGATCAGGCCGCGGGTCTCGAGGCCAAGCGCCGCATCGAGGAGCTGACCGCCGATATCGAGGTCGGGCGTCAGTACACCGGAAAGGTCGCGAAGATCATGGATTTCGGGGCGTTTGTCTCCATTCTGCCGGGCCGCGACGGTCTGGTGCATATCTCGCAGATCTCCGATGAGCGGGTGGAGAACGTGGCGGACTTCCTTTCCGAGGGCGATTCGGTCACCGTGAAGGTGCTGGAAGTGGACAAGCAGGGGCGTATCCGCCTGAGCATGAAGGCGGTCGAGTCCGAGGCCTGATCTGGGCCCTGTCACGCTGCGGGCGCCCACGGGCGCCCGGCCATCGGTATTCGGGACGTAACGGCATGGATCTGGTCAGTATCCGCAAGAGCTACAAGCGCTACGCCCGGCACTACGACGCCACGTTCGGACGCGTGTTTGCGACCGGACGCGAGCGCGCCCAGGAGACCCTGGCGCCGCTGTCCGGCAAACGCGTGCTCGAGGTGGGCGTGGGCACCGGGCTCTCGCTGCCGGACTATCCGGACGACTGCGAGATCGTCGGGATCGACGTCTCGCGCGAGATGCTGGAGGTGGCGCGTGGCCGCCTCAATGGCGGCCTGCCTGCGGTCTCGGGCCTGTGCGAGATGGACGCCGAGAAGCTCGGATTTGCCGACGGGAGCTTCGACGCGGTTGTCGCGATGTACGTTGCCACTGTGGTGCCCAACCCTGATCGGTTGTTTGCCGAGATGTGGCGCGTCTGCCGTCCGGGCGGGCAGATCCTGGTGATCAACCACTTCGCGTCGCAGCAGTGGCTACTGCGGGGGTTCGAGCGCTGCCTGCGGCCATTGTCGCGCGCGGTCGGCTTCCGGCCGGATATGGAGTTCGAGGACTTCGTGAACGTGACCGGGCAGGAGCCGGCGATGGTGGCCCCGGCCAGTCTGTTCGGCTACTGGAAGCAGGTGGAGTTCCGCAAGCCGGCGCACGCCTGATGCGGGCGGCGCGTGCATGCGGGCGCGAGTTTGCCTACACTACGCGCCGCACGCTGTTCCTGCCTGGCGCCCGCGTTAGCCGGGGCCTCTCTGGAGCCCGCCGTCTGGCGGGTTCTTGCGTTTGCGAAGCAGGATCGCCCCCGTTTTTTCAACCTTAGTCAGGAGAGCCAGCATGGCCGCAGAACGTACCCTGTCCATCATCAAGCCGGATGCCGTTTCCAAGAATGTGATCGGCGAGATCTACAGCCGCTTTGAAAAAGCCGGGCTGCAGATCGTTGCCGCGCGCATGATGCATCTGAGCCGCGAACAGGCCGAGGGCTTCTATGACGTGCACAAGGAGCGCCCGTTCTTCAACGATCTGGTGGAGTTCATGATCTCCGGCCCGGTGATGGTGCAGGTGCTCGAAGGCGAGGACGCCATTGCCAAGAACCGCGAAATCATGGGTGCCACCAATCCGAAGGAAGCGGCGCCGGGCACGATCCGTGCGGACTTCGCGACCTCCATCGACGAGAACGCTGTCCATGGCTCGGATGCCGCGGAAACCGCCGCGCGCGAGATCGAGTTCTTCTTCGGCAACGACGGCGTTTGCCCGCGTACCCGTTAAGCACCGGTTCGGGAAGGGCGCGGATCGTCCTGCCCGCGCCCTTTTCGTCTGCCGCGGCGCCTTTTGCGGGCCCCGTAGGCAGGCATCCCCCATGCACAGTACACTAGGGGGTGTTTTCAACCGGTCGCGAGCATGGCAGCGGAAACCTCTACACCTCTGAATCTGCTGGGTTACAGTCGCAGCCAGCTCACCGAGCTGCTGGCGCAGTGGGGTGAGCCGCGTTTCCGTGCCACGCAGCTCGTCAAGTGGATGCATCAGCGCGGAGTCACGGACTTCGACGCGATGACGGACGTATCGCGCAAGCTGCGCGAGCGCCTGTCGCGCGAAACCGAGGTTGCCCTGCCCGAGATCGCGCTGGAGAAGGCCTCTGGCGACGGTACCGTGAAATGGGTGCTGCGTCTGGCGGATGGCAACGCGATCGAGACCGTCTTCATCCCCGAATCCGGACGCGGCACCCTGTGCATCTCCTCGCAGGTCGGTTGCGCGCTGGACTGTACCTTCTGTTCGACCGCCCAGCAGGGCTTCAATCGCAACCTGACGGCCGCCGAGATCATCGGCCAGGTCTGGCTGGCGATGCAGCGTCTGCCGGCCCCTCAGGGCCGTCCCCGCGCGGTCAGCAATGTGGTGTTGATGGGCATGGGCGAGCCCCTGGCCAACTACGATGCCGTGGTCGCTGCCTGCCAGCTGATGACCGACGACAATGCCTATGGCCTCAGCCGTCGCCGGGTGACGCTGTCGACCTCCGGACTGGTGCCGGCGCTGGACCGCCTCAGCGAGGACACCGATGTGGCCCTGGCGGTCAGCCTGCATGCCCCGAATGACGCGCTGCGTGACCGTCTGGTCCCCATCAACCGCAAGTATCCGATCGCGCGCCTGATGGAGAGCTGTCGGCGCTATGTCGAGGCGACGGGCGCCCACAGCGGTGTCACGTTTGAATACGTGCTGCTGGCTGGCGTGAATGATCGCCCCGAACATGCCAATCAGCTCGCGGGCGTGCTGCGGGGCATCCCGGGCAAGATCAACCTGATCCCGTTCAATCCGTTTCCCGGTGCGCCCTTCGACCGCCCCGCCGAAGCGGATATCGAGCGTTTCGAGCGTCAGCTGCAAAAGGCGGGCTACGTGACCACGGTGCGACGCACGCGCGGGGACGACATCGACGCGGCCTGCGGACAGCTGGTGGGGCAGGTGGAGGACCGTACTAACCGGGGGATGCGCATGATTCGTCTGCACGCCGAATTGCCTGAGCGGCCGCGGAGGGCCTCTTGATGGGGCGGCGATGGGGGCGCCCGTTGGCTGTGCTGGTGCTGGGGGTGGCCCTCGGGGGCTGTGCCGCGATGGCGGAGCGCGAGGTGACCGGGGAGCGTGCAGAAGCGGCGGAGGTCAATGCCGAACTGGGCATCGGGTACCTGCGCGAGGGCGAAGTCGACCAGGCCGAGCGCAACCTGAAGCGGGCACTGGAATTTGACGCCAACCATCCGCTCGCCAATCTGGGCATGGCGAACGTCTACGAGCGCCGCGGTGCGTATGACCGGGCGGAGGAACACTATCGGCGGGCGCTCCGGCGCGACGATGGCAACCCGTATGTGCAAACGAGCCTCGGGGCACTGTTGTGCCGGCGCGAGGCCTTTGACGAGGCACAGGAGCTGTTCGCCAAGGCGATCGACAACCCGGACTACGACCAGCGCGAGATTGCCCTGATGAACTCCGGGGTGTGCTTCTCCGATGCCGGCGACAGCGAGCGCGCGGAAGAGAAGCTCCGCGAGGCGCTGCGCATCAACCCGCAGTATCCGCGGGCCCTTCTGGAAATGGCGAGCCTGACCTACGGAGACGACCGCCCGATGCAGACCCGGGCATTCCTCCAGCGCCTGGAAGGGCTGGGCGTGGAGAATTCCGAGACGCTGTTCCTGTGCTATCAGGCGGAGATGGCGCTCGGCAATCGTCGGGCGGCGGACGATTGTGCGGAACGCCTCCGCCGTCAGTATCCGGACAGCATGGAGCTGGTCCGCCTGGAAGACATGGAGCGTAATGGTGGCTGAGCCGCGTGACGACAAGGAGCCGGGCCTGGGCCGGGTCGACGAAGTCGACGATTCCGTTTCCGAGATGGAGCCGCTGCGTACCACGGATGATGATCCGCATGGCGCGTCGGATGTGCCTCCTGCGGGTGGTCTGACAACCCGTGACCAGCCTCCGCCTCCCGATCCCGAGAGCGGCGAAGGCGAGCCCGGCAACAGCCTGCGCCGGGCGCGCGAGGCCGCCGGTCTGGATACCGCCACGCTGGCGCACCGGATCCACCTTGGCCGGGGCACACTGGAGGATCTGGAGGCGAACCGGTTCGACCATATGGCGCCGGCGTATGTTCGGGGCTACCTGCGGGCCTGTGCGCGCGAGCTCGGGGTGAATGCCGATCCCTGGCTACGGGCATTCGAGAGCCACGGGCTGACGGAGCCGGAGCTGCGTGCGGTGGCGACTGCTTCCGCGCGTTCCAGGGGACGGCGGCGTTCCAGCGCGCCGTACTGGCTGACCTTCCTGCTACTGCTGGGGCTGCTGGGGCTGGGGGTGTACGCCTGGACGGAGCGCGGAGGCGGGACACCGTCGTTTCCGTCCCTGGGGTGGACGGAAGACGATCCAGCGGCTGTGTCTCAGGACGCAGCGCCCGCGACCACCGACGATGAATTGGGTGCTCCGCCAGCGCTGATCGAGGAGGCGGAACCCCAGGCCGAGGCACCGGCCGAAGCCGAAGCCGGGAGCGAGGCCAGCGAGGCGGATGCAGAACGGGATCCGGAACCCGTGATGGACACCCTGACCGAGCCGGTACCTTCGGAGGACGCGGCGACGGATGACGTCGAAGCGCATGAGGTGGCCGAGGATCCCGGCCCGGTTTCGGACATGGCCCTTCTGACGGGCGAGACCAGGCCTTCCGCAGAACAGGAGGAGGAAACGGCGGAATCCGATGCCGGCGAGGCCGAACGCGAGGGCATGAGCCGGCTGGTGCTGGATGTCAGCGAGACCTCCTGGGTCGAGATTCGCGATGCCGACGACGAGGTCGTCTTCACCGGCGTGCTGAGCGGAGGCGATCGCGAGGAACTGGAGCTGACATTGCCCGGGCGCGTGGTGCTGGGGAATGCCCAGGGGGTCGAGCTGACCCTGGATGACGAGCCCTTCGATCTCGAGTCGCACATCCGCGGGGACCGCACCGCGCGTTTCGACCTCGAACCCTGATTTTTTCGACTCCGTCCACGTGCTAGGGAAACACCGATCAATGTACACGCTCGCGTTGGCGCCCCAGGTTCCCCGATCCTGCGTTGCGCCGCTTGCCGGTAGAACCACTACCGGCTGCGCACCGCGCCTTGTTCGCACGCAAGAGCGACGAAGCAGCGAGTGTCTACATTGATCAGTGTTTCCCTAGGCGGCGTGAACGGTCCCGAATCCACAAAGGCAACATGAAAGCAATCAAGTCCATCCGCGGGATGCATGACATCCTGCCCGAGTCGATCCATGTCTGGCAGCACCTGGAAGACCGCCTGCGCGACCTGCTGGGCCGCTACGGGTACCAGGAGATCCGCATGCCGGTGGTCGAGGCAACGGAACTGTTCAAGCGCTCCATCGGCGATGTCACGGATATTGTCGAAAAGGAGATGTACACCTTCGAGGACCGCAATGGCGACAGCCTGAGTCTGCGGCCAGAGGCGACGGCCTCCTGCGTGCGCGCCGGCATTCAGCACGGCCTGCTGCACAATCAGGTCCAGCGGCTCTGGTACCTGGGGCCGATGTTCCGCCACGAGCGTCCGCAGAAGGGCCGCTATCGCCAGTTCCACCAGGTCGGGGTGGAGGTGTTCGGCCTCCAGGGCCCGGATGTAGACGCCGAGATGATCGCCATGACCGCGCGGCTCTGGCAGATGCTGGGCCTGGACAATGTCCGTCTCGAGCTGAATACCCTGGGCACGCCCGCGAGTCGCGCGCAGTATCGGGAACAGCTGATCGCCTACCTGGAGCAGCACCGCGATTCGCTGGACGAAGAGGCGCTGCGGCGGCTGCACGACAACCCGATGCGCATTCTGGACAGCAAGCACCCGGAGACGCGCGCGGTGGTCGCGAACGCGCCCAGCCTGATGGACCACCTGGACGACGAATCGCGCGCGCATTTCGACGCCCTGCGGTCGCATCTGGACGTGCTGGGTATCGAATACGTCCACAACCCGCGTCTGGTACGTGGTCTGGACTACTATACGCACACCGTGTTCGAGTGGATCACGGACGACCTGGGGGCCCAGGGCACGGTCTGCGCCGGCGGCCGTTATGACGGCCTGGTGGAGCAGCTGGGTGGACGTGGCACCCCGGCTATTGGCATGGCCATGGGGCTGGAGCGCCTGGTCGCGCTGCTGGAAGCCCGGGAAGACGCACCGCAGCCGCCAGGGCCGGATGCCTACCTGGTCGTGGGCGGTGACGAAATGGTGGGGTCGGCGCTGGCGCTGGCCGAGCTGCTGCGCAGCGAACTGCCCGGGCTGCGGCTGGTCCAGCACTGCGGGGGCGGCAGCTTCAAGTCACAGATGAAACGGGCGGATCGCCTGGGTGCGCATTTTGCCCTGGTGCTCGGAACTGACGAACACGCCGCGGGCACCGTGACGGTGAAGCCGTTAAGATCGCCCGGAGCTGAACAAAGTACCGTACCGCGCGAGGGGCTGGCGCGCCATTTGGAGCAGGCCCTGCACGCTATCGACGCCTGACGCGCGTTCAGTACGTATCGAAACTAGAGAATCGAGAGGACCATGAGTTACCTCACCGACGAAGAAAAAGCCGAGCGCATCAAACAGTGGTGGTCGGACAATGCGATCGCCATTATCGCCGGCCTGGTGCTGGGCGTCGCTGGCCTGATCGGCTGGAACTGGTGGAGCGGTCACCAGGAAGAGCGCGCGGCCGGCGCCTCCGACATGTATATCGCCATGCAGGGCGCGGCGCAGGCCGGCGATAATGCCCGTGCGATGGAGCTGGCTGACCAGTTGATCGAGCAGGGCCGGGGAACACCGTACCGCTCGCTGGCCTGGGTGTTCCGTGCCGACCTGGCGGTTTCCGAGAGCGACCACGAGGGGGCGATCGAGGCCCTGAGCGCCGCTCGTGATGCCGCGCCGGATCGGGGCTACCGGGAACTGCTCACCCTGCGCATGGCGCGCCAGATGATTCTGGCGGAGCAGTATGATGATGCCCAATCGGCCCTCGACGACGTGCGCCGCGATGCCTTTCGTGGCTTGCGCCTGGAACTGGAAGGCGACCTCGCGCGGGCGCGCGGGGATCTCGACCGGGCCCGCGAGCGCTATCGCGAAGCGCTCGACCATGGCCACACACCCGAATACCTGAGCCTGAAGTACGAAGAGCTCTCCGCCTAAAGGATTACTGTTCCATGTCCGTGCCTGCCCCGACGAAGACTGCCATGCGCCTGCTGATTGCCGGTGCGCTCATGCTGTCGCTGAGTGCCTGTGGCCTGTGGCAACGCGATACCACGGAGCCCCCGGCCGACCTGCCCGATTTCGAGGCGGAGGCGCAGCCGGAACAGCTGTGGTCGCGTTCGGTCGGGAGCGGTGGTGAACGCTTTCTCTGGCAGGTCTATCCGGGGGTGGCGGACGACATGCTGGTGATGGTGGATGCCGATGGCCGCGTCTCGGGGATGAACCCCGAGAGCGGAAGCCAGCGCTGGCGGCTGCGCCTGGACGACGCCCGGGTGTCGGCGGGTGTCGGTGTGGGCGACGAGATCGCCGTGATCGGCACCCTGGAGGGCGAGGCCATAGCGGTGGATCTGCAGGGCGATGGCGAGCGCTGGCGCTCGCGTCTGTCCAGCGAGGTCGTGGCGGTCTCGGATGTCGCCTCGGGGGTGGTGATTGCACGCACCAACGATGGTCGCGTGCATGCCCTCGATGCGGCCTCCGGGGCCACGCAATGGACCGCGCTGCGGACCACGCCCTCGCTGAGCCTGCGCGGTGCGCACCGGCCTCAGATGACGGCCGGACGCGTGCTCACGGGCTTCGATAACGGCCGTGTGGTGATGCTCGGGCGGGAGCGCGGCAACGTGCTGTGGGAGACCACCCTCGGCATCCCGACCGGGCGTTCGGAAGTGGAGCGCATGGTCGATGTCGACGGCTACATGCCGATCTACCAGGGTGCGGCGATCGCATCCGGGTATCAGGGGCGCCTGGCCGCCATCGACCTGGACTCGGGCGAGATCTTCTGGGCCCGCGACTTTTCGTCCTATCAGGGTGGGGACGTGACGAACGAGGCGAACGTCCTCGCGGTCACCGATGCCGAGAGCCACCTGTGGGGGGTGGACCCGCGCAATGGCGCCGATCTCTGGCAGAGCGACCAGCTACGCCTGCGCGGCGTCACCGCCCCGGTCGTGGTCGGTGACTACGCCATCGTCGGGGATTACGAAGGCTACCTGCACTGGTTCCACCTGGAGGACGGGCGCATCGTGGCGCGTCTGCGGGCGAGTTCCGGCGCGGTCGTGACCCGCCCCGTGCTGGTGGACGACATCCTCTACGTGGTGACCGACAACGGTCGGCTCACCGCGGTCAATCCGCGTCTGGACTCCGGGGAATGAGCGTCGCTGGCACATACCCCCGGATCCTGCGGTTGCGGTAGCGTTGCCTGATGATCCCTGTCATTGCCCTGGTCGGCCGGCCGAACGTCGGCAAGTCGACCCTGTTCAACCAGCTCACGCGCTCGCGTGATGCGCTGGTAGCCGATGTTGCGGGCCTCACCCGCGATCGCCAGTACGGCATCGGCAAGGTCGGCGACTTCCCCTACCTGGTGGTGGATACCGGTGGTCTGTCGGGCGAGGGCGCCGAGATGGACCGCGCGATGGCCGAGCAGACCCGGCGCGCCGTCGCGGAGGCGGATCATGTCCTGTTCCTGGTGGATGCGCGCGATGGCCTGACCCCTCAGGACCAGGCGATTGCCGACCAGCTGCGCTCGGCCGGGGTCAAGGCCCGGGTCGTGGTGAACAAGACCGACGGCCTGGATGCCGATGCTGTGAGCGCCGAGTTCTATACCCTGGGCATGGGCGAGATCACGTCGATCGCCGCCGCCCATGGTCGCGGCATCAAGGGCCTGATGCAGAAGGTCCGGCGGGCCGTGGCCGCCGAACGGCGCGAGTCCGAAGCGGCCGAGGGAGCAGGGGAGGAGGCCGCGGAGGACGGGCTGGACGAGGCCTCTCAGCAGGCCGCGCTGGACGACTGGCCCGGCATCCGCGTGGCCATTGTCGGGCGCCCGAATGTCGGCAAGTCCACGCTGGTCAATCGTATCCTCGGTGACGACCGCGTGGTGGCCACGGACGTCGCCGGCACGACCCGTGACTCGATCTTTGTCCCGTTCTCGCGCGACGGACAGGATTACACCCTGATCGACACCGCGGGGGTGCGGCGGCGGGCGCGTGTGCACGAGACCATCGAGAAGTTCAGCGTGATCAAGACGTTGCAGGCGATCGAGGCCGCTCATGTCGTGATCATGGTGATGGATGCCCAGGCCGGGCTGTCGGAACAGGATGCCCACCTGCTGGGCCTGGTGATCGACTCCGGTCGCGCGCTGGTGCTCGCGGTGAACAAGTGGGACGGTATGGCGCCGGAGGAACGCGAGCGGGTGCGCGACGACTTGGACCGGCGCCTCGGCTTCGTCAATTTCGCCCGGCTGCGGCTGATCTCCGCCCTGCATGGCACCAATGTGGGCCACCTGCTCGAAGACGTGCAGGAGGCGCATACCAGTGCGTTCGCCAAGGTCTCTACCCCCGAACTGACCCGCCTGCTGGAGAGTGCAGTCGCCGAGCATGCTCCACCGCTGGTCAGCGGTCGCCGGATCAAGCTGCGCTATGCCCATCAGGGCGGACAGAATCCCCCGGTCATCGTGATCCACGGCAACCAGACGGATGCCCTGCCGGGGAGCTACAAGCGCTACCTGGAGAACTTCTTCCGCAAACACCTGGGGCTGGTCGGGACACCACTGCGCATGGAGTTTCGCTCCGGACGCAACCCGTACGCCGGGCGTCGCAATATCCTCACCCCCCGCCAGCAGCGCAAGCGAAAGCGCATGATGCGCCATGTCCGGCGCTGATCCGAGCCGGACATCCGTGGAGGCGCCGGGCGCCCCTGCGCTGTCCGCGTTCGGCCGCGCGGTCGAGCCCTTCCGGGTGATGGACATCCTGGCGCGCGCCCAGGCGGCCGAGCGTGCCGGGCGCGATATCATCCACCTGGAGGTGGGTGAACCGGACTTTCCCACACCCCCTGCCGTACTGCGCGCCGGGGAGCTGGCGCTGGCGGCCGGGGATACCCGCTATACCCCCGCGCATGGCACCCGTGAACTGCGCGAGGCCATCGCGGCCGATTACCGCCGTCGCCATCAGGCCGACGTCGACCCCGAACGCATCGTGATCACGGCGGGGGCCTCCGCCGCGATCCTGCTCGCGCTGGCCGCCGGAGTGAATCCTGGCGAGGAGGTACTGCTCCCCGACCCGGGCTATGCCTGCAACCGCCAGTTTGTCGCCGCGCGCGGGGCCGTCCCGGTGGGACTTCCGGTGGGGGCCGAGCACGCCTTCCAGCCGACGGCCGAGGCGGTAGCGCAGGCCTGGGGCGAGCGGACCCGGGCCGTGCTGCTCGGCTCGCCCGCAAATCCCACTGGCACCCGGCTGTCCGCTGATCGTCTGGCGGACATCGTGGATGTCGTACGGGCGCGGGGCGGTCTGGCGATCGTGGACGAGATCTACGGCCAGATCCTGTTCGACGAGCCGCAGCGCAGTGCCGCGGCCTTCCATCCCGATGTCATCGTGATCAACAGCTTTTCCAAGTACTTCGCGATGACCGGCTGGCGGCTAGGGTGGATGGTGGTCCCGCAGATGTGGATCGACCCGGTTCGCAGGATTGCCCAGAACCTGTTCGTGGCCCCGGCCAGCATGGCGCAGACGGCCGCAGTCGAGGCCTTTGCCCCCGAGACCGAGGAGATCCTGCAACGCCAGGTGCGCGAACTGCAGACGCGGCGTGACGTGCTGCTGGAGGCCCTGCCGGCACTGGGCCTCGAGGTCCAGGCCCGCCCCGATGGGGCGTTCTACATCTACGCCGACTGCACGGCGCACGGGGACGACTCCGAGGCGCTTTGTGCGCGCATCCTCGACGAGGCGGGCGTGGCCCTGACGCCGGGCACGGACTTCAGCCCCAGCGCAGGCCAGCGCTACCTGCGCATCGCCTACACCCAGCGCGAATCCCGCCTGCGCGAAGCACTGGACCGCCTCGCGTCGGTCCTCGCCTGATACCGTTTCGAGGCTGGGCCTGGTCCGTCCTTTGGCGTTTACGGTGGCTTCGTCCGGCCGCCTGCCTGCGCTGTTTCGGCAGCGCACCCCGAGGTACTTTCTTGCTTGCCCAAGAAAGTACCCGTCGAGGCGCACCCGGATTCCGCCCGGGGACCTTGCTCCAGGGCCCTCGGGCCGGCGGCGCTGAAACTCGCTACGCCTTTGGCTTCGCTCAGACAGTCAGCGCCTCTCTTCCGTCCCGAGGACCCTTCCGTAAGGGGCTTCATACGGGGGGATGAAGGTCAAGACAACGGCTAACCCGACGTTTGTGCCAATGGTTGGAGGCAAGGTATTCCGACATCCTGGGCACGCGCGGCCTTCGGCCATGGCGTGCCGCGCCCGCGAGCGGGCGCCAAGGGGGGGGGGTGCTCGTTGCTCGGTTACCAGGAATTAGTCGCCACGTGGGGACGCCTTCTGTTTTGACCTTCCCTCCCGATATGAGCCCCTTGTGGAGGGCGTGACAGGCCGGGAGAAGGCGCTGACTGTCTGAGCGAAGCCAAAGGCGTAGCGAGTTTCAGCGCCGCCGGCCTGGCGCGGCCGGAGCAAGGTTCCCGGGCGAATCCCGGGCGTGTTTCTTGGGTACTTCTTTGCACGAGCAAAGAAGTACCTCGGGGCGCGCTGCCGAAACAGCGCCTGGCAGGCGGCAAGACGAAGCCACCGTAAACACCGGATGCCGAACCAGGCCCAGCCACACCGTGGCAACGAGCTTCGCCGTGTGATCAGGAATATAGCGTTAAGACTTGGTGGGGGCGGTGGCGGGGTCGGCCTCGTAGGAGGCCCCCTCTGGCGGCGTCAACAGAAGCGCATAGCGCCGCAGCACCCAGATACCGCGCTCGAACAGGCTGGTCGCGCCAAACACCGCGTCGCGTACGCTGCCGTCGAGGTCGCTGGAGGCCAGCAGACGGCGACGGATCGAGTCCATCAGCTCCGAGCGGTCGTGGGTCAGGGACTGCAGAAGGGCGATATCCTCGGTATCGCCGGTGCGTGCCGCGTCGGTCAGCGTCAGCAGCATCATGTGGAGCGTCTCGACCAGGTTGTGGGTCAGGGCGCGGGCCTCGGCGGAGGCGTCCGCATGGAGGGAACGCTCGATCTCCGTGGCGAGGTCGTTCAGGGTGTCTTCCAGTTGCAGCAGCAGTTGATTGCGGTTCTTCAGCACGATCGCATGATCGAGCGTGGCCCCACTCAGGGCTCCGGAGAGGATTTCGTCTAGAAACTGTTCGAGCGCCTCGGTGACCTGCAGGTTGCCGCGATGCAGGGCCAGGCGCTCGTGGCGGGCGCCGTCGCTGTCGTCGCGCACGCTGTCGAGGTAGTCGGGTAGCCGCTTGAGCAGGCGCAGCTGCTCTTTCTCCACCAGTACCAGCGCGGACCCGGCGTCGTTTTGCGCCCCGGCGTAGATGTAATGCGGCTTGCCCAGGGCCTCTTCCTCGGTCGGGGGTGCCGTGCGTTCCAGAAAGCGCGCGACGGGGGCGTGCACCGGGTGCATCGCCAGGTCGCAGACGACCTGGTAGAGGATGTAGGCGAGGGCAATCTGCAGGCTGATGCCGATCGCGAGTGCTTCCAGCCCCGAGGCGATCAACGGGACGCCGCCGTAGAACTCGATCCAGAACAGCGGCAGCAGCAGGATCAGGCCCAGCGCCTTGAGGATGAACTGGTAAAGCGCCAGCTGGCGCCCAAGCCCCTTGTGCGAGGCGGCCAGGATCAGCGTCGAGATGCCCGTGCCGAAGCTGGCCCCGTAGACGACCATCAGGCCGTATTCGAGGTCGATCACGCCGCTGGCGGCCAGTGCCATCGTCACGATCGTGATGCTGGAGGCCGAGTGCGCGATCACCGCAAATACGAGCCCGGTGGCGAACGCGATCAGCAGCGACTGCGCCGAAAGCGACATCAGGCCGGTCATCCAGGTCAGATCGGTGAGGGGCTTGGCCCCTTCCTTGATGAACATCAGCCCGAGGAACAGCAGGCCGATGCCGAGCAGGGCGCGGATCAGGTGACGGACGCGCGCGGACTGGTCGCGGTCGAAGTAGAACAGCAGCCCGGTGACCCCAACCAGGATGAAGACCATCAGGGTCAGGTCGAGCGCGGCGATCAGGACCAGCAACGAGGTGCCGAGGTTGGCGTAGTTGATCACCGGCTGGGCACGCCGGGCGTCGAGCACGCCGGCGGTGACCAGCGAGATCAGAACGAAGATCACCGCGTGGATGCTCTGTGTGATCGCCCCGCCCACAAGACCCAGGAAGGCGGCGGCGCGATTGGAGCCCGTCGCGCGCCCCACCAGTGCACGCAGCCGCTGGTCCGCGAGCTGGCGCAGGTGCTCGCTGAGCAGGCGGATACCGACGAAGAACAGCCCGAGTCCGGCAAACAGCGTCGCCGCGATCTCGAAGGTGATCATCCACTCGCCGTTCATCCGTGCATTCTAACGGGGCCTTGTGCGGTCTGCGTCCGTGTCCGTGAGGTGGCCGTGACAAGGAACGCCGGTATCGGCAAAGGGGAATACGGTCAGCCAGACTGAGCAGCCGCGATGGCGGCCCCGCATCCGGTCGCCGCGGCTCAGCGGTTCTGATGCGGACGTGCCTCCGGGTCTGTCTGGCCGAGAGCAGAAAGGCGTACCGGTGGGTCCAGCGTTCTGGGTGGCGACGGTTCCACGGGCGACTCCGGAATCAGGGTTCCGCGCGGGGTGCCGGTGCGGGGTCGCTCAGGTCAATGGCAGGTGGTTGACGATCACCGAGTTCTGCCAGAACAGGGTCAGCAGGGCGATCGGTGCGATATAGCGAAGGATCAGCCGCCAGATATGGAAGGCCATCGGCGGCCGTCCCAGTTCGTCACGGGTGATGGTCGCAGGCAGGATCCAGCCGGCAAACAGCGCGATCAGCAGGCCGCTGACCGGCAGCAGGATATTGATGGCCGTGTGTTCCAGCAGGTGGTAGAGCGTTGGCAGCTCGCGCCCCAGCACGACCAGGTCGATCTGGGCCCAGCCGGCCCCGGTGAACGAGAAGATCGTGATCAGGCTGAAACCCCAGATGGCCAGCGCGCTACCCAGGGCGGCCTGCAGGTTGGAGATGCCGAAGTGGTCGTGCAATAGATGCACGAATACCTGGACATTCGCGATCATGGTGCTGAAGGCCGCGAGGCTTAGCGCCGCGAAGAACAGCGTGGTGAGCATGACCCCCGCCGGGACCGCGGACAGGGCCAGCGGCAGGGCCTCGAACATCAGACCGGGGCCGGCGGCCGGATCCAGACCATAGCCAAAGACCACGGGGAAGATCGCGACCCCGGCGATCAGTGCGATCACGGTGTCGGCGATCGCAACCCCGATCGCGGTGCCGGCGATGGAGGTCCTCCTGGGCAGGTAGGCGCCGAACATCATCAGCACGCCGGCAGCCAGGGTCATGGTGAAGAACGCATGACCGACCGCGATTACCAGGCTGTGCCGGTCGAGAGCGGAGAAGTCCGGGCGGAACATGAAGTCCAGGGCGGTTTCGACGTCGCCGACCCAGAGACCGCCGATCATGGCGGCCAGCAGCAGGGCGAACAACAGCGGCATCACCAGTGCCACACCGCGCTCCAGCCCGTTGCGCAGCCCCAGGGCCACAATCGCGAAGGTCGCCGCAAGGCCCAGCGTAGTCCACAGCAGCATCCCCGAAAGCGACGTCTGAACCCCTTCGAAGATTGCGATGACCTCGGGCGCGTCCACGCCGGCGAAGGCCCCGCTGGCGGCGCGTGGCACATAGGAGAAGACCCAGCCGGTGACCACGGCGTAGAAGGTCATGATCACGAACAGGGCGATGATCCCGATCCAGCCAACCATCTGCCAGGCGTCGCGGACACGCGCCTCGCGGGCGACGGCGAGGGCCGCATACCCGGGGGAGCGGCGACCACGCCGCCCGATCATGACCTCCGCCATCATGATCGGGATGCCGATCAGCGCAATGGTCAGCAGGTACACGGCGAGAAAGGCGCCGCCCCCGTTCTGGCCGAGGATGTAGGGGAACTTCCAGATGTTGCCGAGCCCGACCGCCGAGGCGGTGGCGGCCAGCACGAACGCATAGCCATGCGTCCAGCGCTGCCGGGTGGCGACGATGTCCATCAGCGGTGGACCGCGGGTTGGGTCAGGTAATCACATCGGGTTTGTCGCGACCGGTCAGGCCCGGCAGGTCACCCAGTCGCACGGCCGCCTCGATCAGCGGGCGCAGCAGCTCCTGCGGCTCGCGGTCCAGGTGTTCAGGGTGGGTCTCGTACTGCTCGATGTAGATGCGCAGGGTCGCCCCTTCGGTGCCAGTCCCGGAGAGGCGGAACACGATGCGCGCGCCGCCCTCGAACAGGACCCGCAGGCCCTGGTGCTCGGTCACGCTGCCGTCCACCGGGTCGCGGTAGGCAAAGTCGTCCGCCTCCGCGACACGCATACCGGCGAGCGACTGCCCCGGGAGGCTCGAGAGCTGCTCGCCGATGCGCGCCATTACCTGTTCGGCGCGGGCGGTGTCCAGCCCTTCGTAGTCATGCCGGGTGTAGTAGTGGCGGCCGTAGTCGCGCCAGTGGTCGCGCACGATCTCTTCCACCGACTGGCGGCGGGCGGCCAGCAGGTTTAGCCAGAACAGCACGGCCCACAGGCCATCCTTTTCGCGCACATGATCGGAGCTGGTGCCAAAGCTCTCCTCGCCGCACAGGCGGATGCGGCCGTCGTCCAGCAGGTTGCCGAAGAATTTCCAGCCCGTGGGGGTCTCGAAGCAGGGGATGCCGAGCGCCTCGGCGACCACGTCCACCGCCTGGCTGGTCGGCATGCTGCGCGCCACACCCTTCAGCCCGTCGGAGAACGCGGGGATCAGGTGGGCGTTGGCCGCCATGATGGCCAGGCTGTCGGACGGCGTGACGAAGAAATGCGGGCCCAGGATCAGGTTGCGGTCGCCGTCGCCGTCGGAGGCCGCGCCAAAGTCCGGCGGGTTGCGCCCGTACAGGGCCTCTCGCAGCTCGCGGGTATGGGCCAGGTTCGGGTCCGGGTGGCGTCCGCCGAAGTCGGCCAGCGGTTCCGCGCGCAGCAGGGCATCGCCGGGGGCGCCCAGGCGATTGATCAGGATCTCCTCGGCGTAGGGCCCCGTGACCGCATGCATCGCGTCGAAGCGCATACGGAAATAGTCCGATCGCAGCAATTCGCCAATGCGTTCGAGGTCGAACAGGGTCGCCATGTGGTCGGCATAGGCGCCCACGGGGTCGACAACCTCGATCGACATCTCGCCGAGATGGGTGCTGTGCAGGTGGTCGATGTCGACGTGCGGCGTGCCACTGGCGATCCGGTAGTGAGTCAGCACCTTGCTGCGTTCGAAGATGGCATCGGTGATGCTGGCTGGCGCGGGTCCGCCGTTGGCCGTGTTCAGCTTGACGCCAAAATCGCCCTCGGGCCCGCCTGCGTTATGGGAGGCCGAGAGGATGATGGCGCCGGCGGCACCGCGCGAGCGGATCAGGTGGCTGGCGGCCGGTGTCGACAGCAGGCCGGCATGCCCGACCGCGACCTTCTTGACGTCGTTGGCAGCGGCCATGCGCAGGATGGTCTGGATGGCCTCGCGGTTGTGGAAGCGTCCGTCGCCGCCGAGGATCAGCTCGCCTTCGCACAGGTCGGGGTGCGCCTCGAAGATGCTCTGGATGAAGTTTTCCAGGTAGTGGGGCTGCCGGAACTGTCGTACCCGCTTGCGCAGGCCCGAGGTGCCTGGTCTTTGGTCGGTGAATGGCCGGGTCGTGACGACACTGATATCCATGGAGTCGTGAGTCCTTGTTGGTTAACGCGCACCGGTGAATCCCGTCTTGTTCGACGGTACCAAAAAGGGTCGGGGGTGTCCCGTGCCTGGCGGTGGGTTTGCGTATGGTTTTCGGCAGGCGCCATCCACCGGCCGACTTGGACCCGGCGATGTTGGCAATGGTGCAGCGAAGGGTGGATCGTGGAAAACGGGACACTATTGCGAGCGGGTACATTGGCCAGTGTTTGCCCGGGGGCTGTTAGACTGCGCGGCATGTTGCTGGATACCCGCACCCCCGCCCATCTCGAACCACGCCCGGTCACCTTCGCGGCGTTGATGGAGATGTACGAGGAAAACTACCTGTCGGTACGCCGTCTGTGCCCGGAGCTGCATCGTCAGCCGGTGCGTGCGGTCTCGCGGGTCGAGGGAGCGCTGGATCTGCACCTGGAGGTGCTGGAGCGCACGCGGTACACGACCACGCTCCGACTCACCTATGCCTTTGCCGGGCGCGACGAACCGCGTCTGCAACCGGATGCCCGGGTGCGCCTGTTTCACGATGCGCGGCAGGCCGAGGTACTGGGGCGTCATTGCCGGCGCAGCGGCGAAGATCTGGTGATCGATACCATCGCGGGACACCCGGGGCTGGGCTGCCGCTGGCGGCACAACCGGTTTCTGTTCAAGTGGCTGCGCTATTGCCTGCGCCAGGGCCACCGCTTTCACCCGGACGCCACGCCCGCGCCGTTGGCGGCGGACTAGCTTCCTGCCGGAGCAGGCTCGCCGCTCAGGTCAGAAGTTTTCGGTGGAGGTGAACAGGCCCACGCGCAGGTCGTGGGCCTCGTAGATCGGCCGGCCGTCGACCTCGACGATGCCGTCGCCAATGCCCAGCACCAGTTTGCGCGAAATCACCCGCTTCATGTCGATGCGATAGGTGACCTTCTTCGCGGTGGGCAGGACCTGGCCGGTGAACTTTACTTCGCCCACGCCAAGGGCGCGGCCACGTCCGGGGTTGCCCAGCCAGGCGAGGTAAAAGCCGACCAGTTGCCACATCGCGTCCAGCCCCAGGCAGCCGGGCATCACGGGGTCGCCGGGGAAGTGGCAGGCAAAGAACCACAGGTCCGGGTCGATATCCAGCTCGGCGATCATCTGGCCCTTGCCATGCTCGCCGCCGTCGCTGTTGATCTCCAGGATGCGATCCATCATCAGCATGTTGGGGACCGGCAACTGGGCGTTGCCCGGGCCGAACATGTTGCCGTAGCCGCAGGCCAGGAGTTCGTCGCGATCGTACTGATTCTTCTGCATGGGGGCGCCGCTCGGGGAAAAGCCCGGTATTGGACCGAAACCCGCGCGCAAAAGCAATTCCGCCGGTTACCGGCCGGCGTGGCGCGCTCGCGTTCGCGGCCGTTCAGCCGCGGGCGTCAGGCATCGCAGGGGTAGCGCAACAGCTCGGCCAGCGTGTAGAAGCGCGACCCGCGCAGGTAGCCCGCCTGGATGTCGGCCACCAGCGCGCCGGGGCGTCCTTCGGCGTCGCGCTCGGCGATCCAGCCCGCGGGCAGGGTGTCGAGAATATGAGTGCAGGCCAGGCGGCCGTCTTCCAGATGGCTGGCATGCACCTCTCCGGTACCGCGATGGCGAAACGCGGGAAGCCAGCCGGCAGTGAAGCCGGCGTCCAGCCAGCCGGGCTGCCCGGTTGGTTTGGGGTCTGCGACGGGGAGTAGATCGGTCTGCAGCATCGAAGTTCTCCGGGGATTTACACCTCCTATCGGCGTCGCGGCGACAAACTTGAGCACGTGGGGTGGGCCGCGCGTCGCGAGGCTGGATCGGCCATAATCGCGGCCGGAGAGAACCGGCGGCGGGCGGGAGCCGGTCGCAAACCGTGCGGGGATGGGGCTCGGCGCGTCCGGGTACCAGGCAGAATCGACGAGGGGGTGGCGTGGCTATCACGATCCTGATTGTGACTCTGGCGATCATCATCGCCATCGTGCTGCTGGACTGGGCGCGAGAACCGGTGCGCGCGGTGCTGTTCGCGATCACGGGCGGGCTGGTTCGCGTGTGCTGTGCCTTGCGGCGACACCTCGTGCATCTGCGGGATGCCGTGACGGGCTGGCATCGCGGCTATCTGGCACGTCTGGAAGCGGACCGAATCCACGGGGCGGTGGAAGCTCTGGAGCGTCGCTATGGCCACCTGGTAGGACATGATCTGGCGCAGATGCCGGAGCTTCGCCAAGAGGCGGCCGACACCTTGCGCGCCCTGCGCGAGGCTTATGAAAACGATGAGACCCGTCTGCTCGAGGAGCCCGCCTGGGTGAGCCGTCTCGAGGCGCTGGCCAGTACCCCTGTTAGCGATACCCCGCAGAGCCAGCGACTGGCGCAGGATATCCAGGAGACGATCCTGCGTATTGCGCGCCTGGGCATGGAAGAGCATAGGCAACTTGCTCAGGGCATGCTGGCGGCCCGGCGGCGGCTGGAGTCGCCGGTGGACCAGCTGGTGGATCGGCTGGAAAGTCTGCAAAGGCGCCTCGGTGACCTGCAGCGCCAGGGCGATCGTCTGGACCGTGCCCTGGCGCGCTGTGAACAGACCGAGCCTTCGATCCGGCACCAGCTGCCGTCGTATGCCCAGGCCGTCAGTCAGGGATTGCTGGGGCTGGTGGGCCTCGCACTGACGGGGCTGGCGGTCATCGTGTACCACCAGCTCTTCGGGCCACCGTTCGCCGGGCAGTTCCCGGCCGCCGAGGATGCCGGGCCCGGCGCGCTGTCGGACCGGATCATTGCCCTGCTGCTGGGGATTGCGCTGGTGAGCGGGTGGCTGCTGGCCGAAAGCCGAGGGGCGATCCGGCTGTTGCCGCAGGCGGTAATGGAGCGCGACAACTGGGCCCGTATGGGGCTGGTTGTCATGGCATTACTGGTGCTGGGTGCTGTAGTCGCGTTGTCCGGACTGGCGGGCTTTCACCTCGAGTGGGTGCGTTATCGGAACGAGCTTCTGGAGACGCTGATGGCCGGAGAAGTGGCGCCTCCGCCCACGCTGTACTGGACCGAGCAGCTGGTCGGCGCGGCCGTCGGGTTGGTGGTTCCGCTGGTGATGGCACTTGCGCCGCTGTGGCTGGTCTCCCTCTTGCAGGCGGTACGGGTGCTGGTCGGGGGACTGCTTGGCATCGTGCTGGCGCTACTAACGGGTGTGCTGCACCTGCTGGCCGTGATCGCGCTGCAGCTGCGGCGGCTCCTGCCGGCCCTGTTCGAGCTGGTGACCTTTCCGCCGCGCGCGGTACGCGAGCGGCTGATGGGACATGCAGCGTCTTCCCGGGGGGCGGACCCCGGAATGTGACGGGGATCACCCCATAGACGGAGCATTCCCGCGCGGCGCAAATGCCGCTGTAGAATGCGCTCCCTCAAGTAAATGGCCGGATCAGGCTACCAGGTGAGAGGCAGGACATGGGCATGCAGGTGCAGCGGGTGATTCGCGGGCTGACGGTAACCGGAATACTGGTCCTGGGTGGGTTGACCGCGACGGCGGTAATGGCCGAGACCACGCGTTTTGTCAGCGACGAGCTGGAGGTCGGGGTGCGCAACGGCACCGGGCCGAACAGCCGCATCATCAGTTCGGTGCGCTCCGGGCAGGAGGTCACGGTGCTCGAGGAGAGCGGTGATGGCCATACCCGTATTCGCCTGCCGAGCGGTACCGAGGCCTGGATTCTGACTCGCTACCTGCAGGATGAACCGCATTCCCGGGAACGCCTGGAAGAGGTCGAGAGCGAGCTGGCCGAGATCCGCTCGGGCGCGGACGACCAGGAGGGCCGGATTGCCGAACTGCTGGATATCCGCGGCGAACTCGAGTCCGAGCGTGACGATCTCGAGCTGCAGGTGGCGGATATGGAATCCGAGCTCGAGGAACTGCGTGACGTGGCGGCGCGCCCGCAGGAGATCCAGCGCGAGAACCAACGTCTGGAGAGCGAGCTGGTCGATGCGCGTGATTCCGCGGACGAGTATCGTCGGCAGGTGGAGGTCATGCAGGCCGACAGTCAGCGGCGCTGGTTCATGACCGGCGCGGCGGTGACCGTTGGCAGCCTGATTCTCGGCATCATCCTGACGCGCATCCCGCTTCGCCGCCGTCGCAGCGACTGGTACTGATCGTCTCACCCCCGGGAGTTTCTCCGGGGGCAAGAGGCGTGTCCCGCTTCGCGTTTCTTGCGTGGCGCTCGTCGAGCCATTAGGCTTTCGCAGCTGTTTTGAAGCCGTCGCCGGTGGTCCTGGGTGACGGACGCAACTCCAGGAGCGTGATTCCAGGCAGGTTTCGGTGTCACGCGGATAACGCCCGACGCAAAAGGACTCAGCTGGCCGGATGCTCTACGCAATTCTGTCAACATTCCTGGTGGCCGCGATTGCGCCCGCGGTCCATCGAGTGACCGGTCGTGCCAGTGGCTGGGTGCTGGGGATTCTCCCGGCGGCGCTGTTCCTCTATTTCCTGAGTTTCCTGCCCGCGGTCTCCAGTGGCGAGTCCATCGTGCTCAGCTGGCCGTGGCTGCCGGGTCTCGATATCCACCTGTCGTTCCTGGTGGATGGCCTGTCGTTGCTGTTCGCGCTGCTGATCTCGGGCATCGGGTTCTTCATCGTCACCTATGCCGGGCGCTATCTCGAGGGGCACCGGGATCTCGGGCGCTTCTACGTGATCATCCTCGCCTTCATGGGCTCCATGCTGGGGCTGGTGCTGGCGGATAACCTGATCGCGATGTTCGTGTTCTGGGAGTTGACCAGCATCACGTCCTATCTGCTGATCGGCTACAACCACGAGAACGCGGACGCCCGGAAGTACGCACTGCAGGGCCTGATTGTTACCGTGGGTGGTGGCCTGGCGCTGCTTGCCGGGATCGTCATGCTGGCGATGGCGGGGGGCTCGTACGAACTCTCCGAGATCCTGGCCAACGGCGATGTTGTCCGCGAACACTCGCTGTACCTGCCACTGCTGATCCTGATACTGATCGGGGCCTTTACCAAGTCGGCACAGGTCCCGTTCCACTTCTGGCTGCCGCGCGCAATGGCCGCGCCGACACCGGTCTCCGCCTACCTGCACTCGGCCACCATGGTGAAGGCCGGGGTCTATCTGCTGGCGCGCCTGAACCCGTCGCTGGGCGGCACCGATATCTGGTTCACCACGCTGGCGCTGTTCGGCGCGCTCACGATGTTTACGGGGGTGTTCCTGGCCTTCCGCAGTACCGGCGTGAAACAGGTCCTGGCGTATTCCACCGTGATGGCGCTGGGCACGCTGACCATGCTGATCGGTATCGGCACCGAGACCGCGCTGATGGCCGCGATGGCCTTCCTGCTGGCGCATTCGCTGTACAAGGGCGCGCTGTTCATGGTCGCCGGTATCCTTGACCACGAGGCGGGGGCCAAGGATTTTCTTCAGACCGGCGGGCTGCGCACGGCATTACCCGTTACAGCGGCCTTTGCGATCCTCGCGGCGTTGTCACTGGGCGGGGTGATCCCGCTGTTCGGCTTTGTCGCCAAGGAGCTGATGCTGGAGTCGGTGCTCGAGGCCCCGGGTCTGGTGGGCATCCTGACACTGCTGGCGGTACTGACTGCGATCCTCGGGGTCGCGGTTGCCGCGATCGTTGGTATCCGGCCGTGGTTCGGCTCGCGGGTGGAGACGCCGAAGACCCCGCACCACGAGGCCCCGCCGGCGATGCTGGCCGGCCCGGTCGTGCTGGCGAGCCTGGGCCTGATCTTTGGCCTTGGGCCGGGGCTGGCGGATGAAGGACTCGTCAACGCCGCGGCGGCGAGCGTGCAGGGCGCGCCGGTGGATGCCTATCTGGCGCTGTGGCACGGCATCAACTGGCCGCTGGCGATCTCCGCGTTCAGCCTGATCGCGGGTGGCCTCCTCTACTGGCGCTGGGAGCAGGCACGGCGCGCCCTGGCCTGGGTGGACCAGGCGGCCGAATACGGTCCGGAGAAGGGCTACTTCAAGATGATGGATGGCCTGGTCTGGATCTCCGAATGGCAGACCCGCGTGCTGCAAAACGGCTATCTGCGCTATTACGTGATCGTGATCGTCGCGATGACCGCGGGCCTGGTCGGGGTGACCGCCCAGCTATTCGACGTGAGCGTCAGCGCGGTGCACTTCGAACGCCTGCAGATCCACGAAATGGCGATCATCGCGATCCTTGTGGCGTCGATGCTGTTCGCGGTGCTGACACGCTCGCGCCTGGGCGCCGTGGCGGCGCTGGGCTCTCTGGGCTTTACGGTGGCCCTGGTCTATGTGCTGTACAGCGCGGCCGACGTGGGGATCACGCAGGTGCTGGTAGAGACCCTGACCGTGATCCTGCTGGTGCTGGTACTGTTCCGTCTGCCGGGTTTCTTGAGCCTGTCGTCCACTGCGCTGCGGCTGCGCGATGCCGGCATCGCGCTGGTGGCCGGCGGCATGATCACGCTGCTGATGCTGAGCACCCTGGATGCGCGCCTGTTCGACTCGATTTCGCAGTATTTCATCGAGGAGTCGGAACCCTCCGGCTATGGCCGTAACATCGTGAACGTGGTGCTGGTGGACTTCCGGGCACTGGATACGCTGGGCGAGATCTTCGTGCTGGCCCTGGCGGCGATCGGGGTGTACGCCATGATTCGCTTCCGTGCGGAGGACCGCCGATGAGCATGCACTCACTGATTCTGCGCACGGCCGGACACTTCCTGCTGCCGCTGCTGCTGCTGTTCTCCGTGTTCTTGCTGCTGCGCGGCCATGACGAGCCGGGTGGCGGGTTCATCGGTGGCCTCGTCGCGGCTGCGGCGATCGTGCTGTATCTGTTCTCGATGGATATTCGATCCGCGCGCAAGGTGCTGCGCGTGGATCCGCGCGACCTGCTGGGCGCGGGCATGGTGCTGGCGGTTGTGAGTGCGCTGCCTGCGGCCTTCCTCGGGCAGGCGTTCTTCACGGCCCAGTGGTGGGAATTCACGGTCCCGGTCTTCGGCGAGATCAAGCTCTCCACCGTGCTGATCTTCGATATCGGCGTTTATCTCGTCGTCATCGGGTCAGTGCTGACGATCATGCTCAATCTGGCGGAGGCGGAAGACTGATGGAAGTCGTCATGGCCTTCGTGGTCGGCGGCATGTATGCCGCGGCCATCTATATGATGCTCCGGCGTTCGATCGTCAAGCTGGTGATCGGGCTGGTTCTGCTGTCGAACGCGGCCAATCTGCTGATTTTTACCCTGGCCGGAATGAAGTCGGGGGCGCCGCCGCTGATCCCGCCGGGCATGTCGATGCCCGACGGGGCAGCCGCAGACCCGCTTGCGCAGGCTGTGGTGCTAACCGCGATCGTGATCGGTTTCGGCGTGCTGGCGTTTGCCGTGGTATTGATCCATCGCGCCTACGAAGTTGTGAAGGCGGATGACATGGACCAGATGAAGGACACGGATCGATGAACATGTCCGTCGCCCTCCCGGTCATCATCCCGCTGCTCGCCGGCGCCCTGTCGGTGATGTTCTGGCGCTCGCATTTCGCGCAGCGCGCGCTGGGCGTGCTCGGGACCGGCGCGATGCTGGCCACCAGCGTCTGGCTGTTGCTGGAGACCTGGGAGCACGGCCACATCGTGATGGAGATGGGCACCTGGCCGGCGCCGTTCGGGATCGTGCTGGTCTCCGACATGCTGGCCGCGATCATGGTGGTGCTGACCGGCATCATCGGCTTTGCCACGGCCGTCTATTCCCTGTCCGGCATTGGCAAGATGTCGGAGAAATTTGGCTACTACCCACTGTTGCACCTGCTGCTGGCTGGTGTGAACGGTGCGATGCTGACCGGCGACATCTTCAACCTCTATGTCTGGTTCGAGGTGATGCTGGTGGCTTCGTTCGCGCTGCTGATCCTGGGTGGCGAGCGCGCACAGATGGAAGGGGCGATCAAGTACGTCACCCTGAACCTGCTGTCGTCGATGATCTTCCTGACCGCGATCGGTCTGACCTATGGCCTGACCGGCACGCTGAACATGGCGGACATCGGCGACAAGCTGTCCACGGTGGAGGACACCGGGCTGATCACCGTGATCGCGATGCTGTATCTGGTCGCGTTCGGGGTGAAGGCAGCGGCCTTCCCGTTCTTCTTCTGGCTGCCGGCCTCCTATCACACGCCGAAGGTCGCGGTCTCCGCGCTGTTCGCGGGCCTGCTGACCAAGGTCGGGGTGTATGCGCTGTTCCGTGTGTTCACGCTGATCTTCAACCAGGATGTGGACTATACCCACGAGATCCTGCTGTGGGTCGCCGCGGCCACGATGCTGACCGGCGTGCTCGGGGCGGCCGCCCACTACGAGTTCCGGCGCATCCTGTCGTTCCACATCATCAGCCAGATCGGCTACATGATCATGGGGCTGGCGCTGTATACGCCGCTGGCGCTGGTGGGTGGCGTGTTCTACATCATGCACCACATCATCGTGAAGGCGAATCTGTTCCTGATCAGCGGGATTACCTTCGTGATGAAGGGCACCCACGAGCTGAAGTACATGGGCGGCATTTACCGCACGAATCCGATGCTGGGCGTACTGTTCCTGATTCCGGCGCTGTCGCTGGCGGGTCTGCCGCCGCTGTCCGGGTTCTTCGCCAAGTTCATCATCATCCGCGCGGGCATCGAGGCCGAGGCCTACTGGGTCGTCGCCGTGGCGCTGGTGGTCGGTCTGCTGACGCTCTATTCGATGATCAAGATCTGGGCGGAGGTCTTCTGGAAGGCACAGCCGGAAGGGGTCGAGGACGAGATCCGTGATGTAAGCTCGGGCCCGATGATCTGGATGTGGGTGCCGGTGATTATGCTCGCGCTGATGACCGTGGCCATTGGCCTGTATGGCGAGCCGATCTACCAGATGGCGGCGATGTCGGCCGAGCAGCTGCTGGATCCGTCGCAGTACATCGAGGCGGTCCTCGGGGAGGCGCGCCAATGATCGCCCTGACCTGGAACATCGCGCTGGCCCTGATCTGGGTATTCCTCACCGGCAACTTCACCGGGGGCAACCTGCTGATCGGCTTCTTCCTTGGCTATGTGCTGCTGGCCTTCGCGCTACGCGACAAGCCGGCGTTCGCAAGCTACGCGCGCCGGGTGCCCAGGTTCATTGCCTTCATCGGGTTCTTCCTGTGGGAGCTGTTCCTGTCGAACCTGAGAGTGGCCTACGATGTGATGACGCCCACCCACCACATGGTCCCCGGCGTGATTGCCTTTCCGCTGGATGCGCAGACCGATGGCGAGATCACGATCGTCGCGAACCTGATTTCACTGACGCCGGGCACCCTGAGCCTGGACGTATCGACCGACCGCAAGGTGCTCTACATCCACGTGATGTATCTGGAGGACCGCGACGCGGTGATCCGCTCGATCAAGTATCTGGAACACCGGGCCCTGGAGGTCCTGCGCTAGGCGCGGGGGACACAGATGTTCGATATCGCCATCATCGTGGCCAATGTCCTGCTCAGCATCTCCCTGGTGCTGGGGTTCTGGCGTCTCTATCTCGGGCCGACGCTGCCCGACCGGGTAGTGGCGCTGGAGCTGATCGCGTCGCTGACCATTGGCTTCATCGCGGTGTACGTGATCTCCAGTGGCCGGACCCCGTTCATCGACGTGGCGATGGTGCTGGCGCTGACTGCATTCCTCGCCGCAATCGGGTTCGCCCGCTATCTCGAGAAAGGGGGGCACCGCGAAGATGATTGAACTGATTACGGGTTTCTTTCTGGTGATCGGGGCCGCTTTCATGATGGTGGCAGCGCTGGGGCTTGTCCGCATGCCGGACCTGCCGATGCGTCTGCACGCCACGACCAAGGCCGGCGTGCTCGGGGCCGGCCTGATGATGGTAGGGGTTGCTGTCTACTTCGGTGACGGGGGCGTGACGGCCCGCGCCGTGGCGGTGATCGGCTTTCTGCTGCTCACCGCCCCGGTGGCCGCGCATGCGATCGGCCGAGCCGGCTACTTCGTCGGGGTTCCGTTGTGGGAACACACCCGCTCCGACGAACTGAAGGGCCGCTACGACGACAAGACGCATACGCTCGCCTCGCCACCGGAGATGAACGAATCCTCTGCGGACGACGAGCCACGCCGCTGAGCCAGCCTTGACCGGGCTCCTGGACGACCGGCCATAAAAAAGCCGGGACGCAAAGTCCCGGCAATGGGCACAGTCGCGGGAGAGAAATGCGACTGGAGTTCACTCCCTGATGCAGGCGGTTCAGGCCGCCTGGTGGGTTTCCTTCGCCTCGCGGGCAGCCTTGGCCTCTTCCGGCGAATAGGCGGCGCCGGACCAGAGCATTTCGTAGGCGATCTCTTCGTTACCGTTTTCGCACAGCTCCAGGACCTCCTGGAACAGCGGCTGGAAGGTCTCGCTGCGGTGCGAGGCCTCGTGTTCCTCGAAGCTGCGCCAGAAGGTGATGATCAGCGCCTCCTTGTCCTTCATCGGGCTCTCCACGGCCTGGCCGATGGTCGAGCCCTCGTTGGAGACGGCGCCGGAGTTCAGGGCAACAAAGCCGCCGACGAAGCCGGTGTCCGAGTGATAGGTCTTCACGTTTTCGCACAGCATGGCAACCCGTTCCTGCAGGTCGTCGATGCTGTACTCCGGCTTCAGGATCACGCGGTTGATGGTGACGACGCCGTCGGCCGGGAAGTTGTGGATCAGCTGGCTCATGGTTGTCCTCCTTTCGGGAACGGGTGCCCCTGCGGCGGGGCACGGCTTGTCAGTTAGTTCGTTACCAACTGCTAATAAATAGTTCCCGAGTAATCTAGTCAAGAATGAATTCGGCGCAACAAACCCTCGTTCGCGCTCGGGCCTTGCGCCTTGCGGCGGGGCGGTCTACCTTGCCGACTTCCCCATCCGGAATGCGTCATGTCCGATCGCGAACTGAAGGATTTGCTCTACGACCAGGTCGCCCGGATCGGCAAGGCGGCGTCCAGCCCGAAGCGACTCGAGTTGATCGAGCTCCTGGTGCAGGGGGAGAAGAGCGTCGATCAGCTCGCGTCGGACGCCCAGATCAGCGTCAAACTGGCCAGTGCCCACCTGAAGGAGCTGCGTCAGGCCAACCTGGTGGAGTCCCGGCGCGACGGGCGGCGCATCTTCTACCGCCTGGCAGATCCGCGCGTCGCGGATTTCTGGGTCGTGCTGCGGGAGCTGGCCGAGAGCCGGCTACTGGAGCTGCAGGGCGCCGTGCGGGACATGACGGCCAGCGCCGGTGACATGGTCCCGCTGAGCGGTCAGGAGCTGCTGGAGCAGGCCCGCAAGGGCGAGGTGATCGTCCTCGACGTTCGCCCGGACATCGAGTACGCCACCGCGCATCTGCCGCACGCCCGCTCCATCCCTTTGCGCGAGCTGAAGCAACGCCTCGACGAACTGGCGCCGGATATCCCGGTGGTTGCCTACTGCCGGGGCCCGTATTGCCTGATGGCGCGCGACGCGGTCGCGATCCTGGACGCACACGGTTTCCGCGCGGTCCGTCTCGATGAAGGTGTGGCCGAATGGCGCCATCAGGGCCTTCCCCTTGAACAAGGGAAACCCTGATCCGAGTTTTCCCAGGACCCTCCGACGGCTGAAACCACCTCGGTTGGCGGACTTGCAGGTTCGCTCACTCCCGCGTCAGCGCCCCCAGCAAGGCGTGTGAGTGGCGTGCCGCTGGATGTTCGTCCGTGTCCTCCGGTGGAACCCCCTCTGTATTGGCCAGAACGTATTTGACATCCCTTCGGTGGCGGACTAGTTTACATTCTAACGAACGTTAGACTAAATACCGTGCCCGGCAGGTTCCGTTCGATTGCGGGGCGCCGTTCCCGGAATGAAACCAGCCGGTTTCCCCGTTCTCGCGCGATCCTTGCCGTCATCATGGATGATCCAGGAGGTATGTCATGTTTTTCCGTCAGTTGCCGACCCGGGAATCTTCACTGTCCTATCTGTTTGGGTGCGGGTCGCTCGGCAAGGCGATTGCCGTGGACGTCGTCGAGGGTGATCAGGAGTGGTTCCTGGAGCAGGCACGCCAGGTCGGCGTCGAGATCACGCACGTGATCGATACCCATGTCCACGCGGATCACTATTCCGGTGGGCGCGATCTGGCAGAGCGTGCCGGCGCGAAGTACTGCCTCCATGAATCGGATCGCGAGGTGGTCGAGTTTGATTTTCATCCCCTGCGCGACGGCGACCGGATCGAGGCTGGTAACGTCGAAGTAGAGGTCCTCCACACGCCGGGGCATACCGAAGACAGCGTGTGCCTGCTGGTGACCGACAAGCGGCGCGGCGAGCAGCCCTGGTTCGTGCTGACGGGTGACACGCTGTTTATCGGGAGCGTCGGGCGCCCCGACCTGGCCGGGCAGGAGCGCGAGATGGCCGGGCGGCTCTACGACAGCCTGCATCAGCGGCTGCTGGGGCTGCCGGATGAGCTCGAGATCTACCCGGGCCACTACGCGGGGAGCGCCTGCGGCGCCGGTCTGTCGGGCAAGCCGTCCTCCACACTGGGTTTCGAGAAACGATTTAACCCGGGGCTCGCGTTCAGTGATCGCGATGCGTTCGTCGACTTCCTGACGAGCGACATCCCCCCGCGTCCGCCCGGCATGGATGCCTATGTGGCCGCGAACATCGCGGCCTGAGGGGTACAGGACAAGGAACGAATTATGAGTGATCCATCCAGGGCCGCGCAGGCCTACGAGCACCTGACCCACGGGATTCGCGAGAACCTCGGGCAGTTCGGGCAGCAGCTGATCCAGGTCTTTTTTGTCGGCCTGACGATCGGGATGATGCGTACCGTCATCCCGGCGCTGGCCGAGGACGAGTTCGGCGTGGCCGAGGGCTCGTTCATGCTGCTGACCGCGTTCGTCGTCGCGTTCGGGGTGGTCAAGGGCGTGCTCAATTTCGTGGCCGGGCGACTGTCGGAGCGCATGGGGCGCAAGACCGTCCTGATGCTTGGCTGGATGGCGGCCATCCCGATCCCGTTCATGATCCTCTACGCCCCGTCCTGGAGCTGGATCGTGGCCGCGACCATCCTGTTGGGCGTGAACCAGGGGCTCGCCTGGTCGATGACCCAGACCGCGAAGATGGACATCACCCGGAGCGACGAGCGCGGCTTCACGATGGGCATGAACGAGTTCTCCGGCTACGTCGGGGTGGCCGTGGCCGGGATCGTGACCGGCTATATGGCCGCTGCCCTCGGGCCGCGCATGGGAGTGTTCGTGTTCGGTGTGGTCGTGATTCTGATCGCGATCCTGATGACCGCACTGTGGGTGCGCGAGACCCTGGACTGGGCCAGGGCCGAGGGGGCCCGGCATGCCGCCGGGCAGTCCACCGGGCCGCAACCTCGCTATCCCAAATCCATCGCCGATACGCCGACCACCTGGGAGGTGTTCACGCTGATGTCCTGGCGTGACCGGCGCATGGCCGCGTTCAGTCAGGCGGGCCTGGTGGAGAAGTTTGTGGATGCCCTGGTCTGGGTGTTCTATCCGGTATTCCTGTATCAGCAGGGGCTGAGCCTGGCCGCGATCGGCTGGGTCGTGGGGATCTACGGCTTTGTCTGGGGTGGCTCGCAGTTCGCCACCGGCAAACTCTCCGACCATGTGGGGCGGTTGCAGCCCATCGTCTGGGGCATGTGGATCTGCGGTGCTGGCGTGGCACTGACGCTGCTCGGCGAGGGGGTCATCTGGTGGTCATTCGCGGCGGCCGTGACCGGTTTTGGCATGGCGCTTCTGTATCCCAACCTGAGCGCGGCGGTCGCCGATATCGCCCATCCGAACTGGCGTGGCTCGGCGATCGGGACCTACCGCTTCTGGCGCGATCTCGGCTACGGCGTTGGTGCGCTGGGTCTGGGGGTCGTTGCCCACATCGGCGGTTCGGTCACCTGGGGCTTCTGGTTCGTGGCCATCGCCATGTTCCTGTCCGGTGCGCTGGTACTGCTGTGGGGGGAGGAGACCCATCCACGGCTGAATCCCGATAAGGATTAGGCCCCGCGCGCCTACCAGCGCGCCTTGTCCCACATCTCGGGATTGGCCCAGAAACGGGCATTCAGCCAGTCCGGCGTCAGCTTGTAGTCGTACAGGCTGGTGCGGTAGACCGCATGATCCGGCGCGGCGGATTCGGCGTCCGGGTCGCGCCGAAAGCCCAGCGCGAGAAACTCGTTCAGTCCCCAGCGTTCGTCGTCCAGCCGATGCAGGATCAGTACCTCGTCCGCCCAGCGGTCCCGCAGGCCGCCGAGCAGGTGCTGGCCGGTCGGGACATCCAGCGTGCTGAGGGTGTCCAGCAGCAGGACGAGTGGCACACGGGGCTCCGGTGGGTTCTCGAGAAACACCGCGGCCGTGGTGCATTCCACGTCCAACGGGCTGTTCAGCCCGTCCGTGTCGGGCACGAGCAACAGGGCCCGACCATCTCGCAGACGGGCAGGCAGGTGGCGGCGAAGGGCCTCAATGTCGATCAATCCACGTCTCCTCGGTACATCCCGTCCCCCGTGCCGAGGGTACAATCGTTATACTCTAAACCACCCTCACTGCTACTGCGGACCCGTCAGAAGGAAGCCCTCTCATGTCCAAGGAACTGCTGACCGAATTCCTCTCCAAGCACCCGATCTCCGCGTCCCTGACGCCTGCGGAGGTGGAAGTCCTGCTCGAATACCTGGAGGTGGTGGAGACCCACCACAAGCAGGTGATCGCGGATATCGGCGAGGTGGGCGAGTCGCTGTTTTTCGTGGTGAGCGGGACGGCCGCGTTGTATCACGACGACGGCAGCCAGGAGATCGAGGTGGGCCGCATGCAGACCGGCGAGTTGGCCGGGTCGATGTCGTTCTTTGACCGGGTGCCGCGCGGCGTGCGCATGCGTGCGCTGAGCGACAAGACGCGGCTGCTGCGCCTGTCGCGCTCGATGTACGACCGCCTGCGTGTGGAGAACCCGTATATCGCGGTGAACCTGCTGGAGTTCGCGATCATCAGCCTGGATCACCTGATCCGCCGTGTCTCGGAGGACGTGGCGACCTACGCCCACTACCTCTACTCCCCGGGCAAGAAGTAAGCCCCCCGGGACCGCCCATGCTCGCGTCCCTGCAAACCATTGCGGAACACCTGCTGTTGCCGCCGGGGCTGGGTATCGCCCTGACGGTGTTGGGCGTGCTGTTGTGGCGGGCCGACTGGCGTGGTGGCCGGCCGCTCCTGGCGCTGGGGCTGGTGGCACTGGTGTTGCCCAGCCTGCAGGTCGTGGCACAGCCCCTGGCGGACACCCTGGAGCGCGAGGTGCGCGACAGCGTACTGGCGACCGGGCGGGCGGATGCGATCGTGATCCTGGGCGGTGGTCGTTGGGTGGGCCGCGCGGAGGACGCCGGACACGACGCCCTGAACCCCCGCACCCACGAGCGTGTGCGCGAGGGCGCGCGGCTGCACCGTGCCACCGACCTGCCCATCGTGGTCTCGGGTGGGACGCCGAGGGCGCTGCCCGGGCGCCGTTCGGAGGCCGAACTGATGGCCGCGACCCTGCAACAGGACCTCGGGGTCTCGGCACGCTGGCTCGAGAATACGTCGCGCAACACCTGCGAGAACGCCACGCATACACGCCAACGCCTGCAGGGGCAGGGAGTGGAGGCCGTACTGGTAGTGACCCAGGCGATGCATCTGCCGCGTGCGCTGGAGTGTTTCGAGCGCGCCGGGTTCGATGCCTATCCGGCGCCTGCCGGTTTGCGCGGCACCACCGATGACCCGCGCGGCCTGCGCGACTTCCTGCCCACCACAGAGGCCATCGAGACCTCGCGCTTTGCCCTGCGGGAGTGGCTGGCGCGGGGGGCGCTACCACTGCGCGAGCGCCTGCGCGGCAGTACCGGAGACTGATGCCCGTGCCCCGTCCGGTGCGCTGGATGCTTGCGGGGCTTTGCGTGGGGGGCATCGTGGCGGGAACGTCTTCCGGCGCTTGGGCCGAATCGGCTGTATCCCTTGGCGCTGAACTGAGCATCGATTCGGTGGTGCACGAGGCCCTGAGCGCCGAGGGACTGAGCTCCCGCGTCAGCTGGAGCGATGGGCGCCTGAGCCTTGAGCTGCGCGCCGAGCGCATCGAGCTGCCGGAGCCGGTGGGTACGCTGCGCGCCGCGCGGGTGGAATGTGCCGAGCTGCGCCTGACCCGGCGCGAGGTGGCGTGTGACGACGCGCGCCTGTGGGGGCGCTCGGGCGATCTTCGCCTGGATGGCCACCGCCTGGCGCTGGCCTGGGCCCGCGACAGTGGCCATCTGCGGCTGGCCGGGGACTGGCCCGGGTGGTTCGGTGGGCGCGGAAGCCTGCGCGCGGATTTCGCCCCGGAACGCGGTTGGGATGTCGACGCCCGGCTGCGGGGGCTGGACCTCCAGGCGCTGGTCGCCTTCGACCGCCAGCCCGTTGAACTGCCGGTGGCCATCGGAGACGGCCGCGCCGACCTCGACCTGCGGCTGCGTCCGGGTAGTCGGGTCACCGCGCGTCTGGGGCTGGAAGATGTCGCCTTCAGCGATCCGCTGGGGCTGCAGGCGGGCGAGGAACTGCGCGCCACGGCGCAGTTGTCCGGGGATGGCACGCGCTGGGATCTGGATCTCGCTCTGGAAGGGGGGGGGGTCTACATCGATCCCTGGTTTCTGGATCTGGACGAGGAGGGGCCGGTGAAGGTTTCCCTGAACGGGCTGGAGGGGGACCCCGGAACCCTGGCGTTCCGGATGGACGCCCTGGATCTGCTTTACGGCGATGCCCTTGAGACGCGGGGCGAGGCGGTGGCCTATGAGCCGGGGGCGGGGCTGGATGGCGTCTTTTACGGTCGGGTCCATGCGCTCGCGCCGGTCTACGATGCCCTGCTGGCCCCGTGGCTGGCCGGGACGGTGCTCGGGCATATGGCCACCGGGGGGCAGCTCGAAGGACGTGTGGAACTGGTGGGCTCACAGCCCCGGCGCGCCGACCTGGAATGGTCGGAACTGGATGCCAGCGATCGGCGGGGGCGCTTCGGCTTGGCCGGTGCGCGCGGGGCACTCGACTGGTCGGCCGACGAGGCGGGGAGTCCCGGCACCTTCGCGATGGATGTCGCCCACCTGTACGGGCTGCCGTTCGATGCCTTCGAGGCGCAGGTTCGCGCTCTGCCGGCCGGCCTGGAGCTGCTGGCCGAAACCGAGATCCCGATCTTCGATGGCGGGCTGCGGGTCGGGGCCTTCGAGTTGCGCCAGACGGATGCAGGGCCGGATGTGCGCTTCGAGGGCGGCATCCGAGCGATCAGCCTGGAGCCGTTGACCGAGGTGCTGGGCTGGCCACGGTTCTCCGGGCGGCTGGCCGGCATGATCCCCCGGGTGCGCTACGAGCGGGGTGACCTGAACGTGGATGGCCGGCTGCTGGTCCAGGTGTTTAATGGCGAGGTCATACTCCGCGATGTGTATATCCATGATCTGCTGGGCTATGCCCCGGAACTGGGCCTGTCGGCCGAGATCCAGCGGCTGGATCTGGATCCCCTGACGCAGGCCTTCGACTTCGGACGCGTGCAGGGGCGCATCTCCGGACACGTGCGCGATCTGGTGATGGTGGACTGGTCGCCGGTGCACATGGATCTGCAACTCATGACCCCGGAGCGCGATCCGGGACGTCGACGGATCAGTCAGCGGGCGGTGGAGGACATGACCGAGCTGGGCGGAGGCCTGCAGGCCGCGGCTTCGTCGGTCTTCCTGCGGGTGTTCGAGAACTTCAGTTATCGTCGTCTGGGCTTTCGGTGCGAGCTGCGCGGCGAGGTCTGCACGGTCTCTGGCGTCGCCGATCGTCCGGATGGCGGTTTCGTGCTGGTACAGGGTGGCGGCATCCCGCAGATTCGGGTGATCGGCTACAACCGCCGGGTCGACTGGCCCGAACTGATCAACCGGCTCGGGACGATCCAGGCGGGCGATGGGCCGGTGGTGCATTGATCAGTATTTACTCGAGGGGTTCGGTGTTTGGTTGCCGTTCAGGCTGATGGTGTAGATTGAGGATCATGCGGGATCGACCGCCTCGACAAGGGAAATACGGCATGAAGGCTTTGTGGAGTGTTCCGGGACTGGCGCTGCTGTTCGCCCTGTTGGCGGGCTGCGTGACCATCAATATCTACTTCCCCACAGCGGCGGCCGAGGAGGCCGCGCGTGCGATCGTGCGCGACGCGTTGCAGGTGGAGGAAGGCACTCCGGAATCGGAGGCACCATCGGAAGCCGAGCCCGGCGCGATGCTGATACCGCCCAATGCCCCGGCGAATGCGAGCCTGCCGGCGCTGGCCTGGGTGCTGGACCGTCTGGTGAGTCCGGCCGCCGCGCAGGGTCCCGACCTGCAGATCCAGACCCCGGCGATCAACCGCATTCGCGCCTCCATGCGCGAGCGGGCACCGGAGCTTTCGCCCCATTTCCGCAGCGGGGCAATCGGCTTCGGTCGCAACGCCGATGTGGCAATCCGTGACCTCTCCGAGGTCCCGCTGCGTGATCGCAGCACCGTGCAGCGGCTGGTGAGCGAGGAAAACTCCGACCGTGACTCGCTGTACCGCGAGATCGCGCGGGCGAATGACCGCCCGGACTGGGAAGACCGGATTCGCGAGACCTTCGCGCGCGTCTGGGTGGAAGAGGCGCCCTCGGGCTACTGGTACCAGGACCGCGACGGTCAGTGGCGGCAGAAATAGCCCGGATGAGTCTGGCGGCCATACGGAGTGACCGGTGCCGGCGCTGACGCTGGCCGAACGTATCGAGGCCCAGCGCCAGCGTCTGGTATCGCTGGTGCAGGATACCGACCTGACGCAGCTTCCGCGCTGGCAGGCCGTGGGGCTCGGGGTAGTGCGGGGGGCAGCGGCGATTGTGCACGAGGCCAAGGAGGGTCAGCTCACGCTGCGCGCGATGAGTCTGGTCTATACCACGCTGTTGTCCATTGTCCCGCTGATTGCGCTGTCGTTTTCGGTGCTCAAGGCCTTCGGCGCGCACAACGCAGTGGAGCCAGTCGTCCTTGGCTTTCTGGAGCCGCTGGGAGAGCAGGGGGTCGAGATTGCGAACAACGTCATCGAGTTCGTCGACAACATGCGGGTCGGCGTACTGGGCTTTATCGGCCTGCTGTTTCTCGTCTATACCGTTATTGCGCTGGTACAGAAGGTCGAACTGGCCTTCAATACCATCTGGCGCGTCGAGAATAGCCGCAACTTTGCCCAGCGCTTTTCGAACTATCTTTCGGTCATCCTGATCGGTCCGCTTTTGGTGGTGTCCGCGCTGGGCATTACCGCAACGGTGATGTCCACTACTGCCATGCAGACGGTGGCGGGCATCGAACCGTTCGGCACGCTGATCACCGGCGTCTCGCGGCTGGTGCCATATCTGTTGATCATGGCGGCGTTCACTTTCATCTATGTGTTCGTGCCAAACACGCGAGTCAGGCTGTTCCCGGCCCTGGTCGGGGCGGTTGTGGCCGGGTTGTTGTGGCAGAGCATTGGCTGGGGGTTCGCGACCATGGTGGCGGGCTCCACGCGTTTTGACGCGATCTACTCCAGTTTCGCGATCATGATGCTGTTGTTGATCTGGATCTACCTTGCCTGGCTGATCCTGCTGATCGGGGCCAATGTGGCCTTCTACGTGCAGCATCCCGAGTACATGACGGTGCGCGGGTTGCGGCTGCGCCTGTCCGGCGCGGCGCGCGAGCGCATGGGTCTGCACCTGATGCAGCAGGTGGGTCAGCGCTTCCTGGATGGTCGTGCGCCGCCGACGCTGGATCATGTGGCGCATGATTTGTCGGTGCCGGGCAATGCCCTGGGGGAGGTTGCGCAGGCGCTGGAGTCGGCGGGGCTGCTGGTGCGCGCCGGTGCGGACGGTTCACGATACGTGCCAGGGCGGGACCTGGAGCGGATCCGGGTGGATGAGATCCTGGACGCCCTGCGTCAGGACGCGGATGCCCGCGCCCTGCGCCGCCTGGAGGGCGATCCGGCGGTCGAGGCCACGCTGGAGGAACTGGAGTCCGCACGCCGTGACCGCCTGGACGGGCGCACCCTGCGCGACCTGCTGAACCGCGAGC
Source organism: Thioalkalivibrio sp. ARh3 (assembly GCF_000377265.1). NCBI lineage: Bacteria > Pseudomonadati > Pseudomonadota > Gammaproteobacteria > Chromatiales > Ectothiorhodospiraceae > Thioalkalivibrio > Thioalkalivibrio sp. ARh3. The sequence continues at coordinate 230,774 of NZ_KB897951.1, forward strand.
GGGCCGCGCCGGCCCCCACCTGAGCCCCGATGTCCGGCGCCGGGCCTACTGGCGCTGGGCCTCGAGCTCAATGATCAGTTCGACCTCGTCCCCCACGAGGTCCCGTGTCAGACCGTAGGTCATGCCGAAATCCGAACGGTCGAAGCTGCCGCGCATGGAGGCGCCCAGCACGTAGGGGCGGCCGAACATCCCGCCGAGCGGAAACGGATAGCGGCCCACCTTGTTGATCGTGACGTCCAGCGTGACCGGCCGGGTCTCGCCCAGCAGTTCCAGGTCACCGGTCAGGCGCCCGGTGTCATCGCCGGTGGGCTCGTACTGGGTCGCGGTGAAGCGCATCTCCGGATATTCCTCGACATTCAGGAAGTCATCGCTGCGCAGATGGTCGTCGCGCTCCTCGTGGTTGCTGAACACGCTGTCTGTCTGCACGACGAAATACCCCTCGCGCAGTTCCCGGGTCTCCGGGTCGAAGGTGAATTCGCCCTCGGCCTCCAGGAACATGCCCAGGACCTTGGCGAAGCCGGCATGATCGACCAGGAAGCCGACTGCAAGGTGTTCCGGGTCGATCTCCCAGCGATCGGCCTGGGCCAGCGCGGAGACAGGGAGGGCCAGGGCCAGCAGGCCGGCCAGGAGCAGCGAGCGTGGGGCACGGGCGTTGATCATGTCGAACCTCCGGGGCATTGACGGTGTAACCAGCGGATGTCGGTGGCGAACGATCCGGTCAGGGCCACGAGCCCTGCAAGGGCGACGCCAATCGCCGCCACAGGGTGCAGGCCCGGGAGCAGGGCGACCAGGAGGACGCCGGATTGCAATACGCAGATCGCCTGGCGCCGACGGCTCGGAGGCAGGGGTTCTGCCAGCCAGGGCCAGATGCGCTGTGCAGCCAGGAACAGGTAGCGCATGGCGCCGATCAGCACGACCCAGGCCCCGACCGCCGTCATCCACCAGACCAGGATCGAGAGGGCGAGGATAATGGCCGCATCCAGCTCCATGTCGAAGCGCGCACCGAAGGCCGTGCGACTGTTCGTGCGGCGGGCAACGGCACCGTCCACGCCGTCCAGGATCAGGGCCGCTGCGGCGAGTCCCAGGACCCACAGCAGTACGATCGTGTCGGGGTCGGCAGCTGCCGCCAGAACGAGTGCCCCGAGCGGGGCCGCGATTGCGGCGCGGGCCAGGGTTACGCGGTTGGCCGGGCCGGGTCCGCGGTGCCGGTCGGCCAGCCCGCCGCTGGGGGTGTTCATGACCAGCATCAGACCCAGCAGGACCCAGATCCCGGCGTGCGCGATCAGCAGCGGGGCGACAGCACCGATCTGCCAGCCCAGCAGTGCGGAGAGCGCCAGTCCGCCCGCACCGGCCAGCGCCCAGTCCCGCGCCCAGGTGCGCAGGCCCGTGCGTGCGCGTTCGGGCCAGCGGTTGGAGGTCAGCGTGGAATCCATGGCTCGAGTGTAGTCGTCCTGAGGAAACATCTAGGGAAACACTGATTAATGTACACGCTCGCGTTGGCACCCCAGGTTTTCCGAGACAAGGCGCGGTGTGCAGCCGGTAGTGGTTCTACCGGCAAGGGCCGCAACGCAGGATCGGGGAACCTGGGGTGCCAACCCCGAAGGGGCTCGGCCGCCCGTTGTAATCAAAAACGGGCGCGCGCACGAGTTGCGGTTCCCTTGTGCAGAATGACTGCACGGCGGTCGCCGCGCCTTGTTCGCACGCAAAAGCGACTCGAGCGCGAGCGTGTACATTGATCAGTGTTTCCCTAGGATACGCCCGCGAGTTGCCGGGAATCACGACCATCGACCACACTGCCCCCATGCCGGACGATGATCGAACCGCTCCATGAGCGCGCCCCTTGCCAGCGCCTTCTGGGTCACTGGACCCGGCCGGGGCGAGTTGCGTGACGAGTTCCTGACCACCCCCGGAGTCGACGAGGTGCGGGTGAGCAGCCGCTATTCGGCGATCAGCCGCGGGACCGAGTCGCTGGTGTTTCATGGCCGCGTCCCCCCCAGCCAGTACGCGGCGATGCGCGCGCCCTTTCAGGCGGGCGACTTTCCGGCCCCGGTGAAGTACGGCTACATCAGTGTGGGCGACGTCACCGAAGGCCCCGGGGCGGGGCAGACAGTGTTCTGCCTGCATCCGCACCAGTCCGAATATGTCGTGCCGGCCCAGGCCGTGGTGCCGGTGCCGGAGGCTGTTCCCGCCGAACGTGCGGTTCTGGCGGCCAACATGGAGACCGCGATCAACGCGGTCTGGGACAGCGCCGTCGGTCCCGGAGACCGCGTCGCCGTGATCGGCGCAGGCGTGGTGGGCCTCCTCGCGGCATGGCTGCTGCGCCGCATACCGGGAACCGAGCTGTCCGTGATCGACCCCAACCCTGCGCGCGAAGACATCTGTGCCGCACTCGACCTGCCCCGCCTGACCCCGGAGCAGGCCGCGCAGGATGCCTCCCTGCAGGACCTCGACCTGGTGCTGCATGCCAGCGGCAATCCCGCCGGTTTGCGCCAGGCGCTGAGCCTGGCGGGCGTGGAGGCGCGGGTGGTGGAGATGAGCTGGTACGGTGACCGGATGGTGGATCTGCCGCTGGGGGAGGGTTTCCACGCACGCCGACTGACCCTGCGCAGCTCGCAGGTCGGGCGCATCCCGCCCGCGCGGGCGCCACGCTGGGATTACCGGCGGCGGCTGGCGCTTGCACTCGCGCTGCTCGACGATCCGGCCCTGGACGGCCTGATAACCGGCGAGGATGCGTTTGCCGATCTCCCGGCCGTGATGCAGCGGGTGACAGGGCCTGAGGCGGATCGTACGCTGTGCCACCGCATTCGCTACTGATCCTGCCCACGAAACCGCGCAAGGAGAACGCATGTACAGCCTGAATGTCCGTGACCACTTCATGATCGCCCACAGCTTCTCCGGCGAGACGTTCGGCCCGGCGCAGAATCTGCACGGCGCCACGTATGTGGTGGACGTGACCTTTCGCCGTGTGGCGCTGGATGCCGATGGTCTGGTGGTGGATATCGGCCGGGCGAGCGAGGTCGTGCGGGCGATCCTGGCCGAGCTCAATTACCAGAACCTTGACGAGCGCGAAGACTTTCGTGGCCAGAACACGACCACCGAGTTTCTCGCTTATGCGATCCACCAGCGCGTGGCGCAGGCCATCGCCCAGGGGGAGCTCGGCGAGTCGGCCCGGGGACTGGACGCCGTCGCGGTGACCCTGCACGAGTCCCATGTGGCCTGGGCGAGCTACGAGGGTGCTCCCTGACGCATGTCCAGGCTTGGATTCTTGGTCCCGGGGGCGCTGGATCAGCCCACTGGCGGGTACCGCTACGACGCGCGCATGATCGCCGGGCTGCGCGAGCAGGGCTGGCGGGTCGAGCTGCGCGAGCTGGAGGGCCAGTTCCCCGGGCCTGATGCGCGCGCGGAGCAGGCCCTGGAAGAGGCCCTGGCGGGCTTTCCCGATGGCATGCGAGTGCTGCTCGACGGACTGGCCGCGGGCGCGAGTCCCGCCGTCCTTCGGCGTCACGCGGCGCGCCTGCAGCTCGTCTACCTGATGCATCACCCCCTGGGCCTGGAGGCGGGGCTTGCGCCTGCGCGCTCACAAGCGCTGCTCGAGGCTGAGCGCGCGGCCGTGGCCCTTGCCTCGCGGGTGGTCGTGACCAGTGATTATACGCGGGCGCAGGCGGCCGACTGGGGTGTGCCGTCCGAGCGTCTTTGCAGCATTCTGCCCGGCGTGGAATCGGCGCCGCTGGCCCGTGGCCCGGAGGATGGGGTGCCCGTGCTGTTGTGCGTGGCCGCCTGGGTGCCGCGCAAGGGACAGCTCGAGCTGGTGCGCGCACTGTCCGGCCTGCGCGAACGGTCCTGGCGGGCCGAGCTCGCTGGTGCGATGGATCGTGATCCGGACTATACGGCCTCCGTGCGTGATGCCATTGCCGAGGGCGGGCTGGAGGCGCGGATCTCGGCACCCGGAGTGCTGACACACGAGGGTTTGGGCAAGCTCTATGACCAGGCCTCGATCTTCGTGCTGCCGAGTGTCTACGAGGGCTTCGGCATGGCCTTTGCCGAGGCGATGATGCGCGGTCTCCCGGTGATCGGGACCACCGGCGGGGCCATTCCCCATACCGTACCGGAGGCGGCGGGTTTGCTGGTGCCGCCCGATGACGTGGAGGCCTTGCGCCAGGCGCTGGAGAGTCTGCTGTGCGACCCCGAACAGTGTCGACGCATGGGCCGCGCGGGGCGTGCGCATGCCGAGTCGCTGCCGGACTGGACGGAGGGTGCCCGTCGTCTGGCCCAGTGGCTGGAGGCGGTCTGAGATGGCCGAGCGCTTTGCCGCGGGCTGGCTGGCTCTGCGCGAACCGGCGGATCATGCCGCCCGGTCGGAGGCATTGCTCGTGCCCCTGAACGACGCGCTTGCGGAGCGCGCGCGCCCCCTGAATGTCGTGGACCTGGGCAGCGGGGCCGGTTCCAACCTGCGCTACCTGGCGCCGCGTCTGGCCGGGCCGCAGCACTGGACGCTGGTGGATCACGATGCCGGCTTGCTGGCGACGGTCGCGGAGCCGGAGGGTGCCGTCGCCACCGCCCGACAGGTGCTTGATTTTTCCGAAGGCCCGCCGCCGATCCCGCATGATGCGGATCTGGTGACGGCCTCGGCATTGCTGGATCTGGTCTCCGCGGACTGGCTGCACCAGCTGGTCGCCGCCTGTACGCAGCAGCAATCGGTAGTCCTGTTTGCGCTGAACTACGACGGGCGCATCGAATGGAGCAAGCCAGACCCGCTGGATGCCTTGGTGCTCCGAGCGATCAATGGACATCAGCGCCGGGACAAGGGACTGGGGCCGGCCCTGGGTCCGGAGGCCGCTGAAGCCTGTGCGCGTGCCCTGGCGGTGCTTGCGTACCGGGTAGAGGTACGCAACAGCGACTGGTACCTGGGGGCGGAGGAGGTCGGGCTCGGCGAGGCGCTGATCCGCGGCTGGGTCGAGGCTGCCGCCGAGCAGGTTCCGCAACAGCGGGCCGCCTTTCATGGCTGGGGAGTCCGGCGCACGGCAGAACTGGCCGCGGGGGACGTTACCCTGGGGGTCGGACATCGCGATTTGCTTGGATGGCCGGACATCCGCACCTGAAGGCGCGGAGTCATCCGGGCAATTGTGTGGTCACAGTTCTACTATCGGAATCGACAGGGGCTGAGTTTGCACCGGATGGTGTGTGGGCGGTCCCGGCTACCAACGAACTGCAACAAGAAGTGAGGAGCAACATCATGAGCAAACGAACCGCTTCGACAAAAATCGGTGGCGCGCTGGCGATGGCCGCCGCCCTGTCGGTATTGACCCTGGGGGTTGCCCAGGCCGACGAGCAGGATGAGCAGGAAGGTGAACGTGCTCAGTACGGTCAGCCAGTGCCTGGGCCGTATGGATACGGCATGGGTCCGGGCATGGGTCCCGGCCACGGTATGGGCCCCGGACAAGGCATGGGTCCGGGAATGGGCATGGGTCCCGGCCACGGCATGGGCCCCGGTCAAGGCATGGGGCCGGGAATGGGCTATGGTCCTGGCCCGATGGCCCCCGGTTACGGCTATGGCCCGGGACCGGGTTATGGCTACGGCTATGGTCCGGGGTATTACCATCAGGGTCCGATGCATTACGGTGCCCCGTATGGCCACGGCCCGATGCACCAGAAACGCATGCGTGATTTCGATCCGGAGCGCATGCCGGGCATGCGCGGCCGCATGCAGGAAAGCGAGGCCGACCGCGAGGCGCGCAGCCGCGCGATCGAACGTGCGCGCGAGGCCTATCGCGAAGAGATGGAGCGTCACATGGAATCGCGCGACGATTGATCCCAGCGTGCCCCAGGATCGGGGCGACCCTCGGGGGCCGGGCGTTCGTTCGGCCCCCAAACTCACGCAGTCAGCTCCGACGGAGGTTTCGTCATGAGCCATTCACGCAGTCTTCTCAAGGCCGGGGTCTTTGGCGCCCTGATGGCCGTCCCTTTTGCCGTTTCCGCGCAACACGCACCTGGTGACAACTCGGGTCTTGCGCCTTATTCCGGCCCCACCGGCCTGGGTGAGCGCCCCGCCTTCGAAAGCGAGCGGGGATATGACCTGGATCAGGACCATGCACAGGCCCCCGGCGGTGGCCCGGGTGGCGATCCGGGTGGCCCGGCTGGCGGCGCGCCTCCGGGTGGCGAGCCAGGGGGTCCCCCGGGCGGGGCGCCTCCGGGCGGCACCCCGGGTGGCGCACCACCGCCCGGACAGGGAGAGCCGCCGCAGCAACGTGACCCGCAACAGCGCGACGCCGAACCGGGCGAGCCGCCGGGCGCGCGTGATCCGCAAGGCCGCGACCCGCAGGGTGCACCGCCGGGGCAGGGGCCCCAGGGCCAGCCGCCGCAAGGTCAGCCGCCCGCCGGGCAACCCCCGCAAGGCCAGCCGCCGCAAGGTCAGCCTCCTGCCGGGCAACCCCCGCAAGGCCAGCCGCCGCAAGGTCAGCCTCCAGGTGGGGAGCCACCACAGGGCCAGCCGCCGGGCGGGCAGGATATGCCGCCGAGCGACGCAGAGCCCCCGGGCGAGCAAAGCGGCGATGGTCCGGGTGATCCCCCGCCCACCGAGGGTGGCATGGGTGACGAGCCATCGTTTGACGACGACACTGACCTGACGCCGGAGATGGATGACTGATTGCTCCGTGCAGGAAACGCGCGGTGCGCCGACAGCGACAGAGGATGTAGGATTAACCTGGAAGGTAAACCGACGGGTGACGCATGGATAAAGCAGACAAGCCGCGCAGTTTTATTAATCGCTACTTCATCGTGATCGTGATTGTGCTCTGGTTCATCGCGTGGTCGGCACGCGATTTCCTCGCCCCGAGTGCCGAGGCGGTCCCCGAGGACGAGGCGGCCGAGCAGGCCGACGCGGTGCCGGCGGACGACACCGACGCGACCGACGAGAAGGACGCGAAGGACGAGGTCGCAGAGGACGATGCCCATCCGGGGCCGGCCCGGGACCTCAAGGAGGAGGGGGATCCCGATCCCATGACCGGTGCTGCGCATGATCAGCCGTATGTCGAGGAAGACGCGGAAACCGAGCCGGCAGTCGACCTGACCGCCGAGCGGGAGCCAGCGTTCGAAGGCGATGCGGCCGTGGACGCGGATGCCGAGCGTGCCGCCCGGTTTGCCCACAAGGCCTTGCAGGCCGGGCGTGAGGCCTTTTGGCGTTCGGGGCCGCGCGCGGCGGTGGGCGTGCTGCGCGAGGGTCTGGAAGCGCTGCCGAAAGACTCCGTGCAGCGGGCAGACCTGTATGGGGAACTGGGCAACGCGCTCTTTGCCATGCGGGATATCGAGGGTGCGATGGATGCCTGGGAAGGCGCCCTAAAGGTGCTGCCCGAACGCGAACGGCATCGCATGATGGAACGCCTCGCCCCGGTTTACGAGCGGCATCACGAGGACGGTGCGGCGCACCTGGGTGAGTATCGATAGAGGAACGTGAATCAGTAAACGTTTCTCAGGCGTTTTCGAGCCGCTGTCAGGGGGGCGCTGGCCAGCTGCCAGCGTCCCCGGGCGGCCGTAACCCGAACTGCGTGCCACACAGGCGTGGGCGCAGTGGGTATCATGAACAGAACCAACCCACATCGCGGGGGTGTCCGGGCACACAACCGGCTGTGTCCTTCGGCAACCACCGCAGCAACGGAGTCCGCATGTTCAATCGTCCTGGTCGCCGCGTCCGCAAGCAGCTCAAGCTGCTGAGCGATCGCCTCGCCGAAGAAAATCCGGTTCTCAAGGGGGTCGTCGACCCCTTTCGCGAGCTGGACCGGGTCGGCTATGCCTCCGGGCTGCTGAATCCGCAGGACGATTCCTACGCCTTTACCATCTCCTGGTGGCCGATGATCGCGGTGCTCGGGACGTTTTCCTCGGGCAAGTCGACGTTTATCAACGAGTACGTCGGGACCACCGTGCAGCGCAGTGGTTCGCAGGCGGTGGACGACAAGTTCACGGTCATCAGTTACGGCGGCAGCGAGCGGGTACAGGAGTTGCCAGGGCTGGCGCTGGACGGCGATCCGCGCTTCCCGTTCTATCGCGTGTCCGACGAGATCGAGCGCATCACCGATGGCGGTGGTCGCACGGTGGACCACTTCCTGGCGATGAAGACGGCCAACTCCGAGCGCCTGCGCGGCCGTATCCTGATCGACTCGCCCGGATTCGATGCCGACGAGCAGCGCGCGACGATCCTGCAGTTGACGGACCACATCATCGATCTGTCCGATCTGGTGATCGTCTTTTTCGATGCCCGGCACCCGGAGCCGGGCGCGATGCGCGACACCCTGGAGCATCTGGTCAATCGCGTCGCCGAGCGCAACGACTTCAACAAACTGGTGTTCGTGCTCAACCAGATCGACACCACCTGGCGCGAAGACAACCTGGAAGAGGTCGTCTCTGCCTGGCAACGTGCGGTCGTGCGCCAGGGCAATGCCACCGGGCGTTTCTACTGCATGTTCAACGAGAGCGCCGGGGTCGAGATCGGCGACGAGCAGGTGCGCGAACGCTACGAGGAAAAGTCGCAGCGTGATCGCGCGGAGATCCACGAGAAGATCCAGGAAATCAGCTCGTCACGCTCGTATCGTATCCTCGGCTCGCTGCAGGCGATCGCCGAATCCATCGAAATGGATGCGTTGCCTGCACTGCGAAGGGCACTGGAGCGGTGGCGGCGGCGGGTGTTTCAGATCGATGCCGCCATGTTCGCGGTGATTGCCGTGATCCTGGGTGTGATCGGGTACAACACGGCGGGCGGATTCGGGCCCTGGATGGACGGTTCGGCCTGGGCGTCGATGGGCGAGCACCCGATCTGGACGTCGACCGGCATTGTTGTATTGGTCCTTGTGCTGGCCGGGCTCCACTTCTTTAACCGCCGCTGGGTCGCCCGCCGCATCGCGCGCACGCTGCCGACCGAGTCGGCCGCCGGTAACTGGCGGGCGGCTTTCGAAAAGAACACGCGTCCGTGGCGCTGGATGCTGCGTCGCGCACCGCTGGGTCTGGGACGGCGCAAGATCGGCCGCCTGCATGCGTTGCGCGATCGCGCCGAGGCCTATATCCAGCGCCTGAACAACCAGTTCGTCGATGCCCGGCCCGTATCGCGCACGGGGGGGCGGGCCTCGGCTGCCGATGTGCATCGCTCGGCAGAACAGGCACAATCGGATACTGTATCGGAGTCGACCGGTGATGCTGGACAGCAAGTGCCGGCCGCCGACACGCCGGGGGATGCGAACGCGGAGCGCCCCGAAGTGCGTTAGGGAAACGCCGAAGGCGTTGCCCTGAGCAATCCGCGATGCATGGTTTTCTCGTCAGGGGGCGAGGGAACGATGCGGGAGTTTCATTATGACGGTTGTCGCCTGGATACTGTTTGCGCTGGCCATGATCCTGGTCCCGATCTCGGTCTGGGCCAGCCTGGCAGCGCTCGGAATATGCGCGGGTTGCGCACTGATCCGCGACTGGCGCAGGGCGCGCCTGGCTTCCAAATAACAGGTCCGGATTACCGCTGCTGTACGAGATCCAAGTATCGAGGTCGCACGGGGTGACCTCGATCCACAGGGGGTGGGTTGCGCGCAGGGGGCTGTGGCGAATCCATCCTCCACCACCAAGGAGGAGTGAATGAGCGACACCAAGAAGTTGGCCATCATTGCGACCAAGGGCAGTCTGGACTGGGGTTATCCTCCGTTCATCCTGGCCTCGACTGCGGCCGCGCTCGGCTACGAAGTGGAAGTGTTCTTCACCTTTTACGGGCTGCAGCTGCTGCGCAAGAAGATGGATTTGCAGGTCACGTCGCTGGGCAACCCGGGCATGCCCATGCCCATGCCCATGCCGGTCATGCTCCAGGGTCTGCCGGGCATGCAGCGCATGATGACGACGATGATGAAAAAGAAGATGAAGGCGAAAGGCGTCTCCGATCTCGAGGATTTGCGGGAACTGTGTCAGGAGGCCGAGGTACGCATGATCGCCTGCCAGATGACCGTGGATCTGTTCGATATGGACACCAGCGAGTTCATTGACGGCATCGAGTATGCCGGCGCCGCCGCGTTCTTCGAGTTCGCCGGCGAGTCGGACATCTGTCTGTTTATCTAGGCGGATGTGAAGCCCCGGGCGGCCCGTCCGCCTGCCCCGGCCCCGCGGCATCTGCCCGGGGCCGTTTTCGTTCTGGCAGGCCGAAATGCTCCCGGCCTGGAACTTCTGGCGCGTTCGGCGGGACCACGTGGGTAAGGTTCCGAAGGATAGCCGTCGCATGGCGAGAGTCCCGAATCAGCGTTCGCGCCGGTCGTTTCTGCAGTGGATGGCCGGTTCGGCCATTGCCGCCGGTACCGGCTGGCCGCTTGCAGGCGCGGCCGGCGAGGGACGCGAACCGAACAGGAAGGCGATTCCCTCCTCGGGTGAGGAGATCCCCGTGATCGGCATGGGCACCTGGATCACCTTCAACGTCGCGGATGACCCGGATGCCCTCGCGCTGCGCACCGAGATTGTCGATACCTTCTTCCGGCGCGGTGGCGGGATGATCGACTCCTCGCCGATGTATGGACGCGCGGAGGCGGTGGTGGGGCATTGCCTGCAGGAGCTGGGCCATCCCGAAGGCCTGATCTCGGCGACCAAGATCTGGACGGGCAGCACCGGCACCGGGCGCAATCAGCATGCGAAGTCGCTGGACCTGTGGGGCGTGGACACCCTCGACCTGCAGCAGGTGCACAACCTGCAGAACTGGGAGGCGCATCTGGAGACGATGCGCGAGAAGCGCGAGGCGGGCGAGATCCGCTATATCGGGGTGACGACCTCCCACGGGCGCCGTCACGACCAACTGGCGCGCATCCTGGAACGCGAGGACCTGGACTTTGTGCAGCTGACGTACAACATCGTCGATCGCGAGGCGGAGGAGCGCCTCCTGCCGCTGGCCCGCGAGCGCGAGCTGGCGGTGATCGCCAATCGCCCGTTCCGGCGCAAGGAGCTGATCAACCGCTTCGAGAACGAGCCACTGCCGGACTGGGCAGAGGAGATCGATTGCGAGAACTGGCCGCAGTTCCTGCTCAAGTTCATCGTCTCGCACCCCGATGTCACCTGTGCGATCCCGGCAACCTCGGTCGTGGAGCACATGCGGGAAAACATGGGCGCCCTCTACGGTCCGATGCCGGATGACGACATGCGCCAGCGCATGATCGACTACGTCGAGGCCCTGTAACCCTGCCGGGGAGTCCAGATGCTGCCATTCGCCGCCGAAACCCTGCTGTCGATCTTCGGGCAATACAATCGTGGTATCTGGCCGTTGCACGGGGTCGCGGCCCTGATGGTGCTTGTCGCGCTGGCGCTGGCCCTCGTGGGCGGGCGCGGGGCCGGGCGTGTCGTCGGTCTGCTGCTCGGGGTGCTGTGGGTCTGGATCGGGGTCGCGTTCATTGGCGGCGCGCTGGCGGAATTCCATTTCTGGGCGAGCCGTCTGGCGGGCGTGTTCGTCGCACAGGGGCTGATGCTGGTGTTCGCCCTCACGCTACTGGCGCGCCATGGCTTTGGCTGGCCTGGAGGGCTCGCCGGGACTGTGGCGGTCCTGGTGATGGCCTATGCCATGTTGGGCCATGTGTTGCTGGAGGTTCTGCTCTTGGGGACGCCGTGGGCACAGGCGCAGTACGTGGGTGTGGTGCCCGGCCCCACCATGCTGTTCACTCTGGGCATTCTCCTGCTGGCCCAGCCACGCCCGGCGCTGATTCTGGCGATCATCCCCTTCCTCTGGGCCCTGGTAACGGCCTATATCGCCTGGGAACTGGGCCTCTGGCTGGAATATGTACCGGCTGCGCTGGGTGTGATCGCTTTCGTGTTGTTGCTCGTTCGCTGGCTTTACCCGGGCGAGAGAAGGCTTTTTCGCTCCGATGCTTAGGGAGACGCTGATGTAATCGCGCTTTGGCACCCGGTCGCGGTCCCGTTAGGCTTGCCATTTTTCCCGATAGAGGAGACTGCCATGTCCATCGAAGTGATCCATCGGCCGGAGCAGGACCATCTGGAACGGCTGGGCGTATTCGACTGGCCGGTCTGGGAAAAGGAGGTCTCGGCCTTCCCCTGGCACTACGACGAGCGCGAGGTCTGCTACATCCTGGAAGGACAGGTGACGGTCACCCCGGACGGCGGCGGCGAGCCGGTGACGGTTGGCGAGGGCGATCTGGTTACCTTCCCCCAGGGTATGGACTGCACCTGGGAGATCCACCGCGACATCCGCAAGCACTACCGCTTCGGCTGAGCGCGCTTAGCGGGCGAGCCACTGGGTGTCGAGGGGGGTGTTGAAGGCCTCTTCGACGCGGCGCAGGTAGTAGAGCATGTCGACCGGCAGGTTGATGCCGTCGTGCATCTGCAGGGGGTAGAGGTCGGCGGCGATCACGCAGTCGGCGATGGACGGGTGGCCGAGGTAGAAGCGGCTGGCCGCCAGGTGGCGAGCCAGATCCGGCAGACGGCTCAGCTTCGCCAGCTGGTTGTAGCCGTCGTAGCGATCGTTGGCGAGCTCTTCCAGCGACAGGCCGAAGCGGTGCTGCACCTGGGCCTTGTAGTCGGCCAGGGCCTCGGCGCTCTCGCCAATGCCGTGGAAGCCCGGTGCCAGCGGGGCGTACAACCGATCGAGCACCACATCGACCTTGCTGCGCCAGTCGACCAGGGCCTGCCAGGCATCCTCGGGGATTACGCCTTCCGCCAGGGGCTCCCCGGTCGGGAACAGGTGGTCGATGTCGCGCAGCGCCGTGAGCGTGTCGGTTACCAGGGTACCGTCATCCATCTGCAGGACCGGCGACTGGCGGGCCACGCCCAGCTCGAAGAAGGTCTCGTCGTCGAACCAGTCCAGCGCGACGGTTTCGAGCTCCACACCCTTGTAGCCACAGGCCAGGCGCAGGCGGTCGGCCTTCGCGTCGTGCGGGAAGTGGTAGAGCGTAGCCACGCGGTTATTTTCCGCGCTGGGCGTGGCTCAGGATGAAGTCCCACTGCTCCTGGGTGATCGGCATGACCGACAGGCGGTTGCCGCGGCGCACCAGCGGGCAGTCCTCGAGCTGCGGCTGCTGCTTCAGCCAGTCGAGGGTGATGATGTCGCCGAATTTTTCCTCGAAGGCGACATCCACCCGCAGCCAGCGCGGGTTGTCCGGGTCGCTCTTCGGGTCGTAGTGCGGGTCCTCGGGGTCGAAGGCGCAGGAGTCCGGATAGGCCTCCTTCTCGATGCGCATAATGCCGACAATGCCCGGCGGCTTGGCGTTGGAGTGGTAGAAGAAGGCCAGATCGCCCTTCTTCATCTCGTCGCGCATCATGTTGCGCACCTGGTAGTTGCGGATGCCGTCCCAGGGCTCCACGCCCACGCGTTCCAGGTCATCGATGCTGAACTCGTCGGGCTCGGATTTCATCAGCCAGTAGGCCATGCGGTTTCCTCGTGCCGGCTCGGGCGTGTGGGTCAGGTGTGCGTATTGTGCCGCGCGCGGCGGGGCAGCGCATGCCAGCCGTCCTCCGTGACCACGCCGTCCAGTGGGACGTCCCATGGCTGGCTGGGGAGGGCCTCGACCCCCTGCAGGGCATGGGCCACGCCAATCAGCTTGGGGCGGCGGATACCGAAGCGGCGGCGGGCGAAGTAGCGGTCGTAGTAGCCCGCACCCATGCCCATGCGGTTGCCGGCGTGGTCGAACGCGACCAGCGGCAGCAGGACCACCTGCATCTCGCGGCGCCAGATGCGCGGGGCTTCGGGACAGGGCTCGGCAATGCCGAAGCCGTTATGGCATAGCGGGGCGTCCGGCCCCCAGGCGTGAAAGTGCATGCGCCCGGGGCGCTTGGCATCCATCACCGGCAGGGCAATGCGAGTGCCGCGTCGGGCCAGGGCCACGGTCAGGGGGGTCAGATCCACCTCGCCACGCAGGCCCCGGTAGGCGCCGATGCAATGGGGCTGCCAGCGCTGGAACCAGCGCAGCAGGTGATCGCAGATCAGGGCGGAATGAATCTCGAGCCGCTCGTCGGACAGCGCGGCGCGTTCGCGGCGCAGGCGCAGCCGTAGCTGGCGCAGTTCGTCAGGCGTGAAGGAGGTCTCGTCCCTGGACATACGATCCGCAAGTAATGAAGTGGACGCGCCCCGCGGGCGCCGAAGTGACCATCGACCTTGAACCAGAGGTTCAGGTGGGAGAAGCCTCCGAATCTTAAGGCTTTCCGCTCGATGACGGACATGCGCAACGAAACGGAAGTGCTCGGTCCCGTGGTGAAGAATTAAGGCTCAAGGGTACCACCAGGCCACTTTCGCACGCCGCAGCGACGCGTCCGGCACCATTATGAACCAATCCCCCGGGGGTGTGCGCAACCATGATCACAGAAGGGTTGCACGATCCACCCAGGGCGGAATCCGGCCGCGCGGGAGACTCGCCGGTTTGGATGGGTTTTAGCAATCACGCCCCGGTGACGTAGGATTCGCGTTTTCCGGATGGATGCGAGTGGGCGGTGCGCGACGAGTACCGGCCCTCTCCGGATTGTGCAGAGGAGCAATATGGAATCGCCGCAGAAACTGATCCCCGGATACGCCAACGCCAAGGCGACGCGTCGGTATGCGGAACACTACATCGCCGAGGGCAAGGCCGCCGAGGGCCACTACAGCGAGTTCTCGCGCGCCAAGATGCGCCTGTCCAGCCTGGGCATTGGCACCTTTGGTGGCGCCGCCACGGCCGAGGTGGACGCCGCGATCTCCGCCATCGTGGCCCGTGGCCTGACCGAGGGCATCAATGTCGTCGACACCGGTGCCCACTACCGCTACGGGCGCTCGCTGGCGGCCGTCGGCGCGGGCGTGCGCACGGCCCTGGAGGCCGGGGTCCCGCGCGAGGCGATGTTCCTGATCTCCAAGGGTGGTTTTCTGACCCTGCGCGGCGGGCCGCCTGATGACATGGACGCCTGGTTCCAGCGCGAGATCGAGTCCCAGGGCATGGGCAACCGCGATGATCTGGCCAAGGGCGCGCACCTGCTGACGCCGGAGTACATCCACTATCAGATGGAACTGTCGCGCTCGCTGATGGGGGTGGAGACGCTGGATGCCTTCATCATCGACCAGCCCGAGGTCCATATCCACGAGATCGGCAAGGAGGCGACCAACCGCAAGCTGGAGCCGGTGTTCGAGGTGCTGGAGCGCGCGGCGCGGGAAAAGAAGATCCGCGCCTACGGGATCTCCACGTTCGAGGGCTTCCGCGAGGAGACCGACGCCGCTGTGTTTCAGTCGCTGACCTCCATGCAGGGCCTGGCCGAACGTGCGGCCCAGACCGTGACCGGCGACGACCACGCCCGGCACCACTTCAAGATCGGGATGCTCCCGTTCAACCAGGTGATGCTGGAAGGCTTCACCCGCTTCAATACCGCGACCGGGCAGGGCAATGTGGCGAGCCCGCTGCAGGCCGCGCACCAGCTGGAGGTGTACATGTTCGCCTCCCATTCCATGCTGAAGGGACACCTCGCCCAGCAGTCGGTGGAGGTGGTCGGGCAGCAGCTGGCGGACCTGCCCAATCCGGCGCAGCGCGCGATGCAGTTCAACCGCTCCACGCCGGGGCTGGGTACGTCCCTGGTCGGCATGAGCACGCCGGAGCACCTGGACGACATGCTGGCGGTGATGCGCGAACCGCTGCTGGAGAAGAAGGCCTACCTCGGGATGTTCAAGAAGGCCGAGGAGTAAGCCGGAGCCTGGTCTCCCCCTTGTGGGAGCCGGCTTGCCGGCGAAGCCCCTGCCTGCATCCGGCCTTGGCAGGGGCTTCGCGTGCAAGCACGCTCCCACAGGGTCTGCGATAGAGAATTCATGCACAAGGGTATGTCATGCAGGTTGATCTGAAGGCCCTCGAATTCCCCGCGATCCAGCGTCTGCTGGAGCGCCTGACCGCGACGCCATACGGCGCGGATGCCGCACGCGGGCTGGAGCCGGCACCGAATCTGGATGCGGCGCGCGCACTGCAGACTGCGGTGACCGTCGCGCGCCAGCGTTTGGATGCGGGCACCCTGCCGCGTCTGGGGCAGCTGCCGGACGTGCGCGCGGCGCTGCGCCAGGCATCCAACCCCGGGGCCGCGCTGCCGGTGCAGGCCCTGCACAACCTCCAGACGATCATGCGGCATGCGCGCGAGCTGGCGGATCAACTGGCGGACACCCCCGAGATCTATCCGGCAGACCTGAACAAGCTGTATCCGCCCGAGGGGCTGGAAGAGCGCCTGTCGGCGTGCCTGAACCCCGGCGGGTCGCTGCGCGAAGACGCGAGCCCCTCGCTGGTCGAGGCCTTCGAACAGCGCGGACGCCTGCGCGACGAGGTCGAGGCGGTGGTGAAAAAGCGCCTGGCGGCCTCCGATGTCGTGCACAAGGGCGAGGACGCACTGAAGGTCCAGTGGCACCAGGAGCGCGCGGTGATGGTGCTGCGCGGCGAGGCGGCCAACGCGGTCAAGGGCGTGCGTCGTGGCACCGCGATGGGTGGGCGCGACCAGATTGTCGAGCCGATCGAGGCGGTGCCGCTGAACAACCAGCTGGATACAGTCAACGGCCAGATCAATACCGAGCAGCAGCGCCTGCTGCGCGAGCTGACCGACGTGGTGCGCCAGTACGGCGAGCCGCTGGAGCTGATGCTGACGGCCCTGACCTGGATCGATCTGGCATCCGCCGCCGCGCAGCTATCCGCACAGATGAATGCCCATGCCCCGCGGCTGGAGGCGGAGGCCGGGGTGGAGCTGATCGAGGCCTACCACCCGCTGCTGCTGTTGCAGTTCGCCGAGGGCAACGGGCCGCAGCCGGTGCCGCTGTCGATCCGACTGGATGGCGAGCAGCCCCTGTTGCTGATCACCGGGCCGAATACCGGCGGCAAGACCGTCGCGCTGAAGACGCTCGGGCTGCTGGTCACCATGGCCTGGTGCGGGCTGCATATCCCGGCCGAGCAGGACTGCCGCATCGGGCGCTTCGACCAGGTGATGGTCGATGTCGGCGACAACCAGAGCCTGTTCCACCACCTGTCGACGTTTGCCGGGCATGTGGAGGTCCTGAAGCGCATTTTGGACCACGCCGGCCCCGAGAGCCTGATCCTGCTGGACGAGCTGGGCACGGGCACCGACCCGGACGAGGGCGCGGCACTGGCGATGGCGATGCTGGACGAGCTGCGTGCGCGTGGCACGCGCGGGATCGTGAATACCCACCTGGCGCCCCTGAAGGACTACGCCGCCCAGCATGCGGGCATCGTGAACGCCTCGATGCAGTTCGATGCCGAGACGCTGTCCCCGACCTACCGGCTGCTGATCGGCGAGCCGGGTGTGTCGTTCGGCCTTACGATTGCCGAGAAGAACGGGCTACCGGCCCAACTGGTCGCCCGCGCCCGCGAGCATTTCGCCGAACTCCCCACCGCCCAGGCCGGGGGCGATCCCGGCAGGGGCTGAGCCCCGAACGAGGCGCTACCACATGAGGTCGTCGGGGACGACGTAGTCCTTGTACGGGTCGTCGGGATCGGGCTCGGAATCGCCGCTTTCTTCGGCCGGGATGACCAGCGGCCACTCGGCATCCCGCTCGCGGATCTTGTCCGCGATCTCGCGCGGGATTACGCGGAAACCCTTGCTCGGGTGCAGCTCCAGGCCTGCCAAGGCCGCGCGCCCGTCGACCAGGCGCTTGCGGGTGTCCTCGGTTACCGGCAGGTGGCGGATCTGCCCGTCGAACTGGAAGTGGTAGTCGATCGCGGCGTCGCCGGTGGGGATCGGGGCCAGGTGCTGGTTGACCAGTTCGCGAATCTGGGCCCGGCGCGCACGGCGTTCGGCCTTTTCCTGTCGTTCCTGGTTCTTCTCGCGCGAGCGCTGGGCCTGCTCGGCCTGGCGGGCCGCCGCGGCGCTGGCCTCGGCGTCGGCGGGCTTGCCCTTTTTCTTTTTTGGTTGTGTCTTCTGGGCCTTGTGCTTCTGGCTCTTGGCCTTGCGCACCTGTTTTTCATCCACCAGCCCGGTCTTCAGGAGCTGGTTGCGCAGATCGTCCGACATGCCGCTTGCCTGTAGAAAATGTGCCGGGAGGATAGCCTATGTGCAGCCGGCCTGTGTGAGTTCGGGTATTCCGTCCCGGATCTCGGTCACGGGCAGGGCCGGGAACAGAAGCTGCAGACGCCGTGTGAGGTCGGGGGTCGCGGCGGGATCACCGAGATCCAGGGCGGACTTAAACAGGCGCATCGCAGCCGTTCGTTCGCATGTGACCTCCAGCGCCTTCGTGGCGGTGTACAGCGCCGCCCGGTTCGGCTGGTGGGGGCCTTCGGGTTTGAGGCGGCGGCGCAGGGCGCGCACGCGGGCGGTGGTTCGATCGCGCCAACTCGCGGCGGCCTGCATCAGCGCCTCCCAGTTGTGCTTGCGTATGCCCCCCGGGTACCACAGGGCGAACAGGGCGAGGATGACATCGACGTCATGGTTCTCCTGCCAGTGCAGCAGGCGTTCCCGGGCTGGTGCGGAGGCCCAGATTCGCAGCGCGAAATCCCAGAAGCTGTCGAAGCCCAAGCCGTGCGGCCTGGCAGCCTCAGGCACCGCTGGCGGCGGACGTGAGGGTTACGCCGGCGGCATTGTGCAGGCTCTTCGGCTCGAGGATTTCGAGATCCCGGGTGTGGAGGCTGATCACCCCCTGTTTGCGCAGCTGCGTGAACAGGCGGCTGATGGTCTCCTGGGTCAGGCCCAGATGGTTGGCGATGTCGGCGCGCGACATCGGCAGATAGAAGCGTTCGGGGGACAGGCCGCGCGCACGGTGCCGTTCGGACAGGGTCACCAGGAACGTGGCCAGGCGCTGCTCCGCCGTGCGCTGCGCGAGCAGGGCATGCACGCTCTCGTCCTGGGCCAGCCCCTTGCTCATCACATTCATCATGTGCTGGCGGAAGGTGGGCAGCTTGTCGGCAAGGTCGTCCACATGGGTGAACGGGACTGCGCAGACACTGGTGGATTCCAGCGCCACGGCACTGACCGGATGTTTCCCGGAATGGATCGCGTCGAGCCCGAGCAGGTCGCCGGCGAGGGCGAACCCGGTGATCTGTTCGGTGCCGTCGTCGCTGATCAGGACCGCTTTCAGTGCGCCCGTTCGCACGGCGAACAGGGTGTCGAAGCGCTCGCCCATATTGAACAGCGAAGTCCCCTTCTCGATCGGGCGGCGCTGCTGAACGATCTCGTCGAGTTGCCAGAGTTCGTTCTGCGGCAGCCCCATCGGCAGGCAGAGCTGACGCAGGGAGCAGTGCTCGCAGGCTTGGGTTGGGCGCAATGTCATGTGCGCAGGTTAGCGGTTTTGACCGCGGCTAGGGAAGCGCCTGTGGCTCACGGGAAGAGGCTTGCTCGCATGAGGAATTCCGTTATTGTGAGTGTGGAACCTTTTGAGGTGGCGACGATCCGCTATTTCAGATGCTTGTGTCGCGGCCAGCGCGATATACAGGCTCTGTTCCATGTGGCAGACGATTCGCAGGGGAAGGGATGCAATGATCGAACGGATGCTGAACGAATACATGCGCCACGGCACGCTGATCCTGCGCGAGCCTGACGGGAGCGAGCGCCGATTCGGGCAGGGGGCGCCCGAGATTACGATGCAGATCCACGATGCGGCGGCTCTCAAGCGTATTGCGCGCGATCCCGGATTCCAGCTGGGCGAGACCTATATGGACGGGCTCTGGTCGCCGGGGCCCGAGGGTATCCGGGTGTTTCTGGATGTGGCCATGCGCAACTTTGCACCCATGTTCCAGCGTCGCGTCCACCCGCTGGTGTGCATGTTCCGCGGGATCCTGGAGCAGGGGAACCGCATCGCGCGCAGCTACCAGAACATCTCGCACCATTACGACGTGGACGAGTGGCTGTTCCGCCGTTTTCTCGACGACGGGATGTTCTACAGCTGTGCCTATTTCGAGCGCCCGGACATGACCCTGGAAGAGGCCCAGCAGGCGAAGTGCGCGATGCTGCGCAAGAAGCTGGTGCTGGAGCCCGGTCAGCGGGTACTGGATATCGGCTGTGGTTGGGGTGGGCTGGCCTTCCACCTGGCCGAGAATGCCGATGTCCAGGTGGATGGCATTACCCTGTCCAGGGAGCAGCTGCGCGTGGCCCAGGCGGAGGCGAAGCGCCGGGGGCTGGACGATCGCGTGCGTTTTTTCTATCAGGACTATCGCGAACACGACGACCAGTACGACCGGATCGTTAGCGTCGGTATGTTCGAGCATGTCGGCGTGCCCAACTACGGCACGTTCTTCCAGCGGGTGAACGACCTGCTCAAGGACGACGGCGTGGCCGTCCTGCACACGATTGGCCGACAGGGACCGCCAGGGACAACCAACCCCTGGCTAGGCAAGTACATCTTCCCTGGTGGTTACACCCCGGCCCTGTCCGAGGTGATGGAGGCGCTGGAACCGACCCCGCTGCATACCACCGATATCGAGTTCTGGCGGCTGCACTATGCCGAGACTCTCGCGGAGTGGTATCGGCGTTTCCAGAACATCCGCGCCGAGGCGGTGGAGCACTTCGACGAACGCTTCTGTCGCATGTGGGAGTTCTATCTGGCCAGTTGCGAAGGGACGTTTCGCTGGTGGCGCCAGGTGGTGTTCCACATCCAGATGGCCAAGCAGCAGGATGCCGTGCCGCTGACCCGTGACTACCTGTATGGCGACGAGGCACCCGAGGTGGTCTCCATCCCGCCCGGCGAGGCGGCCGCCCAGGCTCGCAGTGCCGCGTAGGGAAACGCCGATCAATTTTCTGTTTTTCGGAACGTTTTCCCCTCGTCGGGCACCCGCAACCCCGCTTTTTCCCTACACTTCACCGAAACGCTGAAGGGGCAGGGACGACGGGTGTTCGGCAGGTTTCGCAAGCGGCAACAGCGCCAGGAGGCTCCGGAGGCGGCCAGCCCGAGTCAGGACCATGTGCTGATCGAGGCGGCCGGACGCAGCCGGATCACCGAGGTCGCGGCCAGTGCGCGCAAAGTGCCCTGGTCGCTGAACATGCTGCAGCTGTTGTGGGCCGCCGGTCCGGTGACCTTCCTTGCAATGCAGGGGGGCTACTTCCTCGGCTTCGGCCACGCGGCCCCGGCCCAGAACTTCATCTTCTTTGCCGTCTACACGCTGCTGTTCGGGGTGATCGGTCTGCTGGCGCGTTTTATTGCCGACGCCACCCGGGGCAGACGGCAGGAGCGCTCGCGCGATCAGCTGCGCAATACCATCGACCTGTTGCCCGATCTGCTCTTTGTGACGCGCGATCTGGCGATGGCCGAGATGGCGCCGGACATGCGGCGGCGCAAGGCCGCCGAGGTCCTGCTGCACGAGGTGGACATCTCGCCGGAAGGAGTCGCGGTCGCGGTGCGCGAGATGACCGGCGATACCAGCCTTGCGTCGGCCGCGGAGCAGATCGAGATCTATCGTCGGCTGGGGCTTCGTTCGCGCGTCGCGGATTTGGTGGACGTGACCGCCGATGCACGGATGGCGGCGCTGGAAAAGCTGCACCACGATGCCCCCGAGCTGGCAGACTCGTTGCGCGACCGTCTGCAGGGCGTCGCACCAACCCGCGAGGACGGGGTGCGGCGGATCGATCAGTTCCTGGATCGCCTGTTCTCGGCGGCGGACTCGGACGACCTGACCCGCTGTACCCTGGATGATGCCCAGGCGATGTTCGTGCTGGCCTTCGAGCTGGTCAACGGGCGCCAGATCCGGCGGCTGAGTTTCGAGTGGTCGGGCGGCTGGCGGCTGGGGCATGCGCTCGACCGGCTCGAGTACCAGGGCAACCGGTTCCGTGTCGCGCAGGCGGGTGTGGTCAGCCGCCTGCGCTCCCTGGCCATACTGCTGGCACAAAGCCCGGCCAGTGGGCTGGATCCGCAGGTCCTGCGCGCGTCGACCCTGGGCATCGGGCGCGAGGTGCTGGATGCCCTTTGGCAGTTGGAACAGGACCGTCCGCCCGTGCACTCGCCGGAAGGCCGCCTGCTGGGGCGGGCACTGCGTCAGGTCGAGGATCTACGTGCGGCGCGTGACCAGCTCATGCAGGCCCAGAGCCGCTATGCCGCGGCGGTCGAGCGCTGGGAGGCGCTGCGACGCAGGGAGGTCGAGAAAAAGGGCCAGCAAAAGTGGTTCAAGCGCAGTACCCGCGGCATTCGGGTGGGCGAGGAGGTGATCGAACTGACGGACGACCAGAAGCTGCGCCTGGCCGACCAGTTCTGCGAATACCTGTCCGAGCTCGGCATACGGCGCGAGGGTGATCTGTTCTACCTTGGAGGGCAGGTGCTGGATGCGGATACGGCCAAGCGCATCGGCATCCAGCTCGCATTGATCCTCGAGCCTCTGGCCGACCTGACCAACCCGAGCATTCAGCGAGCGATCTATGCGAACCCGGCCGCCTATCTGGGGGGGCTTTACGTTGGCATGAGTGCGGATGCCAAGGCCGGTCTGGGCTCGGCCATGGTGCGCCTCGTGCGCCAGGATCTCGGCCGCATGGCGGAGTGGCTGGCCCTGCGTCTGACGCGCATCTACTACCTGCCCCTGTCCGACTCCATGCGTGATTTCCTGGAGCAGCAGTACGGTGCTAGCCGGGAACGACTCGAGATGCTCGCTGCGCACCCGGTAGAGGAGGGTGCGCAGACCCCGCCGGTAGCCTTGCGTGCCGAACGTTCGCCGGAATTCGACGCCATGCTGCAGGACAAGGCCTGGGGTCGTTTGCTCAAGCGTGGTGCCCGTTACCTGCAGGCCGAGTCGCAACGCTCCTGACGCCGCCGTGCCGCCGGGCGGGGCTGGCAATTTCTTGACCAATTGTATAGGCTTTACCGCGTTTTCTGGTGCCCGCAGGCGACTTGCGCCGCGGGTTAAACGGGAAGATCGGTGAGTCCGTCCACGGCTGTGGGCAGACCTGGACGAATCCGACGCTGCCCCCGCAACGGTGATCGAGCGAGAGGCCCTGATGGCCTCTGATGGTCGCGGCACACGCCACTGAACGAGGTCGTTCGGGAAGGCGCCGCACCGGAACGCTCGTCAGCCCGGAGACCGGCCAGGGAATGATCGCGCGGCATGCGGCGGGCATGCGAGGCGGATGATCAGCCCGGCCGCTAGCCGGTTGTGGCCGGTCCCCCTCGTGTCTGTATCCCCTGTCCGCTCGGTCCCGACGAAATCAACGGCGTGCGGGCGACTCGCCGGGAGACACGAACGACATGAAGCGCACAGCACTTTCCACGGCCATCCTGCTGGCCACCACCCCGGTTCTGGCCGAGACGCCGGACGCCGATTCCGAAGCGCACACCCTGGATGTGGTTCAGGTCACGGCCGCGCGTGTCGCGCAGACCGTCGACGAGACCCTGTCCTCGGTCACCGTCATCGACCGTGAAGAGATCGAGCGCCTGCAGCCGCAGCAGTTCACCGACCTGCTGGAGGGCCGCGCCGGGATCGAGACCTCCCAGAACAGTGCCTTTGGCAAGACCACGTCGGTCTACACGCGTGGCACCAGTTCTGATCACACCTTGCTCCTAATCGATGGCGTGCGCATGGGATCAGCCACCCTTGGAGGAGCAAGCTGGCAGTTCCTGCCACCGGAGGAGATCGAGCGCGTCGAAGTCGTGCGCGGGCCGCGTACCAGCATCTATGGCTCCGATGCCATTGGCGGTGTGGTGCAGGTCTTTACCCGCGAGGGGCGCAAGGGCCCGCCAAGGGTGAACGCGTTTGTCGGGGGCGGCAGCTTCAACACCTGGGAGACGGGTGTGGGAGTGGCCGGTGGAACCGAGAACACGAACTACAGCTTCTCGGTTAGCCACTTCGAGACGGACGGCATCAATGTGCAGGATGACGTGGGCGATGACGACCGTAACGGCTACGACAACACCTCGCTCGCGACCAAGGTGACCCACCGCCTGGATAATGGCATCGAGGTATTCGGGAATATTCTGTATTCCGAGGGCGAATCGGAATTCGACAGTACCGAGGGACGCGACTATACCGATTATATTCACACCGCGATCCGCGCGGGCTTCCGATCTCCTATTACTGCCCGCTGGGAGACGGAGGTCAGTGTCGCACACAGCCGCGACGAGAATGATCGCTTTACCGATGGGCGCTTCTCGTCCCGATACGATACCAAGCGCGATTCCATCGACTGGCTGAACGAGATTGAACTATCGGACCATCTCTTTCTGACAGCCGGTCTGGATGCTCGTGAAGACCGGATCAGTGTAGATGATCGATTTCTTCAATTATTCGGGCCCGGGGAATTTGAGGAAACCAGTCGCTATAACGTAGGCGGGTTCGGGCTTCTTCAGGCGGAATTCGGGCAACACTTGGTCGAGGGCTCGTTGCGGCGTGACGCCAACGAGCAGTTTGGCGATAACACGACAGGACAGATCGCTTGGGGTATGCGGGCCACGGATACCATTCGTTTGCGCGCTTCCTATGGTACGGCCTTCAAGGCTCCTACCTTCAACGACCTTTATCATCCGGATACCACATTCCCTGATGGCTTTAGATTTAGGGGTAATCCTGACCTGCAACCCGAGGAATCCGAGACTGCCGAGGTCGGTGCTCGCTACTCCGTCGACCGAACTTACTTCGACGTTGCAATTTTCGAGACCCGAGTCGACAACTTGATTGCGGGGTTCGATCCCCCGGAGAACGTGGAGGAGGCTCGTATCCGAGGGTTGGAAATGGAGATGGGTTACCAGACCAGCCTCTGGACGTCGCGCGCCTCGCTGACCTTGCTGGATGCGGAAGATCGAGAAACTGGCAATGAGTTGCAGCGGCGCTCGCCGGCCACCGGCCGCTTTGACCTCGATCGGCAGTTCCAGCATCTCTCGCTGGGAGGTTCGGTGATTGCGAAGAGCCGCTCGTATAACGACGCCAATAATGACGAACGCCTTTCCGGGTACGGGCTGCTGAACCTGCGGGCGAGCTATCAGATTGCGCCGGAATGGCAGATCCAGGCGACGGTCAATAACGTGTTCGACAAGGACTACGAGACGGCTCGCGGTTATAACCAGCCGGGACGCGCTGCCTTCGTGAAGCTTCGCTACCAGCAGAGGTGATGCATGGGTAATCGACTGTCGAAGATCGTGACCCGCACGGGTGACGAAGGCCGGACCGGTCTGGGCGATGGCTCGCGGGTGGACAAGGACAGCCACCGTGTCGAGGCGTTTGGTGACGTGGACGAGCTGAACAGTGTCGTGGGCCGGGTCCTGGTCCACGATCTCCCGGAAGAGGTTCGGCGCGTACTGGCTCTGGTTCAGCACGAACTGTTCGATCTGGGGGCAGAGCTGGCAGTGCCGGGTCATCAGGCACTGCCGGATGCCTCTGTGGAGCGGCTCGATGTCGAGCTGGAAAGCTTCAACGCCGATCTGCCGCCGCTCGAGGAGTTCATCCTGCCGGGCGGTGGCCCGGCCACGGCCGACTGCCACATCGCCCGTACGGTCTGTCGGCGCGCGGAACGTCGTCTGGTGGCGGTGAATCACCACGAGGCGCTGCGGCCAAGTTCGCTGGCCTACATCAATCGCCTGTCGGATCTTCTGTTCGTGCTCTGTCGTGTGCTTGCGCGTCACGAGAACGGCGCGGAAGTCCTCTGGCAGCCGGCCAACAAGCGCGGCTGAGACCGCCTGCGTTTGCCGGTTTTCGGGTGCCGTTTCCACGGCACCTTCCTGCGCATAACTGCCTGGCGACGCCACCACGGTATCGGTGGAGTCGCCCCATCGGAATTTCTTCGGGGTTGATCGCATGTCCTTCTGGAAACGCAGCCTGGTTTTGCTGATCGTCGGCCTGTGGAGCACGCCCGTATGGGCGGGGCCTCAGATCGTCGGCATCGTCTCCGAGCGCTCGGCCCCCGAGGTGGCCGCCGGAGCGCATCGATTCCTGGAGGCCGTGCCGGATGCCGAGGTGGTGCTGCGCACGCCTGAGCAGCTGGCGGACAAGTCGGACTCGTCAGTCCAGGCGCTGTGGCGCGATGCCGACGCAGTGCTCGTGGCCGCGGTGTTCGGGGACCAGGCCGGTCGTCTCGAACGTCTGCTGCGCGAAGAGCCACCGGCCGAGTCAGCGCCGATCCTTGCAATCAACAGCGAACGGCGCCTGACCGCGCTGTCCCGCATCGACGGCCAGGCGGTGCTGGAGGAGCTGGACGAGGAAGCCCGGACCGAACTGACCGAGAACCCTGAAGCGGGCGAGGATCCGCGCGAGCACCTGGCCCGGCAGCAGGAGCGCTTCTCAAACCAGGCCGACTGGCTGATCGGACGTGCGTTCTATCAGGGCCGCACACCGGAGAACATGGAGGGCCTCATGCGCTGGCTGGTCGCTCGGGGCGGGCACTCGATCGAGGTGCCGGAACCGGATCCGCGCGAGACCATCCGCTATTACCGGGATGGCCAGTCGGTGGCCGACCCGGGGGATCTTGGCCTGGATGCCAGGCCGGCCGTGGCCGTGCTGGACCTGGATACCGGTGACCGTCCCGGTGACCGCGAGCTTCTGGATGCGACCTGCGAGGCGCTGGAGGCCCGGGATACCCAGTGCTTCGCGGTGCTCGCGCGCTGGGGTGGGGCCAGCCGCGAGGCAGTCGAGAACCTCGCCGCATCGGCGGCACCCGCCGAGCTGAGCGGGATCGTCAGCCTGCAGGACTTCGTAGTGGGCGGCGGTGGCAACCGCGAGGCGGTGGCCGAGGCCTTCGCCGAGCTGGATGTCCCGGTGGTCAAGGGGATTCGCCTGGCGGACGTGAGCGAGACCGAGTGGCGGCTCTCGCACGAGGGCATCCCCTGGGACAAGGTCCACTATCACGTGGCCATGCCGGAATTGCAGGGCGCCAGCCAGCCGATGGTGCTGGCGACCGCGGGCGAGCCCACGCAGGACGAACGCACTGGCGTGCAATTGGCGCTGCCCGAACCGGTGGGCGAGCGGGTGGAGGCCCTGGCCGACCGGATGCAGCGCTGGAACCGGCTGCGCCAGCTGGACAACGCAGACAAGCGGGTCGCGGTCGTGTACTACAACCATCCGCCCGGTCGCCAGAACATTGGCGCCGACAAGCTGGATGTCCCGGAATCACTGCTGGAGATCCTGCAACGGCTGGAGGCCGCGGGGTACGACCTCGGGGACGAGGTGCCGGAGGATGCCGAGGCCCTGCTGGACATGATCCAGGACCGGGCGGTGAATCTGCCGGAACAGGCGGACGCGCTGGACGCGATCGCCGGCCGGGTCGCCTCGCTGGATCGAGATCAGTACCAGGCGTATTTCGACGGCTTGCCTGCCGCGGTGCAGGCGGAGCTGGTCGACGGACCGATCGGCTACCTGCAGGCGCGTCTGGAGGCGGCCAGGGACGCGGACAAGCACGAACTGGCGGAGGCCGCGCTGGAAAGCGGTGTCGGTGATCTGCGGCATATGCTCGAGAGCTACCCGCACGACGCCCAGGAACGGGCGCTGGACCTGCTTGCGCAGTACGAGGTCGCCTGGGAGGCCACGCTGGCTGGCGAAGACGAACACGAAACTACCGAACAGCTGCGCAAGGCCCTGGTGCGTACAGGGATTCCGGGGCTGACCGGATGGGGCGAGCCGCCGGGCGAGGCCATGACGCGCGACGGCGAGATGCTCTTCCCGGGTATCGAGTTCGGCAACGTGTTCATCGGTCCGCAGCCGCCGCGCGGGTGGGAAGTCAGCGAGCGATTGCTGCATGCGAACACGACCTTCCCGCCGACTCACCAGTACGCCGGTTTCTACCATTGGATTCGGGATCACTTCGAGGCGGATGCGCTGGTCTATGTCGGGCGCCATTCCACCCGCGAGTTCCTGCCGCGGCGCCGCGCGGGACTGGCCCCGGACGACTACCCCGAGATCCTCGGCGGTGATCTGCCGATCATCTATCCCTACATCGTCGATGGCGTCGGCGAAGGTATCCAGGCCAAGCGCCGATCGATGGGCGTGATGATCAGCCACCTGACCCCGCCGCTGGCGGCCACCGAGCTCTACGACAGCCTGCTGGAACTGCGCCAGCTGGTGGAGACTTACGAGGCCGCAGCACAGCCCGATGCGGCCACCCGTTCGCGCGCCGCCCAGACCCTGCGCGAGCGTATCGACGAGCTGGGCCTGACCGAGACCATCGAACGCGAACTGGCGCGGGGCCATCACCATCACGGAGACAACGACGGAGATGGGCACCACGATGACCACTCCGACGGGCATGAGCAGGACGATGGCCATGGACATGACGATCATGGCAAGGACGATGATCATGAGGATGACCACGGGCACGACCATGATCACGGTGACACTCCGCTCGCGGAGATGGATGAAGATCTGCTGGTGCACGAGATCGGCCACTACCTGACCGACATGCAGGAGGACCAGATGCCGCTGGGTCTGCATGTGTTCGGTCGCGACTGGTCGGACGAAGCCGTGGACACGATGCTCGAGTCGATGGTCGGTGACGGCGAGGCCGGTGACGACTGGGACGCCAGGCTGCGGGGTT
Organism: Thioalkalivibrio sp. ARh3; assembly: GCF_000377265.1. Lineage (NCBI taxonomy): Bacteria > Pseudomonadati > Pseudomonadota > Gammaproteobacteria > Chromatiales > Ectothiorhodospiraceae > Thioalkalivibrio > Thioalkalivibrio sp. ARh3. Next base: position 259,139 of record NZ_KB897951.1, read on the forward strand.
CGCCCGCCAGCGAACGCGCCCATCTGCTAGCCGCCCTGGAGGGTCGGTTCGTACCGCCGGGGCAGGGCAACGATCCGATCCGTACGCCGGACGTGCTGCCCACCGGGACGAACTTCCATGCCCTGTCGGCGGATCTGGTGCCAACGCGCGTGGCCTGGGGCATCGGTCAGGAGCTCGCCGCGGATGCGCGCGAGCACGGTGATCCGGAGGCGGATGGCAGCGAGGCCATCATCCTCTGGGCCTCCGACACCGTGCGTGACGAGGGGGTGATGATCGCCTTCGGCATGGACATGCTGGGTATTCGTCCGGCCTGGAACAGTCGCGGGATCGTCGAGGGCCTGGAGCGCATGGATCTCGACGAGGCCGGGCGCGACCGTCGCCGGGATGCCCTGTTCACCACCTCCGGGCTGTTCCGCGATCTCTACGAGGACCAGCTCGTGTGGCTGGACCGGGCCGCACGGCTGGCGCTGGATGGCGCCTCGGAGACCATCCTCGAGGAGCACCCGGAACTGGAAGAGGCACTGGAAGCAGCCCTGGCTCCGCTGGCGGAGGATCTGCGCGATCCCGGCGGCGAGTCGTTGGCGCGTAATGATGTCGCCGCGCAGTGGGTGGAGGACACCGAGGCCTTGCGCGCGGCCGGACTGGACGGTGCCGCCGCCGGGGAGCAGGCCGCGTTGCGCGTGTTCGGCACCGCACCGGGGGCGTACGGCGCCGGGGTCAACCGCCTGGCGGACCGTTCCGGCGCCTGGGAGGATCGCGCCGAACTGGGCGCGGCCTACCTGCGCCGCATGGGGCATGCCTACGGCACAACGGCATCCGGCGATGCGGCACACGAGGCGTTCGAGTCGCGCGTGGCCGGGGTCGGGCGCACCTATCTGGGGCGCGCCTCGCACCTGTACGGGCTGCTGGACAACGACGACGGCTTCGATTTCCAGGGCGGGCTGTCCACTGCCGTGGAAAGCCTGCGCGGCGAGGTGCCGGACAACCGCGTGCTGCAGCATGCCGACCCGGACAACCCGCAGGTGGAGACGCTGGGGCGCGCGCTGATGCGCGAACTGCAGGGGCAGAACCTGAACCCGCAGTGGATCGAACCGTTGATGGATCACGGCTATGCCGGGGCCCGCACCATGGCCCGCGACTTCGTCGACAACCTGTGGGGCTGGCAGGCCACCAACCCCGAGATCGTGCGCTCCTGGGTCTGGGACGAGGTGCACGACATCTACCTGCAGGACCGGCACGGACTGGGCGTGGACGAATTTCTCGCCGACGGCCACAACGTGCATGTGAAGACCCACCTGCAGGCCGTGCATCTGGTGGCTGCCAGTCGCGGGTTCTGGGAGGCCGAGCCGGAGGTACTGGACGCCCTGTCCGAACGCTTCGCCGAACTGGTTGCGGAACACGGCCTGCCGGGCAGCGGGCACACACGCCCCGACCACCCGATGCTGGACGAGGTGGCCGAACGCCTGGAGGACCCCGAACTGCGCGAGGCCTTCGAGGCCGTGCGCGCGTCCGCGCAGATCGATCGCGCACAGGCGGAGGCCGACCCCAGCCGTGTCACCGAGATCCAGCCGCTGGAGGACCCGGACGCCCGGGAGATGCAGGAGCTGCCGGAAGCGGCCGAGGCCGAGAGTGGCCAGGAGACCGGCGACGAGGCGGCCGGCATGCCCTGGCTTCCCTGGCTGGTCGCCGCCGCCCTGTTTCTGCTGCTGATCGGCGGTATCGCCGCAGGCCGCCGCCGATAACGCTCGCTGGAAATGTCTCCTGTAGGAGGCCAGCCCCTGGCCGATGCGCCGCCGGATAGACCCCATCGGCCAGGGGGCTGGCCTCCTACGCACGAACGTGGGAAGCGCCGAACAAAGGTTAGTGAGGTAAACGCGAATGCCGTTCTCGATCACGATGGAACTGATGGACACCGTAGTGCGCTGGCTGCTGGAGCCGGTGATTGTCGGCCTGCTGGTGCTGGTGGCGGTCGCTGTCTGGGAGCTTGGGCTCGCACTGGGCGAACGCTCCGGCGGGGTGCGCCGGCTGGAGGCCACCGGTGACGCCGAGCGCCTGGCCTACCGCGCACGGCGCCGCATTGACCGCGCGGATCTGCTGGCACGCATCGGCCCGATGCTCGGGCTGATGGGGACGCTGATCCCGCTGGGTCCAGGGCTGGCCGCGATGGGCCGGGGCGAACTGGAAATCCTCGCCCAGGCCGTTACGGTGGCGTTCAACACCACGGTGCTGGGGCTGCTGGTCGGCATCCTCGGCTTCCTGCTCGGACGCCTCCGGCGGCGCTGGTATGACGCCGCGATGGAGCGCCTGGAGGCGGCGGCATGAGGGTCCCGCACTACCGCGCCAGCCGCTTCGATGCCCCTGACGAAGAGCCGATGGGGCCACTGGCCAACCTGGCCGACATCATGCTCGTGTTCGCCGTCGGCCTGATGGTGGTGATGGCCGCCTCGGGGAGTGGCCTTGAACCGGCCAGCGGGGGCGCCGAGATCGAACCCGGGCGCGAGATCCCGGACCCGCCCGAGGGTGCCGGGGAGGCCGGCTCCGGCTTCGAGTCGATGGGGCAGGTCTACCGTGACCCGGAGACTGGACGAATGATTCTGATCGGCGAGTAGGCCGTACTACGCGCCCCGAATACGCAATAAGCTCAAGGAGTACATCAACATGACCGACGACACCGAAGCGGCACGCGCCGAACGCCATGCCCAGCGTATGGCGCGCAAGAAGGAGATCGTGGACCGCAAGATTGCCGAGGCGCAGGAAGAAAAGGGCGTATTCCTGATCCTTACCGGCAACGGAAAGGGCAAGAGCTCCTCGGGCTTCGGCATGGTCGCCCGGGCCCTCGGGCACGGGATGCAGGTCGGCATCGTGCAGTTCATCAAGGGCCAGTTCGCCACCGGCGAGGAGGCCTTCTTCCGTGGCCAGGACAACGTGCAGTATCACGTGATGGGCGAGGGCTATACCTGGGAAACCCAGGATCGCGAGAAGGATGCCGAAGCCGCCCGCCATGCCTGGGCGCATGCCCGCGACATGCTGCGCGACCCGAATGTCGACCTCGTGCTGCTCGACGAGCTGCATATCGCCCTGAAGTACCAGTACCTGGATGTGGCCGAGGTGCTGGAAGACCTGGCGAACCGCCCGCCGATGCAGCATGTTATTACCACCGGCCGCGCCGCGCCGAAGGCACTGATCGAGGCGGCCGACACCGTGAGCGAGATCGGCGTGGTCAAGCATGCCTTTCAGGCCGGCATCAAGGCGCAGAAGGGGATCGAGCTGTGAGTGTGAGCTGCCCCGCGGCGTTCGTGGCGGCCCCGGCCTCGGGGCAGGGCAAGACCACGATCACCGCCGCCATCGCCCGTTACCACCGCAACCAGGGTTTGCGCGTGCGCGTGTTCAAGACCGGCCCGGATTTCCTCGACCCGATGATCCTGGAACAGGCATCCGGGCATCCGGTCGACGCCTTGCATCTGTGGATGGTCGGGGAAGAAGCCTGTCGAGCGATGCTGTACGAGGCGGCCCAGGAGTCCGATCTGATCCTGGTGGAGGGCTCGATGGGGCTGTTTGACGGGGATCCGTCCGGTGCGGATCTGGCCCAGGCCTTCGGCTTGCCGATCCTGGCCATGGTGGATGCCAGCGGCATGGGCCAGACCTTCGGGGCGCTGGTGCATGGCCTGTCGACCTACCGCCCGGGTCTGTCCTTCGCGGGCGTGATTGCCAACCGGGTGGGCAGTCCGGGCCATGCGCGGATGCTGGAGGATTGCACCCCGGAGGCGATCCGCTTCTTTGGTGCCGTGCAGCGTAACGAAACGCTGAGTGTCCCGGATCGTCACCTGGGGCTGGTGCAGGCCGGCGAGATCGCCGATCTGGATGCGCGGCTGGAGGCGGCAGCGGCCGCGATTGAAGAGGCTGGGGTGACAGGGCTCCCGGAGCCGGTGCGCTTTGATCCGGAAACAATTGCGCCGATCGAGGCGGCGCTGTCCGGCGTGCGCATTGCGATCGCGCGGGATGCGGCTTTTGCTTTCATGTATCCGGCCAACCTGCGCCTGCTGGAGAAGATGGGCGCCGAACTGCGGTTCTTTTCCCCGCTTGCGGGGGACGGGTTACCAGAGGCCGATGCCGTCTGGCTGCCGGGTGGCTACCCCGAGTTGTATCTGGATCAGCTGTCCGCCAATGCTGTCCTGAAGTCGGACCTTGAGGTCCATCATGCGGCGGGCCGCCCCATCCTGGCGGAGTGCGGGGGCTTTCTCTACCTGCTGGACGAACTGGCCGATCGCGAGGGCCATGCCGCGGCTATGGCCGGGCTGGTGCCGGGCAAGGCCCAGCTGGCAGACCGCCTGCAGGGTCTGGGGCTCCAGGCGGCCCCGCTGCCGGAGGGCGAGCTGCGCGGGCACACCTTCCATCACACCCATTCCGAGGTCGGGCTCGAGCCCTATGGTCATTGCTGGCGTGCGCGCGGGACGGGGTCGCAGGGCGAGGCGATCTATCGTGACGGGCGCCTGACCGCGACCTATCTGCATGCCTGGTTCCCCTCCAACCCGCAGGCCACGGCGCGACTGTTCCAGGCATGAGCGGCACAAGGCAGCACAAGGTGGCCAGGATCGGATCCGGTGCACGCCCTGGGGTGACCCTCCCGTTTCGCGGCGAGCGGCGGGCCGGGTGCGTGGATCTGGTGGGCGCGGGGCCGGGCGATCCAGGCCTGCTGACACTGGACGCGCTCAGCGCGATGCAGCACGCGGATATCCTGCTGCACGACCGCCTGATCCCGCAGGCGATCCTGGATCTGGCAAACCCCAAGGCGCAGCGTCTGTACGTGGGCAAGGCGCGCTCGCGGCACAGTTGTGATCAGGGCGATCTGAACGATCGCATGGTCGCGCTGGCCCGGGAGGGGCACTACGTGGTGCGCCTGAAGGGGGGTGACCCGTTTGTCTACGGGCGGGGCGGCGAGGAGGCCGCCGCGATTGCCGCCGCCGGGGTGCCAGTGCGCATCGTGCCGGGGATTACCGCAGCCGGTGGCTGTGCAGCCTATGCAGGGATCCCGCTGACCCATCGCGATCACGCCTATCGCTGCCAGTTCGTTACCGCCCACCGGCGTGCCGGCGAGACCAATCTGGACTGGGCCTCGCTGGTGCATCCGCAGCAGACCCTGGTTGTCTACATGGGGCTGCATACCCTGGCCGAGGTCTGTGGCGAGATGATGGCGGCGGGTGCGGACGGCGCGATGCCGGCCGCGCTGGTCGAACAGGGGACGCGGCCGGGCCAGCGTGTCATCGAAGGCGTTCTGGCCGACCTCCCCGCGCGGGTGGCGGATCTGGATATCCAGTCGCCGGCGCTGCTGATCGTGGGCGAGGTCGTGCGCCTGCGCGAGACGATCGCCACGCAGGGTGCCGAGTCCGTCCCGGGAACGCATGAAACCGGCTGAGCAGAACAGCTCGGCGGGCGCCATGCGCCCGGAGACGCCCGAGACCAGCGGGCGCCTGCGCACGGGGCTGACCACCGGTGTGTGCGCGACCGCCGCCGCCGTTGCCGCCGCCCGCTGGCTGCTGGAGGGGCGCCGGCTCGAGACGGTGGAGGTCATCCTGCCGAAGGGGCAGGTCGTGAGCCTGACACTGAACGACCTCGAACCCACTCCGGGCGGCGCGGTTGCCGGGGTCATCAAGGATGCCGGCGACGACCCGGATGCCACCCACGGGGCCCGGGTCTGGGTGGAGGTGAACCTGTGCGGTGCGCCCGGCATGGAGTTCGTCGCGGGTGCCGGGGTCGGGACGGTTACACGCCCGGGCCTGGTGCTGGAGCCGGGCGAGCCCGCCATCAATCCGGTCCCACGACGCATGATCCAGGGGCATCTGGAGACACTGGCTGCAGCTGCCGGGTACAGCGGGGGCTTCAGGGTTACAGTCGGCGTGGACGGTGGCGAACGCATTGCCGGGCGGACCATGAACGCTCGCCTGGGGATCCTCGGGGGGCTCTCGATCCTGGGCACCACCGGCATCGTCCGGCCATTCTCCTGCGCCGCCTATATCGCATCCATCCATCAGGCCATAGATGTGGCCCGCGCCAACGGTTGTCCGCGCGTGGCCTGCTGCACCGGGGGTACCAGCGAGGCCGCGATGCGCGAACAGTACGGTCTGGACGACATGGCGCTGATCGAGATGGGGGACCTGTTCGGGGCGGCACTGAAGTATCTGAGGCGTCACCCCCTGCCCGCGGTGGTGCTGGCCGCGGGGTTCGGCAAGCTCAGCAAATTCGCGGCCGGGCACCTGGATGCCCACAGCCGCAGGTCACGCATCGATCTCGACGCGCTGGCGGAGGAGGCGGCGGATCTGGGAGGCAGCCAGGCACTGGTCGCGCGCATCCGCGCGGCGAATACCAGCGCCCAGGCGCTTGCGGATTGCCTGGAGCAGGGTGTGGCGCTGGCCGACCGTATCAGTGCGCGCGCCTGGCAGCGGGCGCGCGGGATGCTGCCGGAGACCACGGCGCTGGAGGTCTGCGCGGTGGATCGGGCCGGACGCATCGTCGGGTGGGCCAGGGATGCCGGGGGTCTGGCGCCATGATGGCCCCGGCGATCGCCCTGCAGTCGGTGGCCAAGCGTTATGCCGGTGGCCGGGTTGGGCTGGCGGATGTTGACCTGGAGGTGCCGGCGGGCCGCTTTTTCGGCCTGCTGGGGCCGAATGGGGCCGGCAAGACGACCCTGGTGGGACTGCTGACCACGCTGGTGCGGGCGGATCGCGGGTCGATCCGGGTCTGCGGCTTCGACGTGGCGACACAGGCGGTTGCGGCGAAGGCCTGCATGGGCGTGGTGCCGCAGGAGATCAACTTCAACAGCTTCGAGCCGGTGGGCGAGATTGTTGAAGCCCAGGCGGCCTATTACGGATTGTCCCCGCGGCGGGCGCGCGAGCGTACTGGCCAGGTACTGGAACAGGTGGGCCTGGCGGACCGACGGGGGCAGTCCGCCTGGGGGCTGTCGGGCGGAATGAAGCGCCGGCTGATGATTGCCCGGGCGCTGGTGCACCGCCCGCACGTGCTGCTGCTGGACGAGCCGACCGCGGGGGTGGACCTCGAGGGACGCCATACAACCTGGGAACTGCTGCGTGCGCTGAATGCGGATGGTGTGACCATCCTCCTGACGACACACTACCTCGAGGAGGCGGAAGCGCTGTGCGATTCGCTGGCGATTCTGGATCAGGGCGAGATCGTTGCGCGCGGCGAGACCGGCGAACTGCTGCACGGGCTGAACGTGCAGACCCTGGTGCTCGAGTTGAGCGCCCCCCTTGATGCGTGCCCCGAGCTGGAAGGGCTGGCGATCCGGCGGGTGGATCGCTGGACCCTGGAGATTGACCTGCCGCAGGGCATGGAGGTGAACGCGCTTTTTGAGCGTCTCGGCGCGTGCGGTGTCCGGGTGGCGGGCTTGCGCAACAAGCGCAACCGGCTCGAGTCGCTGTTCCTGCAGCGCATCGCGGAACGTGCCAGTGCATCGCAGGGGGCCGGGACATGAGACTCGCGGCTTACGGATTTGCCTACCGCGGGATGGTGATCAAGCAGGTGCGCCGCTTCCTGCGTGCCTGGGTGCAGAACCTGCTGCCATCGGTGGTGACGACCGTTCTGTTTCTGGTGATCTTTGGTCACCTGGTCGGGCGCGAGCTGGGCACCATGCGTGGCGTCGACTACGCGGATTTCATCCTGCCGGGCCTGATCATCCTGGCCGTGGCCACCAACGCCTACAGCAATGTGACGCTGGCGTTCTATGGCGCGCGCCTGCAGCGGCACATCGAGGAATTGCTGGTTGCGCCACTCCCCGCCTGGCTGATCGTGGCGGGCTTTGCAACCGGCGGGGTGATCCGCGGTCTGCTGGCCGGGGCGCTAGTGGCGCTGGTTGCGATCCCGTTTACCAACCTGCAACTGCACCACCTGGCGGCGACGCTGGGGATCGCGCTGGTCAGTGCCACGCTGTTCGCCCTGGCCGGCCTGCTGAATGGCCTGTACGCGCGCAGTTTCGACCACACCTCCGTGGTGGCGACGTTCGTACTGACCCCCCTGATCTATCTGGGAGGGCTGTTCTATCCGGTGGAACGGATGCCCGAGCCCTGGCAGTCGCTGGCGGCGCTGAACCCGCTGTACTACATGGTCGAGGGCTTTCGCTACGGTCTGCTGGGGACCGGGTCCTTCGCCTGGGCCACAACCTTCTGGGTGCTCGTGGGGACCACCCTGGTTGTCGGCGGAGTGGCCTGGGCCCTGGTCGCTCGCGGCGTGCGGATCCGGTCATGAGCAGGGGTGCGAAGCCGTTGGGTGCCGAGCATCCGCGTGTGCGCCGGGCATGTCCCGGAGTCGCTGCGCCCATGACGACCGGAGACGGGCTTCTGATGCGGGTACGTCACCCGATCGGAGGGCTCGACGCGGCGCAGGCGTGCACCCTCGCCGAGGTAGCGCTGCGTTTCGGTTCCGGTGACCTGGAGCTGACCAGTCGCGGCAATCTGCAATTGCGCGGTCTGGACGCGGCGGACCTGGAGACGGCACGGGCCGAACTGGAGGCGGCGGGTCTGGCGGATCGCGATCCCGAGGCGGAGGCGGTGCGCAATGTGCTGGTGGCACCGGCGACGGATATCGACCCGGAGGCCGCCATGGATGTACAGCCCATCGCGCGGCAACTTGTGCGGGCACTGGGGGCAACCCCGCGCCTGCGCGCGCTGCCGCCGAAGGTCGGGGTGCTGGTGGAGTCGGGTGGCGATTTGCCGCTGGGCCGGGTGCCGGCGGACCTTCGGCTGGAGGCCTGTACGGGACCGGGTGGCGTGTGGATTCGCGTGGCCGTCGGGGCGTCGGCTCAGGCCGCGACGGTGCTTGGGTGGGCACGCCCGGAGAAGGCTGTGGACGCCGCCTTGCAAGTCCTCGAGCAATTCCTGGCGCTGCGCCAGGGGGATCCGGATCCGCCGGGGCGTTTGCCCGGCGCCCTGGCTCGGTTCGGCGCGAAGGCCCTGACGCCTCCCGGACTGGAGCGAGTGCTTCCGGGTGGGGATCCGATTGCGGAACGGAGCAGCGAAAACGCCGACTCCGGGATTGGCGCGGGCCTGAATGGCGACGCCTTCGGGGTCGCGTTTCCGTTCGGAGCCCTGCGCGCCGAGGCCCTGCGGGGGCTGGCCGAGCAGATCCGCGGCGGGGAGGGGTGCCTGCGGCTCACCCCCTGGCGCAGCGTGCTGCTGGTCGGGGCGCGGCCGATCGCCCTGGACCGGCTGGCTGCATGGGGCGGTGTAACGGATCCAAGGGATCCTCGCCTCGCGGTGAGCGCCTGTGTCGGGCAGGCGGGATGCTCGGCGGGTACGACATTCACGCGGGCGGACGCCGCGATGCTCGCGACAGCCGCCCGCGGACTGCTGGCGGATGACGAATATCTGCATGTCAGTGGCTGCGAGAAGCACTGCGGGAGGCCCGCGAATGCCCGGGTGGTCCTTGCGGCGCGGGCGGGGCATTACGACCTGTCGCTGCAATCTGCCCCGGCGCACTGGGAGACCCTTCTTGTGGGCCTTTCGCCGGATCAGCTGCGAGCGGCCCTGTCGGCGCTTGAACAGATTGCGCACGCAGAGCGCGGCGGGGTGCTCGCGGCCCTGCACAGGCTGGGACCGGCCGAGCTGGGTCGGCGCCTCAACGCGATGGTGAATAACGGAGACGAAACATGACGCAGAGCGATACCGCCGGGGCTGTACCCGATTACGAGCGCGACGGCGCAGCCATCTACCGGGAATCCTTCGCGATTATTCGATCCGAGGCGGCGCTGGATCGTTTTCCGGGGGATCTGGTCCCTGCGGTGGTGCGCATGATCCACGCCTGCGGCATGACCGACCTGCCACGGGACGTCGGGTTTTCGGCCGGCGTGGCCGGGGCGGCTCGCGCGGCGCTGGCCGCCGGCGCGCCGATCCTGTGCGACAGCAACATGGTGGCGCATGGGGTCACGCGGGCCCGGCTGCCGGCGGATAACCCGGTGATCTGCAGCCTCCGCGAGGACGGGGTGGCGGCTGCTGCCGAGCGTATGGGCACAACGCGTTCGGCGGCGGCGCTGGAATGGTGGCGACCGCATATGGAGGGTGCGGTCGTGGCGATCGGGAATGCACCCACGGCCCTTTTTCACCTGCTGGAGATGCTGCACCAGGGCGCGCCACGTCCGGCCGCGGTACTTGGTATCCCGGTGGGCTTTGTCGGTGCGGTGGAGAGCAAGGAGGCGCTGGCCGCCAGCCCGCTGGACCTCGAGTACCTGACCATCTTCGGACGCCGCGGTGGCAGCGCCATGGCCGCGGCGGCCATCAACGCCTTTGCGAGTGACCGGATATGACGACTTCTTCCCCTGTGAATGCATCCCCGGAGGCGGGCTGCCTGTATGGAGTCGGCACCGGGCCCGGCGATCCCGAGCTGCTGACGTTGAAGGCCGCGCGGCTGATCGCACAGAGTCCGGTAGTGGCCTACTTCTGCCGCCGTGGCGGGCGCGGTCAGGCGCGTGCGATCGTGGACGCCCACCTGGGTACCGGCCAGTGCGAGATGCCGTTGGAGTACCCGGTGACCAACGAGATTCCGCACGGCTCCGAGGAATACCGCTGCCGCATCGAACAGTTCTTCGACGCCTGTGCCGAGCAGCTGGCGGCCGAACTGGAAGCCGGGCGCTCGGTCGTGGTGCTGAACGAGGGCGACCCGTTCTTCTACGGCTCCTTCATGCACGTATACCTGCGGCTCAAGGAGCGCTTTCGCACGAGTATTGTGCCCGGAGTGACTTCGATGATGGCCTCTGCCGCCCAACTGCCAACTCCGTTGACCATGCGCGATGACCTGCTGACGGTGATCCCGGGCACGATGCCGATCGAGGATCTGCGCCAGGCCCTGCAGGGGACGGATGCAGCGGTCATCATGAAAGTGGGCACCCATCGCGATGCGGTGGTCGGTGTCCTGCAGGAGCTGGGGCTGAGTGAGCGCGCCTGGTACGTGGAACGCGCGAGCACCGCCGAGGAGCGGGTCCTGCCGCTGTCCGAGATCCCGGAACGGGTGCCCTATTTCTCGATGATCGTGATCCCCGGGCGCGGGGTTCGGCGATGAGCGGGGATGGCGGTCCGGTGGTCGGTCGGTTGAGTGTGGTCGGGGTGGGTCCGGCGGGGCCGGAATGGATCACACCGGAGGTCGCTGCTCGTCTCGAAGCGGCCACCGATCTGGTGGGGTACGGGCCGTACCTGGAACGGATTGCGGGCCCTCATCACCGTGTTCACGCCTCGGATAACCGCGAGGAACTGGCGCGTGCGATGCACGCCCTGGACATGGCCGCCGAGGGGCGGGACGTGGTCGTGGTCTCGGGGGGCGACCCGGGTGTATTCGCCATGGCGGCGGCGATCTTCGAGGCGCTGGAAGGGGCGCAGGCACAACGCTGGGCGGGAGTCGAGGTGGACGTGACTCCCGGGGTCTCGGCGATGCAGGCCGCCGCCGCGCGGCTGGGTGCGCCGCTGGGCAACGATTTCTGCGTGATTTCGCTGTCGGACAACCTCAAGCCGTGGTCGCTGATCCAGCGCCGGGTGCGGCTGGCGGCCGAGGCCGACTTCGCCATGGCGTTCTATAACCCGATCTCGCGCGCGCGGCCATGGCAGCTGGGGGAGGCCCTGGGCATCGTGCGCGAGGCCCAGGGTCCGGACACCCTGGTCATGCTGGCCACCGCGGTGGGACGCGGCGAACGCGAAGACGTGCAGATCTCCACCCTCGGCGAGGTGGACCCGACGACGGCGAACATGAGCACGCTGGTGATCGTGGGCGCCGCCTCCACCCGGGTGCTGGAGCGCCCCTCCGGCCGGCGCCACGTGTACACCCCGCGCTATGTCGAGTCGGCGGAGTCGCGGTGAACGCACGGGAGGCCTTCCAGCCACTCCAGGGCCGCCTGCGGGGCGTGGAAGCGGGGCACCCCGGGGGCGTCCGGCGGCCGGTCCACCATTACCACCGGGATGCCGCGTTCGCGCGCGGCCTGCAGCTTGGGGGCGGTGGCCTCGCCGCCGCTGTCCTTGGTGACCAGCACGTCGATAGCGTGGGTCTCCAGCAGCCGGTGCTCGTCGGCCAGGCTGAACGGGCCGCGGGCCCGCAGCCAGGTGACCCGGGGCAGCGCCGGCGGCGGTTCGGGCGGGTCGATGGTGCGGATCACGTAGTCCAGCTGGGGCGCGGCCGCGAAGGCCTCCAGGTGCTGGCGCCCGGTGGTGATGAGCACGCGCCGGCCGAGGCCGGGGAGCGCGCGGGCGGCGGCCTCCAGGTCGGGCACGCGCAGCCAGTGATCCCCGGGGCCGGCCTGCCACGGCGGCCGGGTCAGCCGGGCCAGGGGTACGCCGGCGCGGCGCGTGGCGGCGACGGCATTGGCCGAGATCTGCCGCGCAAACGGGTGGGTGGCGTCGATCACGGCGTCGATCGCGTGGTCGCGCAGCCAGGCGGCGAGGCCGTCGGCGCCGCCGAACCCGCCCGTGCGCCGCGGCAGTCGCGAGGGCGCGGGCCTGCGCGTGCGTCCGGCCAGCGACACGGTGGCGTGCAGCCGCGGGTGCCCGTCCAGCAGCAGTTCCAGGGCCGCGGCCTCGGTGGTGCCGCCAAGCAGCAGGATCTGCCGCGGGCGCGCCGCCCGGGGGCCGGTATCGGTGGATGAACGGGAGCTCATGAGGATGACCAGTCTAGCCACGAATGAGGAGCGAGCGCCATGGCTGAACATCGTCGGCGTGGGCGCGGAGGGGCTCGCCGGGCTGGCCCCGGATGCCCGCATGGCGCTGGACACGGCGGCGACGGTGATCGGCGGCGCCAGGCATCTGGAGATGCTGCCGGAGCGGCCGGGGCAGGAGCGCCTGGTGTGGCCGTCGCCGCTGGAGACCGCGCTGGACTGGATCGAGGCGCGCGCCGGGCAGCCGCTGTGCGTGCTCGCCAGCGGCGACCCCTTCTGGTTCGGGGTGGGCGCGACCCTGATGCGGCGTTTTCCGGTCGCGCAGACCTGCGTCTGGCCGGCGCCCTCGGCGTTCAGCCTGGCCGCTGCGCGCATGGGCTGGCCGCTGCAGCAGACCCGCTGCCTGTCGGTGCACGGCCGGCCGATGGAGGCGCTGCGGCCCTGGCTGCATGACGGCGCGCGACTGCTGATCCTGAGCCGCGACGGGGATACCCCGGCGGAACTGGCGCACTGGCTGACCGGGCTCGGCTTCGGCGATTCCACCCTGACCGTGCTGCAGTCCCTGGGTGCGGACCGCGAGGCGGTCGTCCGCGCGCGCGCCGGGGCCTGGCCGGAGGTCGCGATCGAGGCGCTGAACACCGTGGCGCTGGAGTGCCGGGCCGATCCGGCGGCGCAGGTGCTGGCTGCCAGTGCCGGCCGGCCGGAGGCGCAGTTCGAGCAGGACGGACAGATCACCAAGCGCGAGGTGCGGGCGGTGGCGGTGGCCCTGCTGGCGCCCGGGCGTGGCGAGCGGCTGTGGGACGTGGGCGCCGGCTCCGGTGCCATCGGCATCGAGTGGATGCTGGCGGATCCGGCCAACACCGCCGTGGCCATCGAGCCGCGCGCGGAGCGCCTGGAACGCATCGCGCGTAACGCCCGTACGCTGGGGGTGCCGGCGCTGCGGCGCATCCACGGGCGGGCGCCGGAGGTATTGAAAGACCTGCCGCCACCCGACGCGATCTTCATCGGCGGCGGGCTGACCACGCCGGGGCTGGTGGAGCACTGCATCGGCCAACTGCGCCCGGGCGGGCGGCTGGTCGCCAGCAGCGTGACCGTGGAAGGGGACGCGGTGCTGGCGGCGGCGCACGAGCGCCACGGCGGCGAGCTCACGCGGATCAACGTCAGCCGCGCGGAGCCGCTGGGCGGCATGGCCGGCTGGAAGCCGCTGCGGCCGGTGACCCTGTGGTCGCTGCGCCGGAGCTGAGGGAAACGCCGAGCGGGGCGCGTGTCCGGGTGACCCCCGGCGTCGGCTTCGCCTCGGCCTGCACGGCCGGCGAGCTGGAGGCACTGGTCCGCGAGGTGCTGGCCGAGGCGCACGCCGTGTTGCGGGCGGGGGGCGGCGAGGCGATCGAGATCTGGCAGCTGGCGGCCCCGGGGCACAAGGGCGACAGCCCGGTGCTGTGGACGGCCGCGCGCGACCTGGAGCTGGAGCCGGTGTTCGCGTCGGCGGCCGCGCTGGCCGCGCGCGACGCTGCCTTGTCCACGGACTCGGCGCGCTCGCGTGCCGTCGCCGGGGTCGGTTCGGTGGCGGAGGCGGCGGCGCTGGCGGTGGCCGGCGACGGGGCGCGCCTGCTGCTGCCGCGGCGGCTCTCCGCGCGGGCGAGCTGCGCGGTCGCGGTGCGCACGGTGAACGGGACGGACGAGCTTTTCGAGGAGGGGTGATGACGGTTCATTTTGTCGGAGCGGGGCCCGGTGCGGCCGATCTGCTGACCTTGCGCGGGCGCGATCGCATCGCGGCCTGCTCGGTGTGCCTGTATGCCGGTTCGCTGGTGCCGGAGGCGGTGCTGGAGCATGCCCCGGAGGGGGCGCGCGTGGTCAACACCGCGCCCCTGACGCTGGACGCGATCATGGAGGAGATCGAACGGGCCCACGCGGCGGGCCAGGACGTGGCGCGCCTGCACTCCGGCGATCTTTCGGTCTACAGCGCGCTGGGCGAGCAGATCCGCCGGCTGGAGGCGGCCGGGATCGAGTACAGCATCACGCCCGGCGTGCCGGCATTCTCCGCCGCCGCCGCGACCCTGGGGCGGGAACTGACGGTGCCGGAGGTGGCGCAGTCGGTGGTGCTGACGCGCACGCCGGGACGGGCGTCCTCCATGCCGGAGCGCGAACGGCTGGCGAGCTTTGCCGCGACCGGGGCGACCCTCGCGATCCACCTGTCGCTGCACAATATCGAGACCGTGGTCGAGGACCTGCGGCCGCACTATGGCTGCGACTGCCCGGTGGCGATCGTCTTCCGCGCCAGCTGGCCGGACGAGACCGTGGTGCGCGGTTCGCTGGGGAATATCGCGGAACGGGCGCAGGCCCTGACCACACGGCGCTCGGCGCTGATCCTGGTGGGCCCGGCGCTGGACCCGGGCGATTTCCGCGACAGTGCGCTGTACGACCCGGCGCATGTGCGCCGTTACCGCGGCATGGACGGCGACTGAGTGTCGGACGGTTGATCAGGAACGGGGCCACCAGGCGGCTCCAGGTTAAGGCGTGATTCAGCGACGGCGGTAGTTGTCGTGGCACGCGAGGCAGTGATGGCGCACGCCGTTCAGGACCTCGGTTGCGCGCAGCTGGAATTCCTCGTCCTCCAGGTCGTCGGCCGCGTCGACTTTTCGTTGCAGCTCGGCCGTGGCCTTGCGGAACGCCGCCTTGTACTCGGAGAACTCCGGATCTTGCCAGGCCCCGGGTAGTGCCCCGTCCTCTCCGTCCCGTGCGGGCGTCTCCTGCGCGAACCAGGTTTCGATCTCTTCGGCTCGGCTGGCCAGTTCGTCGGCGAGTTTGGGCAGGCGCTCGGCGAAAGGGGCGTTGTAGCGCAGGATCTGCTCGAGACTACGGTATACAGCCGAAGTCCCCTGCATGCTCTGCTGACGAAAGCGCTGGAAGGCCTCGGTCGCATCCACTTCAGCGGGATCGTCCAGGGTCTCGTCATAGTCGCCCCAGGGACCCGGCATCGGGACAGTGACCTCCGCGGTGGCCGGGCTGCCGGCGGCAGCCAGCAACAGGATCGCAAAGAGGGTGGTTCTCAACGGGTGATGGATCGGTTGCATCTGGTTCATGTCGATTCTCCCGGTCATTTCTCAGAAGCGGAACTGGTGCTGCAGGTGCAGATCCCAGGCCGAGGTGTCGGTGTCGCGGTCCAGCCACATCAGCTGGGTCTTGTGCCGCTGGCCACGGTGATACCAGTTCAGGCCGGCACCCCATTCACGCTGCCAGCGCTCGTCAGTGCCAAGATCGTCGCCTGCGTCGTGGCGCAATACGGCGTGGCGCGCGGCGAACTCCAGTCCCTCCACCGGCAGCGACTGCGCCAGTTCCAGTTCGGCCCCCAGGTCGTGGTAGCTCGCGGTGCGGTCGGGGGAGACATCGCGGCGGAAGGCCGCCAGCGACAGCGAGGTATGGGCGAACTTGACCACCGCGTCGGCGGTGGCGGTGATCCAGTCGGCGCGTTGGTTGGCCACCGTGTCTTCGATGCCGCGGCTCCAGTCGCGCAGGTGGTTGCGGCTGGTGGCCTGTACGCCGGCGCCCAGGGCGACGGTGCGCTCCACGGCCTGGCCTAACGTGGTGTTGTCACGTGGGACTGCGCCGACCGGGGCCCACGCGCCGCGCGCGCTGAACAGGTGGCCGGATGTGGAGGGGCGATCGTCGCGCTGATCCAGACGCCCGCGACCGTCAAACACGCCGATGGCCCATGCCCTGTCGTCGCCGGCGCCGCCCAGCAGGGCGATACCGGTGTCGCGGCCGGCCGGCACCTCGAACTGGTTACCGGCGATGCTCAGTTCGGTGAACAGGCGGTTGGGGCCACCGATGTCCCCCGACAGGCCGAAGGGGACCGTAAACTGGCCAGCCCGCAGGCCCAGGTGTTCACCCATTGCGTACTGCAACCAGATGTCGCGCATGGACAGCTCGCCGCTGCTGAAATCCGGCTGCAGGCGAAAGCTCAGATCGGGGTGGAACAGGGTGCCCGAGGTGTCCAGCCAGGCACGACGGAAGTCGAATTCGCTGCTGGAGCCATCCGGGTCTCGTTCGTAGCTGTAGCGGCCCTGAATCAGCGGATCCAGGGTGACCTGCAGACCGTCTTCCGCGTCGCCGAATTCGAAACCGGCTTGTGCCGGCGCGATGCCCGCGGCCGTCATCAGGCACAGGGTGGCCAGGGCCGGGACGGCATGTTGCCCCGGTCGGAGATGGGTATGGGTCATTGTTGGGTTGCTCCCTTGGACGCGCGACCCCGCACGCCGTGGATGAAACGACGCCGGAAGCTGGGCAGGGAGCAGGGTAGGCCGGGTGATGCGAACACGCCGGTCTGGCCCGCTCGGCCGCCCACCGCGGCGTCGGGTGTTCTCCAGGCCGGTCTCCGGACTCGCGGAGGAGATGCGCGATGCATCCACAGCGGATCGCCTTCCCGCGGCATCCCGGGGATGCGCCGCAGTGGCATTGGATCCGCCCGTCTCCGCCTACCGTTGCGGGGGCAGCGCCGGCCTTGCGAATGTCGATTCGCGCACCGGCTTCCCGATTATCCCCGACGGTTGGACGCCGGGGCACCTGGAGAGTGGTGGACCGTAGTTGAAGGATTTGAGGGGGTCAAGTTTGTCCGGGTATCCCGGGAAACGGTGTAGTGGAGGCGAACCCGGCTCCCCTGAAGGCTGATAATTGATGCAGATCATCTCCGGGGCGGATTTTGATCGCGACCAGGTTCCCGCGTCTGTAGGGTGGGCTTTAAGTGGTTTGGACCGAGTCTATATCGGCCCTCACCGATATCCGCTTCTCAGATGTCTGTTACTCAAGGGAGACCTGTATGAAAACGCTTTCCGGATTCCGCATGACGGCGCTGGCGGCCTGCGCGGCCGTCGCATTCGGGGCCGCAGTTCCGGCCGTGGCCGATACCGACTATTCCGAATACCGCGACGTGTTCGAGCCGCTGCCGGCGCTGCCGCCGATCCCGGCGGACAACTCGATGACCAAGGAGAAGATCGAGCTGGGCAAGATGCTGTTCTTCGAACCGCGCATCTCCAGCTCCGGCGTGATCTCCTGCGCGACCTGCCACAACCCGGCGCTGGGCTGGGCGGACCGCATCCCGCGCGCGGTGGGCCATGACGGTCAGGTCGGCGAACGCAACACCCCGACCGTGCTGAATTCCGGCTTCTTCACGGCCCAGTTCTGGGATGGCCGCGAGGACGATCTGGAAGGCCAGGCGCTGGGCCCCATCCAGGACGCGATCGAGATGGCGATGCCGCTGGAGGAGGCGATCGCGCGCCTGGAGGAGTTCAACGAGTATCAGGAGAAGTTCGAGGCCGCCTATCCCGATTATGACGGCGACAACGTGATCAACACCGACCACGTGGCCAAGGCCCTGGCGACCTTCCAGCGCACGCTGAACACCCCGAACTCGCCGCTGGATCGCTGGCTGGCCGGCGACGAGGGCGCGATGAGTGATCAGCAGATGCGCGGGATGAAGCTGTTCGCCGATAACGGCTGCGTGGCCTGCCACAGCGGGCCGGCGCTGACCGACAGCAACTTCCACCGCATCCAGGTGCCGGGCTCGGAGGACAAGGGCCGCTATCTGGTCACCGAGGACGAGGCCGACAAGTACGCGTTCAAGACCCCGACGCTGCGCAACGTGGCGCTGACCTACCCCTACATGAACAACGGCGAGACCGCCACGCTGGACGAGGCGATCCGCATCATGGGGGAAGAGATGCTGGGCATGGAGTTCAGCGATGACGAGGTCGCGGACATCGAGGCCTTCATGCATGCGCTGACTGGAGAGATGCCGCGCTTCGACATCCCCGCGCTGCCGTAAACACGGGCGTGCGAGACTGAATCCTCCTTGTGGGGATCCTTGCAGGCCGGGGCTTTGTCCCCGGCCTTTTTCGTTTCCGGGCGGTCGGTCCACGGCGCTTCTGCTACCCTGTGCGCCTTTCACGACCACCGGAATCGAGTGTCTGACGCATGAGCTTTCGTACCCGTTTTGCCCCCAGTCCGACCGGCTATCTGCATATTGGCGGTGCGCGCACCGCGCTGTTCTCCTGGCTGTATGCCCGCCACCACGGTGGCGAGTTCGTGCTGCGCATCGAGGACACCGATCTGGAGCGCAGCAACGCGGAATCGGTCAACGCGATCCTCGAGGGGATGAACTGGCTGGGGCTGACCTACGATCATGGACCGTTCTACCAGACGGAGCGCTTCGACCGGTACCAGGAAGTGATCGACCAGCTGATGGCCGCAGGCCACGCCTATCGCTGCTACTGCACGAAGGAAGAGCTGGATGCGATGCGCGAGGAGCAGAAGGCGCGCAAGGAGAAGCCGCGCTACGACGGCCGCTGCCGCGCGCGCACCGAGCCGCGTGAGGGCGTGGAGCCGGTGATCCGCTTCCGCACGCCGGACGAGGGTGTGACCATCGTCGACGACATGGTGCGCGGCAAGGTCGCGTTCCAGAACAGCGAGCTGGACGACCTGATCATCGCCCGCTCCGACGGCTCGCCGACCTACAACCTGACGGTGGTGGTCGACGACATGGACATGGAGATCACCCATGTGATCCGCGGGGACGACCACCTGAACAATACCCCGCGCCAGATCAACATCCTGAAGGCGCTGGGTGTGGAGCCACCGCGCTATGGCCACCTGCCGATGATCATGGGTCCGGACGGTGCCAAGCTGTCCAAGCGCCATGGTGCGGTCTCGGTGATGCAGTACCGAGAAGAGGGCTACCTGCCCGAAGCCCTGCTGAACTACCTGGTGCGCCTGGGCTGGGCACATGGCGATCAGGAGATATTCTCGGTGGACGAGCTGGTGCGCCTGTTCGACATCCAGGACGTGAACCAGTCCGCCTCCGCGATTAACCCCGACAAGCTTCTGTGGCTGAACCAGCACTACATCAAGACGCTGGACCCGGATCATGTGGCGCTGGAGTTCGGCTGGCATCTGGGCCAGCTGGGCATTGACCCGTCCAATGGCCCGGCGATGCGCGATGTGGTGATCGCCCAGCGCGAGCGCGCACGCACCCTGCGCGAGATGGCCGAGAACAGCGTGTATTTCTACCGCGAGTTCGAGGACTACGACGAGAAGGCGGCACGCAAGCAGCTCACGGCCGACGCCGAGGCCGTGCTCCAGACCCTGCACGACGGTTTCAGCGCGCTCGGTGCCTGGGAGAAGGAGCCGCTGCACGAGGTTGTGCTGCACACCGCCGAGCGCCTGGATTTCAAGCTGGGCAAGGTCGCACAGCCGCTGCGTGTGGCCCTGACCGGCGGTACCGTGTCGCCGCCGATCGACGATACCCTGGTGCTGATCGGGCGCGAGCGGTCGCTGGCCCGGATCGACCGGGCGCTGAAGAAAATTTCGGCGGAGGCGGGTTGACACTCCAGGGGGTGCTGGCTACAGTACGCGCTCGCCTGACACGGGGCCATAGCTCAGCTGGGAGAGCGCCTGCATGGCATGCAGGAGGTCGGCGGTTCGATCCCGCCTGGCTCCACCAAATTCGGGTGTAAGCGAGATCACCGATGCATCGTTTTGGGGTTATATCCATCTGGGTGGGTTTGGTGATCGCAGTGATTGGACTGTTCGGCGGTTTCGGGCTGATGTTCACCGGGGAGCAAACCTGGTCCAAGCCCTTGATTGCGGCGGTTCCGATTGGATTTCTTCTGGTGTTTACCGGTTTGGTGACCACGATCCTGTATCGTGAGACCGCCGGAGGCAAAAGAAGCGGCCGGCCCCAGGGCCCGCCAAACTAGCAACGAGACGTTGCCTCTACGTCCCCATCGTCTAGAGGCCTAGGACACCGCCCTTTCACGGCGGCGACCGGGGTTCGAATCCCCGTGGGGACGCCATTATTCCGAGAAGGCCCGAACCGTAAGGTTCGGGCCTTTTCTTTTTTGTGGCGGGGGCGTTGATCAGGCGAGACGCGGGTTAGGCTGCAGTCTCTCCTCGGGCGCGTACCGGCGCGGGATGATGCAGTGGTTGATGCGCAAGAGTTCGCGCTCGCTCCACTGGCGCCAGACATCGTCGCGCGCAAAGCGAGCATAGTCGAGCAGGGTCAGCCGCTCGATGTTCGGGTTGCCGTGGTCGTGCGCCAGCCGTCTTGCCCGCTCCAGTTCCTGCCAGCCCTCGTCGTCGATGCTGTCGCTGCATTCGAGCAGTGCATGGGCGCGCAGCCGGCGAATCGCGGGCTCGAAACCATGGTCGCCTCGATTCAGGCAGTTCCTCAGCGCCTCGGTCGCGATTTCCAGGCGCTCTGACGGCTCGACGCCGGTTGCATGCAGTGCGTCGAGCAGGAACAGCTGAAAGATGGTGCTGACGCCGTCCATGATGTGACGCAGGGCTTCTGCCTGTTCCCGGAGTGGTGCCACGGCGGAGGTATCGCCTTGACGGGCGAGGGCCCAGTGCTGGAGTGCCAGGCCGGAGGCCCGCCAGAGTGGATAGTCGTAGGCGTCCGCGATCGCGAGCGCGCGGTGGGCGGAGGTCAGGGCCTCGTCGGGATCGTCGGCGAAGAAACCGAGCGCCGCGCGGAAGGCATAGACGAAGGCCTCGGTAGGCCGGTGCTCCAGCGGCGCGGCCTCGGCGCAGGCGGTATCCATTTCGTCCCAGGCGCGGGCATGGTTGCCGAAAAAGAGAAGCGTCCAGGCCATGAACCCACGCGCACTGATCGCGGGGTTCTCGGTATGGCGCGCGACGAGGTGGGGGTGGTCGTCCTCGCGGTACAGTGCAAGCGCCCGTGTCTGGTGTTCCAGGGCCAGCGGGAACTGGCCACTCCAGAAATGGGTGTTGCCCTGGACGTAGTGCGCGGCGATCTGCAGCAGGCGGTCGCTCGACTGCGCTGCGACCTGCTCCATGTCGTTGGCCAGGCGGTGGGCCTCGTCGAAGCCGTGCCAGGACCCCGCGCCGTGCCACAGGCCCCAGAGCACACGGAAGTACTGGACTGCATCGCGTTGGGGCGTGGTGACCCGCAGGGCCCGTTCGAAGATGGCGTGGACGGTGCGCGAGCCGTAGCCAAGTAGCGCGAGATTCGAGGCGCCGAGTCCCCCGAGGGCGCGCAGCGTTTGCTTGTCGCGTTCTCCCGAGGGTTCCCGGTCGGCGAGCTCGCGATCAAGGCAGATGAGGGCATCTTCGAAGTAGCGCGAAGCCTCCAGCAGCATGCCGCGCGCGAAAGCGGTCTCGCCCGCCTCGAGCCAGGCGGGCACCGCCTCATCCAAACGCCCGGCTTGATAGAGGTGGTTGGCGACCTGCCCCCAGTCGGTGTGGCTCGTGCCTTCATCATCGCGCAGGAGGTCGGCCAGCCGACCGTGCAGCCGCGTACGCTCGGTCAGCAGCATGGATTCATACGCGGCCTGACGGAACAGGGCGTGACGGAAACGATAGCGCACCCCATCCAGTACGCCGACGGGTTCGATGAATCCGCGGCCCGTGAGGCGGCTGAGCTGGCGCCGGATTGCGTCGGCCGGTTGTCCCAGCAGGTGACTCAGCATTCGGGTGTCAAAATCGCGCCCGATCACGGCCGCCGCATGGGCCAGGTCGCGTGAGGTACCGGTTTGTTCCAGGCGCGCCACGAGGAGGTTGGACAGGCCCGGCGGCAGGCTGTCGGGCAGGGCGCCGCTACGCGCCGCATCCAGGGTGTAGCGCGTCAGCTCCTCCAGAAAGAGGGGGACTCCCTCGCCGCGTTCGACGAGTTGATGGCGCAGGTGCGTAGACAGGCGATGCTGGGCATCGAGGCGCTCGATGATTTCGTGGGCGGCGGCCTCGGGCAGTGCGTGCAGGCGCAGATGCTCAAGGGCGACATCGCGCCAGTTGGAGCGAAAACTCATGCGCGCAGTGAGCACGACCATTAGCGGCTGCTCGGGCAGGTGCTGGTACAGGCGTCGGAGAAGCTCGGCGGTGCCCGAGTCCATCCAGTGCACATCGTCGCAGATCAGCAGGATGGGGCCACGCATTGCCCGACGCCGGGTGAGATCGACAAGCACATCGATAATGCGATCCCGGTCCAGCCCATTCGCAGCGAGGCGCTCGAGGTCGTTGCTGTCAGGGTGCGTGAGCCAGTGGGACAGGGTAGCGGCGGCGTCAGGATGAAGCGACTGCGTGGCGGCAAGAGCGTGCGCCAGGCGTCGCTCGCGGCTGGCATTCATCGTCCCGCGTCCAACCCATGTGGCGAGCGCCTGGCGCACGGGGGTCAGCAATTGCCGTGAACGGTCTTCGCGACACTTCAGCAGGAAGCGCGAGCGCGCCTGCCCGCGGATACGCTCGTCCAGGTGCCGGGCGAGACGGCTCTTGCCCAGTCCAGCCTCTCCCTGGATCAGCACGAAGTGCGGGGTGCGTTCATTGAGTGTCTGGTGCCAGACCTTCTGCAGGCGTTCAAGCTCCGCCGTACGCCCGGCCAGCGGGGTCAGCCCTCGGGCATGCTGTGCATCCACTCGATCCAGGGGCCCGGGGTTGCCGGTAACGCGCTGACTCCCCGCGAGTTCCCCCGTAGCGCCCTCGTGGGGGCTGAACAGAAAGTATCCCGAGACTCGCTGGTATACGGACGGGGATACCACGATCGTCCCTGTGTCCGCTGATCGCGCCAGCACCTGTGCACGCTGGCTAAGTTGGCCGGCGGGATCGGGGATATCCGGGTCGACGCCGGTTACGATGAGGTCGGTATCGACACTCATGCGGAGTTGGCAGTTGGCTGGGGCTGTCTGCAGGGCTTGCCAGGCGGCATGGACGGCATCCACGGTAGCCTGTTCGCGCCCCGCGGGATAGCCGAAATAGGCAAGAAGACCGCTGCCGGGTGCGCGAACGACATGGCCCCGGTGGTTCAGCAGGACCAGATCCAGTTGTTCCAGCGCGTGTTGCATGCGCTCGTGCTGCAATTCGACATCGAGATCCGCGTCCGGCTGGACCAAACAGGACACGACAGTGACACGGCGCCGTTCAGCGCGCAGGGCAGCCGTTTCGGATCCGGCATGCAGGGACGCCGGCGCTGTTGCCTTCGGGGTTGGGGTTGCTATCTCGTCGCGAGTGCGAATGAGCAGATTGCCAGGGTCTTCCCCTGTCTGTTGCTTCAGTCGCTCGAAGTGTTCCAGTGCCCGCTCGCGATTTCCCATGCCGGCCATCGTCAGCATGAGCAGGCGGTGGAGGGCTTTCTCGTGGGGCTCGAGCGCAAGCAGGCGCTGGAGCTCGGCAAGCAGGGATTCGGCGTCAGCGGAATGACAGAGGTCCGCGAGGTTTTCTTCGATCAGGGTGAGCAGTTGGGACCAGTAGTGCTCGCGCTGTGTCTGGGCCCAGGCGGCGAGTTCGGGTAGATCCTGAAGTGCCCGCACGGGCTGGAGGAACGGGCCATGGTATTGCCGGATCACCGCAAGGACTTGGGTGGCCAGCTGGTTGGGGCTCAGGTTGCCGCGGTCAGCGCGCAGGCGGCGCAGGGCGATCACGTCGATCTCGGCACCAGGCTGAAGCCGAAAATGGGCGTAGCGTGGCGTGGCCTCGAGCAGGCCAGGGCTTGGCCCGTCGGGCAGTTGTCGCCGCAGCTGGAAAAGCCCCTGGCGCAGGTTGACGCGCGCGCTGTCGCTGTCGAGCTCGGGCCAGAACAGGCGTGCCAGTTCCTGGCGGGGCACACGTCGTGGGCATTCAGCCGCCAGGTAGGTCAGCAATAGCCCCAGCTTGGTGCCGGACAGGGCCGCCACATCGCGGCCCTCGATCCGCACGCCGACTGTGCCAAAGGTCGTGATCTCGAGATGAGCCAACCATTCCCCCTGTCGCAAACGCCGGGCGCGTCCTGCCTGACGACACTGCCGCCGTTGCGGGTGTCCGGCCGGTTATTGCGCGCCTCGCCCGCGATGTATGACCGCAAAGACGATACCACGCGAATTGTAACGTTATTTGGGGTGTTGGGTCAGTCGATCCGGATGGTGGTGTAGCCCTGCTGCTCGTAGCCCATGATGGACAGGAAGGTATTGCCCACCAGGTTGATACCCGGAACCAGGTCTTCCTGCCCGAGATCGAAGCGGCGGGTGGCGATGTAGCAGGCCTCCATGTGGACGCCGTCCAGTTCCTGGATGTCGGCCAGACGGTCATGGATGTGGCGCACCGCCGAGACGTCCTCGATCTCCAGGTGGTCGGTATCGCGCGCGATCAGCGCGGCGGCACCCCCGCGAAACGCGAACACCATGTTCGGCTCCAGGCCTTGGCGCACCATGTCCTCGTAGGTCTCTTCGATGACGCTCAGCCGGGCAATCAGGCGTTCAGGGTCGCCGATGGTGATGTCCCAGAGGATCTGGCCGTGTTCCAGCCCCGCAATCGCGCGCTCGTCGGAAGGCTTTTCCGCCGCCGCCGGGCTGGCGAGCAGAAAAGCCAGCAGGACAGTGCCGAGAATGCCGATCAGCCGATACTTCATGGCGAACCCCTTGCCGACGCCAGGTCGGTTTCTGTCGTGACTATGCTCCGAGTTTAGGGCATGGGGCCCATCTGCACACGAGTCCCCATGCCCCAGACTCCTTCGGGGAGGAGCCGGGCTGGATGACCCCCCGCGGGCCACTTAGTGCCCGTGGTAGCCCTTGTGCAGGTACTCGACGCCCTCGAGGGTTTGCACCTGGATCTCTCGTACCGGGATGAAGCGCGCGGAGCCGGGCGCGACGATCTCCTCGGTCACGCGAATGCGGTAGGGGGCTTTGGAGTTCAGGATCTGCCCGACGTAGCGCTTGCCCTCATGGGTCACGCGTACCGGGGTGGTCTTGTCGTGGCGGCTGAAGTTGTAGCTAACACCTTTGGGGTAGTTCAGGTTGCGTTCGGAAAAGGTCATGTCTGGGCCTTGCTGGATTGATGTTCTTTAACGGGATGAAGTCTTCTTGATGGCCTCGAAGGCCTCCAATGCGGCCTGGCGGCTGGCTTTCAGATCCACGATCGGACTCGGATAGCCCTGGGTGCCGCCGGCGCCCGGGGCGTGAATATACCGTGTTTCGGTCTCCTTGAGCACCGGAAGAAAGCGTCGCACGAATCGCCCGTCCGGGTCGTATTGTTCCCCCTGGCGCTGGGGGTTGAAGATGCGGAAATAGGGCGCGGCGTCGGCCCCGCACCCGCCGGCCCATTGCCAGCCCAGGGTGTTGGAGGCGAGATCGGCGTCGACCAGGGTGTCCCAGAACCAGCGGGCGCCGTGCCCCCAGTGCAGCCGCAGGTTCTTGGTCAGAAAGGATCCCGTGACCATGCGCAGGCGGTTGTGCATCCAGCCGGTTTCCCACAGCTGGCGCATCGCCGCGTCCACGATCGGGATGCCGGTGCGGCCCTGTTGCCACGCGGCGAGGTCGGCCTCCGATTCGCGCCAGGGGAAATCCTCGAAGCGCGGGTTCATGGGCTGCTCCGGCGTGTGCGGGAAGTGATAGAGCACATGGTGCGCAAAATCGCGCCAGCCGAGCTCGCGCACAAAGGACTCGGGCCCCTTGTGCTCCAGTCTGATGCCGGCATCGCGCAGCGCGCGCAGCACCTGGCGCGGCGAGACCTCGCCAAAATGCAGGTGCGGTGACAGCCCGGAGGTGCCGTCCTGGTCGGGGCGGTCCCGGCTGTCGGCATAGTCCGTGATCGTCTGTCCGAGGAACCGCTCCAGGCGCTCCCGGGCGCCATGTTCGCCGGGCGTCCAGGTGGCGCGCAGACCGGCGGCCCAGTCGATTCGGGGCAGCAGCGCCAGGTCATCGAGCGTCAGGGAGGCCGGTGGTTTCTCGGGGTCCGGCAGACGGGAGGGGGCGGGGAGCGGGTCGTGTTCGATCCCGCGTTGCAGGCAGGCGCGCCAGAACGGGGTGAAGACCCTGTACGGGCCGCCCTGGCCGGTCTCCACTTCCCAGGGCTCGACCAGCAAGGCCGCGTTGAAGCTGCGAACCTCCAGGCCGTCGGCACGCAGCTCGGCCTTGATGCCCTGATCGCGCAGGACACGGGCCGGTTCGTAGACGCGGTTCCAGTACACGGCCTCGGCCTCGGTCTCGGCGACCAGCTCGCGCAGGGTGTCGAGGCTCGGGCCCGCGCGCACGACCAGAGGGCTTCCGGCCTCGTTCAGCGCCTCGTTGAGGGCCTGCAGGCTGTGGTGCAGCCACCAGTTGGAGGCGGCCCCGGGGGGCCACTGCAAGTCCTCGTCCGGGGCATGAATGAACACCGGGATCACGGCCCCGCCGCGTTCGACGGCGGCGTGGAGCGCGGGCTGGTCGCCCAGGCGCAGGTCCTGGCGCAGCCAGACGAGGGCAGGGCCGGTCATCAGAGGCGGTCTCCATGTCGCAGTCGTTCACGGATGGCGGCGGCCTGCACCCTGGACCACGAACGGGTGGTGGATCGTCTCAGGGCTGGAGTTGCCGGCTGAGGTGGTCCGCGGCTTCGAGCGGGGTCCTGGGTAGCACTTCGATTTCGCGCTGGTGTTCCATCTGCGAGAGTTCCAGGGCGGCGGAGCCTGCGAGATAGCAGCGCGGTCCAGGGTGGTCGAGGATCGCCTCCACGCGCGGAAGCTCGGGCGAGCGCATCAGTTGGGAGGACCCATGGATCACCAGTGCAGGGGCGTGGAGGTGCTGTACGAGCGTGTCGAGGGCCTCGGGGCTGGTTGCGTCAAACACCGAGACTGTTTGCACGCCACGGCGGGCGCAGGCCAGCTGCAGGAGCATGCCGCCGACCTGCTGGTGCCCGCCCCCGAGGACTAGGCAGGGGATTGCAGGACCTTCACAGGCCCGGATCGCAGCGCGTAATTGATCGGCGAAGGCTGTTGTTGCCCAGGAGGCGAATACTGCCAGGCGTATTTCTCCGTCGGAGGTGTGTCGCGATTCTTCTCGCAGACGCCGGTAGACTTCGAGAAATGCGCTTTCATGCACGCCGTCCCAGCCATGGCGCATCACCAAGCGTGCATAGGTGCGCTCCAGCTTGCCGGTATCCAGGTCCATGACGGAGGCATACAGCGTCTCGGCCAGCGGGTCGAGGGTGTGTGGAGCCACTCCGGGGCGGCCGATATCCGCATGTTCGTGCGGCGCAGAGGACTTGGTTGCATTACGCGGGGAGGAACGAGGCTCGCTTCTCGTGCTTTCGCTGGAGAGAACCCGATGGACCTGGGAGACCGGGATTCCCTGGTCAAGCAGTTCCAGGATGCGCCTTATGCGCGCGATGTCATCCGCGCTGTAGAGCCGGTGTCCCTTGGGTGTGCGCATCGGGCGGATCAACCCGTAGCGGCGCTCCCAGGCGCGCAGGGTTACGTCGTTTACCCCCGTTTCCGCGCACACGTGGCGGATAGGATAGAGACCTTCCTGTTCGGACGTGCCCACTTGTGTCGCACTGGTCATATTCGGATTGTACAGAATCTGTACGTTTCATGTACCTAGCATGGCCCGTGCAGAGCATCGGTTTGGCACCTGGGTTTCGTCAACCTGCCAGTCATTGGATGATGGCGATCGGTTGGGTTGTCGAGCGCGAGGCAGTGGCTATTGCGTCCTCCCGGCCGGGCACTGTCGGTCCGCTCGGGTGGAATGAACCCCGGAAGCGATCAGTCCCCTAACAATGCAGAGAGGATCCCAAACGGAGGCGACCATGTCGCAGGAAAGAAATGTTGCGGAGTTTCGGTGGATTCGAGGCGAATTCATGCTGGCTGCGGCGTCAGTTCTGTGCCTGGCCGTCGCCATGCCCGTGCAGGCGAACCCCGAAATGGCGGACAGCATTTCTCCGTACTTGCGCTTGCATGTAGACGACCCCGTCAAATGGCGGGCCTGGGACCCTGCATTGCTTGAGAAGGCCCGTGAGGAACAGCGCCCGCTACTGATCTCCAGCGGGTACTACTCCTGCTACTACTGTCATGTCATGCAGGACGAGAGCTTCAAGGATGAAGGCATTGCCGAACGCCTGAACGAGCATTTCATACCGGTCAAGGTCGATCGCGAGGTGAACGGAGCGCTGGACACCTATCTGCTCGAGTTCCAGCGTGCGACGGCCGGAAGCGCGGGGTGGCCATTGAACGTGGTGGTGACGCCCGAGGGTCATGCGCTGACCGGGGTGGTGTACGCCCCGCGCGATGACTTCGCAGAGTTCCTGGACGGCATCACCGAACGCCTGGAGGCGGATTACGATGCGTTGCTCGACCTCGCCCGCCGCGGCAGTGACGAGCTCTCCGAGCAATTGCGTAAGGGTGAAGAACCGATGTCCGACAGCCGGGCGGCGCGTCTGCCGCAGGTCCTGTGGACCGCCATGGAACGCGAGGCGGATGACCTCCAGGGCGGCTTTGGCAGCTCAACCAAGTTTCCGCATTCGCCCTGGTTGCGCGCATTGCTGGAGGCCGAACGCATCGGCGAAGCGCCGGACTGGGTCCCCGAGTTCCTGGACATCACGCTGGAAGAGATGAGTGGATCCGGGCTGCGCGATGTGCTGGGTGGCGGCTTCTTCCGGTATTCCGACACCCCGGACTGGGGCGAGCCGCATTTCGAGGTGATGCTGGAGGATCAGGCCCAGCTGGCCTGGGTATACCTGAAGGCGGGTGAGCACTTCGACCGCCAGGACTGGATCGAACTGGGCCTGGAAAACCTGGACTTCGTCAAACGCGACATGGCGCTGCGCGAGGACGATCTGGGGGACCAGGCGGAGCCCGGTCCGGACGGCTTTCGTGGCTTTGCCGCGAGCCTCTCGGCAGTGGACGATCAAGGCCGCGAAGGCGGGGCCTATCTGTGGCCGGAAGAAGATCTGGAGTCCGCGTTGGCGGACCACGAGAATCCCGAACTGGTGCGTGCCTACTTCGGCATGGAAGGTGCCAAGGTGTTCGATCTGGGCTATCTCCCGCGGAGCGGTGAAACGGTCGCGCAACTGGCCGAACGCTTCGAACTCGACGAGGAGGCGGTACAGGAGAAGGTGGACAGTGGCCGCGAAGCCCTGATCGTGGCCCGAGAAGAGCGCGGTCTGCCGCGCGACGAAAAGGTCCTGACCGGGGCGCACGGGCTCCTGCTGTCCGCGTTGTCGTTGGCGGCGGACCACGACGAGCGCTTCGAGGAGGCCGGAGAGGCCGTGCGCGCGTGGCTGCTGGAGGTGGCCGAGTCGCCCGACGAACTGCCGACGCTGATGGGCCTGCCTCGCGAAGACGCGGGCGAGGGCACGCTGAACGACTACGCCTATGTTGCCCAGGGGCTGCGTGACTGGGATTCGGCGCACGACAGTGGTGATCGCGGTGCCGCGATTGCCCTGCTGGAGACGGCTTGGGAGCGCTTCCGTGACGACGACGGCTTCCGGTCCGAGCCGGAACCCCCGTTGCCCGGGATGATCTCGCAGCGCTTCCATCCGGCGGTGCATCGGCCGTCGCCGACCACGCTGATCCTGCGGATGACCGAGGAATGGCTGGAGGAGAGCGACACGCTCGAGAGTGCGTTCGAGGAATATGACCTGCGCCCGGGGCTCGGAGTCGAGGGACAGCCGAAGCATCACGCGCGGCTGATCCTCTGGTTCCAGGAACGCGACTGATCGCCAGCGGACGGCGAGCGTCGCGCCTGTCCGGCGCCGTGGAGGCTGGGTCTGGTTCGGCACCCGGTGTTTACGTGCCTTCGTTCGGCCGCCTGCCTGCGCTGTCTCGGCAGCGCACCCCGAGGTACTTTCTTGCTTGCCCAAGAAAGTACCCCAAGAAGCGCACCCGGATTCCGCCCGGGGACCTTGCTCCAGGGCCCTCGGGCCGGCGGCGCTGAAACTCGCTGCGCCTTCGGCTTCGCTCAGACAGTCAGCGCCTCTCTTCCGTCCCGAGGACCCTTCCGCAAGGGGCTTCATACGGGGGGATAAGGTCAAAACAACGGCTGTCCTGACGTTCGTGCCAATGGTTGGAGGCAAGGTGTTCCGACATCCTGGGCACGCGCGGCCTTCGGCCCTGGCGTGCCGCGCCCGCCAGCGGGCGCCAGCGGGCGCCAGCCCCCATGTAGGATGCTGATGAGCGCAGCGAATCGCATCAGGGTTGCCCCGACGTTGGCATGGTGCGTTTCGCTGCGCTCAACGCACCCT
>NZ_KB897952.1:0-11376 GCF_000377265.1 Thioalkalivibrio sp. ARh3
CCTCACTCTCCGCCAGATCCAGCAAAGGGGCCCGAGTGGCCCCTTTCGCATGTCTGGCCCCCGAGGTATCGGGATTCGAACCCGAGATATAGAAAAGATGGTTCGACGGGTGACGCGCAGCGGCACCCGAACGTCACCGCAGGTGACGGCCCGAAGGGCGAGGCGCAAAGCGCCGAGTAATCCTCACTCTCCGCCAGATCCAGCAAAGGGGCCCGAGTGGCCCCTTTCGCATGTCTGGCCCCCCGAGGATTCGGGATTCGAACCCGAGATACAGAAAATGATGGTTCGACGGGCGGTGCGCTGCAACGCCTTGGCCGGAGGCCGGCGGACCAGGGGGCGCTTGCGCGTCGGGGCCCGGGCAGCCCAGTCAGCCCCTTGTTGCTGGGGGTGGTACGGCAACACCGGCCGCGCGCAGCCAGTGGCACAGGCGGATCAGCGGCAGGCCCACCAATGCAGTGGGGTCCGAGCCCCCCATGCGCTCGAACAGGCTCACCCCTAGCCCTTCGGACTTGAAACTGCCGGCGCAGTCCACCGGATCGTCCAGTGCGACATAGGCCCGGATCTCCGTGTCCGACAGCTGGCGGAAGGTGACGATGTATTCAACATCCTCCACCCGCGCCTGACCGCTGGCGGCATCCAGCAGACACAAGCCGGTGTGAAAGGTGACGGTGCCGCCGGACAGCGAGGCCAGCTGTTCGCGGGCGCGCTCGGGATTGCCCGGCTTGCCGAGGATGTGGCCCTGATGGCTGGCGCTCTGGTCGGAACCAATGATCAATGCGCCCGGGTGGGTGTCACCGACTGCTCGGGCCTTGGCCTCGGCGAGGCGCTGCACGAGGGCCGCCGCGTCTTCGTCCGGGAGCCGCGTCTCGTCGACCTGCGGGGCGGCCGTCGCGAACGGCAGATGCAGCCGCTGCAACAGCTGGGCACGATAGGGCGAGGTCGAGGCTAGGACGATCTCGCGCATGGGCTTACCCATCAGTGGTATCGATCTCGATCAGGGCATCGTCCGGGTTGGCGGCCGCACCCTTGGCCACGTTCACCGCACGCACGGTTCCGGTAATCGGTGCGGCGATCTCGGACTCCATCTTCATCGCCTCGAGCACCAGCACCGGCTGGCCGGCCTCCACGGTGTCGCCCTCGGCTACCAGGACGTCGATGACGGTGCCGGGCATGGACGTGGTGACATCGCCGGGGCGGGTGGCCCGGCGGGATTTTTTTCCCGCTCGCGGAGATTCGGCGCCCCCGCCGCCGGCGGTGTCGATGGTGTCGAGCGTCTCGATCAGGACCTCTTCCGGCATGCCGTCGATGGTGACGTACATCGGCCGCGTGTCCTCGCGGTGGTGCCCGCTGCCGTTGACGCGGATGTGGTACGACTCTCCGTGGAAGGTGACGTTGAACTCCACTGGTGCCGGGCAGCCGGCCTGGGTGTTCTCCGGCAGGTGTAACGGTTCTGGTTCGAGCGTGCCGTCACGTCGTTGTTCGAGGAAGGACCGGCCGACCTCGGGGAACAGCGCGAAGGTCAGTACGTCCTCCGGCCCCTGGGCCAAATCGCCGATGTCGCGGGTCAGATGGTCCATCTCCGGCTTCAGCAGGTCCGCCGGGCGCACGTCGATGACCTCGGCGTTGCCGATCGCCTTGCGCTGGATCACGCGATTGATCGGACCCGGTGCGCGGCCGTAGTGTCCGGTCAGGTACTGCTTCACCTCGTTGGTGATGGTCTTGTAGCGCTCCCCGGCGAGGACGTTCATCACGGCCTGGGTGCCGACGATCTGCGAGGTCGGCGTGACCAGGGGCGGGTAGCCGAGATCCTCGCGCACGCGCGGGATCTCTTCCAGCACGGCATCAAAGCGGTCCAGCGCGTTCTGGTCGCGCAGCTGGTTGGCCAGGTTGGAGATCATGCCGCCCGGGACCTGGTTCACCTGCACCCGGGTGTCGACGCCGGTGTATTCGCTCTCGAAGCGCTGGTACTTCTTGCGGACCTCGTGGAAATACAGGCCGATCTTCTGCAGGGCCACGAGGTCCAGGCCGGTGTCGTGCTCGGTGCCGGACAAGGCCGCGACCAGGCTCTCCGTGGGGGGGTGGCTGGTGCCCCCGGCGAAGGCGGAGATCGCGGTCTCGATGTGGCGGCAGCCGGCCTCGATCGCCTGCCAGTGACACAGCTCGGACAGACCCGAGGTGGCATGCGCATGCAGGTGGATCGGGACATCCAGTGCGTCGACCAGCTCGGTCACCAGCTCCCGGGTGGCCGTCGGGGTCAGCAGCCCGGCCATGTCCTTGATCGCGATGCTTTGCGCCCCCATTGCCACCAGCTCGCGGGCGAGGGCGACGAACTGGGCGGCGGAGTGTACCGGCCCGGTGGTGTAGCACAGCGTGCCCTGGGCATGGCCGCCGGCCTCGCGGGTGGCCTCGATCGCGGTGCGCAGGTTCCGGGCATCGTTCATCGCATCGAAGATGCGGATGATGTCGATGCCACCGGCCACGGACCGCTCGACGAAGGCGCGCACGACGTCATCGGCATAGTGGCGGTAGCCGAGCAGGTTCTGCCCGCGCAGCAGCATCTGCAGCGGGGTGTTGGGCAGCGCGGCCTTGAGCTGGTGCAGACGCTCCCACGGGTCTTCCTTCAGGAAGCGCACGCAGGCGTCGAACGTGGCCCCGCCCCAGGCCTCAAGGGAGTGAAAGCCGATCGCGTCCATCTGCTCGCAGATCGGCAGCATGTCCTCGGTGCGCATGCGCGTGGCGATCAGGCTCTGGTGGCCGTCGCGCAGGGTGACATCCGTAATGTGAACTCGATCCATGGCTAGTCCGGTGTTCGGGCGGGGCAGTGTTTCCCTAAAGCCCGTGGTGGGCGGCGATTGCGGCGGCGATTGCGACGGCCAGCTGGCGCTCGGAGCGCTTGGCCGGCAGATCGGTCAGTTCGGGGTGATCGGGGATGAAGCCGGTATTGAAATCCGCGCGACGAAAATCCGGGTGGTTCACGATCGCCAGGTGATAGGGGATGGTGGTCTTGACCCCGAACACGCCCATGTCGCGCAGGGCGCGGTTGCTGCGCGTCAGCAGGTCGTCCCATTCCAGCGCCCAGCAGATCAGTTTGGCGCACATCGAATCGTAGTGGGGCGGGATCTCGTAGCCGGTGTAGATCGCGCCGTCGGTGCGCACGCCCGGGCCACCGGGGGCGAAGTAGCGCGTGATGCGACCGAAGCTTGGCAGGAAGTCGTTGGTCGGGTCTTCCGCGTTGATCCGGAACTCCATGGCGAAGCCGCGCCGCGTGATCTGCGACTGGTCGTAACGCAGGGGGTCGCCACTGGCGATGCGCAACTGCTCCTGCACGATGTCCACGCCGGTGATCATCTCGGTCACCGGATGCTCGACCTGAAGACGCGTATTCATCTCCATGAAATAGAAGGTGTCATCGCCGTCCATCAGGAACTCGACGGTCCCGGCGTTCTGGTAGCCAACGGCCTGGGCGGCGGTAACGGCCAGTGTGCCCAGACGTTCGCGCTGGGCCTCGCTCAACTGCGGCGAGGGGGCAATCTCGATCAGCTTCTGGTGGCGTCGCTGCACGGAGCAGTCGCGCTCGTACAGGTGCACGGCATTGCCATGGGTGTCCGCGAGGATCTGTACCTCGATATGGCGCGGGTTGACCACGGCCTTTTCCAGAAAGATCTCGGTGCTGCCAAAGGCGCGGGTCGCCTCCGAACGCACTCGGTCGAAGTTGCGCCGCAGGGCATCCGGGTCTTCGCACAAGCGAATGCCACGCCCGCCGCCGCCACTGGTCGCCTTGAGCATCACCGGGTAGCCGATGGCCTCGGCGGCCTCCAGTGCGGCCTCCAGCGTCTCCAGGTTGCCCTCCGAGCCCGGGGTGACCGGGACCCCGGCCTCGATCATCGCCTGTCGCGCGGCCACCTTGTCGCCCATGCGGCGGATGACGCCGGCGTCCGGGCCGACCCAGATGAACCCGCGTGCGGCGCAGGCCGCCGCGAAATCCGCGTTCTCCGAGAGAAAGCCGTACCCCGGATGCACGGCATCGCACCCGGCGGCGTGCGCCACACTGATCAGACGGTGGATACTCAGGTAGCCGCCCAGGCTGTCCGGACCGATCGCATAGGCCTCGTCGGCCTTTTTCACGTGCAGGGCGTGGCGGTCGGCGTCGGTATGCACGGCGACCGAGGTAATCCCCATCTCCGCGCAGGCCCGAATCAGGCGCACGGCGATCTCGCCCCGGTTGGCTATGAGCAGCTTGCGGATCAAACGGGAGGCCCCGGGCAGGTCAGTGAAAACCCGAGTATCGGCATGCAGTCGAAGGCCTGCAAGTTTCTGTTTCGCTTTGACAGAACAGCCCTCGCGCGCGTATATTCCGCGCCCTTGTATTTGAGTGTTCTATGAGTCGTATTCCCGTATCTCTCGACCCGTGGCAGCCGCGGGCCCGGCACCAGGAATTCGAAGGCGATTTGTCTGCGGAGGACCTGCCGCGCCTGCGGGACGAGGCGCTGGCCGAACACCCGCTGCGGGTCCATGTCCGCTTCGGGCTGGAGCGCGGCGCGCTGGACGAGATGCGGCTGACCGGTCTGATTACTGGCGAGCTGTGGCAGACCTGCCAGCGCTGCCTGCAGCCGATGGCCTGGGAATTTCGGCTGGAGACCGATGCGGTGATCCTGCCGGCCGGCGGCTCCGTGGAAGGCCTCGGCGCGGACGAGGATACCCTCGAACTGGAAGACGACGGACGGCTGCACCCGGCGGTCTGGGCCGAGGACGAGGTGCTGCTGGCCTGGCCGCTGGTACCGCGCCACGCGGACTGCGAGCCCGCGGTGGAGCCCGAGTTTGTTCCCGGGCAGCGCGAGGACAACCCGTTTGCAGTGCTTGAGCAGCTCAAGGGCCGCTCGAGCAACGGCGACGACCGATAGATTGGTGGAGCGGGGCGCTGCCCGGCTCGAAACGCTATACTTGCGCCCATTTTTGATTCGGGCTAACCCCGCAAAGGCGGGATTTGATTAATCTGGAGATTCATCATGGCTGTGCAACAACGCCGCAAGACCCGTTCCAAGCGCGATATGCGCCGTTCCCACGACGGGCTGAAGGGCGCGACCCTGTCCACCGATCCGACCACCGGAGAGGTGCATCGCCGGCATCACGTGACCCCGGACGGGTTCTACCGTGGTCGCCAGGTGATCCAGCAGGACGTCGAAGTCGAAGACGACGAAGACTAAGTCAGGCGTGACGATCCTGCTGGGGCCACGGCTGCGGCTGCACCGTGGCCTTTCCGCGTTTGAATGGACCCGGGATCCGGGCACTGCGCGGGCGCGCTCATGAGTCGCGAATTCAGCATTGCGCTGGACGTGATGGGAGGGGACCACGGGGCCTCCGTGGTGCTTCCGGCTGCCCGCCGTTCGCTGAAGGTCGCAGACGACTTCCGGCTGCTGCTGGTCGGGGACGAAGAGACCATCGAGTCGGGGCTTGCAGCCTGGGCGTCTGCCGAGCGCGAGCGCGTGGAGGTCGTGCATGCCAGCCAGGTGGTCGGCATGGAGGAACTCCCGGCCGTTGCCTTGCGCACCAAGCGCGATTCCTCGATGCGGGTGGCGATCGACCAGGTCAAGAAGGGGGTTGCACAGGCCTGCGTCTCGGCCGGCAATACCGGTGGCCTGATGGCCACCGCGCGCTATGTGCTGAAGACCCTGCCGGGGATCGATCGACCGGCCATCGCGACCGCACTGCCGTCGATGTACGGCCATACGCACATGCTGGACCTGGGTGCCAATGTGGATGTCGAGGCGGCGCACCTGTACCAGTTCGCGGTGATGGGTTCGGTGCTGGCGAATGCGGTGGACGGGCTCGAGGCCCCCAAGGTGGGGCTTCTGAACATCGGGTCGGAGGCGATCAAGGGCAACGACCGGGTGCGCGAGGCCGGCCGCATGCTGGAGGAATCCAGCCTGAACTATGTCGGGTTCGTCGAGGGCAACGACGTCTACTGCAGCGACGTGGACGTGGTCGTCTGCGATGGTTTCGTCGGCAATGTCGCGCTGAAAACCAGCGAGGGCGTGGCCAAGATGATTTCCTCGAACATGAAGGCCGAATTCCGCGCCTCGCTGTATTCGCGGCTGGCCGGCCTGTTCGCGCTGCCCGTGCTGCGCCGATTGCGCCATCGTTTTGACCACCGCCGCTACAACGGTGCGTCGCTGCTGGGACTGCAGGGCGTGGTGATCAAGAGCCACGGCAGTGCCGATGCCCTGGCATTCGAGTACGCGATCCGCATCGCCCGGGTCGAGGCCGAGGCGAATATCTCCAGCCGGATCGACAAGCAGCTGGGGCAGTTACTGGGGCAGGAGCACGCGCAGTGAAGCATGCACGCATCAGCGGAACCGGGAGTTACCTGCCCGAGCGGATCCTGACCAATGCCGATCTCGAGGCGATGGTGGATACCTCGGACGCGTGGATCCAGGAGCGTACCGGGATTCGCGAGCGCCACATCGTGGCCGAAAATCAGGTGACCTCCGACCTGGCGCTGAAGGCCGCCGAACGCGCGCTGGACGCCGCGGGCATCCGCCCCGCCGACCTGGACCTGATCATCGTCGCCACGACGACCCCGGACCAGATCTTCCCCAGTACCGCGTGCATCCTGCAGGCCAAGCTGGGGATCGGCGGCTGCCCGGCCTTCGACGTTCAGGCGGTGTGCTCCGGTTTTGTCTATGCCCTGGCCACGGCCGACCGCTTCATGCAGAGCGACGAGATCCGGCATGTGCTGGTCGTCGGGGCCGAGACGCTCTCGCGCATCACCGACTACACCGACCGCGGCAACTGCATCCTGTGGGGCGATGGCGCGGGTGCGGTGGTGCTGTCGCGCTCGCCGGACCCGGGCATCATCTCCACCCACCTGCACGCGGATGGCCACCACAAGGGCCTGCTGGAGGTCCCCGGCGGGGTCTCGCAGCCCGGGGACAACCCGGACCTCGAGTTCATCCGCATGGAGGGCCGCGCGGTATTTCGTGTTGCGGTCAACACCCTGGACCAGATCGTCGACGAGACCCTGGAATACAACGGGATCGACAAGGCCGAGCTGGACTGGTTGGTCCCGCACCAGGCCAACATCCGCATCATCCAGGCCACGGCCAAGAAGCTGAACATGTCCATGGATAACGTCGTGGTCACGGTCGACCGGCACGGCAACACCTCTGCCGCGTCCATCCCGCTGGCGCTGGATACCGCCGTGCGTGACGGGCGTATCAAGAAGGGCGATCTGATCCTGACCGAGGCCTTTGGCGGCGGCTTTACCTGGGGCTCCGCGCTGATCCGGATGTAGCGCGCGCCGCTTCGCGATTTCATTCCTGTGGGAGGCTGCTTGCAGGCGAAGCCCCTGCCAAAGCCTGATACGAAGCGGTTCGCCGAAAGAAGGGAGTCGACGACATGGGTCGCGAGATCGAACGCAAGTTTCTGCTGGCCAGCGATGCCTGGCGCGAGGCCGTGGTGCGCTCCCAGCACATGCGCCAGGGCTACCTGTGCGGTAACGACCGCGCCTCGATCCGCGTGCGCGTGGACGAGGAGGGCGCGAACCTGAACATCAAGAGCGCGACCCTCGGCGTCGAACGTGACGAATACCAGTACGCGATCCCTGTCGAGGAGGCCCACAGCCTGCTTGACACGCTCGCGGGTCCGCAGGTCGAGAAGACACGCTACTGGGTGGATGTGGAGGGCTGGGAATACGAGATCGACGTGTTCGAGGGTGCCAACGCCGGTCTGATCGTGGCCGAACTGGAACTGCCCGCGAGCGATGCCGAGTTCCCGCGGCCCGAGTGGCTGGGCGAGGAGGTCTCGCACGACCCGCGCTACTACAACACCGAGCTGGCCCGGAACCCCTACCGCGACTGGCCCGATGCAACCTGAGTCCTTCCCCGTCTTTGACCCGGACTGCCGGCGCTGTCCGCGCCTGGCCGGCTTCCTGGAAGACGTGCGGGCGAAGCACCCCGAGTACCACGCCGCACCCGTGCCATCGTTTGGGCCGCTGGACGCACGCCTGCTGATCGTCGGTCTCGCCCCCGGGATGCACGGGGCCAACGCCACGGGGCGCCCCTTTACCGGGGACTACGCCGGAGTGCTGCTCTACGAGACCCTGCACCAGTACGGTTTTGCGACCGGCCCCGAGAGCGTGCGCGCGGATGACGGGCTGCAGCTGCTGGACTGCCGCATCACGAATGCCGTCAAATGCCTGCCGCCGCAGAACAAGCCCACGACGGAGGAAATCCGCACCTGCAACGGTTTCCTGGCCGCGGAGATGGATGCGATGCAGCCGCGGGTGATCCTTGCGCTGGGCAAGATCGCCCATGACGCGGTGCTGCGCGCTCGAGGCCTGCCACTGTCCAGCCGGCGTTTTGCCCACGGCGCCGAGCATGCGCTGGACGGCATGCGGCTGATCGATTCCTACCACTGCTCGCGCTACAACACCCAGACCCGCCGCCTCACCCCGGCCATGTTCGGCGAACTCTTCGCCCGCATCCGCACCCATCTCGATTAGAAACGCCTGTGGGGACCGGCCGCTGCCGCCGCCCACGCTCAATTGTCGTACCGTTTTGACCGACTCCCTTGGCCGATCCGGTATCCTGAAGCCGTCATGAGTGCCCCCGAGACCGGTTTCGATTCCAAGGCCTTCCTGAAGACGCTGACGCAGTCGCCCGGTGTCTATCAGATGCTGGATGCCAGCGGCGGCGTGCTGTATGTCGGCAAGGCACGCAATCTCAGGAGCCGTGTCGCCAGCTACTTTCGCGGTTCGGACGATCGCGGGCCGCGGATCCGGTCGATGGTGCGCCAGATCGCAGATATCCGCGTGGCGGTCACGCATACCGAGGCCGAGGCCTTGCTGCTCGAGGCCAATCTGATCAAGCGCCACCGGCCGCGCTACAACGTGCTGCTGCGCGACGACAAGAGCTACCCCTATATCTTCGTGTCTGGCCAGGAGTACCCGCGCCTGGGCTTCCACCGGGGAGCGAAAAAGAAGGGGGTGCGCTATTTCGGCCCGTATCCGTCCGCCGGGGCGGTGCGCGAGAGCCTCGCGCTGCTGCAGAAGCTGTTTCAGGTCCGCCAGTGCGAGGACAGCGTGTTCGCACATCGGTCGCGGCCGTGCCTGCAGTATCAGATCGGGCGCTGTACCGCGCCCTGTGTGGGCTATATCACGCCCGAGGAGTACGCCCGCGACGTGGAATCCTCCGTGCAGTTTCTGCAGGGCAAAAGCGAGGTGGTGATCGCCGACCTGATGCAGCGCATGGAGGCGGCCTCCGAACGTCTCGATTTCGAGCATGCAGCGCGGCTTCGGGACCAGATCGCGCGGCTGCGCCAGATCTCCGAGCAGCAGTTTGTCTCCGGTGGCGAGGGCGATGCCGACGTGATCGCCCTGGCCCGGGAGGCGGGCACGGTCGCGGTGGAGATCTTCTTCGTGCGCGGGGGGCAGAACCTGGGCAACCGCGAGCTGTTCCCGAACGTGCCGGAGGCCACCGACGACGGCGAGATCATGGCGGCGGTACTGGCGCAGTACTACGCCGAACGCGAACCCCCGGCGCGCGTGCTGCTGTCACACGAGCCGGAAGGCGCGCAAGCACTGGAGGCCTTCCTGTCGGAGCGGCGCGATGGGTGCAAGGTCCAGCTCGCCTGGTCGCTGCGCGGGGACCGTGCGCGCTGGCTGGATATGGCGCGGCGCAATGCCGAACTCGCGCTGAAGACGCGCATCGCCAGTCAGGCCGGGCAGACCGCGCGCCTCGACGCGCTCACCGCCGAGCTGAACCTGGAGAGCCCGCCCAAGCGCATGGAGTGCTTCGACATCTCGCACACCGCGGGCGAGCGCACGGTGGCATCCTGCGTGGTGTTCGGGCCCGAGGGGCCCATCAAGTCCGACTACCGGCGGTTCAACATCGACGGGATCGAACCCGGCGACGATTACGCCGCGATGCACCAGGCCCTGAGCCGTCGCTTTGCCCGCCTGAAGAAGGGGGAAGGGCAGGAACCGGACATCCTGTTCATCGATGGCGGCAAGGGGCAGGTCACCCAGGCACTCAATGTCCTGGCGGATCTGGGACTGGACCACATCCGGGTAGTCGGCGTCGCCAAGGGCGAGGAGCGCCGGCCGGGCATGGAAACGCTGATATTGAGCGGGGTGGAGGCCCCCTCTATACTCCCGACGCATTCGGGTGCGTTGCACCTGATCCAGCAGATCCGCGACGAGGCGCATCGGTTCGCCATTACCGGCCATCGCGCTCGCCGGGCCAAGGCGCGCAAGGAATCGACCCTGGAGTCGATCCCGGGGCTCGGGCCCAAGCGCCGCAGCGCGTTGCTGCGCCATTTCGGCGGTCTGCGCGGTGTGGCCCGGGCCGGCGTAGACGAGCTGTCCAAGGTGCCGGGCATCCACCGACGGCTGGCACAGGCGATCTACGACCAGTTTCACTAGGGCTGACCAGCAGATGATCCGTGAACTCCCCAATTGGCTGACCTGGTCGCGGATCGTGATGATCCCGCTCCTGATTGTGGTCTTTTATGCGTTGCCCATGCCCACAGCGGGCATCGTGGCCGCTATCGTCTTTGCGCTGGCCGCGATCACCGACTGGGCGGACGGTTACCTGGCGCGGCGCTGGCAGGTGACCAGTCGCTTCGGCGCCTTCCTCGATCCGGTGGCGGACAAGCTGATCGTGGCTGCTGCGTTGGTGCTGGTGGTCGATCACAATCCGGGCCTGGGGCTCGCTCTGGCGGCGGTGGTGATCATCGGGCGCGAGATCGCGATCTCGGCCCTGCGCGAATGGATGGCCGAGGTCGGCGCCAGTGCGAAGGTCGCGGTCTCCTGGGTAGGCAAGTTCAAGACGACCGCCCAGATGGTGGCGATCTTCCTGTTGCTGTGGGCGGAGCCGGTCGCGGGACTGCCGATTTTCGCGATCGGTGAATGGCTGCTGTACCTGGCGGCCATCCTGACGCTGGTCTCGATGGTCCAGTACATGCTGGCGGCCGCCCGCGGGCAATGATGTGCGTTGGCAGGGGAGAGCGGGGTATTGACGTCGGCCGCCGGTGCGGTAGAATACGCGCCGATAAGGAAGAGCGGGAATAGCTCAGCTGGTAGAGCACAACCTTGCCAAGGTTGGGGTCGCGAGTTCGAATCTCGTTTCCCGCTCCAACAGATTCCTGAAACCCCGGTTCGGCCGGGGTTTTCTGTTTCGGCCTGCGCATGTCGCGCTGTGCGGGCCGGGACCCACCCGATACAGGCTGGGTGGCAGAGTGGTTATGCAGCGGACTGCAAATCCGTGTACGCCGGTTCGATTCCGACCCCAGCCTCCATTTCCCTGTTTTTCCGTGTTCCGGGGCGTTCCATACGCCCCTTTTTTTGGCCTCACAGAGCCATTCCTTTGTTTCCCCTTG
>NZ_KB897952.1:11476-129570 GCF_000377265.1 Thioalkalivibrio sp. ARh3
GGTAAAAGTGCGGGTAGAAAGTCGAGCCGCCCCGGGCAGTATCCATAAAAGACAATGCCTTGCATCCGTATTGCGGTGGAGACCCCAGCCTCCATTTCCCTGTTTTTCCGTGTTCCGGGGCGTTCCATACGCCCCTTTTTTTGGCCTCACAGAGCCATTCCTTTGTTTCCCCTTGTTTCAGATGGTGCGTGACAGTTGCGGGTAGATGTGGGTAGTGTTGTGGGTAACTACCCACAAGGACGGATCCTTTACCCACATGAGCCACGCTACCCATAAGCTCACCGCGGCCCAGGTGAAGCGCTCGAAGTACGAAGGCCGGGCATTCAAGCTGGCGGACGGGCAGGGCCTGACCTTGGTGGTGAACCAGCACGGCCGGTACTGGCAGCTGCGCTACCGCATTGGCGGCAAGGAGCGCACGTACAGCATCGGGACGTACCCCGAGGTCTCGCTGGCCGAGGCCAGGGAGGCAAAGGACGACGCTCGGCAGCTGATCAAGGATGGCGTGGACCCTGTGGCGCACCGGCGCGCGCGGCGCTGGGCGAACGTGCAGACGGCCGAGGATACGTTCGAGGGCTTGGCGCGTGAGTGGTGGGATACCCTGCACCGGCACGACACCGTACAGAAGCATGCAGAACGAAACCTGCGCCGCCTGGAGCTCTATGCGTTTCCGCTGCTGGGGCGCCGACCAGTGCGCGAGCTGACCGCCGGCGAGGTGCTGGAGGCGCTGCGCGTCCCTGAGCGGCAGGGGCGTCTGGATACCGCTCACCGGGTCCGCGCGCTGATCGGGCAGGTTATGCGCTACGGCATCCCGACCGGGAGAACCGAGCGCGACGTGACCCAGGATCTGAAAGGCATGCTCCGCTCGCCCAGGGTGAAGCACCACAAGGCGGTACTGGATCTGGACCAGCTGGCCGCCATGCTTCGCGCAATGGACGACTACAGCGGCACGGCCACGGTGCGCGGCGCGCTGCGCCTGGCGCCGATCCTGTTCTGCCGGCCGGGCGAGCTTCGCCAGATGCGTTGGTCGGATCTGGAGGGCGAGGTCTGGCACTTCCAGCCGTCCAAGGACGGTGACCCGCTTCTGACGCAGCTACCGCGCCAGGCGCTGCAGATCCTCGAGGAGATGCGCGCGCTCAACGGCCGCAGCGAGTACGTGTTCCCGTCGATGCGTGGCCGGGGCCGCCCCATGAGCGAGAACACGATCAATGCGGCCCTGCGCCGGATCGACTTCGCTGAGCAGAGCGGC
The DNA here is from genome assembly GCF_000377265.1 of Thioalkalivibrio sp. ARh3. Lineage (NCBI taxonomy): Bacteria > Pseudomonadati > Pseudomonadota > Gammaproteobacteria > Chromatiales > Ectothiorhodospiraceae > Thioalkalivibrio > Thioalkalivibrio sp. ARh3. Next base: position 12,723 of record NZ_KB897952.1, read on the forward strand.
CACGGGTTCCGGGCAGTGGCGCGCACGATCCTGGTGGAGCGTCTTGGCTGGCCGGTGGAGATCGTGGAAATGCAGCTGGCCCACCGCGTGCGCGACATGCACGGGCGGGCCTACAACCGGGCGCAGTGGTACGACCGGCGCCGAGACATGCTGCAGGAGTGGGCTGACTGGCTGGACGACCTCAAGCGCCCCGGCTGACAGGCACCGCGAACCCGCCAACGCGCCGGATTTTCGGCTCGCCCCTGGGCTTCGGTGCATTCTGGAACCGGATCTCGCCGGTGGTGTACGTGTCCAGCCAGCGCCGCAGCTCGTGGACCGAGACGCCCAGGGACTTCGCCGCCCCGCGCTCGGTCTGGCCGGCCTCGGCGCATTGCATGACGTGCTTGTAGTGGCCGATGTTGAGGCGGGTCACGACTGACCCCCTGGTGCCGGCAGCAGCGCCGGCATTTCGCCGGTCTGGTACGCGCGCTCGATCTGCGGCCGCATCCAGGCCCCGGCAGTCTGGCCATCCGGTAGTTGGATGTGTGCCAGGAATTCTCCCTCGAACTCCGTGATGCCGCTCTCGACCGCCTCCAGCTTCGCCTTGATAACCAGGGCCAGCGCGCGCCAGCGTTGCCGGCAGGCCTGTTCCCATGCTTTGTGGGCTGCACTCTCGCTTCGGGCGCGGCCGGTATCTGTCTCGGTGAACAGGTGCGAATGGCGATCCGGCATTGGAAGGTCGAACCGGATACGGCGGTCATTCATTTGGAACGCCACGACTGCGCGATCGCCTTCCCAGCCATACATGAACGAACTCGCGTTGTAACGCTGCAAGATCCGCTCGATCTCCGCGCGGCTGCGGTCGCTGGTTACGTCCGTTTGGGCTGCGTAGCGGCTCACGACGCACCCCCTTCCGTATTGGGCGGAGTCCATCCCATTTCCTTCAACTTTTCCCGGATGGCACCTTCGTGCTCTGCTGCTACTAGGTTGTACGAGACGGTTGCCACATGGGAATCTTTTACAGTGTGGGCTTCCGGCTTCGGCGCGGCGGCGAGCATGGCCGAAAGAAACTCGGACACAACGCTCAATCGCGCCTCCTCATGCTCGGGAGGCCCGATCACCGCAAAGCTGCCATTGGGCGCGCGCATGACGACGTGGCCAGTGCCTTCCAAGTCAACGCGCCACCCCTCCGGCACCGGCTGGGATTGCCGCAGCCGCTCGTTCTCCGTGCGCAGGCGTTCGATCTCGATCTGGTATGCCGCGCCCTCGCAGTACCCCGCGCAGTGCGGGCCTTTGTGTTTCTCGTCCATTACGCACCTCCCGTAGACCCGAACCCACCGCCGCCCCGCTCGCTGGCCTCGAACTCCTCGACCACGCGGAACTGCGGCTGGATCACCGGGACGATCACCAGTTGGGCGATGCGGTCGCCGGGGTTGATCAGGAACGGGTCCGCGTCCGGCATTGGGCCCGCTGTACTCCATCGGACCTCCTGAATACGGTTCCACGCAGAGACCATGAGCGGCCCCTGATAGTCGCTGTCGATCAGGCCGACCAGATTGCCCAGCACAATCCCATGCTTGTGGCCCAGCCCGGAGCGGGGCAGGATCATTGCGGCGTAGCCCGGGTCGGCGATGTTGATTGCGACCCCGGTTGAGATCAGCTCGCAGTCACCGGGGTATAGCTCCAGTTCGTGATCCACCATCGCCCGCAAATCCACGCCAGCCGATCCCTCGGTGGCCGGCGCGGGCAGCGGGTACTCCGTGCCGATGCGCGGGTCCAGGATCTTGAGGTCAATCTGCATGGGCCGTCTCCTTCGGTACTGTGCTCAGTAGCTCCTCCTCGGGAAGCCACCAGAATGATTCGGATACAAGCATCAGGTCTCCGGCCTCGGATACCCACCGGCCTTTACTCGGCTGCCATGTCCACAGCTTGCCGGACAGGCAGTGCCCGAATATGTCGTCGGCATAGGCCAGAACCGCAGAGAAGGGGCGCTCGGCATCCGGTCGCTCTGTGTGCGGTCGCCAGTTCACCTTCGCATCAGCTTTCATAGGGCTCTTCCTTCGCCGCACACTCCGCAGCCAGCGCGGAATAGGCGACCTGATCGGTGTAATCGTCCTCGCGGTAGGCGCCGCCCGCAGCGCGCGACATCTTGAGCGTGGCCTGGAACTGCCAACCCATCGTCTCGCTGATCGGGTCCAGCCCTTCCGCGATGCGTCGGCGGATCATGTCGCCATAGATCGCGTTGAAGCCCGCGACGCACCGCCCCATGCTGCGCTCACCTTCCGGCGTATCCCGACTGGCGGCGCGGTCCCGCATTTCGGCAGCGGCCCGGCGCAGGTAGCACGGGGCGCTCTTGTCGTCTGCGGGGCACTCGACCACGGACGGGCTCATGTGGCCGGGCCAGTCCTCGTCTTGGATGTGGTTCGGGTCCATGGCGCCGGCAGTGTCGAGGCCAGCGGTCGGGCCGATCTTCTCCGGGGCGCCCATCACGCACCTCCTGAATATGCGATCGCGCGCTGCATGCGAGTCTCGTCAGCGCGGTTCCAGTACCAGTCCTTGCAGCGCTGTCCGCAGAACGCATGCTGGTACGACCGCTTGCGCTGCGCCTTGCCGCACGCCGGGCAGGCGATTTGCTCGCCGGTCTTGGCGGCCTTGGCCTTCGCGTATGCGTGCTTGATCCCGGCGCGCTGCGTGCGCTCCATTTCGCGCTCGTGCTCCCCGATCTCGGCCAGGTATTGCGCTTCGCTCGTGTCACCCATCACGCGATCCCCCGCACCGGACTGAACGGCACGTCGTCGTCCAGCGGACCGCCGCCGGTCTGCGCCGGGGCCTGCTGCGGCTGCTGTCCGCCGCCCTTGCCGCCGATCAGCTGCATTTCGTGGGCCACGACCTCGGTGCTGTAGCGGTCGTTACCGCTCTGGTCCTGCCACTTGCGGGTTTGGATCTTGCCCTCGAGATAGACCTGCGAGCCCTTCGCGAGATACTGGGCCGCGATGTCCGCTAGCTTCCCGAAGATCACTATCCGGTGCCACTCGGTTTCCTCGCGGTCTTCGCCGCTGTTCTTGTCCTTCCACCGCTCGCTGGTGGCCAGGCGAAGGTTGGTTACGGTCACGCCGTTCGGGGTCTCGCGGCGCTCCGGGTCTTGGCCCAGGTTGCCGAGCAGAATTACCTTGTTGACTCCACGGGCCATCAGTTCGTCTCCTTTTCCTGTTCGATTCGACGGCGCACTTCCTCGCGGTCGACGCGCATGTCGTCCGGCGCTGTGATGCCGACTCGTACCTGGTTGCCCTTGACCCCAAGCACCTCGACTTCGATCTCGTCTCCGATCAGTAGGCGCTCGCCGGGTCTGCGACTCAAAATGAGCATGTTTCCGTCTCCCTGGTTGAATAGGTGGATGGCGCGGGCCGGTCGCTACTCCGGCTGTGGCTGATTCAGGGCTCGTCACCGGCTTTCGCCTGTCGTGTCCCCGCGCTGCCAACGGCACAGATGCCTTGTTTTAAGTGCTGCACCCTTCGCACTGGACGCGTGTCTGCTTTCCACGCCGCCGCGCCATCCGGTGGTGTGCTCTGTCAGTGGCTGGCCTCTCACCAGCCCGCCGGTTATCCCGGACCCCCTGACCTCGCCATCTACGCTCCCCAACTGCGCAGAACACACCCCGCATGCCGCGGTAAAAGTGCCTGCTTGACCGGACCCCGGCAGGCGCGGGGTGGGCTGCGGCCGGTCTCCGCGGGGGGGGGTTATGCCGCCTCGCAGCGCTCCGAGTCGCGGACGTAGGCGATATGCCGGATCAGGGCGTCGCAGATCGCGTCAAAGTCCCGCTCGCGGTACAGCACGGCGCGGCCCTTCTTCTCGGCAGCCGGGATGCCCAAGGTTGACTCGATAAAGTCGCCGTTGAGCGTCAGTCCCAGGCGCGCGGTGATGTCGCCGATCTTGAGCGTGGCGGGCGCGTCCGGGTCCGGATTGGAATGCGTTGTATGCGGCTCGTCGTTCCAGCACTCCGGGTCGGCGCATGGCGGCCCCCCGTGATTGCCGTCGCACTTGCCTGCTTCGCGTCGTTGAGCCTCCTCGGATTCGTGGCGCTCCTTGGCCTGCTGGGCGCGCTCGTCGTTCTCTCGGCGCTCATGCTCGGCTTTGACGTGATCCGCGATGCGTGCCTTGGCCGCGGCTTCCATGTCGTCGGGCGCCTTGTGGACCAGCTGCAGGCGATCCGGGAACAGGGTCGGGTAGTCGGCGGCGATCTCGTCGAGGCGCTTGGCGTTGGCGCGCACGCGCTCAGCGGTGGCGCTGGCCTTCATCTTGGCGTCGAATAGGGCCGCGTCGGCGGCGTCCTGTAGAGTCGCCACGGTTTTTTTGCCCTTCATCGCGTCAGCAATGGTCTGGCCTGTTTCCGGGGGTGTCGCCAGATCAATTCCGTCGGGCAGCCCGGCGTTCAGCTTGGCGTAGTGCGCGATGATTGCGTCCACTGCTTCCTTCTTGATCTCGTAGCGAACCTCCTCCTTGCGGTTCTTCACGGACTTCTCGAGGTTCAGGCGGGTGTTGCGCGTCTCCTCGCGGATGTCGTCGATCGTGCGGAACAGGCGGTCCAGGTCCTCGGTCTGCGACAGCGCGTGGTCCTTGGCGGCCTGCAGCCGGGTCTCCACGTCCTTGGCCCATTTCACGGTGGCCTCGGCATCGGCGAAGTCCTGGTCCGTCTGCAGGTCGGTCTTGATCCCGCGAATCACGGCCATGGCCGCCTCGCGGAACTCCTCGACGTTGGAGGCGGAGACCTGACCGCTGACCTCGATATGCAGGGCGGGAAGGGTGCCCGGTGCGCTGCCCGTGGCTTCGGCCTTGCGTTCGCGCGGCTGGTACTCGGCCAGGTCGGCGTCGAACTGCTGCCAGCCGCCGAGCAACTTGGCGGCGTCCTCCGGGTCCAGCTGGACGCTGGTGCTGATCGTGCCCTCGTCGGTGCCGTCGGTGACGGTATAGATGCACCGCTGCGCGCCGGTGATGAGCAGCTGCTGGACGACCTGCCAGTAGTCGCAATCGGGAACGATTCCGTTGCGCACGTCCCCGGCCTTCTCAGCATTCCACTGCTTGCACTCCCAGATGGTGGTGCCTTCCATGTTCAGGCCGTCCAGGGACGCCAGCAGGTAGCCGTCGTCGTCCACCACGGTGACCGGGAACAGGGTCTCGCCGATGCGGCCCTCGATGATTGGGCGGGCTTTGGCCTCGACCTCATGGCCCTTGTCGAACACGCGCTGCAGCTGGGGCGAAACCTCCGGGGTATCGCCGGTCGCCTTCTGCCTCAGCAGCTCTTTCCGGCTGGTGTGGCTGGAGACGCCCATCATGGCCGGGGCGTCCGATGCCGTGCGGTGCTTCGCTCGAATGTCCAGCCATTCCTGGCTGCCCTGCTTTACGTTGAGGATCTTCATGCGGGTTCTCCCTCGTTCTCGCGCAGCCATTCACCGTCAATGGCCTCGGGTTCGTCGGTGTTGCCGGCCTGGCGGATCGCATGGCGCTGTTCGTCGGTGAGCTGCCAGCGGGTCTCGGCCATGCTGATTACCTGCTCGGCATCCATGCGCCCGGAATCAATCGCGCCGGCCCAGGCGTTCAGCTGTTGCTGAAACTCGTCGTCGGTCAGGTGCTGCAGGGCGGGGGGCTCGGGTTCCTGCTGCTCGTATCCCAGCGCGCCCTTCTGGTCGAACTGGAACTGCATGGCGTTGTTGTCGTGCTCGATCACGCTTTGCAGCGTGTCGTTCTGGTGTGGCATCTGCTTGTACAGGCGCTTGAGCACGCCCTTGATAGCGAACTGGTCGTACCAGTTGGTCCAGCCCGGGCCGTTGCTGGACTTCGATGCCTCCCGGATCTTCTCGATGTCGCGGCGCGGCATCACCTCGCGCTTGATCTCGCCGTTCGAGAGCTTGGCGATGGCGTAGGCGGCAATCACGTTGCCCGGGTCCTCTGCGCCCAGGTAGGGCTCATGCTCAATGCGTGGCTCGTCTCCGCGGGCGAAACGGAAATGGTCTTTCTCGTACACCGCAGCAGCGTCGATGTACTTCGCGCCGGACTCGTACATCTTCGCCAGCAGGCCGCCCACCATCGGCATGTACTGCGCTTTTTTCACCCACTGCGGGTTCTGCCTGTTGCCGACGTTGGTGTTGTAAATCTGGATCGTCGCTTCCCGATCATCCGGCAGCAGGCCATCCTTCGCGGAGAGCATGAACGCGCCGAACAGGCTCTGTCGGTCGGCTTCGAGTAGATCGGGGCGCATGCCGACCACGGTGATAGCCGTTCGGATGAAGCGGTCCGGGTCGATCTCTTTCGGGAGCTGCTTGGCGATCTCGCTCCGCATCGACTGCATCGAATTGCGGAACTGCTGCATCGGGCTCGGGTGGTGGTTGTCTCGGTTCATGTTGTCCTCCGTGGTCATTCGCCTGCCGACGGCAGGTTGTCGATCCATGCCTCCACGTCCTTGCGGCGCCAGGCGATAGTGGTGGTGCCACCTACTGCGCGCGGTTCCGGGAACTCTCCCTGGCGGCGCAGGCGGTACAGCGTGGTGCGGCCGAGGCCGGTCATTCGGAGCACGTCGCTCTGCCGCAGTAGCTCGGGCTGGACCTGCTTCATGCCAGGGCCCTCCGCTCGGCCTCATCCTCTGCAGCGAGCTGCTTGCGGTTGGCGATGCGGCTTTCGGCGGCCTCGGTGATGAGCTCGTCCACCGTCTTGTCCCAGTCGCCATCGCGGATCACTTCCAGCAGCGCCACGCTGTCGCTGGAGATTTCCGATTTCGCGGCCTCGAGCTCGTCGCGCTCGGTGTCGTCTTCCGGCCCGAGGTTCCAGATATAGGGGGTGATGCACGGGTAGCTCATTTGCGGTTCCTCCAGGCTTCGATGGCGTCGGCGACTCCGGCCAGCACGGCGAATACCGCGATGAACGGGGCGACGTAGAGCAGAAGGGCCATGGCCGTCTCGATAGGGGTCATTTCTCGCGCTCCTGCCACTGTGATTGCGCAGCGCAGAGCTCACGGCGCACCTCGCCCAAGGTGATGTCGTCTGTGGGTTTCTTGAGTGATTCCAGACGGGAGACCAGGAGCGCGACCGCTCCGGTAGGCATGTCGCCAACCCCATGGACTTGTTGCAGCGTCGCGAGCATGTCGCGGGTGAAGTTGGCGTCTTGCATGACGTGGCTCCGTCCGTGTCGTTGGATCAATTACAGACTAATCTGTAACGGAAGTCAACAGGGGCGTTTGTATTTTTTGTCCCTATAGCCGGACTGGCCAGCAGGGCGCGATGTGGCTACGATTCAGGGAAAATCAGGGAGGGGTAGGAATGAGCGGAGAAAAGCGAGCATCAAAGGTCACCCTGGCGACGCTGATTGCAGCGTGCGTGACCTTTGTGGCGGGGATAATACTTGGCGCGGCCTGGGAGAGTCGCGAGGGGTCCTACCGAACGGTGGATGAGTGCGTGCTGGAGAACTACCCGGGCGGCGGGGCCATGGAGATAATGGCGCTGGAACGGCTTTGTGGGAAGGTTGTGCGCGCCCGGTGATCAGGGCCGGCTGGAGCGGTTCGTGCGAATCCGCACGGCCTCCATCTCGCCGTAGGTGAACTCCATCAAGCGGTCCCCCAGGTACTCGGACAAACCCTTGCCCTCGATCGCGGCCAGGGCCGACAGGTCGCAATAGAGCTGTTCGGGAAGGTTCACCTTGGCGGTGTGGTCATTCGGGCCAAGGTCGCGGGGCAGGGTGCGTCCGCTACGGGAGAACAGGGGCTCGTCGGTCATCGTAGATTCCGTTTGTGCTGGACGACCGGGCCGATCAATGTGCCCGGGTTCGATGAGTCAATGGTGATGCTCGCATAGTCGGGGTTCATCGGGACCAGCTCGTAGACAGGGTGCCCCAGCTCGTCGCGCCCGCGATCCCGGTACTTCTTGACCGTTGCCTCGGTGTCGCCATTGACCTTGGCCACCACCACGTCGCCAGGCCGCACGCAGGCGTCCGGGTCCACGAAAATAATCTCTCCCTCTCGGAACTCCGGCTCCATGGATCGGCCCCGGATCTCGAGCGCAAAGGTGTGGGGCCCCATGACCTCGGCCGAAACGGGATCCAGCCATTCGTGCCGGTGCCCGTCGCCGCGTTCGTATGCGTCCACGATCTCGCGTGGGGCGCCGGCCTCCACGTAATCGATCACCGGAATTCTCCTGGCCTTCGGCACCGTCGGAACAGCGTAGACCTCTGCGCCAGCATCCGCTACAGCGTAGGGGCTGCCGCTATGTTTACCTTCTCGCCAACCAGGGAAGTGTTCGTCAAGCACGTCCTCCATGTCGTATGGCGTGGCGAAGGGTGCGCCATACGTGCCGCCCGGAAGTCCCTCGACGAATTGCAGCAGCTGATCGTGCTCCGATTCATCGGGGTCGAAGTCCCGCAAGAAACGTTGGATGGCGTCGTTGGCCGCTGAGCCAAGGGTGCTGCTGTGATCTTCTGGGCGCCCCATCGATCCGGCCCCGGTCTCCAGCCAATCAGTCGAGACACCCATTGCCTTTGCAAGCGCATGCGTATGGCGCGAGCCCTTCCCGCGGCTGCACAGGTATTGGACTGTCTGCTGCTTCACCCCCGCCTTATTGGCGAGCTCGGTTTGCGTCAGCCCTGATGCATTCAGAGCTCGGCGCATGCGTTCTGCGAAAGATTCCATGCGCTCGATTCTACAAACGGTTTGGTGTTGTGTCGCACACATGCCGCTGTTGACGGAATACAAACTGGTCTGTATTGTTTTGGTCATGGACAGACCAATCGATAAAGCCCTGGCCGCTTGTGGCGGCAACCAGTCTGAGCTCGCGCGTCGCATGGGCGGAAAGGTCCGTCAGGCGCACGTCTGGCACTGGCTCAAAACCGGGGTGATCCCGGCCGAGCGGTGCCGAGCCATGGAGCGGGCAACAGGCATCCCCGCAAACGAGCTTCGGCCCGACATCTTCGGCACCGATTCCGACGCAGCCTGACCCGAAATCTCAACCGGGCCGGGCACCCCGGCTCGCACTGCAGGAGCACAACGATGATGGACCCGAACATGAGCCGGTCGATTAGCCGGACCTCGGCCGGCAAAGCCACCGAGGAAATCAAGGTGCGCGTCTCGGAAGACGTGAAGTCGGAACTGGCTGCCCTGGCTGCGGTACATGGCTACTCCCTTAGCGAGTATTGCCGGGTCGCTCTGACGACCCACACCCGCGGTCATTTCCATGTCTTGCAGCTTGCCGTGGGCGCCCGTGATTCGGAAGGGCGGGAATAGTCCCGCGACACGGGCACAAAAAAGCCCCGGCTGGCGGGGAAGGCCAAGTGCCGGGGCTTTATCAACTCACGAGGGGATTATGGCACAGATCAGGATGACTTCAATACCGGCGCCGAGGGCGCTGGCATGAATCACTACCGCCACCACATTGGCGACTACCGCAAGGACACGTCGCACCTGTCCCTGCTGGAGCATGGCATCTATCGCCAGGCGATCGACCTGTACTACCTGAGCGAATCCCCCCTGCCTTCGGATATGTCGCGCCTTATGCGTTTGCTATGCGTTCGCACTGCGGACGAGGAGCGAGCCCTGTGCGCAGTGCTTGAGGACTTCTTCACGCTGACGGATGAGGGCTACGAACACGCCCGATGCAAGCGGGAACTAGAGGCCATTTACGAGAAATCCGAGAAGGCCAGGGAGTCCGCGCAGAAGCGGTGGGGCAAGGAAAAACAAGAAGTTAAGCCCCGAAAGTCGCAGAAAGATACAGGCGCAATGCGAACGCATAGCGAAAGCAATGCGAACGCAATGCTACCCAGTAACCCAGTAACCCAGTACCCAGTACCCAATAAAAACCATGGGGCGAATCCTTCGGATCGCCCTGGTGAAAAAAGGCGCGCGAAGTTCACTCCGCCTTCAGTCGATCAGGTCGCCGAGTACTGCCGCGAGCGTGGCAACCATGTCGATCCCCAGCAGTTCGTGGATTTCTACGAGGCCAAGGGCTGGATGGTCGGCAAGAACAAGATGCGCGACTGGAAAGCCGCCGTGCGCACCTGGGAAAAGAACCGAGGAAACGCCAATGAAAGCCATCAGCGATCTGGCCAGCCAAGTGGCCGAACAAAGCGCGTCGCCGACGCCCTCGACGACATCATCCGAAACGGACTGGAGCCCGCTGCCGAGTCAGTGGGTGGCGGCACTGTTCCGCAAGTTTCAGGCGCGGTACGGCCACCGCTGGACGTCGGCTATCGAGGGCATTGAGCGCGTGGCGGTGCAGGAGTGGGCCGAAGGCCTGCAGGGCATGACGCCGGAGCAGACCCAGCAAGGGCTCGAGACCTGGGATAGCGAGTGGCCCCCGACGCTACCCGAGTTCCGCGATGCCTGCATTGGCAGGAAGTCTGGCAAGAACGAGTTCGGCCTGGACTACACGCCGCAGTACTACCGGGGCGGAACGGTGGACAAGGCCAAGATGCTGCCAGGGCCGAAGACAGAGGAAAACCGCGCCCGAGCATTGGACGAACTGAGCGCGATGAAGAGAATCATCGGAGGTGCAGCATGATGCGAATCGAAACACCGGCCAGCCGGCCTACCGACCCCCATACCAGCGCAATCGCCGAGCGGTCCATGACCGAGAGCGGCGCACGTCAGGCGCAGATCCTGATCGCGGCCAAAGCCGTTCGCGAGCACCCCGGTGTCAACAGCTCGGAGCTCGCCCGCCTGACCGAGCTGGACCGTCACATGCTGGGCCGTCGCCTGAGCGAAGCCGAAACCGCCGGCCTCGTCGAGCGCGGCGATCCTCGCACGGACCCAGTGACCGGCCGCCCCGGCGTGACCTGGTGGCCGAAGGGGGTGGCGTGATGGATGACGTGACAAAAGAAGAGGCGCTTGAGGCTTTGGACTCGATGGAAGATTACTCGGACGCTCGGGGGGTTGACCCAATGCGCATGGATCGGCTTGCGGATCAGGTTCGGCGCTACATCGAGCAATCCCGACCGAAAGGCCAGTGCCGCCGATATTACGGCGGCTGGGGTGTGGCGTACTACCGGGGAGCAGTGGATGAAGCGCTGAGAGAGTGCGATCAAATTGAGCGCGCCCTTCGTGTGGAGCAGATCGCCCTGAGGGGCAGGCTGGAGCAGTTCGAGCGCCTGGTTATCGCTCTCGAGAATCCGCCGGAAGGGGACGCCTGATGGACGAATGGCAATACGAAATGGCCGAGCGCGAGGAGCGCCGGGCTCGCGATCAGGCTGTTGAGGCAGCCCGCGCAGCCGACCAGAGCCCAGCCCCGGAGTGGGATGGCGACACCGCGTACTGCCCGCAGTGCGGAAACGAGAACACCGCCCGGGCCAAGATCGGGCGCGGTCGCTGTATCGACTGCCAGGAGATCCACGACAGCCTGAGAAAGCGGGGGCTGGCATGAAGCCCGGCGTGAAAGATACCCGCGAGTATCGCCTGACGGGCGGCCGGCGCGTGACGGTGGGCGACGTGGCGCGCGAGGCGGGGATCACTCGCGAATGCGCCAGGAGCCGTCTGCGCAGCTCGCGAGACCCTTCGGTGGTGTTCGCCAAGCCCCGGCCCTCGGTCCCTGTGTACGAGCTGAGTGACGGCACACGCGGCACCAGTGCGCAGCTGGCGAAGATGGCCGGTATCAGCCAGGGGCAGATGACCGTCCGGCTGCGCGAAAGCCGCAACGCCGAGGAGGTGCTGCGGGGCAACCGGCACAAGCTGCGCGACTTCGGCTGGCACCTGCCGGATCATCGGCTGCAACTGGACGGCACGCCGAGCTTCGATGACGAGGTGCGGGCGTAATGGGGCGGATGGCGGAAAGGCTCAACCTGCGCAGTCGCGTGGATCGTCAGCGCGGCACGCTTCAGGAGTGGCAGGAGCTGGCGTTGAACCTGGGCGAGCGGCTGGATGAAGCCAACGACCTGGCGGAGATCCAGCGCCTGATGCTCAAGGAGGCGCACGAGGAAATCGACCAGCTCAAGCATGACTTGACGCGGGCGCGCAGAGGGGGCGTGGCATGAGCGAGTGGATGCTGTGCGGATGCGGGCACCGGTTCCCCTCGGATCTCGGAAAGCACGGGTGCCCGAACTGCTGCGGAGACTATGGCCCGGCAGACTATGGGCCGGCTGGTTCTGCGGTGTACGACTGCCACAACCATCCGCGGCGCGAAGCCGTCGTGTCGGAGCACGAGGTTCAGGTGGGTTGGTCGCGAGACGGCCGCAGGATCATGCGCGACCACCGGACGGAGTGGGCCGTGGTCCAGTGCGGGCACGACCAGCCTCACCAGGACGCGAAGTGCGCAGGGTGCTTTTGGATGCACAACGGTGATGCGGAATGAGCCTCACACGATACCGACTCACTGACGGGAGCGAATGGACGGCGCGCGAGATTGCGGACCTGACCGGTGTAACGCCGGCGCGGGCCCGGGACCGGCTTCGGCAGTCCAGGGAGCCGCACCGGGTGCTGGCGCGCAAAGGGCTTCGGGCCCGGCGTTCGCAGCCCGAGACGAAGCAGCCGAGCATGCGCGTGATGGACCTGACGCCGGGGTGTTCATCGTGAGTGCGCATGTGATCCGCACCGAGGCCGACCGCGAGCGGTTGATCCGGCTGCTGCAGGGCCGCGATCTGCCGATGACGGTATCCGTGCGGGCTGGAGCTCAGCGCAGCGTCGAGCAGAACCGCCTGCAGCGCCAGTGGATCAACGAGGCGGCCGAGCAGCTGGGCGACGAGCCCGAGGCGATCCGAGCCTACCTCAAGCTGCGCGTCGGTGTGCCCCTGCTGCGCGATGCGCACGAGGACTTCCGGGCGCAGTACGACGCGACGGTGAAGCCGCTCCCCTACGAGAAGAAGATCGAGATCATGCGTGAGCCGATCGACTTTCCGGTGACGCGCCTGATGACGGTGCGCGAGAAGACCGAGTACCTGGAGCGCGTGTACCAGCACCTGAGCGAGCAGGGCGTATTCCTGACGGACCCGAACCTGGGCGCTCGGTCGAGGGCGGTGGCATGAGCACGATCCGCGAGGCCGCGAGAGGCCAGACCTGCACGCTGCGCCTGCCGGGTGTGTGCAGCGGCGACCCCGGCACGACGGTCTTGGCGCACCCGCCGATCTGCAATGGCGGTATGGCGCTCAAGGGGGCGGACATCGACGGCTCATTCGCTTGTGCCAACTGTCACGACGTGGTCGACGGACGGGCTGCGGCCGAGCACCTGAGCACCGAGGACATTCTGTGGTCCTGGATCCGAGCCAGCCAGGAGACCCGGGGACGACTGGTGCGCATGGGATTGATTCGTCACTCCGGAGAAAGCACGCGAAGGGAGGTGGGCGATGACGAGTTCTGATCGGCTGTACCTCGGGATTGACCCTGGCGCGACCGGGTGCCTGGCGCTGCTGGATGCAGACGGCGGCTATATCGACCACCTGCTGATGCCTACGATCAAGATTGGCAGCCGCAACCGGGTGAACGGGGCTGCGGTGGCCCACTGGCTGCAGCAGTCCGGTGAGATCGCGCACGCATTCCTGGAGCGGGTTCAGTCGATGCCCAAGCAGGGCGTGGCCAGCACGTTCTCGTTCGGGCATTCCGCGGGCCTGGTCGAGGGCGTGGTCGCCGGTGCGGGAATCCCGCTCACCCTTGTGACGCCCCAGCGATGGAAGAAGCATGCCGGGTTGATCGGGAGTGACAAGGACGCGGCACGATCGCGCGCGGTTCAGCTGTACCCCGGGTTGCGGGCGCTGGACGCCAAGGGAAAGGGGCAGGCCCTGGCCGATGCGCTGCTGATTGGGCGCTATGGCGTAGGAGCGCCTGAGTGAATGACGACCGCGACCGCCAGGCAGCCGGCATGGTCGCGACGATGGAGCCGCTGGCGATCAAGACTTGGCTCATGGTGCAGGCCGACCGGCAGTACGCGGAAGACATGCGGCACCGGCTCAACAACGCATGGGCCGAGCAGAGAGCCGGAAACGGCCTGAGCGTGTGCGAGATCAACGACTACCTACTTCGGGAGCAGCAGGATGGGTGCGATGGCGATGATGAGTGACGAATGCGGCTTCGGCGGGCTGCGGTTCAAATCCGGCGAGCACTGCCTGCAGTGGGCGGAGGAGCAGCTGGCACGGGTGAAGTGCCGCGGGATCTACGCACAGATGGTCGGCGGGGCCGGGCAAGTTTCATGGGACGAGATCCAGGACTGCGCTCAGACCATCCTGGTGGCGCTGGGCGAGGTGGGCGACCACCGGGCTCGGGAGGCCTACCGCGCGGTGTACGGGGCGGAGCCTTCTGGCGGCCTGCAGACGTTGGTGGCGTTCGTAGGCGACTACCTGGGCAAGCACCTGGCCGGCCGGCGCCGGGAGGGCGACTACCTCGAGACGATCGGGGCGGTCGCAGTGATGCGGGCCCGGCAGCGCGGGCATGGATGGAAGGTGGCACCGCGGGGCGCCTATGCCCGGGAACTGGGAGTCACCCGGCAGGCGATCGACGGCCCCGGGCCCAAGGCGCTGATCGACGCAGCCGAGCAGGTGGTGGCGACATGGGTGGAGCGCGGCGAGCGGGAGTTTCTGGACGTGCTGCGGGCTAAGGGCGTGCCGGTGTAGAGTTGGGTCAAGATGGGACAGGAGGAGGTGGGATGAAGATCGACGGCTGGGTAGATACCGAGTTTCCGAGCAGCGAAGATCTGGATGGCCTGCGGAATGTTCTGGTGGGGCAGCGCATTGAGTCTGTCGAGGTTGTCGATGGCGAGGACATCGAGCGCATGTACCGCTTGATCGTCACGCTTGAGGGTGGTGGGAAACTGGAGGTTGAAGGCCAGGGCCCGGAGACCAGTGCTACGTTTGTAAGGGTGTCGCCAGCCCAAGGCGGTGAGTCGTGAGTGATGCGCGTTACAGGTATATGCACGACCCGAAGTTTCACCAGCTGGTGACGATGCTGGAAGGGTGTCTCGGGCAGGAGGGGTTTTCCATATCGGACCTCCATGATGCGCTTGATCTTGCGGTAGCCAAGAGGGCTGAGCAGATTGCGAGAGATCAGATGGCGATGTTCGAGCGTAATCACCGACCACCAGTTGACCAACGCTGATGGATTGCGTAACCTGAATCCAAACTACCCGAACTGTCAGAGAGCCCCGTCGGCATAGCGCCCCGGGGCTTTCTTCGTTCTGGGTCCACAAGCCCCGAGGCATTGCGCCCGGGGCTTTTTCGTTTGAGCCCTCGGTGACGGGGATACTCGGAGGCAGCAATGCAGACGTATATCGGTGTGAAGCAGGTCCAGGCGGAGCCGCAGGAGCGCGATGGCGAACCCGGTTACCGCGTGGTGTACCCGGACGGCTACGAGTCGTGGAGCCCGGCCCGCGTGTTCGAGGCGCACTACCTGGGGCTGGGCGACGACCCGACGCGGATCACCGGGGATGCGCTGGAGAACATGGACGGCGGCGTTGAGATCAGCCGCATGGGCAACCATACCGTCGTCCGCCTGCAGCTGCGCTCGGGCTTCTCAATCATCGAGGAGTCGGCGTGCGTGGACCCGGACAACTATGACGAGAGCGTGGGCACCGAAATCGCGATGGAGAAGGCGCGCGACCAGGTGTGGGCCTACCTCGGCTTTGTGCTGGCCTGGGCACGCAACGGTCTGCGGGCGTCGTAATGAGCTACGAGGACATCGCGCGCGTTGCGCATGAGGCGAACCGCGCCTACTGCCTGAGTATCGGTGACGATTCGCAACCAACGTGGGAGGACGCGCCCGAATGGCAGCGTGATTCGGCAGTAGCCGGAGTGATCGCGCACCTGGAGCGTGACCTGACACCGGAGGAGTCGCACGAAAGCTGGATGCGGCACAAGGCCGAGGATGGTTGGGTGTACGGCGAGGAGAAAGACCCCGAAGCCAAGACGCACCCGTGCATGGTGCCGTATGAGCAACTGCCGGAGGAGCAGCAGGCCAAGGACGCGCTGTTCTCGGCCGTCGTTTCGGCGCTGGAGCCTCACCATGGCTGAGCGCCAGAAATACGACTGGGAGGCGATCGCCCGGGACTACAAGGCCGGGCAGCTGAGCCTGCGCGAGATCGGCAAGAAGCACGGGCCGACCGATGGCGCGATCCGGGCACGGGCCAAGAAGCACGGCTGGACCCGAGACCTGAGCGACGAGGTACGGCGCCAGGCTCGAAGCCAGGCTTTGCGCGAGGAGTTGCGCAGGCCCAACGCAAGCGATGAGGAGATCGTCGAGGAGGCCGCCAAGGTCGGCAGCCAGGTGATCCAGACGCACCGGCGCGATATTCGTGACGGGCGCGAGATCGTCGAGATGATGCTGGGCGAGCTCAAGGCAGAGTGTCAGCACCATGAGCTGCTGAGCGAGCTGGCCGAGCAGCGGATCGACGCTGACGACATGGATGCGCGGGCCGCCAACGCGGTGCGCCGTGCGGTGAGCCTTCCGGGCCGGGCCGGGACGATCCGTGACCTGAGCCAGTCCATGCAGCGGCTGGTCGCCTTGGAGCGCCAGGCGTTCAACCTGGACGAGCAGGGCAGCGGTGATGCCTACGAGGATCTGCTGCAACTGCTGAACGAATGAGCGACAAGCTCGAGGCCCTGCGAAGGCTGCGGGGCGACTTCCCGCTGTACTCGCGCAAGGCGCTGACGATTCGCGGGAAGCAGGGTGTCGGGCCGTTCAAGCTGAATGACGCGCAGATGTATTTGCACGAGCAGCTGGAGGAGCAGCTGGCGGCGACGGGGCAAGTCCGTGCGCTGGCGCTCAAAGGTCGGCAGCAGGGAGTGTCCACCTACGTTCAGGGCCGGTACTACTGGAAGACGACCGGTGGCTGGGGCAAGCGGGCGTTCATCCTCACGCACGAGGATGCGGCGACTGGCAACTTGTTCGAGATGACCAAGAGGTATCACGAGAACTGCCCGGTGCCGCTCAGGCCGAGAGCGCAGCGCGCCTCGGCAACCGAACTGTATTTCGACCGGCTGGACTCCGGTTACAAGGTCGGCACGGCCAAGACGAAAGGCACGGGCCGGTCGGGGACGCTCCAGTATTTCCACGGATCGGAGGTCGCCTGGTGGCCGAACCAGCGCGATCACATGGCGGGCGTGCTGCAGGCGGTGCCGTCCGGTGAGGCGGGCGAAGGCACCGAGATCATTCTGGAGACCACGGCAAACGGTGTCGGGGAGATGTTCCACGAGCTCTGGCAGCAGGCCGAGCGCGGGGCATCGGAGTTCATCCCCGTTTTCATCCCGTGGTTCTGGCAGAAGGAGTACCGGTCACCGGTGCCGGCCGGTTTCGAGCTGAGCCAGGACGAGCAGGAGTATCAGGCGCTGCACGGGCTCGAGATCGAGCAGATGGTGTGGCGCCGCAACAAGATCGAGACCGAGTTCGGCGGCGAGGCCTGGCTGTTCAAGCAGGAATACCCGGCGATCCCGGCTGAGGCGTTCCAGGTGCCGAATGCCCGGCCGCTGATTCACCCGGAGGACGTGGTTCGCGCCATGAGCCAGGCCAGCCAGCCGTCTGGGCCGAAGGTGCTGGGCGTGGACGTGGCCCGCCAAGGCAAGGACCGCTCGGCGCTCGCGCTGCGCCAGGGTCGCGTCGCGCACTTCGTCTCGGCCCGGCATGAGCCAGACCTGATGGCGGTGGCCGGCTGGGTCGCCAGTGTGGTGAAGCTGCACAAGCCTGACGCGATCCATGTGGACGCTTCCGGGGGCTACGGCGCCTCGGTGGTGGACCGGCTGCGCGAGATGGGCGTGCCCAACGTGGTCGAGGTCCAGTTTGGCGGCCGCGCCCGGGAGCGCGACAAGTACAAGGACAAACGCTCGGAGATGTGGGGCGAGATGAAGGAGTGGTTTGCGCGAGGCGCGGTCAGCGTGCCGAACCAGGCCGACCTGCAGACCGACCTGCTGGCTCCGCAGCACGGGCACGACAGCTCTGGCCGCATGTGGCTGGAGCGCAAAGAGGACATGGCGAAGCGCGGCGTATCCAGCCCCGACAAGGGCGATGCGCTGGCGCTGACCTTCGCTGAGCCGGTGATGGCGCAGCAGCAACCGCACGTAATCGCACAGCGCGAATACCGACCGGCATCCGCCGCGGGGTACTGATGGAAGCACACGACGAGGACAACACGACGCCGGAAGCACTCCGGCGCCGGATGACCCGTATTGGTCAAAGGCTGCGCGCGCAGTGGGAGACCGAGGCGGTGCCCGAGCGGGAGGAGACCGAGCGGCGCTGGCTGGACGACCTGTACCAGTACCGCAGCGAGTACACCGAGGAGGAAAAGGCCCGGATGGAGGGCTCCAAGGTGTTCCCGCCGGCCACGCGCAAGAAGGTGACCACGATCGCCTCGCGCCTGCGTGACCTGCTGTTCCCGGCCAATGAGGACGCGAACTGGACGATCCGGCCGCCGAAGCACCCGAACCTGCGCCCGGACGACGCGCAGCGCCTGCAGCAGATGCTCCAGCAGCACCAGGAGCAGCAACAGATGGCGCATATGCAGGCGATGCAGCAGGGGCAGGAGCCCCCGCAGCCCGAGCCGCTGGACGTGGAAGCCCTGCAGCGCGAGATCGTCGAGGAACGCTGCGACCTGATGAAAGAGAAGATGGAGGCGCAGCTGCAGGATGGCCGCTATGCGGAGATCGCCGGTGGCGGCGTAATCCTGAGCGCCTGCATCTACGGCACCGGCCTGCTGAAAGGCCCGCTGGTCGATGTGCGCTATGAGCCGCACTACGTCCCCGACGGCATGGGCGGCTGGGCCGAGCAGAAACAGGAGATCGTCAAACCCTACTTCGAGCGCGTGGCCGTCTGGGACGTGTACCCAGACATGAGCGCGACCGACTGGCACGACGTGCGCTACGTCTACCAGCGCCACCCGATGCCCCGGCATGACCTGATCGACTTGGCCGAGCGCCCCGATTTCGATGGCGAGGCGATCCTGGAATACGTCAAGTCCGTGCGCAACGGCGACATGCTCGACCGCGGCAAAGACGTGGAGTTGCGCGCCCTCGGCTACCGCTCCCAGGTGGATGCCAACGGCTCCGGGCGCTACGAGGTGCTGGAGTTCTGGGGCGTGGTGCCCGTCGAGGATCTGATGGAGGTCCTGCCCGACGAGGAATCGCTGGAGTCCGTCGATGAGGTCTGGGCCAACGTATGGCTGCTGGGGCCGTATGTGATCAAGGCAGTGCTGAGCCCGGCCCCGGGCCGCAAGCATCACCCGTTCCATGCGTTCCAGTTCGATGTCGGCGACGACACCAGCCTGTTCGCGCACGGCGTTCCCAGTCTGATGCGCGACGACCAGCGGATGCTGGGCGCCAGCACCCGGGCGATGCTCGACAACGCGGCGATCGCCAGCGGCCCGGTGCTGGAGGTCAACATGGCCGCTATGGCGCCGGGCGAAAAGGCCGACTCGGTGTATCCGCGCCGGATCTTCTACCGCAACAGCACGGGACAGGAGGCCGCGTACCCGGCGGTGCGTGAGATCCCGATCAGCTCGCACATGGGCGAGTACCTGAACCTGATCCAGCTGGCCGAGGGATGGGTCCACGAGCACACGGTGCCGTCGTACCTGGAGGGACAGGGCACCGGAACATCCGGCGCCCAGGGCACTGCGGCCGGCCTGTCCATGCTGATGGACGCGGCCAATATCGAGCTCAAGACCCTCGCGCGCAACTTCGACGACGGCATCACCAAGCCGTTCATCCGGGCGCTGTACGCCTGGAACATGGAGATCGGCGACGACGACGCGGTGAAGGGCGATTACGACGTGGACGCGCGCGGCAGCTCCGCCCTGGTGGCGAAGGCCATGCGCGCCAACAAGCTCGACCAGTTCGCCATGACTGCCGCCGGCCTGCCGGATGCCCAGTGGATCAAGTGGGACGAGCTGCTGCGCCAGCGCCTGGCCGCACATGACCTGGCCGACGACGACCTGATGCTGACGCCCGAAGAACACGCGCAGCAGATGGAAGCCCAGCAGCAGGAACAGCAGCTGGAGAAACAGCTGGAGCAGATGCGCCTGGAGCTCGACCAGATGAAGGTCCAGTCCGAAGCCGTGTGGCGCGAGGCGCAGGCGATCAAGGCCCAGGCCGATGCGCAGTGGTCCCAGGCGCGCGCCGCCAAGACGCAGGCCGAAACCGAGGTCGGCGTGGCCGATGCGCAGATGAGCATGCAGGAGCGCGCTATGGGAGGCATGCGGTGACGCCCGAGTTCGCCGCCTGTCTGCAGGCCGATCCGCGCACCCGCAAGGCGTACCGCGAGGCACTGGAGGCTCAGTTCCAGTGGGTCAGTGACCGCCTGGTAACCGCAGGCCCCGACGATTTTCAGCGATGGCAAGGCCGCGCCATAGAGGTGCGGGACCAACTACGAAAACTGGAGGAATCCAATGAAGGATGAGTTCGAGTCCGCTTGGGACGAAGACGACGACACCCAAACCACCGCGCCCGAGGCGGATGCCGAGGATACGCAGGAGACCGATGAAGCCGAGCTGGAAGGTCAAGACGACCGCGGCGAGGCCGAGGACAAAGCGAACGCGGACGAGCCCGGAGAAGAAGCGGGCGAGGATGAATCCGGCGAGGCAGCCGACGAGCAAGAGGGCGAGCAGGGCGAAGGCGAGGGCGAGGAGCCCGACCCCGACGAACTGAAGCGCCGGCTCGAAGCAGCCGAGCAGAAGATGAAAAGCTGGGACGGACGGCTGAGCAAGGAAGCCCGAGAGCGCGCCCGTCTCGAGCGAGAAAACCAGGAACTGCGCCAGCGATTGCAGCAAGGCGCCACCGCCCCGGGGACGGATAGCGGTCAGGCGGCGAGCGGCGATGCGGCGCAGTCTCCCGGCGGAGTCAGCCCCGAGCAGGATACTGACACCGAGAGCGACGAGGAGCTGAAGCGTTTCCGAGAGGAGTTCGGAGACGACCTGGCTACCTTCGTCGAAAAGCGAGCGCGGCAGATTGCCGCGGAGCAGGCACAGCAGGCGCAGTCTAGCCTGGAGCAGCGCCTGACCCCGCTTGAGCAGGCACAGAAGGAGGCTGCGGATCTTCAGCACCAGCAGGCGATCCTGGCCGAGCATCCGGATGCGTCCGAGATTGCGGCCAGCAATGAGTTCCTGGACTGGATTGATTCGCAGCCGGACTACCTGCAGCCCGCCATGCGACAGGTCGTGCAGAACGGTTCCGCCGCACAGGTGAACCAGCTGCTGAGCCAGTACAAGACTGCGAACCCGGCCAAGCCTGCCCCGAGCAATGAACGCCAGCGTCAGAAGGCGCAAAACGCTCGTGCGGTGCCGTCTCGGTCGTCCGCCCCGCCCCGGCGGAAGGCAGACGATTTCGAGTCGGCTTGGGATGAGTTCTGATTCTGAAACGAGGTAACCGACAATGAGTAATCCGACGACCTACGGGGACATCTCCCCGCGTACTGCGGCCTATGCCGCCAAGGAAATGCTGCGTCGCGGCATTCCCTATCTGGTGCTGGAGCGCTTTGGCCAGTCCAAGCCGATCCCGCGCAACAAGACCGACACGGTGAAGTTCCGCCGTTACGAGGCCCTGGACCCCAGCCCGAACGCGCTGGATGAAGGTGTGACCCCGACCGCCAAGAAGCTGACCAAGACCGACTACCCGGCGCAGCTGACCCAGTACGGCGATCTGGTGGAGATCACCGATGTGGTGCAGGACACCCACGAGGATCCGGTGCTGAACGAATCGGTGGAGATCCTGGGCGAGCAGCAGGCCCAGATGATCGAGACCGTGCGGTACAACATCCTCAAGGCGGGCACCAACGTGTTCTTCGCCAATGGCGAGGATCGTTCCGAGGTGAACACTCCGGTGAGCCGGGCCCTGCAGCGCAAGATCACCCGGAGCCTGAAGCGCCAGAACGCGCGGAAGATCACTTCGGTGGTGCGCTCGACCCCGAGCTACGGCACCGAAGCGGTGGCCCCGTCGTACATCGGCCTGGTGCATCCGGACCTGGAAGGCGACATCCGCAACATGGATGGCTTCGTGCCGATCGAGAAGTACGGTTCGATGACGCCCTACGAGTCCGAGATCGGCAAGGTCGAGGACGTGCGCTACGTGTCCAGCACGATCTTCCAGCCGTTCGAGGGTGAGGGGTCGGCCACGCTGAACGATATGCTGTCTGCGGACGGCGACAACGTGGACGTGTACCCGATCCTGTACATCGCCAAGGATGCGTTCGGTCTGGTGCCGCTTAAGGGCCAGGGTGCCGTCACTCCATCGGTGGTCAACCCGTCCAGCCGCGACAAGGCCGACCCGCTGGGTCAGCGTGGTTTCGTGGGCTGGAAGTCCTACCAGACCGCCGTGATCCTCAACGATGCGTGGATGGTCCGCGCGGAAGTCGCCGCCACCGAGTAATCGGCAGCGGTAACCCCTGAGAGGGCGCCTTCGGGCGCCCTTTTTTTTGGAGAACTGAAATGGAAATGAGTCGCGAAGAACTGGAGAACATGGGCAAGGACGAGCTGTTGGCCTACGCCAATGACTCCCAGGGCCTGAATGTCCCGGTTCGCTCGAGCAAGGCCGACGTTATTGCCGCCATCCTGGGCGAAGACGACGGTGCGGAAGCGAAACCGGACGAACCCCTTTCCGATGCCGAGCAGGCGGCAGCGTCCAAGGACGCCAAGCGCGTCAAGATCAAAATCAGCCAGGGCCCCGGTGCCGATGGCGATGCCCCCGTGAAGGTCGGTGTCAATGGCCGAATGTATGTGATCAAGCGCGATGCCGAGGTCTCGGTGCCCCGCAGCGTGCTGAACGTCCTGCGCCTCGCCAAGCAGACGGTGATGACGCAGAACGGCACCAACCCCGACGGCACCATCCGTTATGCCGAGCGCAACATCCCGCGGCATTCGGTTGAGGTGATCGGGTAATGCAGGCCTCGGTGATCGTCAACCGCGCGGCGCAGATGCTGCTGGACGAGTCCGGCCGCGTCTGGCCCCCGGAACAGCTGCTGGGTCACCTGAGCGCGGCGCAACGTGCCGTGGTCAAGATCAAGCCGCAGGCGCTCACCGAGACCACTGTGATGCAGTTGCAGCCCGGGGCCAAGCAAGAAGCCCCGGGCCTTATTCTCCACCGCGTCACGCGCAACATGGGCACCGACGGGAAAACCCCCGGCCGGGCCGTGCGGCGCGTGGACGAGGCGATGCTGACCCGGTTCAACCCGAACTGGGCGGCTGACCGCAATGCCCGCGACAGCGTGCAGCACTGGATGCGCAACGACCAGGAGCCGCACGTCTTCTACGTGGACCCGCCGAACACCGGCAACGGCCACGTCGAGGTGAACTACGCGGCGGCCCCGGCCGAGCTTTCCAGCGAGACCGACGAACTGGCCCTGAGCGACGACTGGGAGCCGGCGCTGACGCACTACGTGATCAGCGCAGCCCTCGGCCAGGAGACCGACGGCCAGAGCTGGCAGGCCAGCCAGATGCACCACGAACGGTTCCTGCAGCTGGTCACCGGCTCCGCCGAGGCCAGGATGCGCTGGGATCCGACCGGCGCCATGAAGCGCCAGCAGGGAGCCACCCATGGTTGAGATCGAGCAGTTCCTTCCGGACGTGCTGCCGGAGGTGCCCGGCTGCCCGGAGCCCATGGCCGAGCGCCAGATCCTCGACGCCACGATCCGATTCTGCCGCGACACCTATGCCTGGCAGGCGGAGATCGACCAGCTCCGCATTCCGGAGGGTGGCCGTGATCGGTTCGAGTTCGGCCTGGACTTCATTAACACGGTCAACGGGTCCGATCTGATCGCGCTCACCCAGGTGGGCGACCAGGTATTCACGTTCGACGGCCTGAAGCTGCGGGTTCCGCACGCCAGCGCCGGTGACCGCCTGCCGATCCGGGCCGCTCTGCAGCCCGAGCGCAGCGCGAGCCGTGTGCCCCGACTCCTGTACGACGACTACCGCGAGGCGATTGCCGCGCAGGCGCTGTTCCGCCTGCTGCTGCAGTCCCGGGCGGAGTGGGCGAACCCTGAGCTGGCGGGGGTATATCGCCAGCAATACGAGCAGGCCGTGGTGGAGGAGCGGGTGCGCATGGCGCGCGGCCATTCCACACAGCCGGGCCGAATCCAACCCCAAGCCTTTTTCTGAGGAGACCTGCCATGGGTGCAATGAGTAACTACCTGGAACAGCGCATGATCAATGCCACGCTGCGCGGCGACAACTTCACGGCGCCGAGCGTGGGCGATCTTCACTTGGCCCTGTTCACCGATGACCCGACCGACGAGAACGAGACCGCCAACGAGGTCAGTGAAAGCTGGTACTCGCGCAAGCCGACCGGCTCGTTCACCAGCCCCAGCGTGGACGGTGAGGGCCGAACCCGCACCGATAACGCCGGTGCCATCACGTTCGACGCCGTGGATGACTCCGATCCCGAGCACACCATCACCATCACCCACGTCGGGATCTACGATTCGTCCTCGGCCGGGAACCTGCTGTACCACGAGGCCCTGAACACGCCCAAGACCCTGGAAGTCGGCGACGTGATCTCGTTCGCCGTCGGGTCGCTGATCGTCCGCCTCGACTGATCGGGTAGAGCATGTTCAACGCATGGCGGTTTAACGGGGCGACGTTTGCGGGATCGTCCGCAGGCGTTCGCGTCCGCTTTGCCGCAGCCACATTTGCGGCGCTGGCCACCGTATCGGTGGCGGGCGTGGCCGACCGTGCCGGCGCGGCCAGCCTGGACGGTCAGGCTGGGGTCGAGCCCACGGTCATGGCCTTTCGGGCTGGGGTGGCCCATGCGCACGTCCTGGCCACCTTTGAGCCGGGGCGACCGTGGGATCTTGCCGAATCGCACCTGTTCGGCGTCACGCAGGCTGAGGCCGACGGGTTCCGGATTGGCGCCGGCGTGGCCGAGCTGGACGGGCGCGCGTTCGTCGAGCCGACCGATGTTGTCTACAACACGACGGCGACGCTGGATGCCAGCACGTCGGTCGAGGCCGGCGGCCACAAGATCGCTGATGGCGGGGTTGCATTCGCGATCGAGGCAACGGCGGATGTCACGCCGTGGCGTATCCGCAATGCGCGCTCGGATGCCCCGATACTCGCCGCCCTGCAGGCCGAGGCCTATGTCTACCGTGCCGGGGTTGGGGATCTGTCGGGACACGCCGAGGCGTACTGCTACGCGCTGATCAACGGGGTTCACGAGTCGTATCCCGAGCTGGTCGCCCGGTCGTCCATGTCGGCGTCCGGCACCCGCGAGGCGCGGTCCCCCGTCGAGGCCGGCGTGCATGCCACGCTCGAGGTCGAGCCAGTCCCCTGGCTCGGGTCGCAAGTCGAGGGCTATGTCACCGCGCAGATGTTCGCAACGTGGTGGACCTTCATCCCGACCTTCGCGGATGTGACCACGGCCGGGAGCACCATCGACGCGCAGCCGCACGTCATCCACGCAGGCGCCTCGGACTTTGCCGCTCAGGCCACTGGGGTCGCGGTCTGGTCGCGCCGGGTTGAGCCCTCGGTGCTGTTTGCCGAGGCGGCGGCACTGGCCGAGTCGAGGCCATGGCGTATCCGGCACTCGGTTGCAGATCACCGCGTCTACGGCACGTTCGACCCGAACGGCTGGCGGATCACGTTCAGCGAATCCGACTTCGATGCCCGCGGGCTCAGCGAGGCCCGCGCCTTCGTCAACTTCACCAACGATGCGCCGGTCTGGCGCTCCATGACCGTGCCCTGGGAGGACCGGGCCATGGTCGTGCCCTTCGAGAACCGAATCATGGTGGTGCGCTGATGGCAATCCTCGGCACGTTCACGATGCAGCCCGCCGACGAGTGGGACTACGACATCGACTACTCCGAATGGCTGACGCCCAGCGATGGCCTGTCCGACCAGGTGGCCCCCGAGGTCACCGTGGAACAGGAGGGCCTGGAGATCGAGGCCGTCATCCGCGACTACGAAAACCGCCGGGTCAAGATCTGGATCTCCGGCGGCGTGGACGGCGAGCGGTACAAGGTCGAGGTCACCACGCGCACCAGCGAGGGCCGCACCCGGCAGGACGAGTTCTACATTGTCGTGAGGGACTTCTAAATGGGCGAGATCTACGCCAACAACGCGGCGGGCAAGCTCGCCACCGCGATCACCGATGCGGATACCACGCTCGAGCTGGAGCCGGGGCATAACCTGCCGTCACTGGGCGCCGAGGAGTGGTTCCGCCTGACCCTGTACCGCTGGGAGTTCTTCGCCGAGGGCATCCGCGAGTTCGATCACGAGGTCGTGCGGGTGACGGGCGTATCCGGCGACACTCTGACGGTCGAACGCGCCCTGGAAGGCGGTGCACAGGAATTCGACGCCGGCACCAACGCCGAGCTCCGACCGACCGCCAAGACCTTCGAGAAGATCCGCGAGGACGCAGCGAGCGAGCTTTCTGGGCACAGCACCCGCACCGACAACCCCCACGGCGTCACGGCCGAACAAGCCGGGGCCGACCCCGAAGGCTCGGCTGCCGCGGCCGAGTCCGCCGCCAACACCTACACCGACTCCCACGCCTCCGAAACCTCCACCCACGGCGCTCCGGCCTATGCGCGGCTGGTGCATAGCAGCAGCCTGATCCGCGAGGCTGTGGAGGCGCAGCGAATGGGCCTGACCCGGCAGCGGCTGATCCGCAAGGATGGTGCGGGAACGCTGGAGATTGATCGGAAGATCACCGGGGCTTCGGGCGACGCTACGGGCTGGAATCCTGAATCAGAAGATGACGGCACGGTTGGGTCGCTCGCGCTGGGAGACGACATCTATATCTACTGGGCGGATGGACAACTGGTCGCCAGCCGAAACGATGACGGCCCTGACGGTGCGACGGACTGGCTGATGCTGGGCGGATTCCACTACGGGCGCGTTCGCCCCTTCAGCGAGGCATACAACGCCAGCTTCACCTGCCCCATCGAGATCATCCCGAACGCTGTGTGGGATCAGATTGTGCGCCCGCGTTGCAATCCAACAGGCATGGTTGAGGTGATCTCAGGAAGTGTCTGGTGGGGCATTTATCTTGCGTCCGAAGGGCCGGAATCGTGGCCCGAGACGACAATCCGCTCGGCATATGATGTGGCACCGATCACGGGGCAGGATGGGTACACCTACTTTGATTTTATCCGGCTCTCGGCAAACTCCGGAGGGCGCGTCATTAGGGGGTATGGTGAGTTCCGATCGGGGTCTTATGGAGTCCCCCAAGGTGCTACGGGACTTTCTGCCGGGTCTTTCGCAAACACAGGGCAGCACGCCGACTACGGATTCGATTGTGTTTCTTGTCTTAACGTGGATCAGCCGTCTGGAAACGCATGGCAGACGACCGCCGAGTATTTCGACAGGGACAGCGACTCGGCTTGGAGTGATGACCTTAATGTCGGCAGGGATAGCAGCCACGATGTAGGTGAATGGCGAGGCGGTGATTTGTCTTTTTCCTTGGTCGGCGGCGGGAGTCCGGAGACAGACAAGGCAGGAGCAGGGTGCATTATCACATCCTTCTCCCCTTGGGGGGTGGGAGGGGCATCGATCCGCTTTGCCTGCGATTCTCTGTAGAGGGTATCCAACGATGACTCGTTCAAATCTTCAAGAAGCACTGAGCTCACTTCGCCCACGATTTCGGGCGGGTGGGCAGCTAGGTTCCAGCTCAAAAGACGCTTTTGATTCTCTTGTGTGGCACGACTACGGCGAGGGTTTCACGAGCGCCCCGTCATGGAGTGAAGTCGAGGCCACGCTATCGCAAATATCCGATGAGCGCGGCCACTCCGAACTACTGGCACAGATCGCAGAGATGCGATGGCAACGCGAGACGGGCGGCACAGCGCTGAACGGTATCGAGATCAGTACGGATCGGCAGTCTCAAGCGCTGATTACGGGCGCGTTCTCCAGCGCGAAGGATGCTCAGGAAAACGGCGAGCCGTTCACGTTGCAGTGGAAAGGCCGGGCTGAATGGGTGCAGCTCGACGCCGATCAGGTAATCGAGATGGGCCGCGCGGTGCGCTCGCATGTGCAGGCCTGCTTCGACCGCGAGAAGGAGCTGGCCGATGCGGTGGCGGACGACACCTTCACCGAGTCCATGCTGGACGAGGGGTGGCCGGAATGATTCGCCAGACGCTCAAGATCGTCGAGCTGACGGCAGTGATGGTGCTGCCGGTCGCGATGGTGTTCGCTCCGGCGTCACCCGCCGCAGCCGCGATCACGACCGCCGCGACGTTCCTGCTGGCGATTGCGACGTTCTACCTGTACGCCGAGGCGATGCGCCTCAAGCGCCGCCGTGACCGAGGCGAGCTGTCGCTGTGGCACTACCCGTGGGCTTTCGTGGTGCTCGGGATCGGGCTGCCGTTCGACGCCGCCCTGAACCTCGTGGCGGGTCTGTACTGGCGCGAGATTCCCCGCTGGCGCTCCGGCGAAATCCTGCTAACCGACCGCCTACAACGCTGGGTAGACGACGAGTACCACCCCGCACGGCAGGAGTGGGCGCGTGACGTGTGCGCGGTGCTGAACATCCACGACAAGGGGCACTGCTGATGCCGTTTTCGATCCTGTTCATGCGGCGCCGGGCGATCCGGCTTATGAGTCTGGACCCCAGCGCCACGGAGATCATCACGGCAATGGCGATGGCGGGCTGGGTCATTGGCGCCCTGTTTGGATCGATCTGGCTTGGCCTCGGGATGGGCGACTGGGCCAGTTACGAGCTTGTCGCGAAAGCCATGCCCGAGTGGGCCTGGGTCACGCTGTTTGCTGTGACTGCCGGGCTGCAAGCCCTCGGCGTGCTGGCGGATGATCGATGGCTTCGGCAGACGGGCGCAGTGCTGGCCTGCTTTTCGCTGTTCTGGCTCGGCGTTCTGATTCTTCAGGCGGTTATCTGGCACCCGGTCGCATGGGTGTACCTGACGCTGGGCGTGGCCAACGCTTGGGCATGGGTTCAGATACCAAAGCACACGAGCGGATAGAAAGGGGGCGGCGTGGAATGGGCGGCTGCACTCTGGAAGATCGTCTCGACGCAGGATGTAGGGCTCCTCGGCATCGTGATGGCTGCCGGCGCAATGATCGCAATGAAGGTGCTCGACTGGCGCGGACGCCGGGCGTTGCGCCGCGACGAGCTTCAGCACCAGCGGGACCACGAGTACAACGAACGGCTCGACGGACAGATCCGGGCCGTTATTCAGGAACGGGATGTCTGCAAGCAGCGGGTGGCCGAGCTGGAGTCATTGGTCGGCCAGCACACCATCGAGATCGCGGAGGCGCGAACCGAGGTGCAAATTCTGAGGAAGTCCCTGGAACTCTGCGAAAGCCGGTGTAACCGGCTGCAAGCAATCATCGACGGGGAGCATAGCGGATGAGTGATATGCGCGAGATCAATCAGATCATCATTCACTGCGCCGACACGCCGCCTTCGCTCGACATTGGCGCGGACACGATCCAGAAGTGGCACGTCGATGGAAATGGGTGGCGCGACATCGGCTATCACTACGTCATCCGTCGTGATGGCACTGTGGATTCGGGCCGACCGCTGGAGCAGGCGGGCGCTCATGTCCGCGGGCAGAACGACGACAGTATCGGTATCTGCCTGGTGGGCGGACAGCGCGAGCAGACCAGCCAGCCCGACAGCAACTTCACCGCCGCCCAGTGGCGTGCGTTGGAGTCCCTGGTCAAGCAGCTTCAGCGGGATTTCCCGGGTGCCAAGGTGAGCGGGCATCGGGACCATGACAACAGCAAGGCCTGCCCCTGCTTCGATGCCAAGGCCTGGGCGCGAGGGTTGAGTGATGCCTGAGCATCCAGATCCGGAACGACTGTGGCGGCATCGGCGACGGCTGGTGTACGGCTCCTGGGTCGCCATCCTGGTGCTGATCTCTGCCGTTCTGGTATGGCCTGAGCATGTCCAGCCGGCTGAGCCAATCATCCAGTCCGCGCTGTACGTGCTGGGCCTGCATGTCGTGGCCTATTACGGCACGGCCGTGGCCGAGGCATTTGCCGGGAGGGGCAAGCGATGAATCTGTGGCGATGGGTATCCAAGGGAACCGGTGTCGTGATCACGGTCCTGCTGGCCTTGCTGTACCGGGCGCAGCGACAGCGTGACCGCGCCGAGGCCAAGGCGCAGCGCAAAGAGCGCAAGGCCAATGCCCTGGAGGCAGGAACCGAGCAGCGGCGCCGTGCAGACGAGGCGAGCCAACAGGCGAAGGAGGATGGGGATGAAAAGGTGGAAGAAGCTCGCAAGCGGGCTCGCGCTGGCAGCCGCGATCATTTCGAGTAGCGGATGCGCGACGACGGAGTACGTCTACGTTGCCGAGCCGTTGCCGCTGCCGGATCGTCCAGCATTGCCCCGAATTGCGGCCAGCGATCTCGAGTGCCTGACCGACGAGGCCTATGAGCGCCTGGTCGAGCGCGATGCTCTCCAGGACACGCATATCGAACGCCTCAAGGCGATTATTGAATCTACCCACCAGCCCGGCGAGAGCGAGGGTCGCTTTCAAATCTGGAGGCCCTGATGGCGATCTATGTCCCGATGTTCGCGGGCGCCAACTACAAGGCGGAGCCGCACCTGCTGGAGGAAGCGCAGGGCCAGGCGGCTACCAACTGCTTCTTTGAGAACGGCGCACTCAAGTCGTTCCACGAGCCGAAGCATGAGGACACCCCGGACCCGGGGTTCGAGATCCAGTCCCTGTACCGGTTCGCCGATGCCTTCTGGTTCCTGTGGGGCGATGACGTGGACGTGGCCGGTGGGCAGATTCCCAGCGATACCGAGGCGCGCACCTACTTTACCGGCGACGGCGTGCCCAAGATGACCTATGCCGCGATCGCCACGAGCGGTTCAGGCCCCTATCCGTCCGTGACCTATGACCTGGGCGTTCCCGCGCCGGATACGTCGCCAGGCGCAACCGTGGCGGGCGACCCGGACGACGAGGACGACATGGAGGAGTCGCGCGCCTACGTGGTCACGTTCGTCTCCGAGCTGGGCGAGGAGGGGCCGCCTTCGCTGCCGACCGGCCTGGTGGCGGTCAAGCCCGGTCAGGTGGTCGAACTGACCGACCTGCCGTCTACGCCTGGCGGCAACCGAAACGTCACCGCGATCCGGATCTACAGAACCGCCACCGCCGCAGGGGACGCCGACTATCAGTTCGTGACCGAGTTGGCGAGCGGCACCGAGTCGTACACCGATGACAGCCCGGACGAGTCACTGGGCGACACCATGCAGACGCTCGAGTGGGATCCGCCGCCGGAGGACATGGAGGGTTTGGTCGCCATGCCCAACGGCGTGATGGCCGGGTTCCGTGGCAAGGATCTGTGTTTCTCCGAGCCGTACCGGCCGCATGCCTGGCCGGTGAGCTATCGGCTGCAAACGGATTTCCCCATCGTCGCGATCTCCGCCTTCCAGGGAGGCCTAGTGGTGGCGACCACGGGTACGCCCTACGTCGTCAGTGCCACGCACCCGAGCGCGGCCAGCATGGAGAAGATCGAGCGCCCGGTGGGGTGCGCCTCAAAGCGCGGCATGGTGGACATGGGATCGGCCGCGATCTTCCCGACGGCGGACGGCCTGATGATGGTCGCGCCCGGCCAGGCCCCGGTGATGCTCAGCAACCCGGTGATTACCCTGGAGCAGTGGCGGCGTCTGAACCCCGAGACGATCCACGCCTACCGCTGGCACAACCGCTACGTCGCGTTCTACGACGGCGAGGATGGCCCCGGCGGGTTCCTGATTTCGCCGCAGGGCGACCAGCTCACGTTCATCGACCTGTACGCCACGGCCGGCTATGCCGACCCCGAGACCGGCGACCTGTACCTGGCGGTGGATGGCGACATCGTGCGCTGGGATGCCGGCGACGAGCGCATGGTCTACCGCTGGGTATCCAAAGTGTTCCTGCAGCCGCAGCAGCGCGCCATGACCACGGTGCGCGTCGATGCCGAAGCCTACCCGGTGACGCTCAAGGTCTACGCCGATGGCGAGGAGGCCGACACAGTGGACGTGCTGGACGACCGCCCAACGCGCATCGCACCCCGGCGCGGCAAACGCTGGTGGCTGGAGATTGAGGGCCAGCAGAGCGTGCGCATGCTGTCCGTCGCGCAAAACGTGCGGGAGGCAGCATGACGCGCCGGCGCTACCCCGCAATCCCAGGCGACCTTGGACGGGGCACCATCGCCAAGCTCAAGGAGCTGGCCGAGATCTGGAGCGGCGACCGCGGCGACCGGCTGGACCGCGTGGCCACGCT
Organism: Thioalkalivibrio sp. ARh3; assembly: GCF_000377265.1. Taxonomy (NCBI): domain Bacteria; kingdom Pseudomonadati; phylum Pseudomonadota; class Gammaproteobacteria; order Chromatiales; family Ectothiorhodospiraceae; genus Thioalkalivibrio; species Thioalkalivibrio sp. ARh3. The sequence continues at coordinate 44,785 of NZ_KB897952.1, forward strand.
GCGCGACCTGGTCGAAAGCGGCATTGGCCGCGTGACTGGATCCGGATCATTGACCGCCGCCGTCAGCGAGGAGCCCGCCGCGCGCGTCGGCCCGCTGTCGAGCCTGCAGGCCAACTCCGCCGTGCAGAACATCATCCTCGAGTGGGCCGGTGCCACGCAGGCCGCCTATGCCTACGCCGAAGTCTGGCGCAGCGAGGAGGACAACCTGGCCGACGCCGTACTGATCGGCGCCAGCCGGGCGTTCATGTTCACCGACCCTGTGGGTCCCGGTGAGGGGTTCTATTACTGGGTGCGCGCGGTGTCTACCACCGGGCACCCGGGGCCCTTCAACGCGACGGCTGGCACCTATGCGCAGACGCCCCCTGACATCGAATACGTGCGCGACCGCCTGACCTCATCGGACTGGCAGCAGAACACCGCCTACCAGTCCTATCAGTACGTGAAAGCGGGAGACCTACGGGCGCGCGTCCTCCAGCCAGGAACCTCGGGGTCATCGGAGCCCAGCTGGCCCAGCGAGGCCGGCGAGACGGTGACCGACGGATCCGTGGTCTGGGAGACCGTATCGCCCAACGACTCCGTGCCGTTCACGGTAGGGGAGGTCGATGGCGAGCCTGCCGTAGCGATCGAGACCGCATTCATCCAGGACGCGGCCATCACCACCGCCAAGATCCAGGATGCGTTCCTCGACAACCTGACGGCCGCTAAAGGCACCCTTTCGATGGCCAGAATCCAGGAGGGGGACATCTTCAACCTGGCGGTCGGGAACACGATTCAGTCGTCGAACTGGCCGTCAGGTGGGTTCCGGCTTTCGCGATCCGGGAACATGGAGATACGCAGTTCATCTTCCGGCGCCAGGCTAACGGTCGAAAACGACGTGATAAAGGTATTTGATTCTTCCGGGAGGCTCAGAGTGCAGATTGGGAATTTGTCCGCATGAGCTACGGCATCCGAGTGTGGGGCGATGGCTGGGTCTATGACACCAGCAACCTGAGCTGGATGGTCGCCGACGCGAACTGGATCGTCAGGAGCGATCGCAATGCAGTGAGGAGCTACCCGCATCTGGCTGGATATGGTTTTGAAGCGAAAGTCCTTAGCATTCCGGAGTATGACCCGTTTGATGCCCGGACGATATGGAACCTGCTGCGGCACAAGGTCACCGTGAGCTATTCAGGTGGGTATCCGACTGTGCATCTCGAGTCTGAGTGGAGCCAGGGCGCCGGCGCAGATACGGGTAGCTGGCAGATCGAGCGATATACCGTGCGCGTCCCTGTGCATATTTATGTCTTTGTGAGGTAGCGATGGCTTTCGGAGCTCGCTTTGTGAACGATGAGGGATCGTTCTTCATCAATGACTGGACCCGGACGCTTTATTTCATTGGTAGGGCGTCGGTACTGAGAACAGAAAATCTACCGCATGGATCTGTTCGTCGTGATGTCCTCATCCGGTATGGGATCAGCTCACCAACCCCCCCGGTGCCCTTCGTTTATGAGCCCAATCATGGCTGGAACATTCACGCGATCTATGAGCGCCAACCGGGACAGTGGGAAATCTATGTGATGACTTCCCAAGACGCCAGCCCCACAGTTTACTGCTTTAATACGCACTCAAGTGCTGCGAGCGGCTGGGGCATGATTGTTTGGGATGGAAACGGTATTGCGACATTTGATTCTCGGAGGAGGCCGATGCAACTACGCGGTGTCGGTCGAGTAGAAATACCCCCGTTGATATGGAATTCGTTTCGAGAGACGAGCCATGGTGTATCAGGTTTATCTAAGCCGGCCATGCATGCGTCTGCTGCGGATTTCTGGACAGAGTATTCTTTTTTCTCTGGGGACACCCTGTTTAGGGCGCCGTCAATATCCATAAACCGTACCTCTATTTTTTCCGAGTGGTCGCCGGCAGCTCTTTATGATGAGGAGGTCACCCCTCAACAGTACGTGCCGGCAGGTTTCGATGCGCCCATCATCGACGGAGCCGACTACGACTAGGGCGACAATCGCTGATCATTCTGCTACCCTGATACCAAAGTCGAGAAGTCTGCCCGAAGCCCGCCCTGTGCGGGCTTTTCGCGTTTCTGGAGGTCTGTATGGAGTTCGATTCGGAGGAGTGGCGCCAGGAGCGCAACCGCCGTCTGCATGAGTGGGTTCAGAACGAGGACGCCGTGCGCTTCATCCTGGACTGGGCGGATGCCTGCGAGCTGTTCGACGACATCGTGGACCGCGACAAGGCGATCCCCGAGGAGCATGCCGTGCGCGTGCTGTTCAACGTGTTCACCGAACTTCCCGTCAATCCCTTCTTCGACCGGTTCAAGTACCAGCTGATCCCCCTGCTGGTGACCGGGATCAATGCCTGGCTGGATGCCAACACACTGGAGCGCGGCTCGGAGAGCGAGCGCGTGTTCGCCTACGTGATGCGCGATTACTACATGGAGTTCGTGTCGTTCGTGATCTACCTGACGCGCGGGCGCGACGTGATGCGGGCCCTGTCCATGGAGATCCGCGAGTTCTTCACGCACCACGAGACCCTGAACCAGTACCTCGAAGGGCTGGAGGAGCAAGACCAATGAGCGGCGGCGGTGGCGGCAGCAACGAGATGAAGGCGACGGACGAGGAGCGCGAACTGTCGCGCATCGCGGTAGATCGATGGAACGACTATCAGTCGCGACTGGCCCCGTTCGAGGACCAGTACATGCGCCAAGTGCAGATGACGCCCGGCGATCACCAGCAGGCCCGCGGCCAGGCTGCGGTGGCGACCGAGCAGGCCTTTGCGCCGGCGCGCGAGCAGGCCGAGCAGCAGATGTTCGACGCAGGCGTTCGCCCCGGCAGCGCGGCCCACACGCTGGGCATGGGGCAGCTGCGGCAAGACCAAGGGCATATCCAGGGCGTCGGCGTTGGTGAGGGCCACCTGGGCGCGCAGGCGGCGCACATGGCGGGCCTGCAAAACATCGTCAACATCGGCCAGGGCCAGGCGGCGGATGCTCAGGCCGGGCTGGGTCAGGTCGCGGCCAGTTCCGCGGCGGACGCCCAGCACCGCGCAGGCATTGCGGCTCAGAACCGCGCCGGTCGCCAGCAGCTGGCCGGAACGCTCATGGGTGCGGGTACGCGCTACGGCATGGAGCGTCTGGGCGAATGACGACCCACCGAATGACCCGGGGCCACCTGGGCATCGCCCCGTTCTTCGGGCTCTGAGGAGGCAACGATGCCAACCCAACTCAATTACAACAGCGAGACCGGGCAGTTCTACGCGCCCTCGCAGGATAACCAGCAGGGCTATGGGTCCAGCTTTCAGGATCCATGGAATCAACAGGCTGGGCAAGCCGGATCGGGTGACACGGCGTTCTCTATCTCGGACTCTGCCCGCGACGCCATTTTCCGGGAACAGCAGCAACAGCTGATGAGTCAGCAGGCGCCTGGGAGCGTCGTCGAGCGCAGCGGCGTGATGTACGCCAACCAGCCAAGCCATACGCCGAACCTGCTGAGTCAGCGCGGGGACGCCCGCGACAACATGGCGCAGGTCCACCGCAGCATGTGGGAGGACTATCAGCGCCGGTTCATTCCGGCCGAGAACGCCCTGATGGCTTCGGTGGGCAACCACGGCGAGGGTCTGGATCGCGTTGGATCGGCCGTGGACCAGCAGTTTGCCAACCAGCGGGCCGAGCATATGCGCGGGCTTTCCGGGTTCGGGATCGGCATGGACGCGGATCAACAGGCCTCGTTTGACCGCACGCAGGCCGTCAACCATGCATCGGCCAAGGCCGGGGCCCTGAACACCGCCCGCATGGGTATGCGGGACCGCGACCTTGCGGCCATGGCCGGCGGCCTGGGCACCCTGGCCCAGCAGCGCCAGAACCCCGGGCAACCGTAGGAGGACACGAACATGGCGGGATTGATCGGCCTCGGCCAGAACTACCGCAACCAGGCGATGCAAGGGCTGCAGCAGGCATCGGAGATGGAGCAGCGGCGCGAGCACATGAACGACCAGATGGAACAGCAGGAACGCCAGCAGCGCATGAGCATGGTCGGCACCGGCGCGGCATCCGGCGCGATGATCGGCATGCAGATGGGCGGCGCAGCCGGCCCGGTTGGCGCAGTGATCGGTGCCGGCGTCGGCTGGCTCGCCAGCTCGGTATTTTAAGGAGCCACAGACATGGCAGGACTAGGCGGACTCGCAGCGGGATTTCAGGCCGGTTTCGGCATGATGGACCGGCACTATCAGAACCAGGCGAACCAGGAGCAGCGGCAATGGCAGCGCGAGCGCGCGGAACAGCAGGACGCGCGCCAGGCGCAGCTGCATGATCTGCAGGTGGGCGAGTACGAGCGCCAGGATCAACTGCGCGGCCTGAACGCGCTGCGCCACCAGATGCAGCATTCGCCCGACACGGTGGACCCGGGGCAGCACGAGATTCTGCGCAACCCGGTCATGCAGCAGTTCAAGGAGCGCACCAAGACCGACCCGGCCAAGTTCTTCGACCCGGAGAAGCGTCAGCATACCGAGCAGGCTGTGCAATGGTTTGAGCAGATGGCCAGCGGCCAGGACAACCGGCGCCCGGTCGAGGTGATGAATGACCCGAACACCCTGGCGGCCTCGCAGGTGCTGCTGGATGAATTGGTCAACGAGAACCTGGGCGAGACCATCGAGCGCGACGGAAAGACCTACACCATCCGCAACAAGCGAATCTCCAGCGTGGTGCCCGACCAGTCTGGCCAGGGCGTGCATGTAGGGCTCACGGTCGAGGCCGAGGGACCGGATGGGGAGATGGTCGAGTACGAGGCCCCGATGACCGAGGGCCACAGCGCCCGTGACGATCTCGTGCTGGACGTGCCGATCGACAAGGTGATGCAGCGTGTGCAGGGCCACAAGGCCATGCTCGAGGGCACGCGCCAGGTGCAAGATCCACAGGAGGCTATTCGCCTGATCGAGTCCGAGATCCTGAAGCTCGGCGGCGAGCTTCCCGAGGCGCAAGGGCGTTTCGAGATGCTGCAGGACGACCAGGGCAACCCGATTGCCCAGCGAGGGCCTGATGGCCGCATGCACGATCTGCCGCAGTCCATGCGCCCGGGTGGCGGTGATTCCGCCGACTGGCGCCGCCTCAATGACGGCTCGCTGTTCAACCAGCGCACCGGCGAGGTTCGCCAGACCGGCGCTGGTGGTTCTGGCACGGTTGGGGCCCCTGGAACGGAGGCCCCCAGCAGCGTTTGGGCACAGATGCGCTCGGACTACAGCAACCGCTACGGCCTGGACGCCGAGCAGATGATGGTGATGCTGCAGACGCACGGCGAGGACGCCGTGAACCAGTACATGGAGGAGCGGGCTGGCCCCAATGTCCCGAACCTCATGGACTTCGCGCGCGAGGAATACGGCATCGACCCGGCGACGGGCACGTTTGTCCGTGACATGCGCCCGCAGTTCCAGGGGCAGGCTGGTGGCCAGCAGGGCATGCCGCAAGGGAGTCAGGGAGACCCGCAGGGTGTGCCTCAAGGCCAGCAGTCCCCGCAGGGTCAGCAGGGCATGCCGGGCCAGCCTGGCGGACTCCCGGGCGGCGCGTTCGATCGCATGATGGACGATCTGGGACCGCTGGGTACTGCCGCCGCAGCGCAGCGCGGACCGCAAGAACCGCAATCCGAGCCGCCGGCCGTCGAGCCGCTGAGCTTTGGTGAGCGCGAGTCGAGCGAATCACCGGGTGGCGTCGATGTTCCGCCCTGGGCCAACCCCGAGAATGCCGTCGAGATGTCCGGTTCTGGTCGCGGCCTGTCCGGTGGCGCCCGCCTGAATCGCGATGTGGAGCGCGCAGCCCCGTACTTCGAGGCGCGCGCCGAAGGTCGCGATCCTTCCCCGGGCGCCTTGGGCATGGCCGTGCGGGCCGCCCGCCAGGGCCTGCTGTCGCCAGAAGCCGAGGCCGACGTGCGCGCCATGGCGCGTCGGTATGCCGAGCAGAAAGAATCCCAGCAGCGTTGAGGCCATAGATGGACGAACTTGACCGCGAGATCCTGTCGTTTGCCCACGAGGGTGAGTCCCCGTCCGAGGCCGATCCGGTCGAGCCGGTCGATGCGTTCACGGAGGAGGACATCCTGTCGTTCGCTGCCGGCGAGGAGGGCCCGCAGCGCACGCTCCCCGGTTACGGCAAAGCGGCCGCCATGTCGGTGCCTCGGGGTGCCCTGGGCGCAGTAGGTGGCGCACTGCGCGGCTGGGATCGTGCAGTGACCCATCCCGACCAGATTGGCGAGGGCCGAGTCGCCCGCGCGGGGCAGGCCCTGCATGATGCGGCCGATGCGATCCCGGTGGACCCGATGTACGAGGGCACGGTCCCCGCAGACCTGGGGGCCGGCGTCGGCTCTATGGGAACATTCCTGGTGGGTGGTGGCCTGGCAGGTGTCGCGGGCCGAGGGCTTGGCGCGTTGGGGCGCCTGGGACAGCGCGGCCGGGACGTATCCCAGCGCACCGGTCAGATGGGTGGCGCATTGAGCATGGCGGGTGGCGCCGGCGCAGACGAGGCCTACGAACGCGCAATCCAGTATGGGCTGGAGGCGGATGAGGCGCAGAGCGTCGCGCGAAACTTCGGTATCGCATCCGGTGCGGTCGAGGTCGGGAACATCAACCTGCTTCTGCGGCGTCTCCCGCCGGCGGCGCGTGAGCGTCTGTTCGGCCAGATGGACGGGCAGATCGTTGCGGCCATGGCATCCGAGTTCGGCGTGGCCGGGGCTGGGGCGATCGGCCAGAACTGGGGCCAGATGTCCTACGACGAGCGCCAGAGCCTGTTCGACGACGTGCTGTACCAGGCGGCGATCAGCGCAGGTTCGGCCGGCATCACGCAGGCGGCCCGGGGCGGGATGGCCCGCGGTGCCGGCGCCTTCGAGGGCGACCGATCCGAGTTCGAGTCGTGGCTGGACGAGCGCGTGCAGCAGGATCCAGAGCTTCGCCAGGCAGCCGATGCCGTCTCCAACATGGACCCGGACGCGGCGGCTGACCTTGTGGCCGAGCTTCTGGCGCTCCCGGCGCCGACCATGGAGGTGGACGCAGCAGGCGAGGCGGGCACCACCGCACAGCGCGAGCAGATGGCCCGCGAGCGTTCCGAGCTGGGCCTGAGCGAAGTGGACGGCGCCATTCATGGGCGCGCACCAATCACCATGCCGCCCGAGGCGTCTGTACAGCAGCCCGCTGGACTTCCCGCCCCGCAGATGCAGATCGCCCCGGACGGCACCACCGGAACGCAGGCGCAGATGGAACAGCGCGCGGCCGAGCGGTCCACCCTGGGTATGGAGGAAGTCTCGCAGGCGATCCAGGGCCGCGACGGCGTATCCGGACGACCGGCCGACACCGAATCCGCCGCCACGGGCGTGCCGGAAGCCGCCGTGCTGGCCGATATGGACGCGCAGCAACTGGATACGCTGGAGCCGGCCAGCCCGCAGGAAGCGCAGATCCTGGACGCCGAGATCGGGCGCCGCTACCGCGAGATCACCGAGGCGATCGAAGAAGCGCAGACGCCGGAAGAACTACTGCGGCTGCGCGCCCGCATTCCCCGACTCCCCGCGCACCGCCAGCGTGGCCAAGGCATGGCCGAGGATCTGACCCGTCGCGTGCGCGAGCGCATGGACGAGACCCGAGCGCCGCGCCCGGACACGCAGGCCGATGCCCCGGACACCGATGCGGGCCTGGACCAGCTGCAGGCTGAAGGCTGGGAAAACATCGGCCGCGACATTGCGCAGGCCGACAGCATGGGCGCCGCGCGCCGCCGCATGGAGCAGCTGAACCAGCAGGACACCGATTTCGAGTACGACGTGGTGCAGGCCGGTCCCGATGCCGACACCGACTGGACCGTGGTGCGCCGCGCGCTACAGCCGGCCGAACCCGCCCCGCAAGACGCCCCGCAAGCGCAGATGGGCGCACCCGAGCCCCGGCAGGAGCAGGCCCCGCAGCGCCGTGGTCGTGGTCTCACGCCAATGCAGGATCCGCGCGCCCAGCAGCAGGGGTATCTGGACCGCCTGCCGGAGATGGCGGCCGAAGCCGGCTGGGCCGAGGAGGGCGGTCACCTTCTCCGGGATGCCGATGGTCGCGTCTCCGGTCGCACGACCTGGGTGCCCCGTCAGGAGTGGTGGATGGATCGCCCCAGCGGGGTGACTGAGCGCGTTGTGCATGAGGCGGTCAACAAGGCCCAGCGCGGCGAGCTCCTGAACGCCGCCGAAAAGCGCGCCGTGAGCTTCCTGTTCGACGTGATCGACCAGCAGGAAGCGCAGATGGACGCCACCGATCTGGAGATGTTCTACGAGGCGATCGACGCCGACCTGATCGAGACCACCTACGCCGACGCGCAGGGCGAGGATCTGATTCACGGTGTGCTATCGTCGATGGCGGAGGCAGAGGCCGCAACCGAACAAGGGCTGAGCGAATATGACCAACAATTCAGGCAAGCCGGGGCACCGGACGCGGGCGATGCTCGAGTCGATGCCCCCGGAGAAACGACAAGCCGCTATCAAAGCCGGACAGGCCCGCCTGATGTTGATCAGCGCGGCGCGCGAAGCGGGCTACCCGCTGGAGACGCCGGAGCAGATCCGGCACGCGCTCAGCGAGATGAAGGCGGCCGCGAAGGACTGACGCTCACTGCGCAGACCCCGCAGGACATCGAACTGCAGGAGGCCCGGCGCCGCGAGCAGATGCAGCGCGAGCGCGAGGCCGAGCAGCGCGCCGAAGCCGACCGGATGCGCGACGACTTCCGGCTCGAGAGCGACACCGGCGCGCAGGATGGTCAGGCGGACCTGGAGGACGTGACCGGCCGCCCCGGCGGCGATATGTTCGCCAGCACCGCACGATCCCGAGGCGAATCCCCGCCAACTCCCGCCGAACCCCAGGCCACCGAGACCCCCGCCACCGAAGCGGGGGTTTCTGCTTCTGGGGCCCTGATCCTCAAGCGCGACGGCACCCCGTTCCAGACCCAACGCGCCGCCGAACTGGCAGCCCGCAGCCGCAACGATCTGCGGGAGCGCCGAGACCAGCTTGAGGCCGTCGAGGTCGAGGGCGGCTGGGCGCTGCGCGATCGTCGCTCAGAAACGGCGGAAAGTGAACCACAAGCCGACTCGCAGCGAACAAGTGATCCACAAGCGGCGCCGCAGGTGATCGACTCCGACGAGGCCGACCTGGCGACCCGCACCCGCGCCGAGGCCGCCGGCGAAGGCCCAGACCGCTCCCGCTTGATTGCCGTGCGCGAGTTCCTGGATACGTGGCTGGAGGACTTCACCGCGCCGGCCGCAATCTCCGGCCGCGTGGGCGATCTGTACCGCCGGATCAACACCGAACTGGAGCAGGGCGGCGACCTGGCGCAGCTGCAACGTGACGTGGCCGCCGAGCTCCGCGACTGGCGCAGCCAGGCCGACATCGATGCCGACGTGGCCAGCGAGATCGACCGGCTGGTGGATGGCTTCGCGCGCGCAGGGTTCCAGGTCGAGGCGGATGCTGGCGCAATCGAGTCCACGGCCGCCGCGGTCGATACCGACGAGGCGCAGGCGCAGATCGAGGCCCCATACGGAGATATGGATGCCCAACTGCGTGCCGGCACGATCAGCACACACGACTATATCCGGGCGCGCGGTCTCGACGTGGACGCCTACACCGATGAATGGATGGTGCGCCGCACGTCGGCGGATAGCCCGGTCGAGACGGACTTCGACCAGCTGATGGACGCCATGATCTCGGACGCCAACCGCCGGGCGGCGCAGGTGGAGGTGGCCACCAAGCGCGGCGCCCAGCGCAAGCAGGCACAAACCCGCCGTCAGCGATGGAACGATACGGCTCAGACGCTACGCACCATGAAGCAGCGCCGAGTTCACCCGCTGGAGGCCCCGCAGCACGTTCAAAGCGATATTCAGAAAGGCCTTTGGTCTCGCTTCCGGAGCCGGTTGGAGAGCACACGAGCCAGCCAGGATGAGATCCGAGCCCGGCAGCGAGAAGCGGAGGATCTGGCCGAGCGCGAGTTTGCGATCCAGTACGCCCGCGATCACGCGACCCAAGAGCCGGCAGCGGCAACGACCCCGCGCGAAGACACCATGTACTTCGTCAACTGGACGAACGACCCGTCGAGCGGCCGCACCACCGAGACCCGCATGTTCGACCGCCTCAAGGACGCCCGCGCCTTTGCGGAGGGCAAGAGCGGCTATATCACGCGCGTCTCGGATGGTGGCAACCGTATCGACCCGTCGGAAGGCAGCACGCGCCTGGTGGAGTACGTGGGCGGCTTCCAGCCGTCTGCCACCGAGCAGCAGCGCATCGAGGGTATGACCGCTGATCGAAGCGACGAGCCGCGGTTCAGCCGTTCCGAATCCCTGCCTGATACCATCACCGTGGACGGCGTGGATCGCCCGACCCGCAACAGCGAAGGCCGCCCGATTCACTCCTCGCCGGCTGCGGTGGAAAACTTCTGGCGCTGGTTTGGGGATAGCCAAGTGGTGGATGGCCAGGGGCGGCCCAAGGCCATGTATCACGCGAACTTGGCCGATTTCGCTGAGTTTGACCGTGCGATGGTGCGGAGCCGCTACCCCTACAGCATCGGGTTCCATTTCACCGACGCGCAATGGGAAGCGAACGCTTATACCCAAGAGCGAGAAGGTCCTGGTGCCGACGGCTTGAGGACTCAAGAAGGCGCCAACGTAATGCCGGTGTACATCAAGGCCGAGAACCCCTTAGTGATCCAGACAAACCAGCCTGCGGCGTCTATGGAAGCAGACCTGAACCGGGGCGAGATCATCGACCAGCTACTGCAGTCCCGTCGAACAGGGAACCCCTACGATGCAGTCATAATTGAGCGGAGGGACCAGTCAGGGCAGGCCGAGCAGGACCACTCGAACGTCATTGCTTTCGATTCGGCCCAGATCAAGTCCGCCATCGGTAATCTCGGCACATTCGACCCGGACAGCGACGACATTCGGTTCAGCCGTTCGGAAGCGGCGTCGCCGCGTCTGTCTGCGGTCCATAACATCAGCACCGACGGCCTTCTGTTCGCCGATCGCCTGGGCGGGCTGGCCGTCCCGTCGATTGGCGTGGTCACCGAAGATGCTGGCGGCGTCGATGGGTTCGGGGAGATCACGCTGATCGGTCGGCGCAGCATGGCCGACCCGGCGCGTGAGGCGGTATTCAGCTCCGATGCCTACAGCGTTCGCCACCCGCAGCCCGAGTACCGGGGTTACAGCGATGCCGACTATCGGCGTCTGGCCGACGCGATCCAGCCGTTCGCCGATCGCTACGACGACAAAATGATCCGCGGATTCCTGCACGAGCACGGCCAGGATCGGCCGGATGCGCGGGAGCTGCTGAACCGTGCGGAATCGTCCGACGCCATGCAGGCCATGTTCCTGGAGGAGCAGGGGCATACGATCGAGCCCATCACCAAGCCTGCGCGCCTGGAGATGGATGGTGTCGATACGCCCGAGGTGCGCGCGTTCATAGAGGGCAAGTCGCGCCGGGAACTGCAAGACCAGTGGCCGGAGCTGAGCCGCGTACTGCGCGAAGCCACGCATGCCAAGAACCGCCGAGAGCTCGAGCAGGCCGGCTTGGGCGAAGATCTCGTTGCCGAGATCAACCGAGACTGGGACAAACAGAACTGGAACCCGGATCGTGAGCAGATCCATCTTGGCCGGGAGCACATGGTCATGCGCTCCATCGAGGATCTGGACTCCGATGCGGTTGATCGCGTGGAGACCGGCCGCCTGCTGCGCGAGGCGATCGAGGGCCGCGAGGTCGAGTTCCGGCGCTGGCTGGAGGATATGCTGATCCCAGCGATGGGCGAGCCCCGTATCAAGGTCGGTCGTCGCAAGCTGCCCTACACGCTGGAAAACATCGTCGAGGCCATGACGCGCGAGCGCCAGGTGGCCGGACGTGAGGAGACGATGACGCACGGGGCGGGCCAGGTGCGCGCCTCCACCGCAGAGCGGTTCCGCACCTTGGAGCGCATGCGCGAGGCGGCGCAGGAGCAGGTCCGCAGCCCCGCAGAATACGAGGCCGCGCGCGAGCGCACCGAGGAGCAGCTGCACCAGTACCGAAACGCTGTTGCAGATCACACGACCGTTCGCGACTTCCGCGGCCGTCCGGATACCTGGGAAGCGTTGGATGCCTCCATGCGTGCGATCGGGCGCTACCTGAACAGCTCCAACCGCAACCGCCAGGCTTTCGAGCGGGCGCTGCGCGCGGAGGAGTTCGACGTGGCGGCGATCAAGGCGCAGGAGGGCGACCTGATTGCGCAGGGCATGCAGGCGGCCGATGCCTTGGAACAGACCCCGGTGCCGTACTTCGAGGCCAAGCCGCAGCGCGAGGTGCCCCTGGAGGAGTTCGCAGGCGCCGTGGTGCCGGAGAATGCGCCAGCCGAGGTGCTGGCGGTTCTGGAACGCCGAGGCATCCCGTACCAGCGCGCAAGCGAGGAGAACCGACAGGAGGCCGTTACCGCGCTGCGGAACGAACTGGCCGAGACGGACCCGGATGTTCTTTTCAGCCGCCGCGGTGATACTGTAGGCGTAGACGTAGGAGAAATGACCGATGCGGAATTCGACCAACACTTCGGCCGCCAAGACGCAGGAGCAGAAGTTCCAGGAGTGGGACGCGGCGGGCAGCGACGCCCTGGAGCCGATGGACCCGAACGCGCCGGCACCGAAGGGGCCCGAACAGTTGGCGGTGGAACACCGCGATCTGGCTGGGTATCGGCAAGCGTTGTCCGGGATCAAGGCGCAGGGCCTCGACTAGTCCACCGGGGCGCGCGCAGCGCCATCCAGTCTGAACACTTCTCGCCCGAGTCCCTGGGCCGGGCGACCGGCCACCCTACGGCCGGGCTGGGCGTCTGGTTCACCACGAACCGCGGCGAAGCCAGCGAGTACGGATCGCATGTCGATTCGGTCTACCTGGACATCCGCACCCCCAAGGTATTCCGTCCGGAGACCATGCCTCAGTTCGATTCCGTCGAGGAGGCGACTGCCTACCGCGAGCATTTGCGGGCGCAGGGCTATGACGGGATCGCGCTCGACCAGCGCGGCATCGGTGGGCCGGTACACTTCGTGGCCTTCGACGCCGAGCAGGCGATCCATCCAGATACAGACCCTGGCGACGGCCGAATGTCGGCCGCTGAAGCCACCACCGAAGCCCGGCCCCGCGCCGGGCTTTCTGTTTCTGAGGTGCAGGAATCCGTGGACGGCCTCATGGCCGACTGGCAGGGCGCCCCGAACATCGAGGTGGTCGATGCTGAATGGGATCTGCCGCAGAGCCTCCAGGTGAAGATCGCGCAGGCCGGCGCCACCGGCACGGTCAACGCCGTGTTCTGGCGCAACCGCGTGTACCTGGTGGCCCGGCGCATGCAGTCCCGCGAGGACGTGCAGGCCAAGCTGCTGCACGAGGTAGTGGGTCACTACGGCATGCAGCAACTGCTGGGCGGTGACATGCGCCAGACGCTCAACCGCGTGTGGAGCATGCACGGCCGCAACCATCCCGAGGTGCAGGACATCATCCGGCGCTACTTCACTGACCGCCGGTTCGACGTGAACAACCGCCGGCACCGCGACCTGGTGGCCGAGGAGCTGATCGCGCACATGGCCGAGCGCGGCACGCAGCCGACCATCGTGCAGCGTGTGGTGGCCGCCATGCGCGACTGGATGCGCCGCATGGGCTTCGACCTGCAGATGAGCCGGGCCGACCTGGCGAACCTGATCCGCGAGGCTCACCGTGTCGTTGAGTCCGGTGAGATCAGCACCACGTCTCCCAGCGCCTTCGGATCCGAGGCCGCGGCCAGCCAGGGCGGCGAGGCCCTTTCCCGTCAGGATGGCATGGGCGAGACCATCGACGTGGACGGCCAGCAGCGCCCGACGACGAACAGCGAGGGGCGCCCGATCCATTCGGACCTGGACGGACTACGCAGCTTCTGGCGGTGGTTCGAGGGATCGGTGGCCCAGGACCAGGAAGGCCGGCCCCTGCAGCTTTACCACGGAACCATGACCGACATCGCCCAATCCGACGGGCCGGTCTACCTGACCGATTCCGCTCAGTATGCCAACTACTATGCCGCTGGCGAGGCCACAGGTTCGCCCGCGTCTTTCGACCAGGATGGGCCGTACCCTGTTGGAGACATGACACCGCAGGAGCAGGCTGGTGCGCTGGCTCGCAATGAGGCGGCTTTCGATGAGGCGCAAGGGCTGGTTACTGAGGCTGAGCGCGAATTCATGCTCGAGCAGGAGCAATCTGGGCTGGTCTCGCTGATGGAGACAGCGGAGGAGTTCGGGTTCACCCTGGACAACATGGATGATGCGCGCCGTGCTCGAATCAACGAACGGCACCCGGACTTCGAGAACCGGATCCGCCGGTATCGCAAGATCCGGGAAAAGGCGATCGAGGCTTCCGAGAAGTGGTTTGATGCCCACCAGGAGTACATGAACCTGGTGGGTCGCAAGCGGATCGCAACGCCGAACGTGGCACCCGTATATGCCTCCCTGCAAAACCCGTACTACGTCCAGGACGAGCTTTCGATCTACAACCTGGGCGACGACGCCGAGGCGATTGCGCGTCTGCAGGAACGAGGGTATGACGGCGCGATCTGGATCAACCCTGGCTTCAACAACCTCGGTGAGGCGCGAGGGCGGCCCTACGGCAGCGAAGTTCTGGTATTCCGCCCTGACCAGGTGAAGTCGGCCGTCGGCAACGTTGGTACTTTCGATGCCGATAGCGACGACGTGCGCTTCTCCCGCGGCGAGCGCTCCAGCCCGTCGCAGCCGGACCTCGACAACATGCCGGCGATCGAGAATCGATATGCGGAAATGGCTCGGCTGCGCGGCATGTGGGACTCCGCATCGGATGTACTGCGCCGGCAGCCGCAGCTGTCGCACGTAGCTGATGCGGTGGACCAGTTTTTCGACCGCACCCGCTGGCGCATGGGGCGTGTGAACGCCATTCTTCGGCCGGTGATGCGGGAGATCCCGACGCTCAACCGCAGGCGTCGCGGCGAGCTGTTCCGCCTGTTCGAGCGGTATCAGGCCGCGAAGGAGAACGGTCGCGACGAGGAGGCCCGGCTGATCCGCGAGGAGGGCCCCGAGCGCGTGCGCAACCTGATTCAGGCCTGGGAGCAGGTGGCCGACCTGACCGGCCAGGACAACCAGGAGGTCGGTGTCCAGGTGTGGGATGACCGGCAGGTGGATTGGGAGGGCGTGCGCAAAGAGATTGGCGCCAACGGTGAGCGCATCCTGCGCAACACGCCCCAGCGCAAGCGTGAGGCCCGCTATGGCGAGCTGTACCGCAAGATGAAGCCGCAGCGCGACCTGAGCGAGATGCCTTCATCCCCGGCGCTGCCGCGCAAGGGCGGGTGGCGCCCGATTGGTCGCGTGCCCGGCTTTTTCCCGCGCGTGATGAAGCGGGAGGTCCAGCAGGCGCTCATGCACCCGGCCGGGAACCCGGAGACCTGGCAGCGCATCCAGGATGAGCTGATGAACGCGGGCATGATCAACGATCCGGCCGAGGCTCAGAACTACGTGCGCAACTACTTCTCGCGCGAGACGAGCAACGACTACTTCGCCGGCGTGGAAAAGGCGCGCAAGGATCCGCTGCCTGAGTGGTTCTACGACTACAGCTGGGATTCGGCCATGCTGTACAAGGACCGCTGGGCGGAGCGCGTGAGCCAGATCGAGGCGTTTGGCCAGGCCGATGTGGACCAGGAGGGCGACGTGTTCGACAAGGCGAAGCGCCTGACCACGGACCAGAACACGCAAAACTACCTGGACCAGGTTCAGCAGCGGGTCTACAACACGACCGACGCCAGCATGATCACGCAGTTCATCGGAGCCCTCAACATCTTCGCCACTGGTGCGATGTTGGGGAATCCGGCCACGGCCGCGCTCAACCTGATCGGCGGCACGTCGCTGAACTTCCAGGCCTATGGCCTGTGGCCGTCGATTCGCGGATTGGCCAAGGAGCTCGCAGACTTCGGCGGCGCCCTGGACATGGGCACGCAGAAGGGCATCCTGATCAATGACTACCTCACCTTCATGCACGACGCGCAGCAGCAGGGTGTTCCCGAGCGGCTGAGCAACTTCACCAGCCTCATGCTCAAGATCGGGGGCTACACGCCGGCCGAGGTGTTCATCCGATCGCACGCGATGCTGACGGCCAAGACGTTCCTCGAGGACTCCCTGGCCCGCTGGAATCGCGATGTGACCAGCAAGCGCAGCCTGCGTGCCGTGGCGTGGTTCCAGCGCCAGGGGTTCGACTACCGGCGCCTGCTGGAGGAGAACGGCGAGGGCACGGAAACCGATCGCTTCCTGCGCAAGGCCGTGAACCTGACGCAGGGCAGCTACCGGGTCAACCAGGTGCCGGTGTTCACCGATACCCCTGTCGGCCGCTTCCTGTTCAAGTACCAGAAGTTCGGCACTCAGCTGTCACGCATGTTCTGGATCAACCACCTGAAGCCGGCGATCGACTCGGTGGTGAAGGGTGGCGAGGTTGTCGATGTCGAGGTGGGCGGCGAGGTTCACCAGAAGCGCATCCGCACGATCACGCCGCTGATTCGTTTCTTCGCGGTGGCTGGCGTCTCCGGAACGGCCCTGGCTGCGCTGCGCGAGGGTTTGTTCGGATACCAGGATCCGGGCCCCGACTTCGAGGAGATCGAGCGGCAGCTGGCCCAGGGTGAGTATGCCGAGGCTGCAGTGCTGGCGGCCTGGCGGTTCTGGCACTCCAATATGTCCGTGGGCTCACTCGGGTTCTTCGGCAACTACGCGCAGTTCCTGCACGACGTGGCCGACCGGCAGCGCGTGAAGTCGCCGGTTGATCCGCCCGGCCTGGCCCCGATCCGCGATGGCGTGGACATCAGCATGCGCCTGTTCGAGCAGGGCAGCCTGGACTGGCGCGACCTGCACGACTTCACAGAAAGCCAGTGGTCGCTGTACCGGACGTGGAACCGGGCCGCGCTCATGGGGATGTCGCACGTCTCCGACTGGCGGCAGGCGCAGTGGGAAGTCGCGCAGCGCGATCGTCGCTATGTGCGCAAGATGGTGCGCCGGTACTCCGACGACATCGGCCTCGAGAACAAGCGCCGGGCGCCGGATCGGATCGGGCACACCGAGATGACCCCATACAACCGGCGCATCCACAAGGCCCTGCTGCTGGGTGAGCCCGAGCGGGCGCGCCAGGTCGCACTGGAGGCCCTGGAGCAAGCGGAAACGCGCGAGGAGTTCGACCGCACCATGATGTCGCTGCAGGCCTCCGTGCGCGCCTACCAGCCGGCTCGGGTATTCGAGAGCCCGTCCGAGAAGGAACGCCGGGACTTCATGCGATGGGCCGAGGACCGCGTGGGTCCGGAGAGCTTCCAGCGTATCCAGCGCATCGACTCGACCTACCGTGAGGCCGCCATGAAAGCCGGCCTGATGTCGCGGCGCTCGCCGATGGACGATATGCGGGACGACCTGCAGAGCATGCGGGGCGATCAGGAAATGACGCCAGGCATGCGGCGCCTGCTGCTGATGCAGCGTGGCATGTGGGTGCCCGAGGTGGACGGTCAGTAGAACGAAAGCCCGATCGGCAGGACCAGCATCGGGCACGCCCCCATAAGCACGGTGCGAACCGTCGTGTTCGGGTCGTGCCTGCGCGGGATGTACCAGAGCGGGCTGATCAGGATGGCGAAGTACCCGGCCAGCGTGACCAGCCCGAAGATCCGGAACAGCAGGTCCGGCAGCAGCGGCAGGATCGCGTTCGTGGTGCCCATCCAGGCGACGATCATCACGGCATACACCAGCGGCGCCGCCAGGATGTAGGGCAGGCACCGCGTCAGGTTCGCCTGCGCCCCGGTAAAGTGGTTCACCAGAACAACCAGCTGAACAGGATCAGGTAGCCGATCCCAAGGGCCAGCGCGAGCGTCCAGGTGCTGATCGCGCGCACGGTGAGGATCACGTCCTCATGCGGGGTAGGCTCGCGCTCCATGGGCGGGTTCCCGAACTTCCCAGCCAGCTCGTACCCGGCGACCATGATTGCGCCGAACCCTCCGAGCTGAGCTACGATCTTGAGTAGCGTGATCCAGTCCATGGCTCCTCCTGTATGACCTTCCCTTTTGCTTCCCTATATGATGAGGGCCATAGGCCTTTCGCGCGAGGCCTGCAATAGTCCCCCTGGGGTCGCGTGTGGGTAAAAGTGCGGGTAGAAAGTCGAGCCGCCCCGGGCAGTATCCATAAAAGACAATGCCTTGCATCCGTATTGCGGTGGAGACCCCAGCCTCCATCTTCGCATCAGGCCGCCTTCGGGCGGCCTTTTGCGTTGGGGGCGAGCGCAACGGGTGATTCGAACCGACAAAGCATGAAATGATTCGTCCTGTTGCCGGACACAGCGTCTAGACTCTTGAGGCGACAACCCCAACCGGACGAGGGCGCGGGATGCTGATCATTGGCCTGATTGTCGTCGTGGCTGCGCTGGTATTCGCCACCGTGAAGCTGCGGGTCCACCCGTTCCTGGCGCTGTTGCTGGCGGCCTTCGTCATGGCACTGATCGGGGGCATCGCGCCCAAGGACGCGGTCAGTGTGATCAACGACGGCTTTGGCGCGACGCTGGGCTATATCGGGATCGTGATCGCGCTGGGCACGATCATCGGGGTGATCCTGGATCGCACCGGGGCGGCGATCGTGATGGCGGAGGCGATCATCCGCGCGTTGTCGGACCGGTTTCCCAACCTCACGGCCACGATCATCGGCTACATCGTGTCGATTCCGGTGTTCTGCGACTCGGGCTACGTAATCCTGAACTCCCTGAAGAATGCGCTGGCGAAGAAGGCCGGTGTGTCCCTGGTCGCAATGAGTGTGGCACTGGCGACAGGCCTGTTCGCCACGCACAACTTCGTGCCCCCGACCCCGGGTCCGATTGCCGCGGCCAGCAACATCGGCATTGCCGA
The DNA here is from genome assembly GCF_000377265.1 of Thioalkalivibrio sp. ARh3. Classification (NCBI taxonomy): domain Bacteria; kingdom Pseudomonadati; phylum Pseudomonadota; class Gammaproteobacteria; order Chromatiales; family Ectothiorhodospiraceae; genus Thioalkalivibrio; species Thioalkalivibrio sp. ARh3. The sequence continues at coordinate 63,662 of NZ_KB897952.1, forward strand.
TGCGCTGGGCCTGGTGATCCTGTTCGGTCTCCTGGTGGCCGCAGTGGCGGCGGCGGTTGGCTGGCTCTGGGCCAGTCGTTACACCCACGCCAACGACGATGAACTCCTGGAGCCGGACCCGATCGAGGAGGCCACCGGCCAGGAGGTGAAGAAGCCGGAGCCCGATCTGGCCCATCCACCTTCAACGCTGGGGGCCTTCCTGCCGATCCTGGCGCCGATCGTGCTGATCTCCGTCGGTTCGATCGCGTCGCTGGCCACCCGCGATGTCGACCCCGGGACGTTCGCGGCGGCGCTGATCTTCCTCGGTCAGCCGGTGGTCGCGCTGGCCATTGGTGTGGTGTTTGCCCTGTTGCTGGTCAAGGGCGGCGACCAGCGCGGCCGTTTCCACCAGATGACCGTCGATGCGGTGCTGCTCGCGGCACCGATCCTGCTGATCACCGGTGCTGGCGGGGCCTTCGGTTCCGTGTTGCAGGAGACGCCGATCGGGGATCAGCTGGGCGACATGCTGACCGGGCTCGGTCTGGGCCTGCTGGTGCCGTTCCTGCTTGCGGCTGCGCTCAAGTCTGCCCAGGGGTCGTCGACGGTGGCACTGGTGGCCGCATCCAGCATGGTGGCGCCGCTGCTGCCCGCGCTGGGGCTGGATTCGGACATGGGCATGGTGCTGGCGGTGATGGCGGTGGGCGCCGGGGCGATGACCGTCTCGCACGCCAATGACAGCTTCTTCTGGGTGGTCAGCCAGTTCAGTCGCATGAAGGTCTCGACCGCATACAAGGCCTACACGACCGCGACGCTGCTGCAGGGGATCAGTGCAATGATCGTGATCTACCTCCTGGGGATGGTCTTTGTCTGAGCCAAGGCGGGTTGTGCTGTGTCCGGACAGCTTCAAGGGCAGTCTGGACGCGGCCGGTGTGGCCGAGGCGATGGCGCGCGGTGTGCGTGTTGCCAGTCCATCGACCCGCATCCAGGCCCTGCCGATGGCCGATGGCGGGGAAGGCACGGCCGAACTGGTCAGCCACACCCTGGGATGGGCCTGGCATCTGTCCGATGTCCGCGACCCTTGCGGCCGGCATGTATCGGCCGGCTGGGGTTACGACGAGGCGAGCCGGCGGGCGGTGATTGACGTCGCTTCGGCCTGCGGACTGGATCTGGTCCCCGAGGCCGAGCGTGATCCGTGGAAGCTCGATACCCGAGGGGTTGGCGACCTGATTCTGGCAGTGCTGGATGCGGGGGGGCGGCACGTGCTGATTGGTCTCGGGGGGAGTGGTACTGTGGATGGTGGCGCCGGCATGCTGCATGCGCTGGGCGTGCGTTTCCGGGATCGAGAGGGCCGGGAGCTGGAGCCGGTCCCGGAGCGGCTGGAGCATCTGGCGAGCGCCGACTTTTCGGGTCTTGAGCCCCGCCTGGAGGAACTGCGGATCACCGTCCTGAACGATGTCGACAACCCCCTGACGGGTGCTCGTGGTGCAGCGGCGGTATTCGGCCCGCAAAAGGGCCTGGCCGCGTCCGAGATCCCGCGCATGGATGCCTGCATGGAGCGGCTGGCACGGGCTGTGGACGCGGCGGGGGAGCTTCGCTGTCCGGGCAGCATGCCGGGCGCGGGGGCAGCGGGGGGCCTTGGTTTCGCGCTGGCCTGTGTCCTGCGCGGGCAGTCGCGCATGGGGGCGGGATATCTGGCCGATCTGATCGAGCTCGAGGCGGCGATCGCCGGGAGCGATCTGGTGGTGACGGGCGAGGGGCAGCTCGACGGACAGACCGCGCATGGCAAGGTGGTGGCCGAGGTGATCCGGCGGGCGCGGCGCTGCTCTGTGCCGGTGGCCGTCGTCGCTGGATCCATCGATGCGACGGCGGAGGATCTCGATGCGATGGGCCTTGCCGATGCGCGCGCCCTTTGCGATGGAACGATCACGCTGGAGCAGGCCATGGAGGACCCCGGACACTGGATCATGGAGCGCACGCGTGCAATCGTGGCGGCGCGAGTGACACGACCGGATTAATCGGGCCGACTACAGGAGGTTCCCGTTGGTGCCGTTAATGGCACTATGCGGGAGCGAACGCACAGGGGTGTGCATTGCCTTACTTGAACACCATCACCAGGTGCATGCGGGCATCATGGCGGGGACGAGCCATGACCGTCCTGCTGGCGGTCACGCTGTGTCTGACGGCAGGGGCGGGCGCGGACACGACCGTGCGCGTAGGGCTCTACGAAAACGTGCCAAAGGTGGGTACGGGCGACGATGGTGCCGCCGGAGGCGTGTTCGTGGATCTGCTGGAGGCGATCGCACGGCGCGAGCACTGGCGGCTCGAGTATGTCGCGTGCGAGTGGTCGGCCTGCCTGGAGGCCCTGGAGGCCGGCGAGATCGATCTGATGCCGGATGTGGCGCTGACGCCGGAGCGGCGCGAGAGTCTTGCGTTTCACTCGATTCCGGTGGCCCACGCCTGGAGCCAGGTGCTGGCGCCGGTCGGCGCGGGGCTGGACCGCATCGAAGCGCTGGATGGCCACCGCCTCGCGGTACTCGAGGGCTCGGTTCAGAGTGACCGCCTGCAGGAGTACGCAAGGGACGAGGGCCTGGACTGGACCCTCGTGCCGCGTCCCGACATGGAATCCGTGCTCGCCTCCGTCGCGGCGGGCGAGGCCGACGTGGCGATCACCAACAACTTTTACGCGCGCCGTCACGCGCGCCAGCATGGGCTGGTAGAAACGCCCATCACGTTCGATCAGGTCGGGCTTTACTATGCCGCCGCGCCCGGCAGACAGGAGGATCGACTGGCGGTGATCGACGCCTACCTCGAACTCTGGAAGGGCGAGGCCGGGTCGCCCTACGAGCGAGCCATGTCACAGGCCCTGGAACCGCCGTCCGGGGAGGGTCCGATCCCGACGTGGGGCTGGTCGGCGCTGGCGGCTGCGGGCGGGGTTGCGCTTGCCCTGGCCCTGATGACCGTATGGTTGCGGCGTACGGTGCGAGTGCGCACGCAGGCCCTGCGGGAGGCAAATCAGCGTCTCGAGCACTTGCTGGACAGCGGGCCGGTCGTTCTCTACCAACTCAATGCGCTGGATTTCACGCCCCTTTGGGTCAGCGGCAACCTCGAGCGGCTGTTCGGCTTTGATGCCGAAACCGCGCTGCGGCCCGGCTGGTGGGAACAGCAAATCCATCCGGAGGACCGGCCCACAGCCCTGCGCGAGAATCGGCGGCTGCTCGAGGAACGGCACATGGTGCGCGAGCTGCGCTTGTTCGACGGCTGGGGCAGGCTGCGTCATATCCGTGACGAGATGCGGGTCGTATCCGGTAACAACCAGGGGCAGCGCGGGCCCGAGGTGGTTGGCAGCTGGACGGATATGACCGCGAGCATGGAGCAGAAAGAAGCGCTGCGGCAGATGGCGCACTATGACGCGCGTACGGGGCTGCCGAACCGGGTGCTGCTGCATGACCGCCTGGGCCATACGCTCGAGCGCGCGCTGGCCGATGGTCAGGCGCGCTGGGTCGTGCTGGTCGACCTGGATCGCTTTCGCAATGTGAACGAGACCCTGGGGACGTCGGCGGGCGACCGGGTGCTGGAAGGTATCGCGGACCGCTTGGGGCGCTTGCTGGGGCCGCAGGATACGGTGTCGCGCGTGGGCGCGGACGAGTTCTGCCTGATTGTTGAAAAGCCGCCGCTGGACAGGGGCGCCGAGGCCTTTGTTGAGCGGTTGCTGGAAGCCTTGCGCGAGCCCTGTGCGGTCGGCGGTCGTGCGCTGGTGACCACGGCGAGCGTCGGGCTCGCGACGTTCCCGGAACACGGCACCACGCGTGACGAATTGCTGGCCGCGGCGGAACTGGCCATGGCCGCCTCGCGTGGCGTCGGCGGAGATACCTGGCATGTCTACGAGCCCGGCATGGGGGCGCAGACGGAACAGCGTTTGTTCCTGGAAAACGACTTGCGCAGCGCGATCGCCAATGACGAACTGCTGCTCTATTTTCAGCCACAACTGGAGATGGAATCGGAGCGGCTGGTCGGCGTGGAGGCCCTGGTACGCTGGCGTCACCCGCAGCGGGGGATGGTGTCTCCTGCGGAGTTCGTGCCGCTGGCGGAGGAGACGGGGATGATCCAGGCCATCGACCGCTGGGTGTTGGACGCGGCCTGTGCCCAGCTGGCGCGCTGGGACCAGGAAGGCCGGGATGTCCCCACGGTGGCGGTGAACCTCTCCGCCCGGGAGCTGCATGACGAGACACTCGTGGCGACGATTGCGGGCATCCTGGAGCACCACGGCCTGGCGCCCGAGCGGCTGGAGCTGGAACTGACCGAGACCATGATGATGGAGCAGCCAGAACGGGCGCTGGCCGTGCTGCATCGCCTGGAGACCCTGGGTGTGACGCTCGCCATGGATGACTTCGGGGCCGGCTATTCCAACCTGGCGCACCTGCGCCGCTTGCCGTTGCGGCGGCTGAAGATCGACCAGTCTCTGGTCCGGGATATCGGGCACTCTCGCAACAACGAATCGATTATCCGCGCCATCATTGCCCTGGCCGACGCATTGGGACTGGATCTGATCGCAGAGGGTGTGGAGGAGCCCGGTCAGCGGGCGTTCCTGCTGAACGAAGGGTGTCGGTTTGGGCAGGGTTATCTGCTGGGCCGTCCGGCGCCAGCGGATAACGCCCTGGAAGATATTGGCGCGTAGCGATGGTGACGGGGCAAGGCGAGCCCCGGTCAGGAACGGGCGACCTGACGTCCGAAAGCCGATTCCTGCTGGAGCAGCTCCGCGAGGGGCGCGGGGTGCCCGAACAGGAAGCCTTGCATCATCGGACAGCCGAGGCGGCGCAGATAGTCCTGCTGAGGCGGCGTCTCGACGCCCTCCGCGACAATGTTCATTTTCAGGCCGCGTGCCATCGAGATAATCGCGTTGACGATGCAGGCCTCGCCCTCGGTACAGAGGGTGTGGGTAAAGCTGCGATCGATTTTCAGGGTGTGGACCGGCAGCTTCTGCAGATAGCTCAATGACGAATAGCCAGTACCAAAATCGTCCACTGCAATCTGTACCCCGGCATCGGACAGTCGATTGAGTTTGGCGACGGTATCGTGGGCGTCGCTTATCAACAGGCTTTCGGTGATCTCGATCTCCAGTAACTCGGCGGGGAAACCGGTTTCCAGCAGCAGCCCGAGGACACCATCGACAAAGTCATCGCGTTCGATCAGCACCGGTGACAGGTTTACCGCGAGCCGCAGGTCCGGTGAGCATTGATGGGCCGCGCGAATGTCGCTGAGGGCGCTGCGCAGGGTCGCGCGATCCAGGTCGACGATCAGGCGCGTGTCCTCGGCGACCGGGATGAATTCGGCTGGGCCAAGCACGCCGCGATCGGGGTGATCCCAGCGAATCAATGCCTCGACCCCCAGGAGCTGTCCCGTTTCCCCGTCGACCTGCGGCTGGTAGAGGACATGAAACTCTTCGCGCTCCAGTGCCCTGCGCAGGTCCTGTTCCAGTTGCAGGCGGTGGGGCGTGTTGCCGTGCATCTCGGGGGCGAAGACCCGGATGCCGTTTTTGCCGGTGTTCTTTTCCCGGTACATCGCGATGTCGGCGTGGCGGATCAGGGCGTCGAGCGTGTCGCCCGCGTCGGGGTAGATGGCGATGCCGATGCTCGCGCCGACGTACAGCTCGTGGTCCCCGCCCAGGTGAAACGGCGTGTTCAGGCTCTCCAGGATCTTTTCGGCTACCTGTACGGCGGCGTGCTGGTCGCTGATGTCCGGCAGGAGCAGGGTGAATTCGTCTCCACCAAAACGCGAGAGCGTGTCTCCCTTGCGGATACAGCCGAGGAGGCGCTGGGCGACGGCCTGCAGCAGGCGGTCGCCGATGGTATGCCCCAGGGAATCATTGATCACCTTGAAGCGGTTGAGGTCGATAAACATCACCGCCAGCGCGTGCCCGTGGCGTTGCGCATGGGCGATGGCGACATCGACCCGGTCGCGGAACAGGGCCCGATTGGGCAGGCGGGTGAGCAGATCGTGGTAGGCCTGAAAGTTGATAAAGGCCTCGGACTCCTTGCGGTCGGTGATGTCGCGCGCGGTCCCGTAGATGAGCGCCTCGCCGCTGTCGTCGCTGGCGGCCGTCGGCCACACCGCAACTTCGAAATAGCGACGGGTTCGGGCCATCTCCCGCGGCTTCAGCGCCAGCTCGACAGAGCGGATATGGGCATGGCTGCGTCCGGCCTGTTCGAAGAAATACTCCGCCTTCTCTTGGTCGTCCGCCTCGACCACGTCGAGGACCCGGGTATCCAGAAGATCCTGGCGGGAGTAGCCGAGCAGTTCGTGCACGCGCGAGTTCACGAAGCGAAAGCGTCCCTTGCGGTCCAGGATGAACACGATGTCCGGCGAGTTGTTGACGATCAGCCGGTGCAGGCGCTCGGAACGCTCCAGACGTGCCCGCATGTTGCGGTTGGCGTCTTCGAGCTCTTTCTTGTGCAGGGCGTTGCGGACGGTCGCGAGCAGTTCGTCGGGCTGGTAGGGCTTTTTCAGGTAGTCGGAGGCCCCGTCGCGCAGGGCCCCGGCGACATCGTCCACCGAGGTGTTGCCGCTGATGACCACGACGGGAACATTCAGCTCGGTGGCCTGCATGAAGCGCAGGACGTCCCGCCCGTCCAGGTCCGGCATGGACAAGTCGAGTAACAGCAGATCGGGGGGCGCACGCCGAAGAATCTCGATGGCGCTCCCGCCCCCCGGCGCGGTTTCTACTGTAAAGGACTGAAGCTCCAGTAGATTGCGCACACTTTCCAGAAGGCGGGGGTCGTCGTCGACGACAAGGATGCGCGGTGTGTCTGCTTGGCCGGACTCAGTCATATGCGGGCTCCCGCCGTTGTCTCGCATCACGGTCTCTGGGCTATCCCTGCCTCGTCCTGATTTCCCCGATTTCGGCCTCGCGATGCGGGAGGCGAATCTCGAACCGCGTTCCGTCGCGGTCGCTGTCGCAATGGATCTGGGCTCCGATCTCGTCCGCCAGGCGGCGGACAATGCTCAGGCCCAGCCCGGCGTGACCCTCGCCCTTCTTCGACTCGACCGGACGGTAGTGGGCCGCGCGAATCTCGGCGGGGAGCCCCGGGCCGTCATCCGCGACGACCAGAGTTACCGTTTGTTTCCCATCGACTTCTTCGGGGCCCCGCGTCTGCAGGCGAATGCAGCCTCCCGGTGGCAGGGCCTCGGCGGCGTTCTTGAGGAGGTTTGTCAGTATCTGGCGTACATGATCGCCAGGAACGGACAGGGGGGGATCGCCGGGTGCCAGATCGAGCTCCAGCTGGATGCCGCGTGTGCGGCACAGCGAACGATCCACGATATCGGTCACATCCTGGACCAGGCGATTCAGCGTGACCACGGGGCCTGTGATCTCCTGCTCGGGGTCTTGCAGTCGCAGCAGTATGCGTCCGACGCGATCAATCTCTTCCTTGATCAGGGTCAGTTCGTGGTTCGCCTCGTGCTGTTCTCCAAGCTTTGCATTCAGCACGCCCAGATAGTTCTGAATGATACTGAGCGGGTTGCCCGCCTCGTGCAGGGTCTCGCGGATTCGTTCCTGTGTCAGGTCGTCGGTGCGTGTTCCTTCGGGTGGCACGCTGTGCGCTGTGTCGGACACCAGCGAGCGCGCAATCTCGCGTGCCAGCGCCTGGATGAACTCCGTGCGGGCTTCCAGGGTCTGCGCCCGCTCCCGGTCCAGCCCGAGGACCAGTACGCCCGCGGGTGGGATTCCGGCATCCGCCACAAGGGGAAAGGCCCAGATCACTTCGGCGTCGCACAGCCGAAACAATTGCTGATCGATGACCGGCACGGAGGTCTCGCTCGTCAGTTCATGGCGCCGAATCTCGCGTTCCAGCAACGTGTCGGTCACCAGACTCCGGCCAGGCAGCAAGGGCAGTGTGAAGTCGGGGTCGTCTTCCTCGCCGAGCCAGGCGGAGACCGACGTGCCTTCCGCATCCGCAAGGAACATCAGGCTGTGTTCGATCCCCAGCGTCAGAAACAGGGTCCGCTGGGCGGCCCGGCTGTGCTCGCGCGGCCCCTCGGAGCGTCGCAATTCTCCAGTCAGCCGTTCCAGTTCGGTCAGATCGCGCACGCGCATCCCCAGTGCCTCGCGTGCGGCTTGATCGGGATCGGTCTCCGGGTCTTGTGTCGGGGTGGACCCCGTGTCCAGTTCGATGCCCAGGGAGCCTGCGACGCGGGTGACATCGTCTTCGATCCGGGTGCGCAGCTCTCGGGTCAAGCCTTCGTTCAGGCCGAACAGATCATGGGCGGCGGCCAGGGCCTGGTCGCCGATGGTGTCGGGTGCCTCGCGGCCGAGGCGATGGGCGAGGTGAACGATCTTGACCAGATGGTGTGCGTCGCGGACCTGCTCGGTGGGTTCCAGGTGGAAGCGCACGGCGTCGGAAACAAAGCCATTCAGACCCCACTGAGTCAGATATTCAGTCGCCAGTTCGGCATGGTGCTTGCCATAGGTTGCGCGTTCGCGGGCCACCAGCTCGCGGTCATCGGTACTGCCCGCCAGCAGGGGCCAGTAGCGTGCTTCGTCGGTCGCCAGTCGCATCAGCTTGCCCAGATCGACCAGCAGGCCCGCCAGGTAGGCATCCTCGGGTCGCGCGTAACGCGTTAGCGAGGCGAGGACCTGGCCGAGCATGGCGGTGGTCAGTGCGCGGCGCCAGATGATGCGCAATGCGCCGGCATGCCGGGGCCGGTAGTTGCCAAAAAGCTGCTGGATGGCAGCCGTCAGCGCCAGGCTGCGCACGGTATCCAGCCCCAGGCTGAACAGTGCACGGTCGATGGTGCGACATGGGGAACCGCGGTAATAGAAGGGGGAGTTGGCGGCCGCGAGGAGGCGGCTGGTCATGCCGGTGTCACGCAGGATGGCGCGGCTCAGGGCTTCGAAATCGGCCTCTGCTGAATGGCTGGCGTCGAGAACGGAAACCAGGGCCTGAGGCAGGCTGGGGACTGTTTCCGTCGTCCTTGCCGTATGCGCCGTGGCCATGCTCCTCCCCGGGGACCTGGTCGGTGCCCTTTGCCTTGCCCCGATCCGTGGCTGGTTCGCGGCGTTCGTCCGTTATTCCCGACTATACTGCTGGGGCTTGCCTTGTGCCAGTGATTTCGGTAGACCGGGTGTTAGGCGTCCGTGAAGCCGCCGTCGAGGCAGGGAGCTTTGATGTCCGCGAATCACCCGGGGTCCGGCAGTAACCCCACCCAGACACCCCTACCCCGCGTGCTGGCGGTCACCAGTGGCAAGGGTGGGGTGGGCAAGTCCAGCATTGCGGTCAATCTGGGGATCACGCTGGCCCGGGCGGGGCGCAGGGTCTGTGTCCTGGACGCGGACACAGGGTTGGCGAACGTCAATATCCTGCTGGGGCTGCACCCTGAACAGGGATTGCCCGAGGTGCTGGCCGGTGAATGTCCGATCGAGGATGTGCTGCTCGACGGGCCGTACGGGATGAAGGTCATCCCGGGGGCGTCGGGTATTCGCGATTGCGTGGAGTTGTCGCCGGCGCGCCAGCGGCGCCTGGTGACCGAGCTGGCGCGAATCGAGCCGCAGTTCGATGACCTGATCCTGGATACGGCAGCGGGGATTGGTGATACCACGCTGGATTTCGTCGCCGCCGGGCACCAGGTCCTGCTGGTCATTACGCCGGAACCGACCTCGCTGACCGACGCCTTCTCCTTGCTGAAGGTCGCGCTGCGCCGGCATCCGCTGAATTGCCAGGTGGTCGTAAACATGGTGGCGGATATCAGCGAGGCACGTGCCGTGTTTCAGCGCTTTGGCGGCGCGGTGGAGAAATACCTGGGCATCTCGGTGGGGTTTCTCGGATTCATCCAGCGTGACGAGAGCCTGCGGGCGGCGGTGACCTTGCAGCACCCCGTCGCGATGTTCTCGGAGCATGATCCATCGGTACGCCCGTTTCAGCGCCTTGCGCAGGCCCTGAACGATCTCTCCTGGGATGCCTCGGGCAGCCAATCGTTCAGCCGGTTCTGGTTTCGGCAGTTACTGCGGGCCCCCGATCCGCATGAGGAGGCGGACAGGGGTTCGGGGGCGGAGGTGACATTCCCCGAGCGCCCGCCTGCCGAGCAGGGGGCCGCCTCGCCTTCGGTCGCGCCGGTGTCCGAGCCCGGCGATGACGCGAAAGACCGCTTCGAGACCCTGCGTCAGGCCTTTCGGGCGTTGGCGCACGAGGTTGACGAACCCTGCGCACTGGCCGACTGGATCCAGACACTCGAGGCCGACTATCGCGATCGCTTTGGTATTCCTGCGGTGGAGCCCGAGAGCCTGATCGAATGGATGATCGAGCATCCGGGCACCTGCGAAGGGGTGCTCGCGCGTATCCGCGCGCTTCTGGAGCAGCCGCAGGTCGAAGAACAGGCCACGGAACCGGGGGCCGCTTCCGATAATGTGGTCACGCCCGATTTCGGCCGCTATGGCCCCTTGGCGAGTGACCGGAAAACGCCCATGCCGAAACCCGATGCGGTGCACCGGCTGGACGTGGCCCTGTTCGGGTCTCAGCAGGACCTGATGGAGTGGCTGCGCGATTCCCGTGACCAGGGCCAGCTGCTGATCGAGCAGTTGGAACGCCGCGGAAACGGAGAGGATTCCACCGACCCGTCCGGACTACTTGGGTCCGAGGAGCAGCCAGGCGATCAGCCCCGCTACCGGCAGGAACAGCAGGATCAGAATCCACAGTAGCTTGACCACCGGCCCCGCTGGACTCTGGGCGGTGCGGACAATGGCCCAGATCACGATGAACAGCCAGATCAGGCCGAGAATTCCGGTGACTTCGATACCCATGGGGGCTCCTTGTCGGCGCGCGTGCCGTGTCCACTGACCGTATCACCATGGCAGGCGGCCGGGGGCACGGCCAATCGAAAAGCAGTGCACCGTGTCGCGGTTCGCCGAACCGGCTATGCTGCGGCACTTTCCTCAAACGGGCGATCGGTGAGCATGAAGATCTGGGTAGACGCGGACGCCTGTCCCGCGGTGATCAAGGAGATCCTTTTCCGGGCGGCCAACCGTACCCGGGTGCCGCTGACCCTGGTGGCCAATCAGCCACTGCGGACACCGCCCTCGAAATGGATCGACGCCATTCAGGTCGGTGCCGGCTTCGACGTGGCGGACAACGAGATCGTGCGGCGGCTGGAGCCGGGGGACCTGGTAATTACCGCCGATATCCCGCTGGCGGCCGAGGCGATCGCCAAGGGCGCCCAGGCCCTGAATCCGCGCGGCGAACTGTACACCGAGGGGACGATCCGCGAGCGCCTCAGCATGCGCGACTTCATGGACACGCTGCGCTCCAGCGGCGTGGATACGGGCGGCCCTGCCGCCTTCAGCCAGGCTGACCGCCAGGCCTTTGCCAATCAGCTCGACCGCCTGCTGACGCGCCAGGCGAAAACGCGCTAGGTGTGATCTCTCAGCGTTTGCCCAGTGGTGTGGTCAATCCATCGAGACTGACCGCGTTCTTTTCCGCCCAGTAGCGTTCCAGGCCCTCGGGGCCCTTGCGCTCGCTCCACTCGGTCAGGGTCGGGCGTGGCTGGAGTTCGCCCTCGGGTACGCCGAAGCCACAGGAGGTCTGAATGCGGTGGATCTCCACGTCGATCATCTGCCGGGTTCCGGGATGTTCAGGGAAAGCGCTGTACAGGGATTCCCAGTCCCCATCGCCCGGGAGCAGGGTGCGCCCGCGGCCGTACAGTCGGAGAATCTTCGGCCTTCCGGAAAAGGCACAGAACATCAGGGTAATGCGGCCGTTCTCGGCCAGATGGGCGGAGGTCTCGTTGCCGGAGCCGGTCAGGTCGAGATAGCCCACGCGGCGTGGGCCAAGGACGCGCAGGGTATCCAGTCCCTTGGGGGACAGGTTCACGTGACCATCGGCCGCGAGCGGGGCGGATCCCACGAAATAAATCGGCTGTTCGAGGATGAAGGCGGTGAGTCGTTCGTCCAGGGCAGGGAAGGTCTTGGCCATTGCATTACCGGCTCGGATGGGGTGAATCGAGACGTGGAAGGCATGTTTCGGTACCCTCGTGAGCGTACTACAACGTTGCCCCTTTCCGGAGATTTACATGACTCATCTGCTGCGCCCGTTGATCGTGATCCCGTTCCTGGTGTTGGGCCTCGCCGCCTGCGGTGGTGGCGAGCGTGTCTCCGAGGTGACGCTGGCGCAGCTGGCGGGCGCGGCCGCGGACTTTGACGGCGAGATTGTGCAGACCGAGGGGGTCGTCAAGCGCTTCGACGAGGACCCTGACCGCCTCCACTACTGGCTGGAGGACGAGGATGTGAATCGCGTGGCGGTCGAGCCGCACGAAGAGGTGTCCGACCAGCTCGGCGAGCACATCCGTGTGGTGGGGCGCTTCAGCTATCACCCGGAAGAAGGGCGCCTGATCGAGATCGATCCCGCCGCAACGGCAGCGCTGAATGCCAACCCCTGATCAGGGCAACACTGGTACGGAATGACAACCCCGATTCGCAAGCCTTCGGAGGAGCGATGAGCGACTGGATCGACGTGGCACCCGCCGACAGCATCGAGGATGGTGACCACCGCCTGGTCGAGACGGCCGGGACCGAGGTCGCGGTCTTCAACCTGGATGGCGAGTTTTTCGCGGTCGAGAACCTCTGCACGCACGAGGAGGTGCCGATCGCCGATGGCGAGCTGGAGGACGACTGCATCACCTGCCCGCTGCACGAGGCGCAGTTCTGCCTGCGCACCGGCGAGGTGATGGAACCACCGGCGGAGGACCCGCTGACCCGCTTCCCCACGCGCGTGCACGAGGGCATGGTTCAGGTCGGCTCCGAACCGCTCGACGACTGACCATCATCCTGCAGCGATTGCTCGCAGGTGGTGCAGAGCGGAATCTGGTAGCTGTTATACCGCTTCACGACCTGTACACTACCGAGCTAACACTGGGCTAACGGCCGTGCTGCGGCCGGTCGCGAAGGCGGGGCGCATGGCGGGAACGGACTCCAGGGATCAGGGAAACTACCAGGACGACACGGCGATCTGGAGCGGCCTGTCGGGGCTGTCCGAGGCGCAGCGGTCGGAGCTGGCCGCAGGCATAGCCCCGCGTGTGGTCGATCACCTGGATCAGTGCCTTGATTGGGTCGCGACCGAATGGGGTGCCGGACGCGCCTGGGGCGACCATGCCGGCGATGCGGTCGAATGGGCCAACCAGCTCCACGCCTACCAGTACGTGCTGCGGCGCGAATTCGAAGAGGCGCTCGATCGCGATCTGCGTACCACCACCTATCCGCCCCATTATGACTTCTCGGGGACCCAATATGCCGGTGGCGATTCCGGCCTGCAGGTCCTCGACGACTACCAGTCCACCCGACGCTCCCTGCGGCACAAGCTCGAGGGCGTGATCCGCGCGAACAACCGCTACTCCTATTACATGTTCCAGCAGGCGGCCAGCGAGGGGCACCGGTTCGAGCATGCCGGCTGGGCACCCTGGTCCCCGCTGCACTGGTACGAGCGGCTGATCGAGACCGCCGAACGCCAGTTCGGCCGCACGGCGATGACACTCGACCTGATGCGGGCCTACGTGAAGTGCATGGGTCGTACCGGCGCCCCGATGCTGGCCTTCGTAGTCGAGACGATCGACGAGTGCGGGCTGGTGACTGAACCGCCCCGCAGCCCGGAGGCCCAGGAATCGGAGAGCGTGCCCCAGCAGCGCGCGAGCTGGGCCCACTACACCGGCGCCAGCCCGTCGCGGTCAGCCCCCGAATCGACTGCCGACGGTGATCCGGCGGCGTTGGGGCTGGGTACGGCGGGCTCCGCCGGGGCCCGAGAAATGCCGACGCCGGATGCGGATCCCGCTGCCTGGGCCCAGTGGGCACGTGCCCTGGTGCAGGCGCAGGGCATGCCCCGGAGTGCGCCGCATGCGGCGGGCGCGCCGGACGGGGGTGGCGCGGCAGGCGCCCCTGCTCCGCACACGGATGGCGAGCGCGCCGAGCCGGGATCCCCGGATTTCTCGCGCGAATCGCTGACCCCGTTCATCCTCGACCTGTTGCAGGGGATGTTCGACCACATCTTCCGCCAGGTCGGATTCAACTCGCGCGTGCGGGCGGCCATTGCGGACATGCAGTTCTCGCTGGCGCGGGTGGTGATCCGTGATCTCTCCTTCTTCCGCGATCGCTCGCACCCTCTGCGGTTGTGGATCGGCAGCCTGATCAACACTGGCGTGCGGGTCAGTCCGGACGACCAGGCCGAGGGCAACGACGCCATCGAGGCCTATGTGCGGCATATCCAGGAATCGGTGAATCGCCTCCGCCACGAGGCCGACAGCATGGACCGCGATGCCGCGCAGGCCCTGCTGGACGACTGGCTGTTTGCGATCGAGGAAGAGGACGCGCGCTGGCAGGAACAGCAGGATCCCCATATCGATCCGCTGCGCCAGGAGGAACGCGCGGCGCGCGCCCGGCGCAGCCTGACGATCTGCGTGCTGGAGACGGGTGCCGAGCTCCCGGAACGCTCGGCCGAGGAGATTGCCGAGGCCTGGGAAGACCTGCTGGCGGCCGATGGTGATGCCGCCAAGCAGCTGGATCAGACGGTCAAGGACGTAGCCAAGGCGATCTGCAAGCACGCGACCCCGCAGGAGGTCAACCCGATGGTGCAACGCATCGTGGCGACCGCGCGCGAGGCCGGTGTCTCCGAGGAGCGCGTGAAGGCCGTGGTGCAGCACCTGGGGCAGGCCCACCTGCAACGGATCCGGGCCTCCGGGGACGAGCCACGCTTTGACCCGCAGGAGCGCATCCGGGCCCGCCGTTCCGTCCGCTTTGAAGACGACGACCCGGACCTGCTGACGGACCAGGACGACCCCTATGTGTTCGAGGCCTCGCGCATCCAGGTCGGGGACTGGTTCGAATTCATCGGCAAGGCGTCCGGCGAGACCCAGCGCATGGCGCTGGTCTGGCGCGGCGAGGCCACGCGCCGCTTCCTGTTCCTGTCACTGGATGGCGTGACCAGCCGCCGCCACAGCCTGCAGGGCGTGGCCCACGAGATGCGCGAGGGCCGCATGCGCGCGCTACCTCGCGACAACCCCCTCGACGCGATGATCCGCTAGCGCCGGCTCCCCCGGAGCGGTTGTGGGAGCGGGCTCGCCCGCGAAGCCCCTGCCCGCGCTCTCATTCAGCGCACTCCCCATCCCGCGGGCAGTAGCGCAACGCCAGCACGGTAATGTCATCCGCCTGCGTGGCGCCATCCGCGAAACGCTCGACGGACGCCAGCACCGCATCGACCTGCTCTCGCGCCGGTCTCGAGGCGATCTCCCCATACAGCTGGAACAGCCGATCCTCGTCGTACAGGCGTTGTTCCCCGTCCGCCGCCTCGGTAACCCCGTCGGTATAGAGCAGCAGGGCATCGCCCGGGCCCAGCTGGACGGTCTGCACCGGATACTCCATGTCTTCCATTGCCCCCAGGACCAGCCCCGGCGGCAGCTTCAGCCAGTCGTATGTGCCATCGGCGCGGCGGATCAGCGGCGGGTTGTGGCCCGCATTTGCAAGACGGACCTCGCCACTGCCCAGATCCAGTACCCCGCACAGGTAGGTCACGAACATCCCGTTGTCGTTGTTCAGGCACAGCTCGTTGTTGACCCGGGCCAGTATTTCGCCGGGGTCGCGCGGGTCCTGCTCGGCGATGCCCTTGACCAGGGTCTTGGTCACGGCCATGAACAGCGCGGCCGGAACGCCCTTGTCGGAGACATCGCCGACCGCGAAGAACAGGGCGTTGTGCTCGCGCAGCGGGAAGAAGTCGTACAGGTCGCCCCCAACCTCCTTGGCCGGGATCAGGCGTGCCGCGAGATCGATGCCCACGTCCAGGTCGGCGAGGTCCAGCCGCTTGGGCAGGAAGCTCATCTGGATGTTGCGCGCGATCTTCAGCTCGCTCTCCATGCGCTCCTTGGCGGCGGTGGTCGCGGTCAGGTCGTTGATGTAGTCCTTCAGGGACAGGCGCATCTCGTCCAGCGAGTGGGCCAGCTGCCCCACCTCGTCGCCGGTGCGGATCGGCGGCAGGGGCCGGTCCAGGTTGCCGCGGGCGATCTCGCCGGCGCTGCTCGCCAGGCCCTTCAGCGGGCGGGTGATCCCGCGCGAGATGCCCGTGATGGTGCCCAGCAGAATGAAGAAGCCGAGGGCGGCGATGATCAGCACCCAGTGCATCACGCGCAGGATGTCCCCGAACAGTTCGCGCTCCGGGATGATCACGCCCACTGCCCAGTTCGCCTCGGGCAGGCGTACGTGGTAGAGCCGCGCGGGCTCCTCCAGCAGCACCTCTGGCACGCGCGAGAAGCCCTCATCGGTGCGCTGAATGTGCCGTCCGAGTTCGCGCAGCTCCGGCTCGTCCAGGGTCTCGGCCAGGCTGAACAGGCTCTCGCGCATGATCCAGTCGCGCTGCGGGTAGGTGATAAAGCGTGTGCGCGGGCTGACCAGGAAGGCAAAGCCGCTGTCGAAGATCTCCACCTCGTCGACCCGCTCGGTCAGGGCCGGCAGTTCGATATCCATGGTGACGATCCCGCGTAACGCCTCCGCGTCGTCAGGGTCGAAGAAGGGGCGCGAATAGGTGGTGATCAGACGGTCCGGATCGGCGGCGGAGGGGAACGGCTCGGTCCAGAAACCACTGCGCGTGAGCGCCGGGATCTGGTACCAGTCCCGCGTGAAGTAGTCGAAGTCGTCGCCGCCCAGGTTCATGCGTTCGATGCCATCCGGCGTCTCGTAGGAGAACGGGCCGAAGTAGCGCTCGTCGGGGTCGGCGGCATAGGGCTCGTAGGTCACCGCCGTGCCCTGCACCGCATCGGACTGGAGGGTCACGTCGTCCAGCACGGGGAACAGGCCGTCGGGCCGGATCTGTCCCGAATTCAGGGCGCTGGCAAGGCCCTGTGCCGACCCGGCGACCTCGTTCAGCGACGAGCGGATGCGGTTGGCGGTCGCATGGGTCAGCTCGCGCGCCTGGTCCTCGGCGTGTTCCAGCATGATGTCGCGCACCATGAAATACAGCGCACCGGAGGAGATGAAAAAGATCGAGCCGGTCGTCAGCAGGGTGACCAGCGCCAGGCGGACCGCAAGGCTCTTGCGGCCGTTCATTGCGCGAGGTCCCGGTGAAACTGCTCGTACGGCACCGGCTCCCACTCCAGGTGCCCGAGGTTGCGCATCAGGCTGACGGCCAACTGGTAGTCCTGCCGGTCCAGTTCCGGGCCGCGCAGTTCGTCGTCTTCGAGGTAGAGCGGGCGGAGTGCCTCCAGCATCAGGCGCTGGTGGGCGCGGTTGGTCGGCTCGCCGGCGCGTATGACGCGATCCATCACCGCATCCATCGCGGCGTCCGGATGGGCGAATGCGTACTCCCAGCCGCGCAGCGAGACCTCGACGAACGCGCGAATATCGTCGGGTCGTTCGCGCAGCGTCGATTCCAGGACATAGATGCCGTCCTCGGCCAGGCCCACGCCATGATCCTCCAGCGGCATCACCTCGATCTCGTCCGGATCCAGGCCGCCGAGATACAGCTCGACCAGCTCGTTGTAGCGAGTGGCGGTGGCGGCGGCGACCGCGCCGGTGCGCAATGCGGCCATCGTCGCCCCCTGGTCGGCCGTCTCGGGCTGCACCCCGTAGGTGCGGAACAGGGCCTCCGGCTGCAGGCTGAAACTGGCCCAGCGCGAGACGCGCTCGCCGTCCAGATCCTCCGGTACCAGGATCCCGGACTCGGCCAGCGACACCAGGACCAGCGAAGAGTCCTGGATCAGTTGTGCTACGTTGACCACGTCCACGCCCTGTTCGCGCAGTTCCAGCGCCTGCGTGAGATAGAGCAGAGCCACGTCGGCGTCTTCGTTGGCCAGCGTGGCGGGGGCGGGGTGTTCCGCGCCGTGCGGGAGGATTTCGAGCTCCAGCCCGGCGTCCTGATACCACCCCCTGTCCTTGGCAAGGTAAAAGCCGGCGAACTGCGCCTGGGGTACCCAGTGCGGCTGAAAGCGCAGGGTCTGGGGCTCGGCCGCTACGCTACCCGCGCTCAGCAGCAGAGCAGCCAGCACGGCAAGGGAGAGCCACACAGCGCCATCGGGGCGGCTCGTGGCCAGGCTCAGGGGTTGGGCGTATGCGGCATCCATGCGGTCGGGGCTCGCCATGGCCTGTTGCGACCGCGCCAGCATAACGAGGCTCGGCGAAGGGCGCACCCGGACTGGGTGCGCGTGCCGCTTGCTGCAGTGCGTTGCGTCCGAGGTCGGACGGTGCGGGTCAATCGCGATCGTCTCGCGAAGGCGGCGCCCGCAGCCCCGTCACAATGGGGCCGTCAACTGGCGGGTGCGCAGATGGGTGGCGCCAATGACTGCGGCCGGTACCAGCAACAGATTCACCAGGGGGACCATGGCCAGCAACGTCGTGCCGGCCCCAAAAGAAAGGGTTTGTAGTCGGCGCCCCCGTAGCCGCTGACGTACCGCCGCGAATTCGAGGCCGTCGTTGGCCAGCGGGACCTCCATGAACTCCACCGCCAGGACCCAGCTGCCATAGAGGAACCAGGCAGCGGGTGCCAGCAGGTTGAGCCCCGGCACGAAGGTGATGACCAGCACCGGAATCAGCAGCAGGGCGTAATAGCCGATTTTGCGCGCCGCGGTAGCCAGCGCGTGTATGGACTCCGCGGTCAGCGAGCGGGGCGCGGCCAGGGGCGGGTGGCCCAGGCCTTCGGCCGTGCGGTAGGCCAGCGGCCCGGAGAAGGGGCTGGCCACGATCGCGGCCAGGGCCACGGCGGAAATCCCGACCACCAGCAGCAGGAACAGCGCGAACAGCGGCCACAGCAGCCAGGCCAGCCAGTCCCAGGCCTGCGGCAGCCAGGCGGCCAGAAAGGCGTCAAAACCCACGGCCGCCGCGGCGACGAGGGCCACCACCAGCAGGATATTGATGATCAGCGGAACGATCACGAGCCCGCGCAGCGCGGGCTCGTGCACGCGTGTCAGGCCCCGGAACGGGGCGAGAAACGCGTAAAGCGGCGAGAGAGGTGCTGCCCGCTCGCTCAGCGGCGGGCCCCGAACACCGTCAGGACCAGCCCGACAACGGCCATGATCCCGCCGCCAATGAAGTACATGCGGGTCTCGTCGGTGTAGCGGCCGGTGAGGGTCTCGTGCAGCTCCTCGCCCAGGCCTTCGGTGGCGTTATAGCCCATCACCAGCAGGATGACGCCACCCACCAGCAGGGCGATTCCCAGAATTCGGCTCCAGTGCATGTGTGCGTCCTTTTGTGCTGTGGTCCTGTGCCTGAATGTAGCACCGATCTCCGGCACTGGCGGTGACGTATCCAGAGAAACGCGCATATCCCTGGTTGCGCAGGAGGCCAGCCCTCTGGCCGATGGGGCTTGTCCGGCATCGCATCGCGCAGGGGGCTGCGCTCCTACAAGGGGGGTGTCTTGCGTAGGAGGCCAGCCCTCTGGCCGATTGCCGTTGGCCCTCAGCGAGAAGGCGAGAAAGCCTCCAGGCCCATGCCGATGCGCGCCAGGCGCGCGGCGCCGTGTGCCGCATCGTCGTTGTCCGCGGTCATAACCGGGATCTCCAGGATGCGCTCGCGGATGCGCGTCCAGGTGGGGTTCGCGGCACCACCACCCAGGGTGATCACGCGCTCCACGCGCGGGGCCCCGAGTTCGGTCAGGCGCTGGTAGCCGTCACGCTCGATGCGGGCGATGCCCTCGAACAGCCCCTGAAGAAAGCGTGCGTCATCCTCAGGGCGCGGGGTCAGCCGCGGCTCCAGTTCCGGATCACTGACCGGAAAGCGCTCACCCCGTCGGGGCAGGGGCAGGTAGTCGAGGCCGGTATCCGTTTCCGGGTCCAGCTGAGTGCTCAGGTGTTCCAGCGTGGCGTCGTCAAAGTGCTGGCGCAGTACCGCCCCACCGCTGTTGGAGGCACCGCCGACCAGCCACTGGCCGAACAGGTGATGGCTGTAGATGCCCAGCTCGGGGGCATAGACGGGCTCCGGCGAGAGCTGCTTGATCACCATGGTCGAGCCCAGACTGGTCACGCCGGTCCGGTCGTCCTCCACACCGGAGGCGAGAAAGCCGGCGATGCTGTCGGTGGTCCCGGCGATCACCCGCGAGGCGGGGTTCAGGCCCAGGTGCTGTGCCATCTCCGGAGAGATCGGGCCCAGGTTCGTACCCGGCGATACGACTTCCGGCAGCAGGTTGGCATCCGTGGTCAGGATGTCCTCCAGCCAGTCCGGCCAGCCCTGCCAGAGGGCGTCGTAGCCAAGCTTCAGCGCGTTGTTCTCGTCCATCAGGTCAAAGCGCCCGCGCAGGCGCCCGGCGATCCAGTCGGCCTGATGCAGGACGCGACGCACCCCGGAGAGGCTCTCGTGGCGGCGCACCCACAGCAGCTTTGCTGCAGAGGAGCTGGGGCTGTGCACGGCGGACCCGCTGGGCGCGACCCCGGCGAGGATCGCGGTCATGTCGGTGGCGCGGGCGTCGTTGTACATCATGGCCGGCCGTACCGGCCGGCCATCGGCATCCAGGAACAACAGCGTGGCGGAGGTGCCGTCCACCGCGATCGCGACGGGTTCGCCCTTCAGGTGCTCGGCGGCCTCACGCAGCAGTTCGCGTACCAGGGTCCACCACTGGGCGGGGTCCTGTTCCGCGATGCCGTCTCCGTCCGTCTCCGACTCCGGCAGATCCCGCGCGGCCGAGTACACCCGCTCGCCGTCCGGATCCACCAGTGCCAGGCGGATGCCGGAGGTGCCCAGGTCAAGGCCGATCGCGTGCATTGGAGTCGGCTACAGGCCCGAAAGCAGCGGGCTGCGCCCCGGCGGCGGGAGCGTGACCCGCTCCGGTGGTGTCCAGCCGGGCTGGCGGTGTTCGGCCACCACCGAGGTGTAGATGCCGCCACGCACGTTGAAGTACGAGGTCAGGCGCATGAAACGCGGCTCCGTCGCCGCGACCAGATCCGCCAGGATCTGGTTGGTCACCGCCTCGTGAAAGGCCCCCTCGTCGCGAAACGACCACATGTAGTTCTTCAGCGACTTCAGCTCCACGCATTTCTGGTCGGCCACGTACTCCAGGTGCAGCTCGGCGAAGTCGGGCTGGCCGGTGGCCGGGCACAGGCAGGTGAACTCCGGGATGCGGATATAGATCGCGAAGTCGTTCTCCGGCGCCGGGTTGTCGAAGGTCTCCAGGGTCTTGCTCGGCTGGCTGGGCATGTCGGTTTCTCGTTGCGGGTCCATTCATGTGGGAGCGTGCTTGCACGCGAACGTTACCGGCACAAGCGTGTACCATTCTACCCCCGAGTGTCCTGACCGCGGATTACGCCGAACGTGCGACTCGCCCGAATCAAGCTGGCCGGCTTCAAGTCCTTCGTCGACCCGACGACGCTGGTGCTGCCCGGAAACCGGGTGGGCATCGTCGGGCCGAACGGCTGCGGCAAGTCGAACACCATCGACGCCGTGCGCTGGGTGATGGGCGAGTCCTCGGCCAAGCACCTGCGCGGCGACTCCAGCGAGGACGTGATCTTCAACGGCTCCTCCAGCCGCAAGCCGGTCGGGCAGGCCTCGATCGAGCTGATCTTCGACAACTCCGACGGTCGCCTGGGCGGCGAGTACAGTGCCTATGGCGAGATCGCCGTGCGCCGTGCGCTGACGCGCGATGGCCAGTCCAAGTACTTCCTCAACGGCCAGCGCGCGCGCAAACGCGACGTGGTGGACCTGTTCCTGGGCACCGGCCTCGGCCCGCGCAGCTACGCGATCATCGAGCAGGGCATGATCGCGCGCCTGATCGACGCCCGCCCCGAGGAACTGCGCGTCTATCTCGAGGAGGCCGCCGGCATCTCCAAGTACAAGGAGCGCCGGCGCGAGACCGAGAACCGCGTGCGCCACACCCGCGAGAACCTGGAGCGCCTGGACGACGTGCGCGACGAGGTCGCCAAGCAGGCCGAGCGCCTCAATCGCCAGGCCGCGACCGCCGAGAAGTACCAGACCCTCGCCGCGGAGCGGCGCCAGAAACGCGCCGAGGCCATCCTGCTGCGCCTGCGCGCGCAGGAACAGGAACTGGAAGCGAGCCGGCGTCGACTGCAGGCGGCCGAGACCGAGTTGGCCGGCACCCAGGCCGAGGCGCAAAAGATACGCACCGAGACCGAACATCAGCGTCAGACGCGCGTGGACCTGGAGGCGGCCACCACCGAGGCGCAGTCCGCCTACTACGATCGCGCCGCCGAGGTCTCGCGCCTGGAGCAGTCGATCCGCCATGCGGAGGACGAACTCGCCCGCGAGCGCGCCGAACTGCAGCAGCTGGAGCAGCGCCTGCAGACGGCCGGAGAGGCCTTCGCCGCGCTGGAGCAGCGCCTTACCCAGGCCGAACGCGAGCGCGACCAGCGCCAGCAGGAGGCGAACGCCGCGGAGGCCGAGCGCGAACGCCTGGAGGCCGCGGCAGAACAGGCGGAAACCGAGTTTCAGGCGGCGCGCGAGGCGCAGTCCGAGTGGGAACGCGCCCTGGCCGACCCGCGCCAGAATGCACAGCTCGCGCGTTCGCGCATGGATCACGCCGAGCACCAGCTCGCGCGCCTGGAGCAGCGCCGCGAACGTCTCGACGCCGAGCGCGCGGCCCTGCCACAAACCCACCCGGGCGAGGAGGCCGAACGGCTGCAGGGCGAGCGCGATGCCCTGACCGAGCGCCTGGAGCAGCTGCGCCAGCAGCGCGAACAGCAGCAGGAACACCTGAACCAGCTCACCGAGGCCCGCCGCGAGGCCCGCGACGCCCTGCACCAGGCCGAGCGCGAGGCGCGCGAGGTCGCGGGGCGTCTGGCGGGGCTGGAGCACTTCGCCGGCGAGGACGACCCGGCGCAGACGCGCGAGCGCCGCGAGGCCTGGGCACGCGAACAGGGGCTGGACCTCTCGCGGCCCCTGGTGCAGCAGCTGGAGGTCGATGACGGCTGGGATACGGCCGTGGAGCTGGTGCTGGGGGCCTGGCTGGAGGCCGCCGTGCTGGACGCGCCCGAGGCCACGCAGGACTGGCCGGATGCCGCGCTGCGCCTGGTGAGTACGCAGCCGGATGCCGACGCGGCGATCTCGGACGACTCGCTGGCCGCCCGCGTGCGCGGCTCCGCGGCCGTGACGCAGTGGCTGTCACGCATCCACTGCGCGCAGGATCTGGACGAGGCCCGGCGCCGCCTCGCGAGCCTCGCAGCAGACCAGAGCGTGATCACGCCCGACGGCACCTGGATGGGGCCGGGGTGGGTCGCGCATCGCACGCTGGAAGGCGGTGCCTCCGGCGCGGTGGCGCGGGTGCGGCTCGCGCGCGAGTTGCGCGAACAGGAAGAGCAACTGCAGGCGCAGAGCGACCAGCACCAGGCCACCCTGGCCGAACGAGGCGAGGCCATCGATGCCGCGCAGGCCGAGCGCGACCGGCTGGATGCCCAGCTGCGCGAACAGCAGGGCGAGATCGACGAACGCGACCGGCGCATCCAGCGCCTGCGCGATCAGGCCCGGCAGCTGGAACAGCAGCAGGCGCGGATCGACCGCGAGGCGGGCGAGCTGGAAGAAGAAACGGCGCGCGCACGGGAGCAATTCGAGACTGCGCAGCAGGAGCGCAACCAGGCCCTCGCCACACTGGAAACGCTGGAGGCCGATCGCGGCACACTGGAGAGTCGGCTGGAGGCCGCGCGCGACGCCCATAGTCAGGCCCGCGATGCGGTGCGCGAGGCGCGCGATGCCGCCGGGCGGGCACGCATGGCCGAGCAGGAGGCGCGCCACCGGCTGGAACGCGAGCAAAGCGAACGCGAGCGCCTGGAACGCCAGCGCGCGGAGGATCGCGAGCGCCTGGAGAAGCTGCAGCAGGGCCTGGCCGGGCGCGAGGGGCCGCTGGAGCAGTGGCGTGGGGACCTGCAGGCCGCCGCGGAGCAGCGCCAGCAGGCAGAAGAGCGGCTGACCCGGGCGCGCGCGGATCTCGAGGCCTGCGATGCGCGGCTGCGGGAGCTGGCCACACAGGCCAGCGAGCTGGACAGCCGCGTCGAGGCGCAGCGTTCCACCTGCGAGGAGCTGCGCCTGGATCAGCGCGAACGTTCGGTGCAGATCGAACAGCTGAAGAGCCAGTTCCAGGAGTCGGGCTTCGAGGCCGGTCCGCTGGCCGAGGGGCTCGCGGGGGATGCGACGGTACCGGCCTGGGAGCAGGCGATCGCGGAGCTCGACCGCAAGATCGAGCGCCTGGGTCCGATCAACCTGGCGGCGATCGACGAGGCGCGCAGCCTGGAGGAACGTTCACGCTATCTCGAGGAGCAGCATGCCGATCTGATCGAGGCGCTGGAGACGCTGGAGGCGGCGATGCACCGCATCGACCGCGAGACGCGCCAGCTGTTCAAGCAGACCTTCGATCAGGTGAACGCCGGGCTGGGGCAGAAATTCCAGCGTCTGTTCGGCGGTGGAGAGGCGCGCCTGGAGATGACCGGCGACGACCTGCTGGATACCGGCGTGACGATCATGGCGCGCCCGCCGGGCAAACGGCTCTCTACCATTCATCTAATGTCTGGAGGCGAGAAGGCGCTCACAGCATCGGCGCTGGTGTTCGCTATCTTTGAATTGAATCCGGCACCCTTCTGCATGCTGGACGAGGTGGATGCGCCGCTCGACGAGGCCAACGTCGGGCGCTTCTGCGAGCTGCTGCAGGACATGTCCGAGCAGATCCAGTTTATTTTTATCACCCATAACAAGGCCACGATGGCGATGGCGGAACAGCTGATCGGCGTTACCATGCACGAACCGGGCGTCTCGCGCCTGGTAAGCGTGGACATCGACGAGGCCGTCGAACTGGCCGAGGCCTGATCCCTGCGATCCCACGGGTTGGGGCGCGGTCGTACAACCGGAAAGACGAGGTATTGAGTGGATTGGATGCGCATCAGTCTGGTGATCCTGGGGATCGTGCTGGTCGCCGGTATCTGGATGGCCCACCGCCTGCGTACGCGCGAGCGTGGGCCGGATCTGGACGACGACACCACCGACTGGAGTGACGACGCGGTGCACATCCGTGCGCAGGACGAACCCGTAACACGCGGGCCACGCGGACACGAGGGGGAATCCGACGATCTGGGGGCCGAGGCGGGCTGGGCCGATCCACTGGAGACCTCCCGCGAGTACACGCGGGATACCGATACGGGCGGTCCCGATGAGGATTTCGACGATGTTCGCATTCCCCAGCGCGAGCGCGCGGAACCGCATCTGGGCGTGACCTCGGGGGAGGACGACGAACCCCTGACTCCGGGCGAGCGTCATGCCGACCGCGCACAGGATATCTACGGTGTTCTGGACAACGACGAAGAGCCGGTTCCGCCGCCGCCCCATGGCGCGTTCGAGCCGGACCCGGCGGATGCGCCGCGCCGCCGAACCAAGTCCCGCGCTGTGGAAACCGCGAAGGGCGTGATGGACCAGTTGAGTGACCGCATGCGCTCCGGGATCGCCGCGCTGCGTGGCGCTCGTCTGCGCGGCCCTCGCGCCAAGGAGACCCTGGGCGAGGAACTGCACCCGGATCACGAGGTCGACCCCGAGCTGATCGAGGAACCGGCACCCGACATGGAGACCCTGGGCGAGTATGTGTCCGAACCGCGCGTGGTCGGGCGCAACCCGCTGCGTGGTGGCCCCGGGACCGACGAGAAGATCCTGCTGTTGCATGTGGTCGCGCCGCGCAACCGGCCGTTTACCGGCGTGGCCCTGGCGGCCGCCCTGCAGCGCGCGGGCCTCAAGCCGGGCGCAATGGACATCTACCACTACCACGATGCCGAGATCGACAGCCGCCAGGCGCTGTTCTCCGCCGCGAACATGGTGCCGCCGGGCACGCTGCGCGAGCAGGATCTGGCGGACACGATGACCCCCGGCATTACCCTGTTCGTGCAGGTGCACAACAGCGCCGATCCGCAACGCGCGTTCGAGGCGCTGCTGGAGAATGCGCACGGCCTGGCACGGGATCTGGGCGGCTCCATCCTCGACGCCCAGCAGTCCACCGCCACCAACCAGACGCTCGCGTACATGCGCGAGGACCTGAACGAGTGGCTGATGCGCCACCGCCCGGACCTGTTGCGGCGGCGGAGGGCGCGGTGAGTTCGCCTTCCGCGTCCCGGGAGGGCGCGGCGGGGGAGGCGGGCGAACGGATCGAACAGCTGCGGCGCCAGATCGAGCACCACAACTACCGCTACTACGTCCTGGACGACCCGGAGGTCTCCGACGCCGAGTTCGACACGCTGATGCGCGAACTCGAACAGCTCGAGGCCAACCACCCCGAACTCGTCACTCCGGATTCGCCCACCCAGCGTGTCGGCGGCACCCCCGCCGCCGGTTTCGACACAGTCCGGCATCGCCTGCCGATGCTGTCGCTGGCCAACGGCTTCGAACCCGACGAGATCCGCGACTTCGACCGCCGCGTGCGCGAGCGCCTGGCCAAGCAGACCGGAGAGCCCGACCGCGTCGAGCAGGCGGTTGCCTACATGGCCGAGCCCAAGCTGGACGGCCTGGCGATCAGCCTGATCTACGAGAACGGTCGCCTGGTGCAGGCCGCCACACGCGGCGACGGCGAGACCGGCGAGGACGTGACCGGCAATGTCCGCACCGTGCGGCCGATCCCGCTGCATCTGGGGGATCGCTATACCGGCGATGCGCCCGGCGTGCTGGAGGTGCGCGGCGAGGTGTTCATGCGCCGCTCGGATTTCGAGCGCCTGAACCAGGGCCTGGAGGCCGATGGCCAGCGCGGTTTCATGAACCCGCGCAACGCCGCCGCCGGAAGCCTGCGCCAGCTGGACCCGAAGGTGACGGCGCGGCGCCCCTTGAGCTTTTTTGCCTACTCCATTGGCCATGTCGAGGGCGGCACTTTGCCGGACACCCAGTCCGGGACGCTGGACTGGCTGCACCACCTGGGCTTTCCGGTCTGCCCCGAGCGGGCGGTGCTGGAGGGTGTGGAGGGCTGCCTTGCCTACTACGAGCGCCTGGCCGAGCGTCGTCGCGAGCTGGACTACGAGATCGACGGCATCGTCTACAAGGTCGACTCGCTGGAGGACCAGCAGCGCCTGGGCTTCGTCTCGCGCGCGCCGCGCTGGGCCATTGCCCACAAGTTCCCGGCCGAGGAGCAGACGACTACGCTGCGCGCCGTCGACTTCCGCGTCGGCCGTACCGGGGCGCTGACCCCGGTCGCGCGTCTCGAGCCGGTACTGGTCGGCGGGGTCACGGTCAGCAACGCCACGCTGCACAACATGGACGAGATCGCGCGCAAGGACATCCGCATCGGCGACCGCGTGATCGTGCGCCGCGCGGGCGATGTGATCCCCGAAGTCGTCGGCCGCGCCGGCGGCGAGCGCCCGCAGGACACCCGCGCGATCGAGATGCCGGCCCGCTGCCCGGAGTGCGATTCGCACATCGAACGCCCGGAGGGCGAGGCCGTCGCGCGCTGCACCGGCGGGCTTGTCTGCCCCGCGCAGCGCCGCGAGGCCCTCAAGCACTTCGTCTCGCGCCGCGCGATGGATATCGAGGGCTTCGGCGAAAAGCTGATCGAACAGCTCGCCGATGGCGGCATCGTGCAAAGCCCGGCTGACCTGTTCGCGCTGGACGCCGAGCGCCTGGAGGCGCTGGAGCGGGTCGGCCCCAAGCTCGCCGAGAACCTCGTCAACGCCCTGAAACAGTCGCGCGAGACCACGCTTGCGCGGTTCATCTTCGCCCTCGGCATCCGCGAGGTGGGCGAGGTCACCGCCCGCAACCTGGCCACGTCCTACGGCGACCTGGACGCACTGATGCAGGCCGATGCCGAGGCGCTGCAGGAGGTCCCGGACGTCGGCCCCATCGTCGCTGAACACATCGCCAACTTCTTCGCCGAGCCCCACAACCGCGACGTGATCCAGGCCCTGCGCGACGCCGGCGTCCACTGGCCCGATCCGCCGCGGCCACAAGCGGCAGAGTCGGGCGACGCGGCCCCGCTGGCCGGCAACACCTACGTCCTGACTGGCAGCTTCGACACGATGACCCGCGAAGAAGCCAAGGCCGCCCTCGAGGCCCGCGGCGCCAAGGTCACCGGCTCCGTCTCCAAAAAGACCACCGCCGTCATCGCCGGCGCCGACCCCGGCTCCAAGGTCACCAAAGCCGAATCCCTCGACATCCCCATCCTCGACCCCGACGACCTCGCCCAGCTCCTCGCCTGATCAGCCCTCCTGTGGGATTGGGTTGGAGGAAGTGGTCTGATGGGGCTGGGTTTGTAGGGTTGGTTCTTGTGGGAGGTGGGTCTGTGGGAGCGGGCTTGCCCGCGAAGCCCCTGCCAGAATCCGCCCGGGACTGGAACTTCGCGGGCAAGCCCGCTCCCACAGAATAGATCCCACAGAGCTGCTCTGACAAAACTGCCCCCACAAGGCTCATCCCGGTAGCGCCGAGGATAAGCGACCGCGCGTTTGCTACTCTGACGAAACGACTTGGCCCATCCGGATCGTGATTCGCATGCTTCAGCCGGAACAGATCAGCCGCATCAATGAACTCGCCGCCCGACACCGCTGGCGACTGGTGATCCTGTTCGGGTCCGTAGCCCGGGAAGGGCACGGGCGGGATGTGGATCTGGCCGTCGAACCGCAGGCGATGCCGGACCTGATGACGCAGGGACGGTGGCAACGGGAACTGGAAGAAATCTTCGAACCCGTCCCGGTCGATCTTCTGCTCCTTTCGGACCGTATGTCGCCGGTCACCCGCTTCGAGGTTTTCCGCGATGGTGAATGCCTGTTCGAGGAGCGAGAGGGACGATTCCACGCGGAGCAGGACCGCGCGTTTTTCCTGCACGCGGATTCCGTCCTGTTTCAGCGCCACATAACAGAGGATTCGGATGCCGCCTGATACTTCCGAGGTGATGCAGCGCAAGTTGTCGATGCTGCGCCAGTTCCTGTCGGACCTTGAGCACTATGGCGCGATGGATCCACGCGAGCAGCGCCGCGATGGCTATCGCCTCGCCGCGACCCAGGGAAACACTGATCAATGTACACACTCGCGTTGGCACCCCAGGTTTTCCGAGACTAGGCGCGGTGCACGGCCGGTAGTGGTTCTACCGGCAAGGGCCGCAACGCAGGATCGGGGAACCTGGGGTGCCAACCCCGGAGGGGCTCGGCCTCTTTTGCGCGGGAACGGCGTTGCGGTTCCCTTGTGCAGAATGACTGCACGGCAGTCACCACGCCTTGTTCTCACGCAAAAGCGACTCGAGCGCGAGCGTGTACATTGATCAGTGTTTCCCTAGCGCGACGTTTTCGAGGCCCTTCGTGATCGACTCGATCTTGGCGAGACGGTTTGTGAGTGTGCATTGTGGGAGCGGGCTTGCCCGCGAAGCCCCTGCCAGAGCCGGCCCGGGGCAGGGGCTTCGCGGGCAAGCCCGCTCCCACAAAAGTGTGGGGCAGTGGAAAGGTTATAGCTGTAACAATTACGGGAGGTTCGAATGCCACGGAAGGCACGATCCCACCGGCTGCGGTTCGGGCGCGTCAGCGAGCACGGGAGGGTTTACCTGGTCACGGCGGTTTGCGCCGACCGGCAGGCCTGGTTTTCGCGGTTTGAGCATGGGCGCTGTTGTGTCCATGCGATACGTGAGCTGGAAGGCGAGGCGAATACGCTTTGCTTCGTGGTTATGCCGGATCACATGCACTGGCTGATGCAATTGGAAGCTGGAGACCTCTCCCGCGTTGTGCAGAAGGTGAAGGGTTCCACGACTCGGCGAATCGGGCAGTTGCGTGGCCGACCGTGTAAGGTTTGGCAGCCGGGTTTTCACGACCGTGCTTTGCGTCGGGAGGAGGACCTCCAGGCCGTGGCTCGGTATGTGGTGGCCAACCCTCTGCGGGCTGGGCTGGTGCGCAACCTGCGCCACTATCCGCTGTGGGATGCGATCTGGTTGTAGGGTTCCGATAAGGGCTTCGCGGCCAAGGCCGCTCCCACAGCCAGGTCAATCCTGGGCGGCTTGAGTGGGTGTGGGAGCGGGCTTGCCCGCGAAGCCCCGCCAGCGCGAACAATGGCAACACCCAGGTCCACGGCGTCAGCCCATCGCCAGGAGTGCATTTTCATCAGGGGTTGCTTATGCTTCGCGCGCCGCCATGGAGTGCGGCGGGCGCCAGGGACCGGCACTTGATGTAGTGTGGTCAGCCTGGGTTTTGTCTACAGGGTTTTGGGCCAGGATCAGGATGCCGGACGGGCACATCACACCATGCTGAACCGTGGGCTGGAACGTCTGCTGAGGCTGCCGCGCGGCAAGAAGCGCTGGCTGATGGTTGCCGCGGACGCGGTGATGCTGCCGCTGGCGCTGTGGTCGGGCTTCATGATTCGCCTGGCCGAGCCGGTTCCCGAGATCATGCAGGAGACCTGGTGGCTGTTCCCGCTGGTTGTGCTGGTCGGGATCCCGGTCTTTGTCCGCCTTGGGCTTTATCGCGCGGTTGTGCGTTTCATGGGGACACGTGCGATCTGGGCGGTCGGTACCGGCGTCGTGCTCCTGGCGCTGGTGCTGTGGGCAGCCGTAGCGCTGGCACAGGTCGATAATTTCCCGCGCTCGGTACCGATCAATTTCGCGATCGTCGCGTTCATCTACGTGGGCGGCAGCCGGTTCCTCGTACGCGCGCTCTATCATTCGATGCTGGCCACCGATCCGGGTGTTGAACCCGTCGTGATCTATGGTGCGGGCGAGGCGGGCGTCCAGCTGCTGTCGGGCTTGAAATCGGGTGGGCGCTTTCGCGTGGTCGCATTCGTCGACGACGACCGGGCGCTTCAGGGCAGCTCCATCGACGGCATTCGGGTGCGCGATCCGTCCGCGCTAAAAGGCCTGATCAAACGCTACGGTCTGCGCCGACTGCTGCTGGCAATCCCCTCTGCCAGCCGGGCGGATCGACGCGCCATCCTGGAGCGACTGGAAGGCTATCCGTTGTATATCCAGACCGTACCGTCCATGGATGCGGTCGTATCCGGCCAGGCTCGGCTCGACGAACTGGAAGACATCGATATCGCCGACCTGCTCGGGCGCGATCCAGTGCCCCCGGATCGCGAGCTTCTAAAGCGCAGCATTGAAGACCGAGTCGTGATGGTCACCGGTGCGGGCGGGTCGATTGGTGCGGAGCTTTGTCGCCGGATTCTGCGCCTGAAGCCGCGCCTGCTCGTGCTCTACGAGCGCAACGAGTTCTCGCTGTACCGCATCGAACGCGACCTGGAGGTGCTGGCGGACCAGAAGGGGCTGGAAGTGCCCGTGGTGGCCCTGCTGGGTTCAGTTGCGAACCCGCGCCGCGTGAGGAGTGTGCTCAAGGAATACGGCGTACAGACGCTTTACCACGCGGCGGCGTACAAACACGTCCCGATCGTGGAGGCCAACCTGATCGAGGGCGTTCGCAACAACGTCTTCGGTACCGCGATCCTCGCGGACGCTGCGATGGAGGCCGGTGTCGAACGCTTCATCCTGATCAGCACGGACAAGGCCGTACGCCCGACCAATGTCATGGGCGCCACCAAACGCCTGGCGGAGATGCTCCTGCAGGACCGCGCGCGCCAGAACCCGCCGACCATCTTCAGTATGGTGCGCTTCGGTAATGTGCTGGGCTCGTCCGGCTCCGTGGTCCCGCTGTTCCACCAGCAGATCCGCGACGGCGGGCCCGTCACCGTGACGCATCCGGAGATCACCCGCTATTTCATGTCCATCCCGGAGGCTGCAGAACTCGTCATCCAGGCGGGGGCGATGGCCGAGGGGGGAGAGGTATTCGTGCTGGACATGGGCGAGCCGATTCGGATTGTCGACCTGGCCCACCGGATGATTCGCCTGCATGGCCGCCAGGTGAAAGAAGATGGAGAACCCGAGGACGGGATCGAGGTTGCCTTTACCGGCTTGCGTCCAGGCGAGAAGCTCTTCGAAGAACTGCTGATTGGCGACAACGTCGTCGGCACATCGCACCCCAAGATCATGCGGGCACACGAATCGTGTGTGGATGCGGGAGAAGTCCAGTATGCGCTGGACACGCTCGATCTGGCCGAGCGTGACATGAATACCGAAATCGCCTGCCAAGTGCTTCGGCGGGCCGTGGTGGAATACGAGCCCGTTCCCGCAGGAGAACAACGCGGGTAAGCGTTTTGGCGAACCGGT
Source organism: Thioalkalivibrio sp. ARh3 (assembly GCF_000377265.1). NCBI lineage: Bacteria > Pseudomonadati > Pseudomonadota > Gammaproteobacteria > Chromatiales > Ectothiorhodospiraceae > Thioalkalivibrio > Thioalkalivibrio sp. ARh3. Next base: position 95,668 of record NZ_KB897952.1, read on the forward strand.
GCGCAGAGTGCACCGCCAATGCGTATGACCGCGGATCCTGAGTACTCGGTCATTACCTGCACGGCCGCGCTTGTGTATGCTTCGCCACGACTCCAAATCACCCCTGCAGGAGCCGCCTTGGGGGCGACGCTCCAACCAGAGCTGGCCACGGGCAGGCCCTTCGCCTGCGAGCAGGCTGCTGCGGGGAGGTGGATGAACATCAACATTGATCAAACGAAGGACCCAGGGATGAAAATCGCAGTCGCCGGAACCGGATATGTCGGGCTCTCCAATGCCGTGCTGCTCGCGCAGAACCACGAGGTCGTTGCACTCGACGTGGTGCCGGAAAAGGTCGATCAGATCAACCGTCGGCAGTCCCCGATCATCGACGCCGAGATTCAGGATTTTCTCGAGAACCGCGAGCTGAACCTCAAGGCCACGCTGGACAAGCAGGAGGCCTTCGAGGGGGCGGATTTCGTGGTCATCGCGACACCCACGGACTACGACCCGCAGACCAACTACTTCAACACCAACACCGTCGAGTCCGTGATCCGCGACGTGCTGGCGATCAACCCGCACGCCACCATGGTGATCAAGTCCACCGTGCCGGTCGGCTACACGCGCGAGATCAAGGCGCAGATGGAGACCGACAACATCCTGTTCTCGCCGGAGTTTCTCCGCGAGGGGCGTGCGTTGCATGACAACCTGCACCCCTCCCGCATCATCGTCGGCGAACAGTCCGGGCGGGCCGAGACCTTCGCCAGCCTCCTGGCTGAAGGCGCAGTGGACGAAGACATCCCGATCCTCTTCACCAACTCCACCGAGGCCGAGGCGATCAAGCTGTTCGCCAACACCTATCTCGCGATGCGGGTGGCGTACTTCAACGAGCTGGACACCTACGCCGAGACCCACGGTCTGGACACCCGGCAGATCATCGACGGCGTATGCCTGGACCCGCGCATCGGCAGCCACTACAACAACCCGTCCTTCGGCTACGGCGGCTACTGCCTGCCGAAGGACACCAAGCAACTGCTGGCCAACTACGACGAGATCCCCAACAACATCGTCAAGGCCATCGTGGATGCCAACCGCACCCGCAAGGACTTTGTGGCGGATGCCGTGATCAACCGCAATCCGAAGGTGGTTGGTATCTACCGCCTGGTGATGAAGAGCGGCTCCGACAACTTCCGCGCCTCCGCCATCCAGGGCGTGATGAAGCGCGTCAAGGCCAAGGGCATCGAGGTCGTCGTCTACGAGCCGGAGCTCCCGGACGAGGAGTTCTACCGCTCCCGCGTCATCCGCGACCTCGAAGAGTTCAAGCGCATCAGTGACGTAATCGTCGCCAACCGCATCACCGACGACATCCGCGACCAGGCCGACAAGATCTACACCCGCGACCTCTTCAACAACGACTGACCCATCGCTAGGCCGCAACCCGTGTAGGAGGCCAGCCCCCTGGCCGATCGGATGTTGGACAGGCCCCATCGGCCAGAGGGCTGCCTCCTACAGGAGCGCAGCCCCCTGCGCGATGCGGCGCTGGCTATGCCTCAATCGGCCAGGGGGCTGGCCTCCTACGGAAGATTTGACGGAAGGCAATGGAATGCATTCCCAGAGATTTGAACGACGGGTGACCGTAACTCGCCACGCGCAAGAACGAATGAAGCAGCGCGGTATCTCCGAAGTCGACCTTATTGAATTGCTCGAAGGCGGCGACTTGCGTTACAAGGACGAGATACGGCTTTGGGTGGCGAAACACTTCGAGGGGCGGTCCGATAATCTCATCTGTGCAGCCGTGATCCTTGAGAAGCATTTGGTGGTCAAAACCGCTATGCACCACTTTGACTGGGGAGGGTGACGATGCGCACCACATATGACGAAGCGGATGACGTTCTCGTGCTCCACCTCTCGGACAAGCCGATCACGCGTGAATGCTCGCAGGACTGGAATACCCATGTGAGCTACGCAGAAGACGGAACGATCGTCGAAGTCGTGATCCTGGAAGCATCCAAACAGGGTGCATGGCCGCTCCTGCGATCCAGAGCCGCTTGATTCCCGTAACCCAGAGGGGCCAACCTCACCTGTAGGAGGCCAGCCCTCTGGCCGATCGGATGTTGGACAGGCCCCAATCGGCCAGAGGGCTGGCCTCCTACGATGGGTCCCGGGCATCCTGTAGGAGCGCAGCCCCCTGCGCGATAGGAAGCCAGACAAATCCCCAACGGCTACAATCTGGCTTACCGCCAGCCGAAGACTACCAGGCCTCGCCGCCGCCCCTTGGGGAACAAAACAACCAGCACAACGGGAGCGATGCCATGGACGGCAAACCTCACGCTCAGGCCCTGCGCCGTGGCCGCTATTCCGAGCCAGGGCGCATCTACCTCATCACCACCGTCACGCAGGATCGCACACCGGTGTTCCGCGACTTCGCCGCCGCACGTGCGCTGGTCGCCACGCTGCGCCACGCGCAAGCGCTCGGGCATGCGGATACGCTGGCCTATGTGGTCATGCCGGATCATCTGCACTGGCTGATGGCCCTCGGCGACAACATGTCCCTGTCCACCGTCGTGCGGTCGGTCAAGGGCGTCACCGCCCGCAGGCTTGGGCGCGCACTCTGGCAGCCCGGCTTCCACGATCACGCGGTACGCCGCGAAGAAGACCTGACGTCGCTGGCCCGCTATATCGCCGCCAATCCCCTGCGTGCCGGTTTGGTGCGCAAGCTGGGTGATTATCCGCATTGGGATGCGATCTGGCTTTGATCGGGGGTTGCGCCGAACGCCCAATCGGCCAGAGGGCTGGCCTCCTACATGATCTTGGGGCATTTCCTTCTGTAGGAGCGCAGCCCTCTGCGCGATGGGGTGTTGGTGATGCCCCAATCGGCCAGGGGGCTGGCCTCCTGCGCGGTTTGCGGCGCCTAGCCACGTCTTTGCCCCCCGTTCGCGGCGAAGCGAAGAGCCGGGATCTTTGGGGAAAGAGCAAGCGGTCGAGTTCGTCCTGGATGTGAATGAACCCGTGCCGTACAATTCCATTGAACTTGCCATACACGCCGGGAGGTGATCGCATGGAACACGAAACCACCAAGGTGACCGTGCGCCTGCCCAAGAAGGATGTGGAGTTCGCGAAGGCCTATGCCAAGGCGCACGGTATGAGCATGACCGAGGTGATTGATCGCCATCTGCGCCGCCTTCGCGCGCTCGAGCGACATACGCCAAGTGCCGAGCTGGAGGCCATCACCGGCCTGATCCCCCCTGATGTGGATGCCGAGCAGGCCTATAAGGACCACCTGCGCGACAAGCATCAATCGTGATCATGCTCGATCTGAACGTCCTGCTGGACGTTCTGCAAAAGCGCGAGCCGCACTATCGTGTTTCGGCGGCAGTTCTGGAACAAGTGCTACAGGGCGAAGACGAGGGTGCAATCAGCGCACACGCGGCGACCACGGTGCACTACCTGGTTGCACGGTATGCGGATCGCACGTCCGCTGATCGGGCCTTAAGCTGGCTGCTCCAGCATTTGCACGTATGCGCGGTGGGACGCGCAGAACTCGAACGAGCCCGGTCACTCGGTTGGGCGGATTTCGAAGATGCCGTGGTGGCAGCCACTGCCGAGCGCGCGGGTTGCGCGTCCATCATCACGCGCAACGTCAAGGATTTCGCCGGTTCGCCCGTGCCCGCGCTGACTCCGCAGGAGTTTCTGCTCCGCTAACCAACGTTTTCTGGGCTTTCGACGGGCCCGATCGGCCAGGGGGCTGGCCTCCTACGGGGTGCTATAATCGGTACCCCAGTCAGTACCGGAGGGTGTATGGAGAACGTGATTTCGGCGCAGGAGATCAAGCGGCGCGGCATTAGCGCGGTGGATCGGGCGCTGGAGAAGGGGCCGGTGCACGTGATCCAGCGCAATCGTCCGCGTTACGTGATCCTGAGCGAGGAGTCCTACCAGCGTCTGGCCGAGGGCGTTGAGGCCAGGGGACGGTTGTGGCAACGATTGTTGGAAGACGATGCAACGCCCGTCGCACCCCGAAGCCGGGCGGACCTGGACCGTGAATTGCAAGCCGAACGCGAAGGCTGGTCCGATTGATGCTGGCGTTTCTGGATGCCAGTGCCATCATCTACCTCCTGGAGGGTGATACCCGTACCCGAGAGTCGGTCCGACAGGTACTCAGAAATCTGGAGCAGAGCGACGGCCCTCCGGCGCTGGCGGTGTCCGCCTTGAGCCGGCTGGAATGCCGCGTACGCCCGCTACGCGAATCGAACACCCGGGTTCTTGAACAACTGGATGTGTTTTTCGGCGACCCGGGGTTGTCGGTCGTTGCGCTGGATACGGCCGTTCTGGACAAAGCGACGGAACTGCGTGCTCACCATGGACTGCGCACACCCGACGCCATCCAGGCCGCGTCTCTGCTCGCGGCCGACCCGGAAGGCGCCTTCGTGACGGGCGATGGCGATTTTGAAAAGGTACCGGGCCTGCGCGTGCACCGCATTCCACGGTGACCCGGAAACTCCCGCACGGCGTCATCTGGCCGAAACGGTAGGAGCGCAGCCCTCTGCGCGATGCGAGGGCACATACATCGGTCTCCGCTTTTACCTTCCGTTGGGCCGGTAATTCACGGCTGGCGTATAATCGACAATATGCGTCTTAGTTCCCAGCACGTAAAAGCGATCCGCGAAGTGGTTCGCCGCGAATGCGGTGCCAGTGCCCGTGTTCGGCTGTTTGGCTCGCGTCTGGACGATACGCGGCGCGGCGGCGATGTCGACGTGCTGGTCGAGCTGGAGGAACCCGTCGAGCGCCCGGCGGTTCTTTCAGCGCGTCTCTCGGCCATGATCAGCCGCCGTCTCCAGGGGCGTGCAGTGGACGTTGTCCTCTCCGCCCCGAACATCACGCGGAGCCCGGTTCATAACACCGCCGAAAAAGAAGGGCGACTTCTATGAAGATCGGGCCTGAACAATTGGAACGTCTGCGGTTTCTCGCGCGTGTAGTCCAACGTGAACAACAGCATCTTCTGACCACCGACCAGCGCGTGTTCAACAAGCCGTTCACCCCGGCGCGTTCGCGCGATCTCGCCGAGAACGTAGACGAGGCTGAACGAGTGGAAGCCTTCGTGAGCCGATTTGGTCGCCTGCAGGATACGCTGGGGGATAAGCTGCTCCCGCTCTACCTGGAAGCCCTGGGAGAACATCTGGGCGCCGCTATCGACAACCTCGACCGAGCCGAGAAGCTGGGGCTCATTCCCTCGAGCGACGACTGGCTGGCCATGCGAAAACTGCGCAACCAGATGGTGCATGAATATATCGAGGATTCGGCCACCCTGGCCGATGCTCTGCAGGCCGGACATGAATTCGTGCCCACGTTGACGGCCGTCGTTAAGGCATTCCTGAACGATATGCGCACCCGAGGCTGGCTAACTGCGTAGGAGCCCAGCCCCGAAGGCGTTGGGGCGTATCCAGGCTCCAATCGGCCAGGGGGCTGGCCTCCTACGGGGCGTTGGCTTGCGGCGGGGTATGGTGCGTGGTCCAATGTGCGCTCAACGCGTGAACGCAGTCGCCGCTGGGCGGCTTTGGGCCGGCAGGTTGATCAACGACGATACCCAGTACCAAGTACTTCGCCTGCTGGAGGCGGACCCCGAGATGAGCCAGCGCCAGATCGCGCGGGCGCTGGGGCTCTCCGTTGGCAAGACCCACTACGCGCTGAAGGCACTGCTGGATCGCGGCTGGGTAAAGACACAGAACTTTCGCCGCTCCGACAATCGCTCCGCCTACCTGTACAAGCTGACCCCGGGCGGTCTGCAGGAGAAGGCACGCCTGGCGTATCACCTGCTCAAACGCAAACGCGCCGAACACGAGGCGCTGATGACCGAGATCGAACAACTACGCACGGACATCCAGAACAATGGCCAATCGCCCCTGTAGGAGCGCAGCCCCCGGCGCGATGGGGTGCTGGTGATGCCCCAATCGGCCAGAGGGCTGGCCTCCTACGGGGGTAAGACGAGAACGGATGACGGAATGGAACTGATCACGCCGTATGGCGGGCGCCGCGCACGGCTGTGGCATGCCCCTGTAGGAGCGCAGCCCCCTGCGCGATGGGGCGCTGGTAATGCCCCAATCGGCCAGAGGGCTGGCCTCCTACAGGGGGTAAAACAACAACGGATGATGGAATGGAATTGATTACGCCGTATGGCGGTGGGCTCTGCGAGCGGTATGTGGATGAGGCGACTGCGCGCGACTTGAAAGAAGCGGCGCGGGACATGCCCTCCTGGGACTTGACCCTGCGCCAGCAGTGCGACGCGGAGCTGCTGCTGAATGGCGGCTTCTCCCCGTTGGCGGGCTTCATGGGTCCGGCGGACTACGACGGCGTGCTCGAGAACATGCGCCTGGCCGACGGCACGCTGTGGCCGATGCCGATCACGCTGGATGTGACCGAAGCCTTCGCCGCGCAGGTGGAGGAGGGCAGCCGCATCGCCCTGCGCGATGCCGAGGGCATGCTTATCGCGGTGATGGACGTGGAGCATCGCTGGACGCCCGATCGCACGCGCGAGGCGGAACAGGTCTTTGGCACCACCGATACCGCGCACCCGGGCGTCAACGAGCTGTTGCATCGCGCGGGCCCCGTCTATCTGGGCGGTACGCTGCATGGCCTGGAGGCCCCGGTCCACCACGACTTTCGTAACTACCGCTACAGCCCGAGAGAGCTGCGCGAGTATTTCCAGAAGCTCGGCTGGAACCGTGTGGTCGCCTTCCAGACGCGCAACCCCATGCACCGCGCCCAGGTGGAGCTCACCCGCCGCGCCGTGCGCCAGACGGAAGCCAACCTGCTGATTCATCCGGTCGTGGGCGTGACTGCCCCGGGCGATGTGGATCATTACGCCCGCGTGCGCTGCTACGAGCATGTGTTGCGCCAGGCCCCGGAGCAGACCACCCAGCTGAGCCTTCTGCCGCTGGCGATGCGCATGGCCGGCCCGCGCGAGGCCTTGTGGCACGCGATCATCCGCCGCAACTACGGCTGTACGCACCTGATCGTAGGCCGCGACCATGCCAGCCCCGATGCAGGCCCGGACGAGCAGGCCTTCTACGGCCCCTATGAGGCACAGGAACTGATCCAGCGCCATGCCGAAGAGATCGGCATCGAGATGGTCCCGTTCCAGGCCATGACCTACGTGCAGGACCGGGCGGACTTCGTGCCGGCCGACGAGGTGCGCGAGGGCGAGCACACCCTCAGCCTCCCCAGCTCGGAATTCCGCCGCCGCCTGCGCGAGGGCCTGGAGATCCCCGAGTGGTTCTCCTACCCGGAAGTGGTGCAGGAGCTTCGCCGCAGCTTCCCGCCGCGCGACCGCCAGGGCTTCACCGTGTTCTTCACCGGCCTGTCCGGTTCCGGCAAGTCCACCATGGCCAACGCCCTGCGGGTCAAGCTGATGGAACTGGGCGGGCGCGCCGTCACGCTGCTGGATGGCGACATCGTGCGCAAAGAGCTCTCCAGCGAGCTCGGCTTCTCCAGGGAGCACCGCGACATCAACGTCCAGCGCATTGGCTATGTGGCCAGCGAGATCACCAAGAACGGCGGCTGCGCCATCTGCGCCCCCATCGCCCCGTACACTGACATGCGCCGCCGCGTGCGCGAACGCATCGAGCGGGTAGGGGGCTTTATCGAGGTCCACGTCGCCACGCCGCTGGAGACCTGCGAGGCCCGCGACCGCAAGGGCCTCTACGCCAAGGCCCGCGCCGGCCTCATCAAGGAATTCACCGGCATCGACGACCCCTACCAGGAGCCGCAAAACCCCGAGCTGCGCCTCGACACCCGCGAGATGACCCCGGACGAAGCCGCCCACCGCATCCTGCTCAAACTCGAAGCCATGGGCTTCATCCGCAACCCATGACCCCCCAACTCTGTAGGAGCCCAGCCCCCTGGGCGATCGCCCTTACCAGGCGCCCGAACCCCCGGGCAGGCAACGCCCCAACGCCGCCCGCAACACCCCCCAATGTAGGAGGCCAGCCCCTGGCCGATCGGACCTATCCAGCGCCCCATCGCCGAGAGGGCTCGGCTCCTACAGATCTCGAAGCCACCGCAAATGTAGGAGGCCAGCCCCTGGCCGATCGGGCCCATCCAGCGCCCTATCGCCGAGGGGGCTCGGCTCCTACAGGTCTCGGAGCCACCGCCAATGTAGGAGGCCAGCCCCTGGCCGATTGGACCCATCCAACGCCCCATCGCCGAGGGGGCTCGGCTCCTACAGGTCTCGGAGCCACCGCAGATGTAGGAGGCCAGCCCCTGGCCGATCGGACCCATCCAACGCCCCATCGCCGAGGGGGCTCGGCTCCTACAGGCTTCGAAGCCACCGCAGCTAACCGTCATCCCGGCCGCAGCAAAGCGAAGAGCCGGGATCTCCGCCGGTTGCCAACAACGTCATCCAATCAGGCGGCAACCCCTTGATCCGCGCGATCCTCGACAGCCTGAAATGGAGCACCCGCCTGGGCGCCAAATTCTTCTGGGCCGCCCCGGCCGCGACCAGCGGCGTAGTGTTTTTCACCCTGGTGTCGCAGCTCTCCATGCTGCTGGCCTTCTTCCTCCCGTTGAAGGTCATCATCTTGCTGGGCTCGGACGGCATCCCGCGCTACTTCCCGCCGGCCTTCGAGCAGTTCGACCGCGACTCCCTGATCGTCTGGCTGAGCGCCGCCACGGTTGCCTTCTATGGGCTGTACCTGCTGGCCGAACGCATCGTGGAGTTCGGCGGCGAACGTGGGTCAAAAACCCTGCTCACCCGCAGCCGAAAGATGGTCCTGTTCGAAAACCAGGACGAACTGGCCGCCCGCGCCTACAAACGCCATGCCGAGGTGATCGCGGGATCCGTATTTCTGCTGCTGGCGCTGGGCATCCTGCTCTGGCTGTATCAGGGGGTCGCGCTTCTGTCTGCCGGATACGTCTTCCTGGTAGCTATTGCGCTCCTGGCTGCCCTGGCCGTAAGCGAAGCGTTCCGCGAACGCCTCGAGGACAACCTGGCCGGCTGGATGGGCGTACTCTCGGGCATCGGCTTCATGCTGGCCTTCGCCTACCTGGTGATCGACTTCCTGTTCCTCGATCCCCCCGGCCTGATCCCGGCGATCATCGCGCTTCTGCTCTCCCGCCAGGGCTTCAACCGGCTTTCGAGCCTCGTCTCGGACCTGGTGAAACAGCGCAGCCAGAAGCCCAAGCTGGATGCGCTGTTCTTCCACCAGAGCGCCTTTATCCCGGAAGAGGACGATAAGAAAGAGTCCATCTGGACCCTGCTGGCACCGGAAGAACGCCGGCAATGGGTGCCGGAACTGATCGCCCAGATGTACGGGGAGCCCGCCCCCAAGGATCTGGACATCCAGTGGTGGCAAACCGATGTGGCCAACGTGGGCGTGCTGCATTGCCGTTCGCCGGGAGAGCCGAGCATTTTCGTCAAGCTATTCGCGCGTAAACGCAGCGCCTACGCACTGCACGAAGCGACCCTGCTGGCCGACCCGCCTAGTGGCCTGCCCAGCCCGCAATGGATCGGCGCCACGCAGGTGGGCGGCTTCCGTTGCCACGTATTGCAGGTAGCTGAAGAGCTCCCGGCCAGGCAGGGCGATACCGGAAAAGGGGTGGAAGAGATCCGCCAGGCCTTGCTGCAAATCCCGCCTCCACAATCTCTGCTGACGCGTTACCAGCGATCCCGGCCCATGCTGTGGCAGCGCCTGAACGACAGCATGCTGGAGCGCCTCCGGATCGCCGCCAGCGATTCACAGGCCCTCAGTGCCCTCGGCCAACTGCGGGCTCGTCTGCAGGACTGGCGCGACCAGCTCGCTGCGCTGCCCCTGGCAATCACCACGCGGGACGTTCGGCCCGGCAATATCGTAATGACCGAGGCAGGTGTGCCCACGCTGATTCACTGGGGAAACTGGGCGATCGAACCGGCCGGGGCCGGATGGCCGACAAAGCCCAAACATCTGCAGGTGCTTGGGGAAAACTCCAGCGGGGCCGTACTTGCCGCCTTGAGCCACGAGCTGGAACGTCTCTTCGAGCGCCAACGCTTCAGCCGTGCCCTCAAGCTGGTACCTCGCATTGTGGGGTTCTTCGCGCAAAACACTGAGCCTTCGGCCACCAAGGGGTTGCGGGAATGAGCGTGAGTCCTTCATCCCCCAGCACGCCGCACTCGAACAGTGCAGCGGAAGATTCCGCGCGGCTGGTCTGCTCGGTCATCGTGCCCGTCTACAACCACTGGGGATTGGTTCCGGAGCTGCTGGAACGCCTGCAGGCACAGACCTTCCCGCAAGAGTCCTTCGAAGTGCTGCTGGTAGACAACGGCTCCACGGATTACGAGCCCCCGCAAAGCCTCTCCGCCAACGTTCGTGTTCTGAACTGCGACACGCCGGGATCCTACGCAGCCCGTAACGTTGGCATCGAAGCCGCGGCAGGCGACTGGCTCGCCTTCACCGATGCCGATTGTCGACCCGATTCCCGGTGGCTCGCGGCCATGCTCGACCGAGCCCAGCAGGAGGGGAAAAGGGCTCTGCTGGCTGGTGCTGTCGAGATGTACACCGAATCCGCGCGCCCCAATGCCTATGAAATCTACGACCTGATCCGCGGAATCCCGCAAGCGCATTATGTGCGGCTCGGCTACGCGGCCACCGCCAACCTCCTGGTGTCAAGGACAGTGCTTGAGGAACTCAGCGGGTTCGATGCGATGCGTTATTCAGGGGGTGATGCGGACTTCTGCCGGCGAGCGGTAAGCCAGGGACATCCTTTGCGATACGTTTCGGAGGCGGTTGTGTATCATCCCGCCCGCCAGTCCTGGGCAGAAGTGGTCTCCAAGGCGCGCCGCATCAAGGGGGGGCAGCTGCTCTCGGGGTCCATGCGTACGCGCGCCTATTGGGCCCTGCGGACCCTTATGCCGCCAATCCACCTCTACTACCGATATGTAATGGCTGGACAATATAGCCTTCGATATCGGGTCATCGCACTGGCAGTCCAGTCGCGCCTCTGGGGTCATGAAATCCGCGAGATACCCCGGTTGTTGTTGCCCTCCTCGCGTGGCGAGCGTCAATAGATGGGCCCGCAGGGGCCAGAAAGCAAAATCCCCATACGCCCGCCCCAAGCTGCGTGGCGAGATCCAGGCCAGAGCAGAACGAACACTAGCTAATAGACAGAAACCCCGGAGAGATAGAGTGACAAGCAGCATTGACAACAGGGAAGACACAGAACGCCTGAGTACGCCCCAGGAACCGGGCATTCCGGAAAGGGATTTCCTCCGCCACTGCATTTCGCCCGCTTCGTTCTGGTGGCCGAATTACCTTGAGTCATCGGCTTGGCTGGACCACGGGCCCTTTGCCTTTTGGCTTATCGATGCGCACCGGCCCCGTACGGTTGTGGAGCTGGGTACGCACGGAGGTTTCTCTTATTTCGCCTTCTGTCAGGCTGTCCAGACATTGGGTACAAACACGCGGTGCTACGCTGTCGACCACTGGAAAGGGGATGAGCACGCAGGTTTCTATGATGAGTCCATCTACGAGCGTGTGAAATCCTACAACGAGACTCACTATGCGAATTTCTCCCGCCTGGTGCGGTCATCGTTCGACGACGCCCTCCAGCACTTCAGCGACGGCAGCATCGACCTTCTGCATATCGATGGGCGGCACTTCTACGAAGACGTAAAGCACGACTTCGAGAGCTGGCTGCCCAAGTTATCCGACCGCGCTGTAGTCATACTTCACGATACCAACGTTCGAGAGCGCAACTTTGGTGTATTCCGGTTGTGGGAAGAAATCCGTAACGAATACCCCAATTTCGAATTCTTACATGGTCATGGCCTCGGCGTATTGGGCTATGGAAAGGACCTTTCTTCGGCCCTCCGAGCACTGTTTACCGCCGCATCCGACTCACAAGCCACCGTAGCTGTTCGGGATGCCTACAATAGGCTGGGTGCCTATCCGAAACAGGCTTTCCACCGGCGCGCCGAAAAGCGCAGAGCGGATGAGAAGAAGATCGAACTTCACGAGACATTGAGCGCGCGACAGCGCGACCTCAAAGCACTCTCCGCCAAGCTGGCACAACAGAAGGAAGACCTGAACACGCTCTCCTCAGAACTATCAGAACGACAGCGTACCATCCGGAGCCTGCGGAACTCGACCAGCTGGCGACTCACATCCCCTCTTCGGGCGCTGTCCAAAGGCTTCAAGTCGGCAACTCGTATCATACTTCGGGTGCTGAGGTTGGTCTGGTGGATCATGACCGGGCAGCTCAGCCGCGCGGCCAAGGCGTCGCTCCCCTATTACCGTCGCTACGTCCCACTGCTGGTAAAAAGAACCATACGCCGTCCATTGAGAAGAGCGTTTCGCCGGTGGCTGCCGAAGGCAGCCGAACAGAACGAATACGAAGGCCGCGGAACTGATGTTGCATCAAAGAAAAAGAATTCCGATGTGCCGACCGAAAGGCCTCTTGCATATCGACAATTGATGACGGAATCGCTTTTCAAGCCGCTCAGGAGGGCTCCATATAGCTCACGGGAGGAATACCTTTTTGCCTACATGAATGCATATGGTCGCCACCTAGAAAACAAATACATTAGTCGCCCTCAGTCGAAACTGGTCTCGGTGATAATGCCGACTTTTAATCGCGCCGATTGTATCATGGAGGCTATCGGCAGCCTTCTCGATCAGACGTATACGAATTGGGAGTTAATCGTGGTCGACGATTTTGGCACCGATGGCACCCAAGAGCTTTTTAAGCAAATAGATGATGAGAGGATTAAATATACTCGTCTGAGCTCAAATTTGGGCTCCGCGGGAGCGAGAAATGTAGCACTGAAGAAGGCGGTGGGAGACTACGTTGCATACCTCGACAGTGATAATACTATAGAGCGTAATTTTCTCCTTGTAATGGTTAATGCTCTAGAAGATCATCAGTCTGTAGATGCTGCGTATTGTGCTCAACGCGCATTCAGGGTCAGAGGCGGGAACACTGAAGAAGAACATGTTCGGTTCGCGCCGTACCATAGGCCGTCCCTCGAAAATAGTAATTATATCGACATTGGCGTAGTGGTTCATCGCGCTTGGCTTATCGATTGCGTTGGTTTCTTTAATGAAAAGATGCAGCGGCTCGCCGATTGGGAATTCATTCTCCGTCTGGGAGAGCGAAAAGCAGCGCTAGCGGTGCCGGTTATTCTCAGCAATTATTACTACGACAAAGTAAATAATCAAAATACTAAAGTGCATGGGTTGGATGCACCATTGAAGGAAATCGCGAAAACCGTCAGGGGTGAAGCAGTTGGGAGAAAGCTGGCTCGGCAAGATGCGCGGTGCGTCGAGGAAATGTATTCACTCGGTTATAAGAGAGAATTGGATTCGGACGCTCGCAACGTTTCAATCGTGATTCCGAGTTATGAAGCGCTGGAATGTCTCCGGGCATGTGTTGGGGCGGTAAAGGAATTTTCGGAGCCATCGGCTGTTGAGTTAATCATTGTAGATAACGGATCAGGAAAAGAGGTTGTTACGTATCTGCGGACACTGGAGTCGGAAGGTACTGCTAAGGTTATTCTGAATAGCGCGAATTTGGGGTTCACTCATGCCGTCAACCAAGGTATCGCGGCAGCCTGTGATGGAAGGGACATTGTTCTTCTCAACAATGATGCGATCGTCACCGAGGGCTGGCTCGCCGCATTCCATGAGTTGCTTGGCCATCATCCTGATGCCGGGTTGATCGTTCCTAGGCAAGTCGTACCAGCGAGCGAGCCTTCAGTGAAAAAGCATCAGCCGTTCAGGAATTCGAACCGAGAGTGTGACATCAATATATCGGCTCACCATGGCAACCTTCTCGATCCAATGTTTGACCTAAAGAATGGTTACATGGAATTGCGATATGCGCCGTTCTTTTGTGTTTATATTCCGAATAGTACCCTTAGTGGTGTTGGGCCTCTAGACGTCGAAAGCGGCCCTCACTATCGGAGTGATCGGATTTATTGCGATATGGTACGTGAAGTTTTGAATAAGAAGATTCTCTATACGCCGCACTCTAAGGTGTATCATTTGGTTCAACAATCAACCAAGATCCTGCGAACATTAGACAAAGAAAAATTTGATGCATTGTTTGTTCGCAATAACTGGGATCAGGTCGTTAGAACCGACCTTCCGCGGGTAATCGATGGCGCGGTTTCCGAAGGGACACACATGGAAGCAGAGTCGCCATCTGATTCGATGGGTCGGGGTGGGGACGGTCGTTCGAACTGCTCGTCTCTACAAGAGGACGTGGATACAGCCCACGGCCTTCCGGTCCGGGGAGCGGGAATTCGGTGGTTCTTGGTGGTGGATGGGGATCCGAATAGTGGGAAGAGTAGTTGTTGTAGGAGCCTTGGTCGCCTTGATGGGGTTCTGCATATTTCTACCGATAACTTGATTCATCGGGAACTAGTTCCAGGTTTAGACGTATCCGCTATTAGGCGAACTAAAAGCGGTAAAGTGAACTTAGAGGAATTTGTTAAAAGCGAAGTTTTCGACTTGGATATGTTAGTCGATTGTCTCCGCGCAGAAATTATCGAGAAGGTACACCAATGCCCAGATGTTTCAGTGGTCGTGCTAGATGGGTTTGTGTTTAAGGCGCATCCTAATCTTGTTGATCGGGTGGGGGTCCCTAAACAGAGGAGGCATGTGTTGCGTGCCCGCAATGTTCGAGGTCGGTACTTGGTGGGCGATGTCGATGTTACGTCCCAAAATTACGAGGACGTTCTAACGCATGTGTTAAAGTGAACGGTAGGCAAAGGCTGGCTTTTTGGGGGATTATGTGGTTTTTGCGTTCGTGGGTTCTGTTAGCTGTGGATCTGCTGCGTGAACGATCTTGGAGCGTATCGCGGAATATGAATGGTTTTAGATCTGGGGTTAAGGGGCAGTTGGTATTGGTCACTGGCGGTGCCGGTTTCATCGGCTCGGCGGTTGTTCGTGAGCTCGGGAAAAGTACGAGGGCGGACATCGTTAATGTCGACAAGCTCACCTATGCTGGTAATCATGATTCGGTGGGTGCGGAGGCGTTTGATGGGCGCTATACGTTTGTCCGCGCGGACATCTGCGACGCCGTAGCGATGCAGGAGGTGTTTGAGGCTTATCGACCGGATGTAGTGATGCACCTTGCAGCGGAGAGTCACGTTGACCGTTCCATCGCAGGGCCGGCCGCATTCATTGAGACGAACATCGTGGGAACCTATACGCTCTTAGAGGTCGCGCGAACGTACTGGGAAGGGTTAGGTTTGTCAGATCCGGAGAAAGCGAATGGGTTTCGGTTTCACCATGTCTCGACGGATGAGGTTTATGGCGACCTCTACGGAACGGACGATCTCTTTAGGGAGGCGACGCCCTATGCCCCGAGTTCCCCGTATTCGGCCAGCAAGGCTGGCTCAGATCATCTGGTGCGGGCATGGCAAAGGACGTTTGGCTTGCCAACGCTGATTAGCAATTGCAGCAACAATTATGGACCCTATCAGTTTCCAGAGAAGCTCATTCCACTGATGATTCTTAATGCTAGGGATGGCAAGCCGCTACCGGTGTATGGCAATGGCCAGCAGGTGCGCGATTGGTTGTATGTGGAGGACCACGCCCGCGCGCTTATCAGGGTGGCCACAGAGGGCGAAGTGGGGGAGACCTACAACATCGGCGGTCATAACGAGGTGACCAACCTCGAGGTGGTGGAGCGTATCTGCGAGCTGCTTGAGGAGCTGGCGCCGTACAAACCAGAAGGTGTGAATCACTACCGTGACCTGATCACCTTTGTGGCGGATAGGCCGGGTCATGATCTTCGCTATGCCATCGACGCAAGTAAGATCGAACGTGAGCTCGGCTGGGTACCCAGCGAAACCTTCGAGACGGGGCTGAGAAAGACGGTGCAGTGGTATCTCGATAATGGGGACTGGGTCGAGGGCGTGACCAGCGGGGCGTACCGGGATTGGGTCGAAAAGCACTATGGCGAACAAGCGGTGGACCGGGCAAACGATGGCTGAACAGGCCATTCTGGTGACTGGCCCCAGTGGTCAGGTGGGCTGGGAGTTACAGCGTGCCTTGTCTCCGCTCGGGCGACTGGTGTTGCTGGACCGAACTCGGTGCGACCTCGCCGATTCGCAGGCGCTTCGAAACCGGGTGCGGGAGGTCCGCCCTGCGGCGATTGTCAACGCAGCCGCGTATACCGCCGTTGACCAGGCGGAGAGCGAACCGGACGTTGCGGCGGCGATCAACGCACAGGTCCCCCGCATTCTCGCCGAGGAGGCGAAGGGGCTTGGCGCGTGGGTCATCCATTACTCGACCGATTATGTGTTTGACGGCAGCGGCGACCGGCCGTGGCGGGAAGCGGACCCGGTTGGGCCTAAGTCGGTTTACGGCGCCACCAAGCTGGAAGGAGAGCAAGGAGTAATCGCCAGCGGCTGCGCCGCGCTCATTTTTCGCACCTCGTGGGTGTTTGGGGTGCATGGGCACAACTTCCTGAAGACAATGCTCAAGGTGGGCCGGGAGCACCCTGAGCTCAAGGTGGTGGCAGACCAAATCGGTACCCCCACACCGGCGCATCTCATCGCGGACGTCACCGCCCATGCACTACGGGACGCCTTGAACGGACGTATAGAGCGTCGCGCCGAGATCTTTCACCTGGCCCCTAGGGGGGCGACCTCCTGGCATGCCTACGCTGAACTCCTGATCGAACACGCAAAGACACTTGGTTGGCCCATCAAGACTCGTTCGGTCCACGCGATTACGTCGGATGCGTGGCCAACGCCCGCGGCAAGGCCCGCCAACTCGCGTCTGGACTGCCGGAAGTTGGAGGCGACGTTTGGCCTGCGGCTTCCCGAATGGGAGGAGGGGGTGAAACGAGTCGTGGAGCAGGTCGCTCAGAAGCCGTTGTAGCGCAGGTCGGATAGGAAAAGGACAATTGTGAAGGCATGTGCCATGGATGAGTACCAAAACGACCTGGAAAGATTGTTTTTCGAGAACACAGGGCGCCTGATCCACAAGTGGCGGCATTATTTCGAGATCTATGATCGGCATTTCTCTAGGTTTCGCGGAACGGATGTCCATGTTGTGGAGTTTGGTGTCTCGCAGGGCGGGTCCCTGCAGATGTGGAAAGAGTATTTTGGACCCAAAGCAAAAATAGTCGGAATCGATGTAAATCCGAACTGCAAGGCGCTCGAAGAGGATCAGGTGGAGATCCTTATCGGTGATCAAGAGGACCGGCGGTTTCTTGATTCGGTGAAGGAGCGGATCCCGAGAATTGATATATTGATCGACGACGGCGGCCACACCATGGCTCAGCAGATCAATACCTTTGAAGAGCTTTTCCCCGCGATTGACTCTAATGGCGTGTATCTGTGCGAAGACCTCCATACGTCCTATTGGCGGAAGTGGGGTGGAGGATATGGGCGAGCCGGGACTTTCGTCGAATACAGCAAGAACCTCGTCGATCGTTTGCACGCCTGGCATTCGGAAGATGAAGCTAAGCTTACCGTTACCGATTTCACCAGGTCGGCACATTCGTTGCACTACTATGACAGTATACTCGTAATCGAGAAGCGCCCAGTTGACAAGCCGTTTCATCTGAAAACGGGGGTAGCGACGATTCCGGCGTACCAGGGTCGCCGATCCGGCCCGGAGGCTTCGAGTGCTTCAGGTCTCACATCGCATGATTGGGCCCGGGTAGGCCGTAGGGTGGAAGCGTTGGAGCGGGAACTCGTGAAGTGCCAGGAAACCAACAAGGCGATAAGAAAACGTTTGCTTGATGCGCAGCGAAGGATTCAGGCGTTCAGGTCGTCGGCTAGCTGGAGGTTCACCGCGCCGCTGCGCCACTTGATGCGTGGCCTTAGAAACGCCGGTGGCCGACTAGTGGCTAGGAAATAGGACGGCGGTTGTGGCGATGGGTTCGGGCACATGAACGACATTTCCAGGCTATACCTGCATGTTGGGACGCACAAGACCGGCACGACATCCATTCAGACGTTCATGGAAGATCGAGTGTCGCTTTTCGCAGAAGCAGGAGTTATTCCGCTTCTGACCCCGGATGGAAAGGCAAATCAATATTCGTTAGCTCACAGGTTCATTCGGCCGGAAGTCCGTACACCGATGAGGCTACGGCAGGCGAGGCCGGTGAGCGAGAGTGCTGTGCAAGACAAAATGCTCGACCATGTCCGAAAATCTATTGGCGATTCGCGCTATTCATCGTTTCTTCTGAGTTCAGAAGCGTTCAGCTTTCTAAGAGTGGATAGGGAGCGTAGGGAGCTAGAGGCCGCCGTCCTGAAGCTGGTCGATGAGGTGCTTCCGATTCTGGTTATGCGAGAGGAGAGAGCTTGGCGTAAGTCGTTCGGGGGTCAAATAAGGAAGATGGGTATACAGGCGCAATGCGCTGAGCTTGAGGAAGCTGAGCGTCCGGATGGAGTCTGGTATTATGATCGAGAAGCGCTCTGCGAATTCTGGGGTCGGGTGGGCCCTCTGATTACAATTGACTACGATGCCGCGTTGCGGCGCGATGGCGATGTCATGCCTTCTTTTCTCACTGCTGTAGGCATCGATTCTGCTCGATACTCGGAACGCGCGATTTGGAAGAATTTGACGAGAGATCCTGGCTACCCACCTAACTGAAGGCGCGCGTCTGCGCTTGCTCTCCGTGGCCCTCGAGTGTGGGTTGAAAGTTCCTTGACGGTTTAGATATTGATATGTGCACATTATTTATCCACCCGGGCCATTTCAAGACAGGTTCAAGCTTCCTCCAGTCGGTATTCGCGCTGAATGCAGAAGAATTAGAGCGGCAGGGTGTTCAGTATCCGATGCTGGGAAGTATGGGAAAGGCTGCCGATGGACGAATATCGTCGGGTAACGGAGAGCTTCTCGTTGATTCGCGCAAATTTAGTCGCTTGAAATTGAAAGCAGGGGTTAGTGCGCTTTTCAGTAATGAATGGTTATTCGAATGGCTGGGCGAGCCGGATCGGTTATCGAGGGTCGCGGAGATTGTAGAGGATCTCGGGTTCTCCCAAGTCAAGGTATTGTTGTTTATCAGGGACCCGATTGACCATCTTGCGTCGTTCTACCAGCAAATGGTGAAGAGGGGGGGATATTGTGGGTCGATTGACGAGTATGCCCAGACGTTTGATGTGCCGGAGCGAGTAGAACGATTTCTATCGGCCCTCGAGAAGAGTGGATTGAACGCACAGGTAGATATTCACCACTACGGCCGCGAGAAGGGCGACTTGGTTGGCGTGGTAGAGAGATGGCTCCGGATGCCGATGGGAACCCTTCGTGTCCCGGATGGTGGGATGGTGAATCGTTCCCTGAGTCTGGCAGAGATGGAGTTTCAAAGAACGGTGAACGAGTTCTTGGGGCCGTCGGGAGAGCTTGTCGCGGACCCGCTTTGTAATAGCCTGCCGCATATCGAGCCGCACTACGTACAGGCGTCACACACAGTGCAGAAAGAACTGCTGGAACGATTGACGCCGGCGATGAAAAAGGTGAATCAAAGAGTGCCGGGTACTGCGGCCTATGAGTGGGATTTTCGGGAGCATGTGGAGGTTGATGCGGATGATGGGAAGTTTCGGCTGGATCATTCGCAAGTAAGGGTGATTGCCGAGGGGCTCGCGAGTGAGATAGGCAGGCTGCGCGATCAGATCGGAGAACTCGACGGGAAGGTGCGCGGGCTGGAAGCCGGGGCGCAGGCCTCGTCGGAGGATATGCGTAGGCTGAAGGCGCGGCTTCGAGCGGAAAAGGAGCGAAGCAGGCGGACCAGGAAGAAACTTGGGGCAGAGAGGGCGCGCGTGGCGTCGATTCGCGCGTCCAAGAGCTGGCGTCTCACCAGTCCGTTTCGGCTGTTGTGGCGATCGGTAAGGCGGGTGCGTAGCGGCATGCAGAGGGGGATGTGATGGCGGTCGCGAAGAGAGAGCAGTCATGAAGCGGCGTAAAGGTATTATTCTGGCTGGTGGAGCCGGGACTAGGCTTCATCCGGCGACGTTGTCTGTCTCGAAGCAGCTGCTGCCGGTCTATGACAAGCCGATGATCTATTACCCGCTTTGCACGCTGCTGCTGGCCGGGATCCGGGAGATCCTGATTATCTCCACGCCAGAGGATACGCCCCGTTTCGAGCAGATGCTTGGGGATGGCAGTCGGTGGGGGATCGAGCTGGAGTATGCGGTGCAGCCGAGCCCGGATGGGCTGGCCCAGGCCTTCCTGATTGGTGCGGATTTTCTGGGTGACGACCTGGCTGCGTTGATTTTGGGCGACAACATTTTTTATGGCCACGACTTCCAGCCGTTGCTGGAGCGGGCGGCCGCGCGGCAGGAGGGTGCGAGCGTGTTCGCCTATCACGTGCACGATCCCGAGCGCTACGGTGTGGCGGAGTTCGATGCCGATGGCAAGGTGCTGTCGCTGGAAGAAAAGCCGGCGAATCCGAAGTCGCCTTATGCGGTTACCGGGCTGTACTTCTACGACGAGCAGGTGGTGGAGCGTGCGCGGCGGATTCAGGCGTCGCCACGTGGAGAGCTGGAGATTACCGACCTCAATCGGATGTATCTGGCGGAAGGTACGTTGAGCGTTGAGCTGATGGGGCGCGGGTACGCCTGGCTGGATACTGGGACGCACGACAGCCTCCTGGAGGCCTCGCACTTTATTGCAACGCTGGAGCGGCGTCAGGGGCTGAAGGTGGCGTGCCCTGAAGAGGTCGCTTACCGGAAGGGGTGGATTGATGCGGAGCATCTGGAACGGCTGGCGGCTCCGCTGGCAAAGAATGGGTATGGCCAGTATCTGTTGCGGGTGTTGCGAGAACAGGTCGCGTGATATCGGGGCTGCCGCCTGCTCTGTTTGTTTCTACTAAATATCTTTGGGAGGTACCGTGGAGGCACAGCGCCTGGCGATTCCGGATGTGGTGCTCTTCGAGCCGCGTGTCTTTGGCGACGAGCGCGGCTTCTTTTTCGAGAGCTTCAATGCTCGTGCGTTCGAGGACGCTACTGGCCTGGCTCCGACTTTCGTCCAGGACAACCACTCGCGCTCTCAGCGCGGGGTGTTGCGGGGCTTGCATTACCAGCTACCCCCTTGCCCACAAGGGAAGCTGGTGCGCGTGGTGAATGGAGAGGTGTTTGATGTGGCGGTGGACATCCGCCGTTCTTCGCCCACGTTCGGTCGCTGGGTGGGTGCCCGGTTGTCGGCAGAGAACAAGCGCCAACTGTGGATACCCGAAGGGTTCGCGCACGGCTTCGTCACGCTGAGCGAGTCGGCTGACTTTCTGTACAAGACCTCCGGTTATTACGCCCGGGAACTGGAACGATGCATTGCCTGGGACGATCCGGAGATCGGCATCGAGTGGCCTGTTGAAGGCGAACCGGTACTTTCGGCGAAGGATCGCGAAGGTGTGCACCTTTCTGAGGCGGATGTGTTTTCGTGAGCCTCGGTTGTGTACCGGTCCAGGCCAGTTGGCCGGGAAAGGCTGTCCCGGGGGTGGATTGTGCCGAGGCGGCTAGCAGTTGCCGGAACGCATGAAGCTGGCGATCAAGAATCCGGCTCCTGAAGGTTCGAGACAGACGTTCTGGGGGGACTACTCCTTTGGCGGGTCGCTGAAGCGTGCGCTAGAGGAGCTGGGCATTGAAGTGGTGCAGCACTTCTGGCCGGATTGGGATCGAGATGATGGCGAGGACGCCATCCTGGTGCTCCGGGGCAAGCGGCTGTATGTACCCCCCAGGGATAAGGTCTCGATGCTCTGGGTGATCAGTCATCCGGCGACCGTGTCGTTAGACGAGTTGAATCGTTATTCCGTTGCCTTTGTTGCGTCGGAGAACTTGTATTCGACATTCGACCCGTTGACCTCCACCCCGGTGGAGGTAATGCGTCAATGTACGGATGTGTCTCTGTTTGCACCGCCCGGCTGTACTGTGGAAGAGGACGCGAAGCGCCGAGAAGGCGTGGTCTTCGTGGCAAACAGCCGTGGGGTACGCAGGGACATGCTGCAGTGGTCGTTGGCGGCTGGCCGGCCGCCGAGACTCATTGGTGGGCACTGGGATCAGTTTGGGCTGGCTGAACTGGTGGACCGGGAGCATGTGCGGAACAGCGAGTTGCCGGAGGTCTATCAGGGCGCGAAGGCGAGCCTGAATGATCATTGGGCGGATATGCGCCATTTCGGCATCATCAACAACCGGGTGTTCGACTGCATGGCTTGCGGTGTTCCTGTGGTCACTGACAGCTTTGCGGAATTGGTCTCGGTTGTTGGGGATGCTGCGCTTTATGCGAACAATGCAGACGAGTTGCAGAGTGCGCTGAAAGAGCTGGATGACTCCTACGCTTCTGTGCTCTCGAGAGTCCGGTCATGGTGGGAGGAGCACGGTGCTGATTACTCGTTTTCGGCGCGTGCTGAGCAGATTCTGCGTGCAGTCGACCGCTTGGAGCCCAAGGGCGCTGAACCTGGAGCTGAAAGCGATACGCCGGACTTGCAGGAGGCGTGCGCCTTCTTTGATGAGCTGCTTCGGCAGAGTGACCTGAAGCGATCCGGGCGGAAGAAGAAGGTAGTCCTGGTGAATCCAACGCAGCGGACCTTGCGGGCAGTGACGGCAAATGAAGGGGTGGCACATCTGAGCGCGGGGTTTGGCGATGGCCCATGGCAGGTCGCGCTGGATGGCCAGGCCTCGCAACTGGAAGGGGCCGCGTTCGACGTGGTCTGGATCGAGCAATTAGGCACCCTCCTGGATGTTTCCCCAGCGGAGCGCTTGGTGGCAGCTCAGGGCCTCGCGCGCTCGATGTCGATGTTGGGCGTTCTGGGGGTTTCTCCCGATGGCGAGAACGAGCGTGGCTTCGTGGATGCATTGGGCTGGGCAGGGCTCGAGACTCTCAGCAATAGGCGTGATGGCACGATCCTGGGGCGGGCGAAGGCCGCCCGAGGTGTTCAGGAGTTGGAAGACATGTCGCGGAAGCTTCGGGAGTGTGAACAGCGTTACGAAACCCTGAAGCGCCGATCGTTGAGGCGGCGCCTGGCGAGGCTGTTTTCCCGGAGCTGAGGAGTGCAAGGCCAGGGATTGGTGCGACCAGGCAGGCAGGTGTAAAGCGGCGGGTTTGCGGAGGTCGCGCAGATCTTCTGTAGCTTTTGGGCTAGAGGCTATTGGTGTGTATATGAATTTGAGAAGGGTACTAGCGGGGACCGCGAAAACGGTCCGGTCGTCGCCGGCCTGGCCGCTGGTTCGACCAGTGTATGCAAGCGTCAATGCTTTTGTAGATGTGAGGGCGCTCGTCCTCGGTCTGTACGGTGGTGATGGGGTAGCGACATCTGCATTGCCTCGCGCACGGGATAGAGGGGAAGCGCCGCCGTGCCGGGCTGAGGTGGCGCAGTTTGGTGCCGCCAGGCAGTCGGAAGTCGAATTCGCGCTCTACCGGGTAATTGGAAATGATCTGTGGCCGCGGCACCGTGTCGGACAGTCGCGGGAGAATGTGGCGTGGATTCTGGAGCATGAGCCCGAACTGCCGGGCTGCGAGAAACGGTGGGTGGTGAATCGCATTGTGGATCCACTGGAAGAAGAGGCGATCCTGCGGCTTCTGGAAGAGGCTGGGCAGGAGTATGTGCATATTCCTTTTCGTTGGGAGGAATACCGAACCGTTGGGTGGGACGTATGCGGTGTTCCCGCAAGATTCGCGCCCGGCAGCCGCGGCTTTAATCAGCTTTCCGACCTGATGCAGGGACGGGTGCTGATGCGGCTGTATCGTCACAAGAACAACTATGTGATGAATAACAACGGCGCGCGCAATGCGGCCCTGGAGGATGGCCGCCAGCGGGCGGCATGGGTCCTGCCCTGGGACGGGAACTGCTTTGTAACCGGAGAAGCCTGGAACGAGATAGTGGAGGGGATACACGCACGACCGGACAGGCCCTACCACATCGTTCCGATGGCGCGGATCACGCGCAACGAAGATCTACTGGATGGTGACTTTCGACCGGAAGCGAATGAGGAGCCTCAGATTATCTTCCGACAGGACTCAAGGGAGTCGTTCGACGAGTCTTTCTATTATGGCCATCGGCCCAAGGTGGAGCTGTTGTGGCGGCTTGGGGTGACGGGGCCCTGGGATGCCTGGCCGCAGGAGCCTTGGGACATGGCTATTCCGGATTTTGCCCCTGAGGCTGGCTGCTACGCGGAAACGGGTTGGGTGGCGCGGCTATTTTCGGGGCAGGCGGTGCATGAAGTTTCAAAGGATAACAAGGCTTTTCACAGCCGTGGACGCGCCAGGATAGAGGCTGTCAAGTCGATGCTGGATCGCGTTGACCAACTCGCGTTTGACGGCGCGCGAGAGCAGCGCGCCCTGTCCGTCATCGTAGAGAGCCGACTTGAGGACCCAGCGCTGAGTGAGGCGCTTCAAGACCCGCTTGTTGACTATGCGAATGAGGCGCTTGGGCGCGGGCCGTTCAGCGTAATGGACAAGACCACGTTGCCGCCCAGTGGCGATCCCCACGACTACTGGCATCCCGCTCCGTATTACTGGCCGCATCCGTTGCGTATCCCGGGCTTGCCGTATGTGTTGCGGGATGGCCAGAGGGTTCCCGGAACGCGATTGTATGAGCCGGAAAGTGAACGCTACGATCGTACGCGGCTCCAGCGCTTGTTCGACGATGGACTCGTGTTGGCGATCGCCCATCAGACAACCGGAGACAGGCGGTATGGGGAGCATGCGGCGGGCCTGGTCCGGCGCTGGTTTCTGGACGAAGAGACCGCGATGAATCCTCACCTTGAATACGCGCAGGTGCGACGGGGACATAACCGTAATCGAGGATCCAGCTACGGGCTGATTGAGTTCAAGGATCTGTACTATTTTCTGGACGGCGTATGCCTTCTCCTACAGAGCGGGCTGTTGAGCGAGCAGGATCGCACCAGGCTCGAGAACTGGATGGGCCAGTATCTTGAATGGCTGCAAAGCAGCCCGCAGGGCATTGCCGAACGGGCTTCGGAGAATAACCACGGCACCTATTACGATCTTCAGGTGGCCTCTATAGCGGCGTTTCTAGGCGAGTGGAAACTGGTAAGGGAGACGTTGCGCGACAGTCGTTCCAGGATCATCGGCCAGTTCGAGCCCGATGGCCGTTTGCCCAAGGAGTTGGCGCGCCCCACGTCGGCCCACTATGAATGCTTCACGATCCAGGGCTGGATTCATCTGGCACGGCTGGCCGAGTCCGTTGGAGAGGATCTCTGGTCCTTCGAGGGGCCGGAGGGGCAGAGCCTGCGCCGGGGCATGGAATGGCTGCTCGCGCATATGGGCAAGCCGTGGCCCTACCAGCAGATCGATGAGTTCGACGACGGGCGCTTCTTTCCTATCCTGCACGCTTACCAGGACAAGTTTGGCGATGCGCCCGTTGATTTCGAAGCGATTCCGATGCCTGGCGCTATAAAGCCAGTCTTTTTCCCGCACGACGGTATCCCGCCATTCTGGCAGTTTACCCTTGAACGCACCGTATAACGGCCCGGACGCATCTAATGCTTGGGCCTGTGAAAGGGGTGGCTGCTCGGTCTGGAAAGTCATCGGCCTCGTACGCGACGGGACGACTTCATCGTCTTGCGGTGGGGTTCAAGCGTCTAGGTGCCCGACTTCGATGGCGAGACCTACGAGTCCGGTGGCTGTGGAAGAGGTGGCGCCTAGCAGGAGATTCCCGAGTTCTTTCCAAGCTCAACGATGCATTCGCCAACCACCCGGATCTTTTTTCACCAGATGACCAATATCGGCTCGCTCGGTCGGCCCTGATCAGCTCTCCTGAGTGGAACGAAAACGATCACGCGTTGCTGGATATCCTATCGCGGAATGCGGATGCCGGTTCGACTTCGATCATCCGACACACGGCCCAAGTCATTGATAAGGGGAACTCTAGGGCTGGAGTTTTGAGAAGGTGCGTCGCTTATGATGATCTGGGACAAGAGACCTCTTGGTTAATCGAAAAGCACCACTTCGTTCATAAGGGGCATCTGTCCGACAACGACGAAGCAACGAAACCGTTCGTTGAGGCCCAGGTCTACGAAGCGGTTTCTGGTTGGGGCTCGCTTCGCAATTTCAGGGCCCCGGAGTTTATGGGCAAGCAAGTCACGCCATATGGATGGCGCCTATGGCTGGAGGATCTAGAGAAATCGGGTTGCAAGAAGGTCGGTACACCAACGGATCTGGAAACGGCCCATAAGATCGCGCGCGCAGTGGGCGTGTTTAGCGGCAATTATTGGCTAAACGGCGATCTTGCGGATCTTCCGGATCTGTCCCGGAAGGGGAGACTGCCGGGGATGCTCCGGCCGAAACGAAGTCAGGAGTTTATTGCCGAAGCTACGACAGACCTCACGCGGGGCCAAGTTGATGGCAGGGGCTTTGCCGAGATGGTCCTGGAGCTGGGTTCGTGGTCGGAATGGCTCTATCGGCGATCGTCTGACGAGGGTGCAGTGGCAGTTTGTCACGGGGATGTACATGGCGGAAATTTCATGGTGGCTCCTGACGGCCAGCTGGTCTTGCTCGATTTCGAAAAGGTTTGTCTCGGTCCGGTGGGGTTGGATATGGGGCGGTTTTTGGGCGAGCCAGCGATGCGCGCGGCGAGGACATCAACGCGAGGCAAGAGGGATATCGAGCAGTTCCTGGAAGAGTGGCGCGCTGGCGTCAAGCTTGAGTATCAGCACGGGTTAGAGGAATCGGGCGTGGTCCATGACCGGGAAATCGCTTCCTTTAATGTCGATTATTTCTTTGTGCTTCGGGTCGCGGTTCTGATCTGTGAGCGGGAACGAGGCGGAGACAGGCGGAAGCTACACCGGAACTCGGATGGAATTGGGTTTTTGGTTTCTTATGTTTGGGATTTGGGTGACAAATTGATTAACGAGATGGGTCGGCGGTGAATCGTGCCGACTTTTCCGGAGGGTCTGGTCCTTGGGGGTGCGGTGACGGTGATACGCAACTCGAAGAATGGTAAGCATGATTGAATGCCCGTTCTGGACTCGAAAAGTTGGAGGGTTTGTGTGCGGTGCGGGGCTGGAAGGAGTTAACTGGTAGTGACCACGATTGAGGAGAAACGCGGTCCCGCAGTCTCGGTGGTGATGCCGGTCTATAACGGCGAGATGTTCGTTGAGGCGAGCATTCGGTCGGTGATGGCGCAGACGTTTGCCGATTGGGAGCTGGTGGTGGTGGATGATGCCTCCACGGATGGCTCGGTGGCGCGGGTGGAGGCCAGGTGGCGGGCCTTTTCGCGTGAATCAGGGCAGGACGTGTACGAGGGCTCGTAAGTAGCTGTGTTGATGAGGCGAATCGATCCGCGTAACTTAGGGTAAGAATTTTTACCTTAAGGTGTGTCCGAGTGGCGGAATCCGGAGAGTGGGCGTTCTACGGTCGGCAGACGGAGCTGGGCCAGTTGCAGGAGGTCCTGTCGCGGAGGCGCTGGTTCTTTCTGCAGATTTCCGGACGACGCCGGATTGGCAAGACGACGCTGATTCAACAGGCACTGCAGGCGGCGGGCGTCTCGAAGACGCTGTACATCCAGATTCCGGATTCGGACCCGGCGGGGGTGGTGGCGGCTTGCAATGGCTACCTGGAGACGTTTGGGCTGGAGGAGCGTGTCCATAGCCTGGGCGAGCTGGCCCGCTTGATCGCGAGTCTGGCGGAGTCGGGGTATGTGGTGGCGCTGGATGAGTTCCAGTACTTTCATCGAAAGCCGCTGTTCGACTTCTGCTCGCTCCTGCAGGCGGAGGTGGACCGGCTGAGCGCCCGGGCGGGGCAGGTGCCTGGCGGATTGATTGTGCTGGGGTCGCTGCATGCGGAGATGACGGCGCTGCTGGATGACCGGCAGGCGCCGCTGTTCAACCGGGCCACGGACACGCTCGAGCTGGGGCATCTGGATATCGGCTCGGTGCTGGAAATTCTGCGCGCGCATGCGGACGAGGATCCCGAACGCCTGTTGTTTCTCTGGAACCTGTTTGAGGGGGTGCCGAAGTTCTACCGGGATGCCTACGAGCAAGGTGTGCTGGATGCGGACCGCGAGACGGTGCTGCGCAAGCTGTTCTTTTCCAGTTCGTCGCCGCTTCGCAATGAAGCGGACAACTGGTTCCTGCGTGAACTGCGGGGCCGCTACGACATGGTGCTGCAGTTTCTGGCATCGCATCCCGGCTGCAACAACGCGGCGATCGAGGCCCATCTGGCGGAGGTCTCCGGTCCGGGAGAGGCACGACAGGTGGGTGGGCATCTGAAGATCCTCAGCGAGCGGTACCGGATGATCGAGCGACGACTGCCGATCTTTGCGCGACCGAAGGCTCGCAGCGGGCGTTACTACATTCGCGACAATTTTCTGCGTGCTTGGCTGTCGGCGCTGCAGAAGCCGGTTTCGGCCTCGGCCTTTCGGCCGATGGACATGCTCGTGTCGCAGGCCGATGAGCGTTTGCGCGAGGTTGAAGGCTATGCCCTGGAGGATCTGGTGGCGCAGCTTTATGAGGAGCGCAGTCGCCTGGGGCTGGGCGACTTTGCGTTGTCCGAACGGATTCGGGGGTACTGGGATCGCTCGGACGTGGAGATTGATTTGGTGGCGGTGTCGGAGGACCAGAGCGCTATTCGGTTCGGCTCCTGCAAACGGCAGGGCGAGAAGCTGGCCAGGTCCATTCCGGCTCTGCAGGCCGCGGCGGGCCGGTTCCTGAGCGCTCACAAGGCCTACCAGGGCTGGAATGTGGAATACGTGGCGATTGGGCCCGGAATCACCGAAGCGGAGGCCGAGGAGATCCGGGGCCAGGGGGCGATTCCGCAGAGCCTTGGGGAACTCTGTGATGGGTTGTGATCCGTCCACAGGTGGGAGTATGTCTCCGGCGGATTTGACCACACCGCTGGTTTCTGTGGTGATGCCGCTGCACAACGCGGCGGATCGGGTGATGGAAGGCGTGCGCTCGGTGCAGGGGCAGTCGCTGGCGGATTGGGAGCTGCTGGTGGTGGACGATGCCTCCACGGATGACTCGGGGGCGCGGGTGGAGGCTCTGGCGGCGGAGGATGCGCGCATTCGGGTGTTGCGGCTGGAGTGCAATGGCGGGCCGGCGGTGGCGCGGAATGCGGGGATTCGCGCGGCGCGCGGGCGCTATATCGCGTTTCTGGACAGCGATGATGCCTGGGCCCCGGATAAGCTGGCGCGGCAGGTGGCGTTGATGGAGCGGGGCGTGGTGTTCAGCTTTACGGCGATGGAGCGGTTCGACGAGCAGGGGCGGCGGTTGTCTGCGGCGGGGGTGCCGGAGCGCGTCGCGTACGAGGAGTTGCTGAAGACGAACTATGTGGGATGTTCTACCGCGATGTATGACACGCGGTATTTCGGCAAGGTGGAGATGCCGTTGATTGATCGGCGCCAGGACTACGGGCTGTGGCTGCGGCTGCTGAAGCAGGCGGAGTTTGGCCATGGGCTGAATGAACCGCTGGTTCGGTACACCGTTCGGTCGGGGTCGGTTTCGTCCAACAAGCTGACGACGGCAGGTTACACCTGGCGGGTGTATCGGGAGCTTGAGGGGTTTTCGAGGGTTCGATCGGCCTATTGTCTGGCGCATCAGACGGGGCGCGCGGCGGTCCGAAACCGTTTGCCCGGCCTGGCCCGGAGATTGGGGTGGTTGCATCCCGTGAGGGGGGTTGCGGAGGCGGATTGCCACGGGCCCTTCGGGTCCTCGCAGTGACGGGTGGTGCGGGATGACGGGGCGAGTGCTTGTCACGGGTGCGAGCGGCTTTGTCGGATCGGCGCTGGTGGATCGCCTGGAGCGGGACGGTCGCTGGGAGTCGCGCGCCGGCTCGCGGCGGGGTGGGGCGTTGTCGCGTGGCGCGGAATGGGTTGTTACGCCTTCGCTGGAGGCGGGCGCGGATTGGAGCGGGGTGCTGCATGGGGTGAGCGCAGTGGTCCACGCGGCGGCCCGGGCGCATGTGCTGGATGAGGCGGCCGATGATCCTTTGACCGAGTTTCGCAGGTGCAATGTCGACGGGACGCTGGAGTTGGCGAGGCAGGCAGCAAAGGCCGGTGTGCGGCGTTTTGTTTTTCTGAGTTCGATTGGTGTGCTGGGGCGCTCGAGTGAGCGCCCTTTTCGTTTTGATGATGCGCCGGCCCCGGAGGATGACTATGCCGTATCCAAGTGGGAGGCGGAGCAGGGGCTTGAGGAGCTGGGCCGACAGACGGGGATGGAGGTGGTGATCGTTCGGTCGCCGCTGGTCTACGGGCCAAATGCACCGGGCAACTTTGGCAAGTTGATGCAGTGGGTGGCGCGTGGTGTGCCGCTGCCGCTGGGTGCGGTGGACAATCGGCGTTCGCTGGTGGGGCTGGATAACCTGGTGGATCTGCTGGTGACGTGCCTGGAGCATCCGGCGGCGGCGAATCGGGTGTTTCTGGCGGGGGATGCGGAGGATCTTTCCACCACCGATCTGTTGCGGCGGGTGGCGGTGGCGATGGGGCGGCGGGCGCGGTTGGTGCCGGTGCCGCCGGGGCTGTTGCGTGCCGGGGCGCGTGTGGTGGGGCGTGGGGAGATGGCGCGGCGGTTGCTGGATTCGTTGCAGGTGGATATTTCGCATACGCGGGAGACGCTGGGGTGGGAGCCTCCTGTGAGTGTGGATGAGGGGTTGCGGCGGGCGGTTGTGCCGTTGGTTGGGTAGGGTTGGTGGTTTTTCGAGTTTGGCGGGGGCTTCGCGGGCGAGCCCGCTCCCACAGGGGGTGGCAGTCGGTGTAGGAGGCCAGCCCTCTGGCCGATGGGGCCTGTCTAACATCCAATCGGCCAGGGGGCTGGCCTCCTACAGGGGATCGAGATCGGAGAATGTAGGGACGCCGAAAAATTCTGCGGATGCCAGAAGTGCCTGATCGAGGGTTAGTAATGGGGCCTCGCTGGCCTCGGCGCACGCTAGATGCAGGGCGTCCAGCGTCCTCAGGCTTGTACGGCGTGTGAGCAGCCAGTGCATGGCTCGGTCAAAGACGCTTGGGTCCAGCGAAACGAGGCGAAAACGCCCCTCGCGAACGTCTTCGTGAAAGGCCGACTCGACCCGGTTGGCCTGGGCCTCGTCCAATTCACCCGTGCGGACCCACCGGGCCAGTGCCGAAGCAAACTCGACACGCACCAGCTCACTGATGACGGGCGGCTGGCGCTGTGCAAGGTAGAGTTGTTCGATGGTGTCACTGGCGGGTTCGCTGCGGTAAAACGGCAGGACTGCGCTGGTGTCTGCGTAGAACATCAGTAGCGTTCGGTATCCCGCAGGGTGCGAACCGTATCGACGGACGCCTCCTGCATGGCCGGCACGCTCTGCCGCAAGTCTGCACGGGAACGAAACCCCGGGGGCTCTCCCGCGGGCCGTACCACGCGTGCGACGGGCCGACCCCGACGCAGGATGCAGACCTCCTCGCCTCGTTCCACCTCTTTCAGGATGCTCGAGAGCTGTTCGCGCGCATCGCGGACGTTGACCTCTTTCATGTCGCTCCAGATTTCAATGTGTACACATAAACTGTACACAAAATCCGGTTCAGGGCAAGCGACGAGAAGCTGGCTCGCCGCGAAATGCCTGCGCGCGTCGGTTGTGGTTAGGAGGCTTCGCGGCCAAGGCCGCTCCCACAGGGTGTAGCATTCGGTGTAGGAGGCCAGCCCTCTGGCCGATGGGGTGTGGGATAGGCCCCATCGGCCAGAGGGCTGGCCTCCTACAGGGATGGGGTTGGGCTGGCGTGGGTGATCGGCCAGGGGGCTGGCCTCCTACAAGGGAGGGCTTTGCTATACTTGTATAGCAACTGTCTGGAGGAAAGATCATGTTGGCTTTGCGTCTGCCTGAAGATGTCGAGAAGCGTCTGGCCGCCCTGGCGAAAGCGACGGGGCGCAGCAAAAGCTTTTATGCGCGCGAAGCGATCGTGCAACACCTTGAGGATCTCGAAGACATTTATTTGGCCGAGCAGCGCCTGATTGACCACCGCAAAGGAAGCGGAGAAACGGTCTCCATGGATGAGATGAAGCGTCGACTTGAGCTGGACGATTGAGTTCGACAAACGCGTAGAGAAAGATCTGCGAGCGCTCGATAAGCAGGCAGCGAACCGCATTCTGAAGTATCTGTCCGAGCGGGTCGCGCCCGCGGACGATCCTCGCAGTCTAGGAAAAGCGCTCTCTGGGGAGCTGGGCGAGTATTGGCGGTATCGAGTGGGGCCTTATCGCGTGCTGGCCACCATCGAGGACGACGCGCTGCGGATACTCGTCGTCCGGGTAGCACACCGGAACAGTGTTTACCGACAGTAGCGCATTGGGCTTGGTGTGAATTTCGGTTTCTGTCGTTTCCTTCCGAATGAAAGGCGTATCGCGCACGGGCCGCGTCGTGCCGTGCCTCTACAGCCGGGTGTTCGGTGTAGGAGGCCAGCCCTCTGGCCGATCACCCACGCCAGCTCAATGCCCCATCGGCCAGGGGGCTGGCCTCCTACGGGGATGGGTGGGTGGTTTTGTGATGGGGTTTGGATTAGCGTGCGGGGAATTGTGAACCGGGGAGGTTGTGATGGACGAGTGGGCCGACCGGCTGGCGGGGTTGGGGACCGCGAGTATTGGGCGCGTGGTCGAAGGCTTGTTGCGCGGGATGGGGTATGTGCTGGTGGATGCGCCGGCGGATGGTCGCGATGTGTGGCAGGAGTATGTGGTGGCCCCGGCGCGGGGTGGCGACGATGCGCCGCGCTTGATTGTGGGGGTGGCGCGTGATCGTGACAGCGAGGTGGAGCCGACGGAGCTGGAGGCCTTTGCCGCGGGGCGCGAGGGTAGCGATCGCGGGATGTATGTGAGCCTGGCCGGTTTTGGGCCGGAGGCGCGTGAGCAGGCGGCGGAGCTGGCGATGCCGGTGATCCTGCTGGAGCCGGCGGATCTGGCGGAGCGGCTGCGCAGCCACTGGGGCGCGCTGGATGGCGAGACGCAGGCGCTGGTGGAGGGGCGTGGTTAGCGGTTTGCGTTTTCGTTGTCGAGTGTGAAAAGGGCCTGTCCTGTTGGGATGGGCCCTTTTTTGTTGGAGGGGTTTGGGGGTGGTCGGGCGTGGGTATCGCCGAGGGGGCTCGGCTCCTACTGTAGTGGTCAAGTGATTTCGGACACCTCGATCGGTGTTTCGGCTGTCCATTTTCGCTCGTAGGCGTTGGGCGACAGATAGCCCAGGGTCGAGTGCCTTCGGCGCTCGTTGTAGAAGGCAACGATGTAGTCGGTGATGTCCCGGGTGGCCTCGCCGTGATTGGCATAGTCCCGTCGCCAGACGCGCTCCATCTTCAGGTTTAGGAAGAAGCGTTCGGCCACCGCATTGTCCCAGCAGTTACCCCGCCGGCTCATGCTGGCCCGGGCGCCGTGCTGCACCAGCAGACGCCGCCAGGCGTCGCTGGTGTACTGACAGCCCTGGTCGGAGTGCACCAGCAGCCCCGGCTCGGGTTGCCGGCTCTGCAGCGCCATGCGCAGCGCACTGCAGGCCAACTCGGCATCCATCCGCCGGGCCATGGACCAGCCCACCACCTTGCGGTGGAACAGGTCCAGCACCGCCGCCAGATACGTCCAGCCGGTACGGGTCCGGATGTAGGTGATGTCCGTTACCCAGGCTTCGTTCGGACACGAGGGCTGGAACTGGCGGTCCAGGTGGTTCGCCACCACCGGCGCGGTCTCATCCCGTTGGGTGGTGACCACGAACGCCCGCTTCCAGACGGGCCGCAGCCCCTGCTCCCGCATCAGACGGCGGACCCGGTAGCGGCCGACCGCAACGCCATCGGAGCGCAGCGCCGCCTGCACACGGCGGCTGCCGTAGGTCCACTCCGACTGTTCGAAGGCCTCCTTGACCCGCTGTCCCAGCGCACAAGGCCGGCGCAGTCGCCGGTCGCGCGTCTGCGCCGCGTAGTAGCCCGAACGGCTCGCCTCCAGCAGATCGCAGACCCGCTGCACCGAAGCCTTCTCCGTCAGGACCCTGATGCAGCGATGCATCACTTCAGTTCCCGGGCGAAGAAGGCCGAGGCCTTTTTTAGGATGGCCTTGTCCTCCCGCAGCCG
>NZ_KB897953.1:0-80152 GCF_000377265.1 Thioalkalivibrio sp. ARh3
CCCCCCCTCGTAGGATGCGATGAGCCCTGCGAATCGCATCGTTGACAAACGCCGGGTGGCCGCGCGGGCCACCCTTCCTATGGCTACCAGTCCAGCGGGTCGCTGGTGTGGTCGAGGTCGAAGTCGTCCTGCAGACGGGCGCGCAGGGCGCGTTCTTCCATCATGCGTTCGAGGGTGCGGCGGGCGGCGTGCTTGTTCGGGCCGCGGTCGTTGACGAGCGGGTTCTCGAACAGGCCGGTGAGGTCTTCGGTGCTGTCGAAACCGGTATCGAGATTGAGGTCCATAGGGGTCTCCATATAGGCCGGCCGGGCCACCCCGGTACTGCGGCATCAGGAAATCCTTATATAGCGGCGACGCGCGCGCGCAAGCAGAAAATTCTTATGCTTTGTCGCGTTTGCTTATTGGCCGTATTGGGAGCATGACGGCAGCAAAAGTGCCAGGGTTTTCGAACTCGGCGACGGGTTACCGGTCCATCCCGAAGGAGACACTTAGACAGGCACGTGCGGTGCCGCCCGGCAGGGAGTGGACCGGGTGTCCGGTTGGTCCCGAATAGTCGAGAGGCGAGGTTATCCATGCTGATTCGTACGCGGCGTCGTTCCGATCCTGTCCGCAGCGAAATCACTCCAAAGGCGATCTACCAGCGACGGCGGGAATTCCTGCGCGCGGGTGTTGGACTGGGTGCGGGTTTGGCCCTGGGCGGGCTGGGTATGGCGGTCCCGGCGTCGGCCGCCTTGCGCGGCCATGAGCTCGACTTCGAGCCCAGCGACTTCTCCACCGGCGAGTCGAAGACGCCGTACGAGGAGATCACCAGCTACAACAACTTCTTCGAGATGGGCCCGGGCAAGGGCGACCCCAAGACCTACGCCGACCAGCTGAAGACCGACCCGTGGACCATCAAGGTGGACGGGCTGTGCGACAACCCGGGCGAGTATGCAGTGGAGGACTTCATCAGCCCCTGGTCGCTGGAGGAACGGATCTACCGCATGCGTTGCGTCGAGGGCTGGTCGATGGTGATCCCGTGGATCGGCTTCGAGCTGAACCGCATCATCGACAAGGCCGAGCCCCGGGGCGATGCCCGCTATGTGGCCTTCGAGAGCATCTACGACCCGGACAACCTGCGCGGCCAGCGGCGTCGGCCGGCCACCTCCGGCGGGCTGCAGTGGCCCTATACCGAAGGCCTGCGCATGGACGAGGCGATGCACCCGCTGACGATCCTTGCCGTGGGGCTGTACGACGAGGTGCTGCCGAACCAGAATGGGGCGCCGATCCGTCTGGTCGTGCCCTGGAAGTACGGCTTCAAGAGCATCAAATCCATTAAACACATCCGCTTCGTCGAGGACGAGCCGCCGACCCTGTGGAATCAGGCGCAGCCCGATGAATACGGCTTCTACAGCAACGTGAACCCGGACGTGGATCACCCGCGCTGGTCGCAGCGCACCGAGCGGCGCATTGGCGAATTTCGCCGTCGGCGTACGGAGATGTTCAACGGGTATGGGGATGAAGTCGCCTCGATGTACGAGGGGATGGACCTGACCGAGTACTTCTGACGGGTTCGGCGTGGCGACGACTCA
This sequence comes from Thioalkalivibrio sp. ARh3, assembly GCF_000377265.1. Classification (NCBI taxonomy): domain Bacteria; kingdom Pseudomonadati; phylum Pseudomonadota; class Gammaproteobacteria; order Chromatiales; family Ectothiorhodospiraceae; genus Thioalkalivibrio; species Thioalkalivibrio sp. ARh3. The sequence goes on from NZ_KB897953.1 coordinate 1,572, forward strand.
ACGCCGCAGAGGGCAGCCCCCGAGAGGCGTCTGGACGGGCGTGCTGCTGCTCTCGCTCGTGCCCGCGGTCTGGATTGGTCTGCGTATGCTCGGATGGTTCGGCGGACTGGGGGCGAACCCGATCGAGAAGCTGCTGGAGCTCTCCGGCACGCACGCGATGATCGCGCTGCTGATCGCGCTGGCCGTGACCCCGCTGCGGCAGATGACGGGGCTGGCCTGGATGACTCGCCTGCGGCGGATGCTGGGGCTGGTGGCCTTTGGCTACGTGACCGCGCATGCCCTGACCTGGCTGGGGCTGGATCTGTTCTTCGACTGGGAACTGGTGTTCTACGACCTGACCGAGCGCCCGTTCGTGATGGTCGGCTTTGCCGCCTGGGTGATCCTGCTCGCCCTGGCGGTGACCTCCACCGACGGGGCGCAGCGCTGGCTCCGGAAGAAATGGGTCTGGCTGCACCGCGGGGTATACGTGGCCGGGGTGCTGGCGATCCTGCATTTCCTCTGGCTGGCGCGGGCGGACTACGGCGAGGTCGCGCTGTATGCCGCGATCCTGGCCTTCCTGCTCGGCTGGCGGGTGGTCTATTCCTGGATCTCGGCGCGAAGGGTGCGGGCACGCAGGGCGGCCACTGCCTCCTGAATCGCTATCCTCAAGTCTGCTGCGGGGCCATTAGGGAGACGCTGATCCAATAGCACATCCGCGTTGGTACCCCCTGTTTTCCGAGACAAGGCGCGTCGTGCAGCGGGTAGTGGTTCTACCCGCCCGTTTTTGATTTATTCGGGGCGCAACGCAGGATCGGGAACCTGGGGTACCAACCCCAAAGGGGCTCGGCCGCTTTTGCGTGGGAACGGCGTTGCGGCTCCTTTGTGCAGAATGACTGCACGGCAGTCACCGCGCCTTGTTCGCACGCAAAAGCGACTCGAGCGCGAACGTGCAATTGGATCAGCGTCTCCCTAGGCGCGCCGCGATGCTACACTACGCAGTTTGCGGGCCGCATGGCCCGTCCCATTCCGACCGGAACCACATCATGCACGAGATCGAGACCCTGGAAGGCGAGTTCACGGATGCTGCCAACCATCGCTACGGCCTGCTGCTGGCGCGCTTCAACAGCCTGATCGTCGAGCGCCTGCTGGAAGGCGCGGTCGATACCCTGAAGCGCCACGGCGTGGACGAGAAGAACCTGACCATCGCCCGCGTGCCCGGGGCCTACGAGCTGCCGCTGGCGGCGCAGACGATGGCGCGTTCCGGCCGTTATGACGCGGTGATCGCGCTGGGCTGCGTGATCCGGGGCTCGACGCCGCATTTCGACTATGTCGCGGGCGAGGCCGCCAAGGGCCTGGCCCAGGTGCAGATGGCCGAGGACCTGCCGATCAGCTTTGGCGTGCTGACGACCGACTCCATCGAGCAGGCGATCGAACGTGCCGGCACCAAGGCCGGCAACAAGGGTGCAGATGCCGCGATGGGCGCGATCGAGATGGTCAGCCTGATGCGCAAGCTGCGCGCCGACGCCTGAACGGGTGGGTGTCGTACACGCCGTGAGTGAATCGCATAACCCATCGCAGCCCGCGGGCAAGGGCGGGCGTGGCAAGCGCCCGCGCAGCACGCCCGAGCAGCGTGCCCGCCACGCACGCTCGGTCGCGCGCCGTCGGGCGATGCAGGCGCTTTATTCCTGGCAGATGACCGCGGCCGAGCCCAAGGACATCCTTGCCGAGTTTCGCGACGACGAGGAACACGCCAAGGCGGATGCCGAGTACTTCCGCGAGATCCTGATCGGCGTGACGCGCAACCGCGAGGCGCTCGATGCCCGCATGGAGCCGTACCTGGGCCGCCCGCTGGACCAGCTGGACCCGGTGGAACGGGCCCTGCTGTGGCTCGGCCAGTGGGAGCTCGCCGAGCGCATCGATGTGCCCTACCGCGTCGTGATCAACGAGGCGGTGGATCTGGCCAAGCGTTTCGGCGCCGAGCAGTCGCACCGCTACATCAACGGGGTGCTGGATCGGCTCTCTGCCGACCTGCGTGGCCCCGAGCGTTCCACCCAGCGCTGATTCCCGTGGGCCGCCTCTCGCCATGACCGGTCCCGACTCCGAATTCGATCTGATCCGGCGCTACTTTGCCGAGCCGGCCAGGACCAGCCCGGACGTGCTTCTGGGCATTGGCGATGACGCGGCGCTGCTTGGAGTACAGGCCGGTCAGGAGCTGGTTGTCACGGTCGACACCCTGGTCGAGGGCACGCATTACTTCCCCGACCACCCGCCGGCCAGCCTCGGGCACAAGGCCCTGGCCGCCAACCTGAGCGATCTCGCTGCGATGGGGGCCGATCCACTGGGGGCGGTCCTGTCCCTGACTCTGCCTTCCGTCGACCATGACTGGCTGGCGGCCTTCAGCCGCGGGTTTCTGGCGCTGGCCGAACAGGCCTCGGTTCCGCTGGTCGGTGGTGATACGACCCGTGGTCCCGGGGCGATCAGCGTGACCGTGCTGGGACAGGTCCCGGCCGGACAGGCCCTGCGGCGTGCCGGTGCCCGCCCCGGCGACCGACTGGTGGTCAGCGGCGCGCTGGGCGGGGCGGCCGGCGGGCTGGCCTTCGAGCAGCAGCGCCGCGAGCAGGGCCAGCCGACGGATGAGCAGTCCCCGGATTGCGCCCGCCTGTTCTGGCCGAATGCGCGTCTGGCACTGGGGCGCGGCCTGCGCAATCGGGCGCGCGCCGTGATCGATATCTCGGACGGCCTGCTGGCCGATCTCGGGCACTTGTGTGCGGCATCCGGCTGTGGTGCCCGGGTCGACTGGTCGCAGGTGCCGGTCGACCCGCTGCTGGAAGGGCAGCCCGAGGGGGTGGTTCGCGATTGGGCGCTGGCCGGTGGCGAGGACTACGAACTGCTGTTTGCCCTGCCGCCGACCGAGCCGCTGGAGCTGCTGAGCCTGAGCGTGCGCACCTCGCTGACCGTGATTGGCGAGTTCACCAGCGGCAGCGAGATCGAGGTGGTGGATGCCGAAGGCGCGCGGCTGGACGTCGCGCGCCGGGGCCACGATCATTTCGCGGGTTAGCCTGCATAGACAAAAGCCTATCCAAGCCAAGGGACGTCATGGCCAGGAAGAAGACCGGCGCCGGTGCGGCGCCCGCTCACAGCTCAAAGCCGAAGATGCCGTCGGCGAAGACGGTGTTTACCGACCCGATCCACCTGCTGGCCTTCGGGTTCGGGAGTGGCCTGTCGCGCTGGGCACCGGGGACGACCGGGTCGCTCGGCGCGCTGGTGCTCTACTTCGCGATCATGAACTTCCCGGAGTGGGCCTATCTGGCCGTCACCGTGCTCGTGGTCATGGCCGGGTTCCACATCTGCGGGGAGAGCGCGCGCCGGCTGGGCGTGCACGACCATCCCGGGATCGTCTGGGACGAATGGGCGGGGATGCTGATTACCCTGGCCTTCGCGCCCGCAGGGCTTGTCTGGATCGTGATCGGCTTCCTGCTGTTCCGGCTGTTCGACATCCTCAAGCCGTGGCCGGCCAACTACTTCGACGCCAAGTGGAAGGATGGCCACGGGATCATGATGGATGACGTGGTCGCCGGCCTCTATGCCGGGTTCGCGCTGGTGATCCTCGCGGCGCTGTTCCAGCAGTTCTTCGTGCAGTAGTCGGCTTGCCGTGGTGATGCCTGTTGATGGGATTCGCTTCGCTCATCCCATCCTACAGCGCGCCACCAACCTCGTAGGATGGGATGAGCGAAGCGAATCCCATCGGCCCTAACGCCGGGTGAAAAGGGGGAGTTCGTGGCGCCGCGCATTGGCGGCGATGAAGCTCCCGCGCCCGTCCTGGTCGATGTCCAGACCGGCGCGTTCGGTCGACTCCTCGCCCAGGATGGTGGCGAGAAACACCTCCAGCTCCCGGCCATCCACGCGCAGCTCGCCATACGGTCCGCCATCGGCGGCCGGGTACCAGAACAGGCGTGGCTGCCAGTTGCATCCCTGGATCTTCGGGTGTTCATAAAGCGCGATCAGGCGTCGTTCGAGGGTGTCGCTCATGGGAACCTCTTGCGGAGTCGGGCGGACGAAGAGCGTACGGGCCCCGCTTCTTGTAAGGGGCCGGGGTGCCGCAAAGGGCGGTACTGTAGAACAAACCGTTCCCCGCGTCAGAGGACCCGACGTATGGCGTTTGACTGGAAGCAGTACGACCCCAAGCCCTTCTATGACGAACTGATTGCCAAGCCCGGCAAGCCGCGCAAGCCGGCCAAACCCCTGACCGACTACCTCAGCAGCCTCGACGACACCGAGATCCAGAGCCGCAAGGCGGCGGCCGACAGCGCGATCCTGGAAATGGGGATCAGCTTCACGGTCTACACCGAAGGCGAGAACATCGACCGCGCCTGGCCGTTCGACATCATCCCGAGGGTAATCACCAAAACCGAGTGGGAGCGCGTGACCAGGGGGCTCGAGCAGCGCCTGACCGCGCTCAACATGTTCATCAACGACATCTACAACAAGCAGCAGATCTTCAAGGACAAGATCATCCCGCGCTATGTCCTGAAGCAGTCGAAGAACTTCCGCGAGCAGTGCGTCGGGATCACGCCGCCGCACGGCGTATGGGCGCATATCTGCGGCACCGACCTGGTGCGCGACGGCAAGGGCGACTTCTACGTGCTGGAGGACAACCTGCGCGTGCCGTCCGGCGTGTCCTACATGCTGGAAAACCGGCAGGTGACCAAGCGGGTGTTCCCGGAGCTGTTCGAGAGCTCCAGCATCCTGCCGGTGGACGAGTACCCAACCCAGCTGTTCGACATGCTGGCCTCGATCTCGCCGCGCCCGCAGGACTATCCGGAGATCGCGGTACTGACGCCGGGCATCTACAACTCGGCCTATTTCGAGCACTCGTTCCTCGCCCAGCGCATGGGGGCGGAGCTGGTCGAAGGCGCGGACCTGGTGGTCGGTGATGACGACTGCGTGTACATGCGCACCATCGATGGTCTGGAGCGGGTGGACGTGATCTATCGTCGGATCGACGACGAGTTCCTCGACCCGGAGGTGTTCAATCCGGACTCGATGCTGGGCGTGCCCGGCCTGATGCGGGCCTGGCGCAAGGGCAATGTCGGGCTCGCCAATGCCCCCGGGGCCGGGGTCGCCGACGACAAGGTGATGTACGCCTATGTGCCCGAGGTGATTCGCTACTACCTCGACGAGGAGCCGGTCCTGCCCAACGTGCCGACCTACCTGTGCGTGGACGACAAGGACCGCGAGTACGTGCTCGACCATCTGGACGAGCTGGTGGTGAAGCCGGCCAACGAGTCCGGGGGCTACGGGATGCTGGTCGGCCCGCACGCGACCAAGAAGCAGCGCGCGGAGTTTGCCCAGCTGATCCAGAAGGACCCGCGCAACTACATCGCACAGCCGACCCTGGACCTGTCCGTCGCCCCGACGCTGTGTGGCGACGATATCGAGCCGCGCCACCTGGACCTGCGGCCGTTCATCCTGCAGGGCGTGCGCACCGACGTGACCGCGGGCGGGCTGACCCGCGTGGCAATGCGCAAGGGCTCGCTGGTGGTCAATTCCTCGCAGGGCGGGGGCAGCAAGGACACCTGGATCGTGGACGAGGAGAACTGAGATGCTCTCGAGAGTCGCGGAACGCGTCTACTGGATGGCGCGTTATGTGGAGCGCGCGGAGAACACCGCGCGCATGGTCACGGCCTTCCATCTGCTGGCGCTGGACATGCCGAAGTCGGTCCAGCTCTCGTGGAAGGGCCTGGTCGAGGTGACCGGGAACGACGAGCTGTTCGACAACCACTACCAGCGTGAGGACGAGCGCAACTGCGTGAAGTTCCTGCTGGCCGACGCCGACAACCCCAGCTCGGTGCTCAACTCCCTGCGTGCGGCGCGCGAGAACGTGCGTACCACCCGCGATCTGGTGCCATCCGAGGCCTGGGAGGTGATGAACGAGCTCTACCTGTTCGCCCGTGACGAGATCGACCAGGGCATCGGCAAGCGCGGACGCTTTGAATTCCTGTCGAGCATCATCCAGCGCTGTCAGACCCTGACCGGCCTGCTGGCGGGGACGATGAGTCACGACGCGGCCTATGACTTCATCCGTCTCGGGCGCAATCTGGAGCGCGCGGACATGGGCACGCGCCAGGTGGATGTCGGTGCGCTGAAGCTCCTGAAGAAGAACAACGACGACCCGGAGCCCTACGAGGGCCTGCTGTGGACCAGCATACTGCGCTCCGAGAGCGGCTTTCAGATGTACCGCCAGCACGTGAAGCGGCGGATCAACGGTGTGGACGTGGTGCGTTTCCTGCTGCAGGACAAGGCGTTCCCGCGGTCGGTGACACATGCCCTGACCCAGGTGCAGGACGCGCTGGAGAGCCTGCCGAACAACGAAGTCCCGCTGCGGCTGGTGATCCAGGCCCGGCGCCACGCGATGAACGCCAGCGTGGACGAACTGCTGGCCGAAGACGGTCTGCATGACTTTGTCGACCGGCTCCAGCAGGACATCGCGGATATCCACGGCGCCAACGCCGAGACCTGGTTCCTGGCTGCCCCCGCACAAGCCGCGTAACCCGCGCCTGTGGGGGCTTGCTTGCAGGCGAAGCCCTGCCCGCGTCCGGCTTTGGCAGGGGCTTCGCCGGCAAGCCGGCTCCTACAGCGTCGTGGTTAGCGGCGTGGCTTCTTGGTCTTGCTGGTGCTCGCCTTGGTCGAGGCGGCCTTGCCGCCGGATTTGCTGGAGCCCCGGCTGACCCGTGTGCCCCGCTGCTTGCGCCCGTGGGTGCCTTCCCAGTCGAAGCGGGGCAGGTCGGTAAAGGCGCGCTTGATGTTCGTGTCCCAGGCCTGAGTGAGGGAACGCAGGTATTCGTCATCGGCCTCCATGCACAGATAGTGGTCGAAGGCGATGGTGCCGCGTTCGTAGACCAGTACCTCGATCGGGGGCCCGACGGTCAGGTTGGAGCGGATGGTGGAGTCGATCGAGACCAGCGCACAGCGGGCCGCATCGCCCAGCGCGGTGTCGTGCTCGATGATGCGATCAAGGATCGGTTTGCCGTACTTGCTCTCGCCGATCTGCAAAAACCGCGTCTGCTGCGAGGTGGTGATGTAGTTGCCCTGGGGGTAGATCAGGTAGATGCCCGGGGCATCCCCTGCGATCTGGCCCCCGATGATCATCGTTGCCTCGGCCTGCATGCCGGACCGGGACAGGGCCTCGGAATGCTTCTCGGTCTCCTCGCGATTCAGGCGCCCCAGGTACTCGGCGGCATCCGACAGACGCTCCACGGTCGCCAGGCTCTCCTCGGCGTTGTCCTCCATGTCGCGCTTGAGCCGGTGCACCACCGCCTGGGTGGTGGCCAGGTTCCCGGCAGTCAGCACAACGAACAGACGCTGGCCCTCGACCTCGAAGGTGTGCATCTTGCTGTAGGTGCTGACCTGGTCGACGCCCGCATTGGTGCGCGAGTCCGAGGCGAACACGAGGCCGTCGTCCAGATCGATGGCGACACAGTAGGTCATGCGGGAGCGGGATTCCGGGCTGGGGAGAACGGCATACTAGGGCCGGGGTAGGGGGGCGTCAACGCTACCGGGCCGCGAACCCCTTCGTAGAGAGGGGGTCACATCCTGGCGTTGGCACGCCGAAACACAAGAGGAAAAATGTATGTGGCGCATGCTGGTCGTTGTGGCTTCAGTCTTGCTCATCTCGTTCCTGGGTCACGCCAAGGCGGAACTGTCCACGGAGGCCCTGATCGAGCGCATGCAGGAGGGCGGGATGGTGATCTACTGGCGTCATGCGGCGACCGACCGCAGCCAGCGCGATCGCGACCTGTCGGACATGTCCCGCTGCGATCTGCAGCGCAACCTCAGCGATGAAGGGAAGGAAGAGGCGCGCAAGGTAGGCGAGGGCTTCGAGCGCCATGCGATCCCCGTGGAGTCCATCCTGAGTTCGGCCTTCTGCCGCAACGTGGATACGGCCCGCATCGCCTTTGGCGAGAACTCCTACGAGATCCGCGACGACCTGTTCAACGTCCCGCCGGTGCGCGGGCGCGAGCGGCAGGAAGAGCTGGTTCGAGCCTTGCAGCGTTACCTGAACACGCCCCCCGAGGATGCCAGCCAGAACGTGGTGATCGTGGGGCACAACATCAATCTGCAGCGAGCGGCCCGGGTAAGGATCCACGAGGGCGAGATGGCCGTCTTTGAGCCCGGAGACGAGCGCTCGCGACTGCTGGGCGTACTGATACCCGACGACTTCTGATGCATCGCAAGCCGGCGTCCTCGGCATTTTTCGTCTACGCAGTAGGTAGACGAGCGGGGAGTAGAGACGATGCCGGGGCGAACGTGTGGGGTAGTGGGGGCGCTGCTCCTTGGCCTCATGCCGGCAGGGCTTGGGGCCGGGGAGCTGGATGCGGAACAACTGATCGAGCGCCTTCAGGGTGGCGGGCTGGTCGTGTTCTGGCGCCATGCGGAGACCGACCGCGTGCGCGATGACTACGACCTCAGCGACATGGATGACTGCGCGGGACAGCGCAACCTCAGCACCCTCGGTCGCAACCATGCGCGACGGGTCGGCGATGGCTTTCGGGCGCTGGATATCCCGGTGGAACAGGTGCTGACCAGCCCGTTCTGCCGCAACTGGGAGACCGCCTCGCTGGCCTTCGAGGATTACGAAATCCGCTATGACCTGTTCAATCTCCCCTGGGTGCAGGACGAGGAGCGCCGCGCCCATCTGATCGATGGCCTGCGACGTCATCTCCAGACGCCCCCGGCCGACCCCGCCTCGAACATCGTCGTGGTGGGGCACGACCTGAACCTGCGCCATGCGGTGGATCTGGAGATTCAGGAGGCCGAACTGGCGGTCTTTGAGCCCGCGCACGAAGGCCCCAGGTTGCTGGGGGTCCTGGCCCCGAGCGATTTCCCCGAACCGGATATCGAGCGCGTGGCACCCGTTCCGGAAATGCTCGAGCGCGAGGATTCGAGTCCGCGCTAGGGAAACACTGATTCATGTACACGCTCGCGCTCGAGTCGCTTTTGCGTGCGAACAAGGCGCGGTGACCGCCGTGCAGTCATTCTGCACAAGGGAGCCGCAACGCGGTTCCCGCGCAAAAGCGGCCGAGCCCCTTCGGGGTTGGCACCCCGGGTTCCCCGATCCTGCGTTGCGCCGCTTGCGGGTAGAACCACTACCCGCTGCACGACGCGCCTGGTCTCGGAAAACCTGGGGTACCAACGCGAGTGTGTACATGAATCAGTGTTTCCCTAGGTGTGATCTCTCAATAGGTTGTCCACGGGACCGTCCGAATACGCGGGTGGTTCTGCAGGCCCGCTTGCCCACCCGTCCAGCCCGGCGAGTATTCTGAGCTTCAGCCGTGCCGAGCGTGGATAAACGGGAGGATCTCCTGTCGCCGCTGAGCAGGGCGCGAACCCATGGGGGCGGTCAGGACCGGATACGACCGAAAAAGGCCCCGCGCCGGGCGGGGCCTTGCGAAGGTTGGGCCCTGGGGGCTGCCTAGTAGAGAAAGTCCGGCAGGTGATTGCGCAGGGCGGCCGGGTCCTGAACCTTGGACACGTTCTTGGCGATCTGGGCGGTGACGATCTGCGTGACCTGTGGGTCCAGCAGTTCGCGCAGTGCACCCAAGAACTGGGGCGCGGCCAGGATCACCAGCCGCTGGTAGGTGCCGGCGTGATAGGCCGACTTGAGATGATCGGCCACCTGGCGGGCAAAGCGGTTGCGCTCATTAACGCTCGGATCGGTAGTCTCCTGCATGGCGTGGCGGCCATCACCCCCAGCGCTGCTCCAGCTGCGGCCCGGCCGGTCGCTAACCAGCTCTCGAGGATGTACGCGGGATTCGGTGTGCGTCAGGGTCTCGGTCTCGTGCAGACCCTGGCAGGCGCGACCTTCACAACTGAGGATGCGCGCGCGGGCGGCATCGGCGACAACGATCCATACGGTATCCATACAGTGCCTCCTGTTGGACGGACGTGGATGCCCCGAAGGGCGAAACGGAACACAGCATCCGCAAGCGGGTCGGGCTCTGCACTCGCACCCGCGCGGGAATTCGGCAGCCTTCAACGTTTAGTGTAGATCGTTGTGGCCGAGTTTCCTGACCCCCTGCAGCGTCAACCTCACCCGCTCGATGCGCGTCACAGGATCGCAGGCAGCGCAGACACGAGTACGCGATGCCGTCGTGCCTGGGGGCGGTCTTGCAGCACGCCGGGAGGCCCTTGTCCGGAAGCATGGCGAGGGCCCTTCCGGGCGGGTCTGCCGGCGTGGGAGCGGGATCCATTGATCACTGCCTCCGTGGTTGTGATGGCAAGGGCTCCGGGCCCTCGCGTGGTGGCCGATTCAGGCAGCCGCCTGGCAAGGGGCTACTTGGGGTCGTCCTTGCGTTTCAGCAGGTCGGCGAGCTCGGCGAAGGGGTTGTGGGTTGCCGACGTGCCCGCGCTTTGACCACTGCCGGGGGTCGCGTCGGTGTAGCGCTGGTGCTCGTTGTCGTGGCAGTACAGGCACAGCAGCTCCCAGTTGCTGCCATCGGACGGGTTGTTGTCGTGGTCGTGGTCGCGGTGGTGCACGGTCAGTTCGTGCAGGTTGGCTCGTGTGAACTCGCGCCCGCAGCGCCCACAAACCCAGGGATACATCTTCAGTGCCTGCTCGCGGTACCCGCGTTCGCGTTCTGCGCGCGAGCGCTGCGTCTGCGCAACCAGTTGATCCAGCCGGTCACTCGAATGGTTCATGTTGCCCTCCACGCTACCCGGCGTTCTCCTGCGCGGTGACCCGCGTATCGATGATGCGATCACCGCCCTCTTTCTTGGCACGATACATCCGAAGGTCGGCTTCGTGCACCAGGGCCTCGGCGCCCGTGGCCAGTGTCTCTTCGGGGTAGCTGGCGATCCCGGTGCTGGCGGTCAGGGGGTCGCCGTCCGGGGTGTAGCACGCCGGTTCGCGCAACACCCGTTCCATGGCCTCGCGGGCGCCCGCGCGATCGGTTTCGGGCATCAGGACCAGGAACTCCTCGCCGCCCCAGCGAATCACGCTGTCGATACCGCGCAGGCGTTCGGTCAGGGCGGTGGCAACCGCACGCAGGGCCCGGTCGCCTTGCTCGTGTCCGAAGCGGTCGTTCAGTGCCTTGAAGTTGTCGAGGTCGACAAAGGCCACCGCGAGCGGGCGACTCTGACGCTGTGACCGTGCCATCTCGCGCTCCAGAAGCGACTCGCCGCTGCGGCGGGTGTAGCAGCCGGTCAGGGCATCGCGCGAGGATTCGCGCACGAGGGCGGCCAGGAACTGCAGCTGGCTCATGCTGGCCAGTGCAGCGACCGAGGCGATCAGCAGCAACAGCCAGAAGGCACCGGCGTGCGTGGTCCATTCCATGCCGTCCAGTTGCAGGGCGGCCGCTACCGCCTGTCCGGCCAGTACGGGGGCCGCGTACGCGACTGCCTCGGTGACGGTCAGCGGAAAGATCGCCAGCCCCGCGATCATCACGAAGGGCAGGAAGGCGTAGCCGGCCGCGATCGCGGCCTCGAGCCCGGCCATGTCGCGGAACGCCAGGAGCGGATGGGAGTAGAGGAAGAAGACGGTCGGGATCGCGAACAGCAGGGCCAGTGCGACCCAAGCACGGGGCATGCTCTCCGATGGCCGGAAGCGCAGGGCCATGGCCAGAAAGGCCGCACTGGTCAACAGCCGTGCCAGGGCAAGCTCGCCCCAGACCGGCCAGGGCAGAAACACGAGGTCCACCAGGATCCAGAGGGGGGTGAGGAGTGCAAACAGAAACGCAACCAGGCGCACTCGCGAGATGATCAGACGCGCTCGCTGATGCTCCAGCAGGGCGTGATGACGCCAGGGCATCAGCAACAGGTCACGGTTCGGGCTGCCCAGCTGCTGCTTCAGCCCCTCGATCAGGGTGGGCCGCCCACCGCTCATGCTGGTGGGTTGCCTAGTTGCGGGCCGGGATGGCCAACATGGAAGCCCTGGGCGTAGTGGATGCCGATCGACTGCACCGCCTCGAGGATCTCCTGGTCCTCGACGAACTCGGCGATGGTGCGCACGTCCAGGTCACGGGCCAGCGCAGCGATGGAACGTACGAACGCCTGGTCGCGCAGGTCGTGGACCATGTTGCGTACGAAGTCGCCCTCGATTTTCACGAAGTCGATCGGGAACCGCTTGAGATAGTGGAATGACGAGAAGCCGGAGCCGAAGTCGTCGACGGCAAACTGGAAGCCCTGATGCTTGAGATCCAGGACGAATTTCTCCAGTACGGCCATGTTCTTCACCGTGTCGCGCTCGGTGATCTCGAATACGACCTTGGCCGGGTCGATGTCATGATCCTGCGCCAGCTGGCGGACCTTGCCGATGAACTCGCCGATGATCAGGGCGCGCGGCGACAGATTGATGAACAGGAGCCCGGTGTAGCCTGAACGCTGTACCTCGGCAAAGGCCTGTTCGATCAGCACGTAGTCGAGCTGATGCATCACGCCCATGGTCTCGGCCACCTCGACGAACTGTCCGGCCGGGATCAGTTCGTCGCCGACGCGGATGCGCATCAGCAGTTCGTGGATCCGCGCCTCGCCCGTGCGGACGTCCATGATGGGCTGGAAGAACGGCACGATGCGCCGGTCTTCCAGTGCCTCCATGATCATGATGCCGGTCTCGCCCGCTTCGCGGAATACCTCGGCCACTTCCTCGTCGCTGGGCACGCAGACCGCGTTTTTCCCCTCGCGCTTGGCCTTGTACATCATGTTGTCGGCCACCAGGAACAGATCACGCGTGTCCTTGCCGTGGCGCGGATAGGCCGAGATGCCGATGCAGGTGGTGGCCTTGACGCGCGAGCCATCCGGGGCCGGGAGCGACAGTCGATCGGTGGCCTCGGCCATGTGGGCGGCCAGCTGCCAGGCGGACTGCTGGTCGGTTTCGGGCAGGATCAGCGCGAACTCGTCCCCGCCGTAGCGGGCCAGGATGTCCTCGTTGCGGATCGCATCCTGGATGGTGTTCGCATAGGCCTGCAGGAAGCGGTCGCCGAAGGCATGGCCATAGCGGTCGTTGATGGTCTTGAAGTTGTCGAGGTCCACGACCATGACCGCGAAGGGGTAGGCATGCCCCTCGGCGCGCTTGATCTCGTAGTTCAGCAGCTCCCAGAACACCCGCTGGTTGTACAGGTTCGTCAGCGGATCGCGGGTGGCGTAGTACTCCAGGTCCTGGGTGTACTTGTAGATTGCTTTCACAGAGCCCACCAGGTTCAGCAGGGTCGACAGGATGCTCTCGATCACCACGTGCCGCACCGGATCGCGCACCAGCTCGGACTGCACCCCGATCCCGACTACACCGCCGATGCGCGGGGCCTCCAGGACCAGGGACTTGGTCGCCATCTCGATGGTGTGCGGGGATAGCTCCGGCAACGCGCGGCTGGTGTCCGCGACGTTGTGACGGACTGTCAGGTTGGCGTCCATCGCGAACTGCTCCGCGCCGCGGATGCGGTGGGCGGCCAGGTGCTCCACCGTGCGCCGGGTGGTCTCGGTCGGCTCGGCGCGCCAGAAGATCTCCAGTTCGTAGACCTCGTCGTTGGCCTTGAACAGGGTAAACAGCGTGTAGGCGTCGATGATCGTGTTGATCTCGGTGAGCAGCACGCCGATGTATTCGCGCCAGTCGCGCACCACGTCCGAGGTGATGATGAATTTGTCGAGGAGCTTCAGCTCGAACTCGAGGATGTCCTTGTCCACTGCGACCGAGCGCAGCTTGCGCACCAGGTCATCCACCTGATCGACCACCTGGTTGAGTTCCACGAAGCCGGTGTCGATGGCCTGCGTTTCGACGTGGTTGAGATCCTTGATTGCGTTGACCTGGGTCACCTGGTCCTGGAACCGGCGCACCGAGCGGGTGATGGGGGCCGTGGCCCAGGCGGCAATCAGGGAGCCCAGAAGCAGCGTGCCCAGCCCGGTCCCGAGGAAGGTCCAGACCTGCTGGTTGCGCGCCTCGCTGATGGCCGTGCCCAGGTCCTGACGCACTTCCATCACCCCGAGCACGTCGCCGCTGGACGCGTTGTCGTGACAGCTCAGGCACTCGTTGCGGGCGCGCAGGGGGAAGGTGTAGCGCAGCTCGCCGTTATCCTGGCGACTGTCGATGGCACCGGTCTTGAAGGCCTGCTCGATACGTTCGTGCCAGTTGGCCTGGTCCACGTCGCCGTACAGGGCCGAGACCTTCTCGCCGCGATAGAGATCCAGCTGCAACGGCGTATCCGCCAGCGATTCCTCGATGCCCGCCGAAAACGCCTCCAGCTGCTCGCGGGTCCAGCCCTCGCGCATGATCTGGAACATGGAGGCGAAGGTCTGGTGGGCGATGCCGCTGGCGGTCTGCTCCGCCTGGCGCGTCATCGTGCGCTCGTAGATCAGGGTGGAGGTGATGTGGACGGCCAGAAAGACGAGCAGGGCCACCCCCATGATGGCCGCGATGATGAACAGCCGCAGTCGCAAAGCCCGGCGAGGGGATGCGGGACGTTCCGCGGACATAGGCCAGCGCCTTTCTGGACGATAGAAAAGGGCCTCGAGTGTGAGACATCTAATACCTGTGTACCTTGATCTGGATCACACTCCCGGGCAGGCACGTCGTATCGCGTCGGGGCTCCGGGTGGCTATTGTGCGGCCAGCAAGGATCAGCGCGGCTAATCGAGTTCTTGCAGGTTCTTCACCATGGTGTCCGGTTCGCGTTCGTGGCCCGATGGCAGGCTGGCCTCGGGGTCCAGCATCCATGCGGCGAGGTCGCCGAAGGTGTCGGCGGACCGCGTATAGCGTGTGAGCATGTGATAGCCCTCGGGGTAGAGCACCATGCGGTGGCCCGTGGCGCCGGTTGCGGCCAGGCGTTCGGCCAGTATCGCCATCGGGCCGGGGGGCACGAGATCGTCCTTCGCGCCATACAGCAGCAGGCTTGGTGCGGGGAGGGTATCCCCGGCGCTCAATGCCCGGCCCATCAGGGTGGTCAGGCCGTCCAGGACGTCGATGCGGGCATCACGCAGGACCAGCGGGTCCTCGCGCATCTGATCCAGGACTGCGGGATCGTCGGTGGGGTGGATATCAAACTCCGCGGCCATCTCGCCCGACAGGCGCATCCCCGGGACCAGACGTGCACCCACCCAGAGGCCGAAGCGCTGATACCAGGGCATTTGCTCGCGGCTCCAGACGGCGGGGCTGATCAGGATCGTCCCGCGCAGGGGTGGACGGTCGCGCCCGGTCGCAGCCAGCAGGGCCACGCCACCGCCCATGCTCTTGCCAACCAGATAGGGCGGCTGGTCCGGATAGCGCTCGGCCAGCAGCCGCAGCCCGTCGCGGGCATCCTCGGCCAGGGTCCCGTAGCCCGCCCAGCGACCGGCATCGCGGTTGGCGCCGAAGCCGCGCTGGTCATAGGCGTAGACGGCGATCTCGCGCTCGGCGAGGGCCTCGCCGAGCGCCGCCATGCTGCCGCCGTGGTCATTGAACCCGTGCAGGACGAGTGCCACCCGACGGGGGTTCTCCGGGCCCCAGCGGTGGAGTGGCAGGCGGGTCCCGTCGGCGGTCTCGAGGACCTTGGCGTGCGGGCGTTCGTCCGGGGTATCGTCCGCGGCCGGGTATGGCGGGCTGCCGGCACAGGAGGCCAGCCAAAGGGCTGCGAGCACCACCCCCCAAACGCGCATCACAGCGACCTCACCTGGGGGGAGTCTCGTCACCTTCCCGTGCCTCGCCATCCCGGGGCGGGAGCAGGAACTGCGTCGGGTGTCGACGCAGGTGCTGGCCGTATGCCTTCAGCACGCGGTCGAAGGCCCCGATCCGCACGCCGCGGGCACGCAGGGCGACGTACAGGGCCAGGCCGAAGCTGACCCACAGGTTCACCGCGCCGATCAGCAGCACGAACACCAGGAACAGCAGGAAGGTGAACATGCCGATGGGCTCGCTGGCGGTCACGTAGCCGAGGTTGGCGGAGGCGAAGGCCACGTGCTGAATGTCCAGCGGCAGGTTCAGCAGGTAGCCGACAAAGCCGGTCATGCCCAGCAGCATGCCGAACAGGAAATTGCCCAGCACCGCGCCGTAGTTGTACCCGACCCAGTCCGCGAGGCGGTGGCGCGTCGGGGTCGGCAGCAGGCGCTGCAAGAGCGGGTGCTCGCGCAGGCGCCCGGGCAGGTCGAGATAGGCGCAGCGGTTGTCGAAGAAACCGGCTATCAGGCCGGAGACGAACAGCCAGACCCCGGCGATGGCCGCAAAGAACAGCGCCAGGCCCATGATCGGGCGCAGGCCGTCCAGCAGGTAATCCGTCTCGGTGCCCGACAGGATCGGAGTGCCGAAACCCCAGGCGGCGAGGACCCCGACCAGCAGTGCGGTGGGGAGTGCGACACCGACATTGCCCAGCACGGCCGCGAACTGGGAACGGCCCACCCGTACCAGAAGATCGGCGAGCTTCGAGGCGTCGGCCGTGCCGCGTTCGTTCTCCTCGATCGCGGCTGCCAGGCGCGCGGCGGTCATCGCCGGCTGCTTGGTCGCCACGGTAAAGTGCAGGATGTGGATCAGCACGAAACCCAGGCCATAGTTCAGGCTGACCCACAACGCGTTCCAGCCCTCGGACAGCCCCAGCGACTCCACCTGGATCTTGATCAGCGCCATGAAGGCGATGATCAGACCCGCCCCGGCCCCCGAACGCAGCATCTTCAGATATTCGCCGCGGTCGCGGGTGATGTAGTGCTCGCCGGTGTCGGAGACATGCTGCGTGATGCTGCGCGAGACCAGGCGGATGTTGTCCTGCCACAGGGCCCGCAGGCCATGGCGGCGGGCACTGGCCGTGACCAGCTCGCGAAACACGCCGACCGCGGTAGCGCGGGTGTGCGCCTCCTCGCGCGGTTCCAGCAGGTCCAGCAGCTTGTGGATGCGCGACAGCGTCTGGTCCAGGCGCTCCAGCAGGTGGGTCAGCGACAGGCTGCTGCCATGCGTGATCGCACGCTGGCGCAGGCGCACGATCTGCTCCGCGCACTGCTCCAGCAACACCCGCGCATGGGCGTCGTCCATGCGTTCGTGGGCGGGGTCCTGCAGCCAGGCACGGTAGTCGCGCACATAGGCGGAGATCTCGCGTTCCTGCGCGACGAACGCGGAGTTGCGCTCGGCAATCGACGGGTCCAGGCGCAGCAGTTCCGGCTCCAGTTCCTCGGCTGCAATCCAGATCGAGAGCATCTCCAGGGCATAGAGCGTCTCGCTGCGGGCGCGCTCCAGTACACCGGGGTGTTCGCCGGACAGGCAGCCCAGCGCCTCGAGCAGGCGGGACCAGGCATCATCCGGCAGGGCCGAGACCCAGATCGTGTCATCGGGGTCGTGGAATACGTGGTACAGCACGTCCCGGAGATCGGTGCGGTCCATCGGGTGCGGGTTGATGCGCTCGTACAGCAGTTCCGCCGCTTCGCGGAAGAAGCCCTTGCGGGAGAACAGGCCCACACCGGTGTAGAGCGTCAGGTGGCGGGCGTCCTCCAGTCCGGCCTCGAGGCGCTCGCGCAGGCGTTCCCGCACCTCGGGGCGCTCGTGCAGGGCCAGGGTCAGGCTCTCGATCCGGGCAATGACCGGCGCGACGTTGCGCGGGTTGTCCGGGCGCAGCCAGTCCACGATACGGCGCAGGGTTCCGGCGAGATCGAACTGGCTGTCATCCTGCAGGGTGTCGAGCAGCTGTGCGGCATCGTCCGGGTTCTGCATAACGCTCCCTGCGTAATCGGAATGCGCCCATTATACGGACAGCGGATGCCGGTTCAGCTGCCACGGGCTCTACCGCATCCGTGGTCAGGCCGGGCACTGGCACGGCTGCAGGGCCCGGCGGTACCACCGCGGCCTGGCGCAGGAAGGGCGGGGCTGGCCAGGTTAACGACTCAGGTGTTGTTGCTCCGTCGTTCAGGATTTTTTGCTCAGCAGGTCGGCGAAGCCGTGGTTGACGTCGCGATGACCGGCCTCGTCTTCGCGTACGGCGCGGATCACATCCATCAGGCGTGCGTCCTCCGGCAGGTCCCAGTACTGGATGGCGCGGTCGGGCGCGGGGATGTTCTCGATCGCGCCGGTTTCCACTTCCTCCAGGCATTCCGTGTAACTGACGATCGCCTCTTCCTCGAAGTAGCCGATGATGCGGTGCGCGGTACGCGGGGAGACGACATAGATCAGGAAATACAGGGTGTAGAAGAAACCCTGGGCGAGGATGATCAGAACCCGTTCAAACCAGCTCGGCGACGCGATCTCGATGAACGTGAGCAGGTGCATCCGCTCGTTCTCGGCCTCGTCCATCAGGGTTCTGATCCAGCCGTGGTCGTCCTCCATGCGCCGCAGCGAACGCAGGTGCTGTAACGTGGCGCCGACCATGCCGGGGACACCGGCGACCGTCTCCAGTACCACTGCGCGATGGCCGTAGCGGCGAGCAAAGAAGGTATCCGCGAAAAAGCGCATCCGGGCGGTAAATGCTCGCGCAACACGGTCGGAGACATCGCGTGGTTTGTGGTGGTGCGTCAGGTCCGTTTCCTGGTCGATGCTCATGCAGGCTCCAGGGGTTGGGCGTGAAAAGCGTGAACGCCTTCCCCCTGAGACTAGGGGCCGCCAGGCGGAATGTCGCGGGGGTATTTCACAGACTGGGGCCGGTGCCATGTGTCCGGACCGGTCGCCTGACATTGAGCTTCTTGGGCGGGGCGTTCACAATACGCCCCTTTATTCCCGTGTGCGCGAACAAGCCGGCGGTTTTCTGGCGGCTCAAATTCGTGTGTGCGGAGTCCCGCGCGGGCCCGGGCCGCACGGGGGTTAACGGGGTGTTTCCCTACGCAAATCGATGATCAAGCTGCGCACCTACGTCTACATGGATTCCCTCCAGCCCCAGCTGGCGGAATACATGGCCACCGTCTCCCAGGGCTTTCTGCCCGTGCCGGGGGATGCGTGCCTGTGGGTGGAGGTTTCGCCGGGCATGGCCGTGCACCGGCTGACCGATGTTGCGCTGAAGGCCACCCGGGTGCACCTCGCACAGCAGGTGGTGGAGCGCGAGTTCGGTTCCATGGTGATCCACCATCGCGACCAGAGCGATGTTCAGGAGGCCGGGCGCGTCCTGCTGCAGCGCCTGGGCGCGGATCAGTCCGAACGCCAGGCCTGCCGTATCCCGTGGCAGGAGACCATCCGCGGCATGACCCCGGACCACACGGTACTGATCAACCGCCAGAACCGGCGCGGCAACATGATCCTGCCGGATCAGAGCATGTTCATCCTCGAGGCGGAGCCGGCCGGCTACATCATCTACGCGGCGAATCAGGCCCTGAAGGCCTCCCATGTCTCGCTGATCGACGTGCGCGCGGTGGGCGCGTTTGGTCGCCTGACACTGGCGGGCTCCGAGGCGGACGTCGACGAGGCGGCGCGGGCGGCGATCCACGCCCTGCACAACCCCGCCGGGACGTAGCATGCATCGCGCGCAACTGCTGGAACTGCTGGCCGGTCATCAGACGCGGTTCATCGAGGAGGCGGGGTTCGTGCGCCGTGCGCTGGACTTTGTCGGGGCGCATCCGGACTGCTTTCACTGCGACCTGCTGCCGGCGCATGTAACCGGATCGGCCTGGGTGGTGAGCCCTGACCGCGAGCGGGTACTGCTGTTGCTGCATGGCAAGCACCACCGCTGGTTTCAGCCGGGTGGCCATGCCGATGGCCAGGCCGACATCCTGCAGGTCGCCCTGCGCGAGATCCACGAAGAGACCGGCATTCCCTCGGAGCATATTCACCTGGTGGCCGAGGACATCTTCGACCTCGATATCCATACCATCGCGGCGAGCCCGCACTTCCCCATGCACGAGCACATCGACGTGCGCTTCCTGCTGGAGATCGACGACCGCCTGCCGGTGCCGGGCAGCCACGAATCGCACGATATCCTCTGGGTGCCGCTGCAGCACGTCTCGCGCTACAACAACAGCCGGTCGTTGTGGCGCATGGTGGAAAAGACCCGCCAACTCCGTACCTGGGTGCACACCCACCCGCGTCGTCGGTACTAGCCGGAGGGGTATGGGCGCTCGCCCGCCCGGCCGAGGGTCCCTGCCGCCCCGACCCCGAGCCTCCTTGCCACCCGCTACTGGTGGTTCTCCACGGCGCGCAACAGCCATTCCGACAGATCCGGCAGGCCCATGTCCGGCATCCAGCCTCCGGCCTCGGCCCACGTCCACAGGCCAATCAGCAGGAACATGCCGGAGGCGATGTAGCGCATCGGGGCGGCCGGGATACGCTCGGCAAAGCGCTTGCCGAGGATCAGGGCGGGGGTAGTGATCAGCAGGATGCCCACCGTGGCCCCCAGCACAACCGGCAGCAGGGCCCCGGAGGCCCCGGCCAGCGTGATGACCGCCAGCTGGGTCTTGTCGAGCATCTCGAACACGAAGAAGGCAACGGCGGCCGCGAGGAAGGCGCTGCGCGCGCGGGTGTCTTTCTCGAACTCGTCGTCCTCGGGGATCAGCACCCACACGGCCATGACCAGGAAGGCCGTCCCGACCACCCACAGGTGCCAGTCGGTCGCGATCACCGCGAACAGCCAGATGCCGGCCACCGCAGACAGCAGCTGATTCAGGAACAGACCGGCGGCCATGCCCCAGAAGACGGCCCAGGTACTGCGGCAGCGCATGCCGAACAGGGCGGCCAGAAACATCGAACGATCACCGATTTCGGCGATGGCAACCGCCACAATGGAGAGCAGAAAGAGTTCCATGGATGCAATCCGGGGCGAGCGGCATGACACAACCGTGTGACACCGCCATCGCCGCCCGCCCACGGGCCAGGCTCGCCAGCAGGCGAACCGGATGTCGGTGCCACAGGTCTCGTCAGGCCGTCCGACGAAGGCGCGCCGAGGCGCCTTCGGGTGGGCTGCACACGCCATGGCCATGCGGCCAAGTCTGTTGACGTGTGCCTCCGGCACGGGTGGCCGGAGCGACTACTCCCCTGAGGGTGCGCGCACTATAGCCAGGCGGCGGCGGAAATGTCCAGGGATCATGTGACGGGGCGCCAGTCCTCGTGGCCGCAGCTCATGCAGTGATAGTGCCCCTCGAAATGGCCCGGGTGCCCGGGCTGTTCGCGCAGGGTGTCCGGTTGATAGGCGAAGGCCCGCAGGGTACAGCGCGGGCATTTGACCGCTTCGGTGTCGGGTTCGCGCGGGGGCTTGCGGGCCGGCGCCGAGGGCGCAGGGGCGGCCGCCTCCGTTGGCAGGTGGTCCAGCGTCTCCTCGATCCGGGCGATCAGGTGGCGGGCTGCCTCCTGCTGATCATCGCGAACGAGGGCGGCCAGCTGCTCCAGCTGCTGGCGGATCGTGGCACGGGCAGGCGTCGGTTCGGTCATGGCGTTATCCGGGATCTCCCTTGAGGACAGTTGGGGCCTGGCGTGGGCCGAAAGACTCAGGCCTCGGCCGGCACGCGGTCATCCATGGTGGCAATGCAAGCCCGGTCGCGGCCCTGGTTCTTGGCGCGGTACAGGGCCTGATCCGCGCGGGCGAGAAGCTGGTCCGGCGTTTCCGTCGCTTCGGCGCAGGCGAGGCCGGCGGACCCGGTCTGGTTGTCGGGTATGCGGTGGCGCAGGCGTTCGACCACGGTGACGGCCTGATCCAGATCGGTGTGGGGGAGCACCACGACGAATTCCTCGCCACCGTAACGCGCCAGCGTATCGCTGGGGCGTAACTCCTGGCGCCAGGCGGCGACCACGTCGCGCAACAATCGGTCACCCTGCGAATGGCCATAAGTATCGTTGTACTGCTTGAAGTGATCCAGGTCGAGGAAGGCGATGCTCAAAGGGGTCTCGAGACGGCGCATACGGGCCAGTTCGTCTGCCAGAATGGCCTCCAGGTGGCGTCGATTCGCCGCACCGGTCAGTGGGTCGGTTCGCGAGAGCGCTTGCAGTGCGCGTGCCTGGCGCTGGGTTTCCCGGATCAGGCCGCCCATCCGATGGAGTACCAGCAGAAAGATCAGAATCGAGGCGCCAGCGGCGATCCGCACGGTGTCGTGATCCACTCCGGCCGTGAACAGGATGATGGCCGGCACCAGGACGGCGGCGGAGCCCAGGGTGTAGAGCCGGCGCCGCGAGAGCTCGGGGCTGCGTGAGCGTTCGTCGCGATCGATCGATGTCGAGGGGTGCCAGGCGGCTGCTGCAAAAAGGGAATAGGCGACCAGCCAGCCGGCGTCAGTGACGCCTCCGGCCTGATACCAGCCGGTGGAGTTGCCATGCGCGTAGAACAGGTCCGCGGCGAGATAGGCCAGTACGCCGAGCAGCAGGAACAGCTGGCCGTCGATGCGCGTGCTGTGACGGAACACCAGCCGCAGGACGAGCGGCAGCAGCATCAGGTCAAAGACCGGGTGGCCCGCCGAGACCAGCAGCTGCATGGAGCTCAGTTCGGGGTCATACAGGTAGGGCTGAATCAGGAGTGCCCAGGCAAGCACTGCGGCGGAGATGCCGACGATCAGTGCGTCACCCAGGGCCCCATCGTCCTTGCGTGCCGGACCGCCGAGGCGCCACAGGGCAATCATGAACAGCGGGTATACCGCGAGGTAGAAGAAGTCCGGCGCCGCCGGGAATGGATCGAGGCCGCGCAGGTCCAGCACGTACCAGATCAGGTGGCCCGTACCGGCCAGCCCCAGCGCGACCGCAATCAGGGCCCAGGCCGATCGGCACTGCGGTGGGGTGTGGCGTAGCAGGGCCATGGCGATGAGGGCCGCTGCCCCGAAGGTTGCCAGCACATACAGGGCCGCCGCCGCGCGTCCGTAGGGCATCAGCACGTAGGCGATGGCCACGGCAGTACCGCCCCCCAGCCAGGCGAGCCAGGGGCGATGGCCGAAAGAGGGCCTGCCGTTGAGGGCATGCAGGGTGGTTGGATGGTTCATTGGCGGGTCTCCCTGAGCCAATGGTGGCAGAACGCCGCGTATTTCGCCCGTTTTTGGTGCGGGGTGACAACGCCCGATGATTCGGCATAAAGTAGAATGAACGTTCGTTCGGGTTTTGCTCATGTCGACGGTTGCGAACAAGAAGCTGCGCGGTGAGGGGTTGCGCCAGCGTGTGCTGGAAACGGCCCTGGGGCTGTTCAGTACGCGTGGCTACTTCAACACGTCGATCCACGACATCCGTCGAGAGGCGGATGTCTCGATCGGTTCCATCTACCACCACTTCGGCAACAAGGAGGCGCTGGCCAAGGCGCTCTACGACGATCTGCTGGAGCGCATGGATGCCGGGCTGCGCGAGGTCATGGAGCGCGAGCAGGATTGCCGGGCGCGCTGCGACGGCATTATCGCCTTCCTGTTTCAGGCGGCGACGGAGGAGCCTCGCACCATGCGCTTCGTGCTCGAGTCGCGCCATCGCGAGTTCCTGCCGGACGAGCCGCCGGTGTGCTCTTCGCAGCCCTTCATGCGCATGCGCGAGTGCATCGAGCAGGGCATCGCCTCGGGCGAGGTCCGCCCCATCGAGATTCCGGTCGCCGCCACCGCAGCGTTTGGCGGGGCGATTCGACTGGTCCACCTGCATCTGGACGGTGTCCTCGAACAGCCCCTGTTGCGCTACCTGACGTCGATGCAGGACACGGCCTGGCGGGCGGTTGCGACCGACTCGTCGAGCCCCACAAGCAACACCATCAAGGAGACTGAAGAATGAAAATGCTGGCCGTCCTTTCCCTGATCCTCGCGCTGTCCGTCGCGTCGCTTTCCGCGCATGCGGAACCGACCGATGCCCGGGCACTGGAGGGCGTCGACCAGGGCCGGGTCGTGTTCGACCTGAACAACAACGACCCCGAACTGCTCGCGCTGTATCTGATGGTGATCCGCGAGACCTTCGAGGACCTGACCGAGCAGGGCGTGGAGCCCGACATGATCCTCGCCTTCCGGGGGCAGGCGGTGACCATGCTCAGCGAGGACCGCGAGCGCTTCGAGCTGACCGAGTTCGACCACCTGGACGCGATCGAGGCGCACATTGCCGCGTTGAAGGAGAAGGGGGTGCAGATGGAGTCCTGCTCCGTGGCCACCCGCCTGTTCGGGGTCGATCACGGCGAACTGCTGCCGGGCATCGAGCCGGTGCGCAACACCTTCGTGTCGCTGACCGGCTACCAGGCCCAGGGCTACGCGGTGATCCCGATCTACTAGGGAAAAACGGACGAATGCGATGTACTGGTCGGGTCCGAAAACACTACAAAGGGACCCCAACCCCCAAGGAGGCATAACCGATGCAAAAGCGAATCCTGATCCTGTTACTGGCCCTGCTGCTGCCCCTCGGGCTGGTGTCGAAGGCGAACGCCGAAGGGCTGGACAACCGCGAGGCCACCCAGGGTATCGAGACCATGCGTGCGGTCTACGACATGCGCAAGTCCGACCCCGACGTGATGCTGGCCTACCTGCGCGGCATCGCCACCAACCACGAAAACCTGGTCAAGGAAGGCGTGGAACCGGACCTGCGCATGGTGTTCATCGCCGAGGCGGTCAAGTTCATCACCACCGACCCGGAGCCCGAGATCGCGATGGACCATGGCGACACGCTGGAGGAGATCGCGAAGGCTGTCGAACGCCTGGACGAGCTGGGCGTGCGCATGGAGGTTTGTGCCGCGGCGACGCGTGCCTATGGCGTGGACAACGACAAGGTCCTCGATGCGATTCAGCCGGTGCGCAGCGGCTTCATCGCCGTGATGGGCTACCAGAACCAGGGCTACGCGCTGGTCCCGGTCTACTGAACACCTCCGAGACCCCACACACGGGCCCGGTTTGCCGTCACAGGGAGGTGGCGGCCTTTTGGGTCAGGGTCACCGGAGTCGCCTCCCGGCGCCGCCGCGGGCGCCCCTTACAGCCCGATCAGCTCCGCGGTTACCCCGTTTGCCGTCACCGTATCCAGCAACTGCCGACTGTTGACCCGTTCCGGGTCGTATTCCACCACCAGCAGGTGAGGCCGGTTGTCGTGGCTGGAAGCGGCCATGACGCCGTCCAGACCCCGTAACTCGTCCTGAATGCGCAGGCGGATTGCGCGTTCGATGTCCTCGTCAATGTGGATGGTGACGTCCGCCATGTGCTGACTCATCGAGACCTCCTCCCGGTCATGCCGGTCTGGCTTATGCCTCGACTATAGACCCGCCACTGGCAATGGACCGTACGGTTGGCTCCATCCGGGCGCGAAGACCTGCGCAATAACGAGTTTCGAGCGTGCCTGAGCTCGGCCCCTGCAGGGCTTTGGGTCGCCGCTCACGGCCCGTTCCTTCCGGGAATACGTCCGGGAAAATCGTATGGGTCGACGTGGAAGTGGCCGCAAAGCCTGTCTATGTTCTGGGAATGACCTCTTCAATCGGCAGGTGAACGATATGCGCGCACACTGGCTGGTCCTGACGCTGTTCGCGGTGGGTGGTGTCGCCCAGGGCGAAACCATCTCTGCGGACGCGCTGGTCGACGATGCGCGCGCGGCGACCACGGAGGTTGACCGCGAAGGGCTGGAGGACATGATCGCGAACGAACCGGATCACGTGCTGATCGATGTCCGTTCGCACCAGGAGATCGAGCTGGGTGGTGGCCAGATCCGCTCGCACCTCACGCTGAATATCCCGCGCGGGGAGCTGGAGTTTCGAATCCCGGGCGAGGTCTCCGACCTGGACACGCCCATCGTCGTCTACAGCGACGAGAACCGCCGTTCGGCCCTCGCGGCCCAGACGCTGCAGCGCATGGGCTATACCAACGTGCACAACTACGCGGGCGGCTTCCCCGAATGGAAGGAGGCCGGTGGCCCCCTGTATGTGCTCGACAAGGCGCTGGATTCCTTCCTCTACGACATGCCGCAGGAGGTGACTGATGGCGTGTGGTCCGCGATCGGTGCCACTCAGCCATCGACTTACGAGAACTCGGGCCACAACAACAACCTGTCGTTCATCATCACTGACGATGGCGTGGTGGTGATGAACGCCGGCGACAACTACCTGCTGGCCCAGTCCCTGCACGAGGAGATCAAGAAGCGCACCGAGCAGCCGGTGAAGTACGTAGTGCTGGAAAACGCCCAGGGGCATGCGATGCTCGGCATGACCTACTGGCAGGAGCAGGGCGCCACCGTGATCGCGCATGAGGACGCCGCGCGCGAGATCGAGCAGAACGGCCAGCGCAGCCTGGAGAGCGCACCGAACCGTACCCGCGACAAGGCGTTCCTGACCGAACTCGGCACGCCGGACAAGATCTTCGAGGATCGCGTCGACCTCGCCATGGGTGGCGAGATCATCGAGGTGCTCTTTCTCGGCCCCGCGCATGCCCCGGGGGATATCGCCCTGTGGGCCCCGGACCGCAAGAC
Source organism: Thioalkalivibrio sp. ARh3 (assembly GCF_000377265.1). Taxonomy (NCBI): domain Bacteria; kingdom Pseudomonadati; phylum Pseudomonadota; class Gammaproteobacteria; order Chromatiales; family Ectothiorhodospiraceae; genus Thioalkalivibrio; species Thioalkalivibrio sp. ARh3. Next base: position 27,774 of record NZ_KB897953.1, read on the forward strand.
GCTGATCACCGGCGATCTCGCCTTCCACGAGCGCATGCTGCCGATCTTCGAGTACACCGACACCGCCGGCTGGATCGAGACCTGGGACAAGCTGGAGGCGATCGAGGCCGACTACATCATTCCGGGGCACGGTGGTCCGGTGACCGACTTCGAGCAACTGCGCAAGTACACCCTCGATTACCTCGTTTTCCTGCGCGAGGAGGTGCAGGAGATCCTCGATACCGGCGGCACGCTGAACGACGCCTACAACATCGACCAGTCGGCCTACCGCCACCTGGACACCTACGACGAGCTCAACCGGCAGAACGCCGGTCGCGTCTTCCGCGCCATGGAGTTCGAGGACTTCTGACCCGCTCGAATCCACTGGGGCAATCGCCTCTGGTGGGGACAATTTCGGCAAGCCGCGGATCGCCGCACTCTGAGGCTTGACTCGCGTGTCCTTCCGGCGTGACTCTGAATATAGATGTATAGGGAATCAATGTTTTTCGGGCCGGCGATCAGTCGATCCAACGGAGGTCGGGCAATGAAAAGGACGCAGACAGAAGCAGCAGCTTCGGCCATCGGCCGCAGCCATCCGGGCACACGCCTTGCGCTTTGGTGCTTGATCGGCCTGTTGTGGTGGGTGGCTTCCGCGGCCCAGGCCTCGACAGGACCGGACTTCAGCGAACTGTTCGGTGACAGCGACTTTATCGAGATCATCGAGCGCGACGAGGGGCTGGAGACGCGGCCGACCGGGTACGTCTCGCAGGATGTCGAGCCGGATCATGTGTTCCGGATCGACCTCAACGAGGGGCAGGTGCCGATCGGGCAGGGCGTGGTCTACGACGGCTTCCTGACCAACGGCCAGTTGCCGGGCCCCACCCTGCGCGTGACCGAGGGCGACATCGTGCGCATGGAGATCACCAACAGCGGGGCGGTGATGCACGGGGCATCCATCCATGCCGCCTATACTCAGACCTCGAAGCACGTCGGCTCCATCATGCCCGGTCAGACCAAGTCGGTCACCTTCCGGGCGACTACACCGGGGGTCTTCATGTATCACTGTGCGCCGGGCGGCCATGCCATCCCGATGCACGTGATGTTCGGCCAGTACGGGATGATCGTCGTCGAGCCGCGCGACGAGCCCTACAAGCTGGAAGAGGACCTGGGCCAGGAACCCGATCTGAAGCTCTACATGCTGCAGCACGAGCTGTATGCCAGCGGCAAGGAGGCGGTGGAGGGCGATGTCAGCTACACCGCCTTCAATGGCGAGCTGTTCCGCTACGTGGAAAACCCGATCCCGGTGCGTCCCGGTGATTACGTGCGCATGTACTTCCTGAACGTGGGGCCCAACCTGCTCTCGACCTTCCATATCGTCGGCATCGTCTGGGACTACGTGTACTGGCAGGGCCACCCCGAGGCCATCTGGCCGGGCGGACAGACGGTCACCGCGGGTCCCTCGGACTCCTGGGTGATCGAGTTCCGGATACCGCCTGAGGAAGGCGTCTACACCATGCTGGATCATGGCGTGGGGGCCACCAGCCGTGGCGCTATCGGGTTGCTGGATGCCCGCGCGGACGCCGATACGCCTTCCGAGATCCTGGCCGAGGGCCCGTCCTACGAATCGGAGGAACTTGAAGAGCGGATCGCTGAAGCGCAGCGGATCATTTCGCCGTTCGGCATCCCCGATGCGGATGCCAGTCCGGTACCCGCGCGGGCGGATCGGCCCGTTCGGTTCAGCTCCGACATCGAGGAAGTCGTGATCGAGATGAAGGGCAATGCCTTCTACCCGAAGGTGGTCGAGGTGGCGCCCGGCACGAAGATCACCTGGGTCAACGAGGATGTCTTCACCTACGGACACGGCGAGCCCTCGGGGGCGCACAACGCCGTAGCCATGAGCGGTCCGGAGTCGTTCGCGACCTCAATGCTGGCGCACGCCGAGAGCGACAGCGTCACCCTGACCGAGCCGGGCACCTACGACTACATCTGCGCCCCGCACCCCTACATGCAGGGCCGCATCATCGTGCGCGACAGCGACTGACTCCGGCCCGAGCGGGGCAGCGCCCGAAACAGGCGGCGGTGATCGCCGCGCCAGAACGACAGCGACAGCACCTTGCCCGGCTGGCTCAGGCTTCAGGGAGACACTGGTTTGTGTACTCGCTCGCGTGGGTGACCCATGTTTTCCGGGACAAGGTTTGTCGTGCGGTCGGTAGTGGTGCTACCGGCCAGCGGCGCAACGCAGGATCGGGGAACATGGGGCACCAACCCCTTGCGGGCTCGGCTGAGCGCTGCCGGGACTTTCAGTGGCAGCAAACCAGGGCGCCAGACAGGGCGATGGTGGGTCGGACTGCGTTGCGGTGCCTCTGGCCAGAGCCCATGTCGGGGCACCCGGCAGGAACTTGTTAATTCCCCTCATGGTCGCAAGGGATCCAATGGTGATTCGAAACCGCGTATAGGGAGAAGCGCATGAAGAAAACACTGATGGCCCTTGCGGTCGCAGCCGCCTTCCCGGCTCTGGCGCTGGCCGAACCGCGTCTCGTGGACACGGATCGTAATGTCTTTATTCCCGCCGAAGAGGATGCCCGCGCCGTCCTGCGGGTTGCCGCGGTCTATAACGACGAAGACTTCCGCATCCACTACGAGTACGAGACCGATGCCCCCAGCTGGTATCACCAGGTCTGGCGCTACGAGGATGGCGAGTGGGTGCGCTACGGCTCCGGCGGCCCGGGGCCGGACGAGCACGGCCTGTACGAGGACCGGATCTCCATGATGCTGGACGACGGCAAGGTGGAAGGCTTCGACCGCATGGGCGGGTGGATGACCGCGCACGACGGTATGCGCAGCCTGACCTCCGAGGTGGACGCGGATGCCGTTCGCGAGCATCCCAAGCTGGGCAGCGAACTCGGGCGCAGCGACGTACGCAAGTACCTCCCGCAGACCCGCGTCACGGACGACCCGGAAGAGAGCTCCTGGGATCAGATTCTTGATGATGACGCCGTGGATCAGCTGCAGTCCGATGGCGTTTTCCTCGACCTGTGGCAGTGGCGCTCGCACCGCAGCCATCCGATGGGTTATGCGGACAACAATTACGTGCTGCATTACCGCCTGTCGTCCGAGGGCACCAGCATGTTCACGACCAACTGGGACGATGACGCGGATCAACCCGCCTGGATGTTCGATCCGGAGAAGGTCGGTGCCCCCGCCCTGGAGTGGGAGGCCCTGATCGCCCGCGAGTACGGGCAGGACGACGCCTATTACATCCACGAGGGCAACGCGGTCGCCTTTGATCCGGACCACGACTGGCAGGAAGGCGACGTGATCCCGCAGCGGTTCCTGCAAGAGCCGAGCGGCGCCCGCGGCGCGATCCGTGCCGAGGGTGGCTACGAAGACGGCGCCTGGCGGATTGCGCTGACCCGTTCGCTCGAGGCCCCCAACGCCCGGGACAGCAAGACCCTGGAACACGGAGAGTCCTACAACGTCGCCTTCGCGGTTCACAGTGCCGCGGGCGCGCGCTGGCACCTGGTCTCGCTGCCGATGACCCTGGGGCTGGAAGACGAGGAGGCCGACATCGTGGCCCGGCGCGTCGATGGGGATCTGGACGACGCCGATCTGGAATGGACCGAGGTCGAGGTGTTCTACCCCGGTCAGATCACCTATCAGTTCCTGCACAGCGACGACCACCCTGGCCGCGAGCTGGTGCTTGAGGGCGAGCAGGGTGTGCGTGACCAGCACGATCTCGACACCCTGCCGGGCTTCATTGTCGACATGGAGCAGCAGCTTCTGCGCGACGCGGACTGAGTCGGCGCTGACCGGCACCCGGCGCGCTCAGAACAGGGGCGCGCCCGACGCCCTTGCGCCACCAGGCGTGGAGGGTAAGGCACAAAGTCTGACGTCGCGTTTCCTATCCTCCGTCGTCCCGGACACCGCGCAGCGGTGATCCAGGATCTCTGCAGCAGGGATGGAGCATGGTCGCCGGACAATGCCGGTGCGGGAGATCCCCGCTCTGCGCTTTGCTGCGGCCGGGGTGACGGCGCGGGGTGGACGGTGCCCGGTCGGTTGATCGGGCTTGGGTGGCTGCGGGTGCGTGTCAGGCCGTTTCGGGGTTGCTGGTGGGGGCGGTTTCGCGGCGGATCAGGTGGTCCACGTAGAGGAAGCCGAACGGGACCACTCCGAGGAACAGGACCAGCAACCATTTCCAGACCGGCCAGCCGCTCAGGTGGCTGGCGATCAGCGAGCTCGCGCCATAGATGATAAACAGGATGCCGTGTACCCAGCCGGCATAGGTGACGGCCAGCGGCATGTCCGCATACGTGCGCAGCGGCATCGCGATAAACAGCAGGGTGATGAGCGACAGACCCTCGAGCACGCTGATGAGGCGGAAGAATTTCATGAAATGCGGACCGGTGGCGCGGGAAACGTGGCGCAGGGTAGCACAGACGACCCGCGGCGCTTGCCAGCGGGCTGGCGCAAGCGGTACCCGCCTTGGCAAAAGGGACGCGTATGAGCAACAAGCTGCACTGGGAACAGGTCTACCAGACTCGTGATACCGAGGCTGTGGGCTGGTACGAGTCCGAGGCCCGCACATCCCGGGCGTTGATTCGGGATGTGGCACCGAATGCCGATGCCGAGATTGCCGATATTGGGGGTGGTGCCTCGGTCCTGGTGGATGAGCTCCTGGCGGAGGGCTATCGCCACCTGACGGTCTTCGATCTGTCCGGGGTGGCTCTCGAGAAGGCGCGCGAGCGGATCGGAGAGCGCGCCGAGGCCGTTACCTGGCAGGAGGCGGATGTGCTGGACTATGCGTTCCCGAAGGACGCGCTGGATATCTGGCACGATCGCGCAGTGTTTCACTTCCTGACGGGCGCGGATCAGCGAGCGGCCTACGTGCGGCATATGCAGCATGCCCTGCGCCCGGGCGGGCATGTGGTGATCGGTACCTTTGCACTGGATGGTCCGAAACAGTGTTCCGGCCTGCCGGTCCAGCGACACTCGCCGGAGACCCTGCAGGAAGCGTTCGGCCCGGCGTTTGCGCTGGTGATGTCCCGGCGGGAGGTTCATGTGACCCCGGGCGGGACCGAGCAGCCGTATAACTGGTGCGTGTTCCGCCGGGAGCTCTGACCCGGGCCGCGACAAGCCGGTCAGCCGCCTTTGGCCTTGGTGGCATGCGCCTTGGCTCGCGCACGAATTTCCTCGAAGAACAGTGCCTCCCAGCGCGTATTGCGCTCGTCCGGGGACAGGGTCCCATCGGCCTGTTCGTTCTTCAGGCGGGTATCGGCCGCCGCCTCGGCCTCGTCCAGGATCTTGTTGAACACCTCCTGGGCCGCGGCGGCCTTGGGGTCGATCCCGTTGCGCTCGAGCACCTCGGCCAGCAGCGCACCGCCTTTTTTCCACTTCGACCAGAGCCTCACGCATCCTCCTCGGGCAGGGCGCAAGAAATTTGTGGCAGCCCCGCTACTGGATGATTGTGCCCAAAGCCTTGCGCGAAGTTGAAGAGGCAGGACACGGGTATGGTATTCCGGCCTGATGAAAAGCCTGCCGGGGCGCAAACCTCCGGCAGGCATGTATGGATCATTGGTCTGGATCCTGCCCCGGTGCCAGTATCTCGATCACCAGGAATCGCAGTCGGCTGCGGAGCAGCGTGATTTCGGCCAGCGCGTTCTTGCGCATCCCCAGCAGACGCGCGCCCAGAGGGGACAGGATTGATATCTTGCCGCGCTCCGGCTGGGCATGCTCCGGCTCGCAAAGCTCGACCCGATAGGTTTCCTCGGTTTGCAGGTCCAGCAGGCGGACGCAGCAGCCTGTCTGGATGACTTTTCCGCATCGGGGGGCGGTGTCTGTATGGGGTGTCTCGCTCTCGATCTTTTCGAGTAGCGAGGCCAGGTCGACTGGTGTGCCAATCGCGCCCCAGTAGTCCTGGCGGACCCAGCGATTGACCTGGGAATCGTAGGCTTGACGAAGGTAAGACGAATTCTTGCGCGCCACGGTCGCATCTCCTGTTCAGGTGTTAGAAGAAGGCATGGGCCGGGCGCGGAACATTCGGCGCCCGGCCTAAGTGAGGGTTCCCGTCATCGTGTACTCCATCGTTTGTTAAGTGTCTGTTAGAATTAAAGAAATAAGGATGCTACCCAGGCGCCCCAAAAAAGGCAAATCCATGTGAATCGTGGCATTTTTAGTGTGCCTAATCCCGATCTTTCCGACCCCGTAACTGCAAAGGAGCCTTCATGGCCAACGAGACGAACGACCCGCAACTGGAAATCAGCGCCAGCTCGGCGCGCGAACTGGTCGACATCGGCCTGGCCGTGTTGCTGGATATCCGCCAGCCCTTCGAGCTGGAGCTGGAGGGCGAGGTGGAAGGCGCGGTGTCGGTGCCGCTGTTCCGGCTGAAGCAGCTGCTGGGGCGGGAGATCTCGGAGGAGGAGCAGGAACTGCTGGACGCCGACGAGCCGGATGATCGCGACTTTCAGCACTTCCTCTCGCTGATCAATCGCTACCACGTGACGCAGGATCAGATCCTGCTGTGCCTGTGCAACAGCGGTCGCCGCAGCCTGCGCGCCGCCGAGCTGCTGCGGGAGCTGGGGTATGCGCGCTGCCTGTCCGTTCGGGAGGGCTTTCGCGGCTGGAAGGAATAGGCGCCTGTCGGGTGTGGGCGATTCGTTGACTGGCAGCCGTTTCCCGGCCTCGTCGGGAACCCGTGGGCGCTTGTGGCTGTCGCTGGTGCAGCATGTAACGGGAGACAGGTATGCAGTCCACGAGTGAGCGTTCGGCGAGTCACTGGATCACGAAGCTGCGCAGGCCGCCTGCTGCCATCGCGCTGAGCGTGTCGCTGGCGTTGTTCGCCGTACCGGCCGTTGGCGCTGCCGAGACCGAGGTCGAGGCTGAACTCGTGGAAGGTAATGAAGGCCCCTGGGCCGAGGGCGAGGCGCCGCCGCTGCTTGAACTGGAGCAGTTCTTCCGCGATCCGCAGCATGCCGCCGGGCGCATCTCGCCGGATGGCGACTACGTGGCACTGGTGAGCGCCCACGAGGGCGCGATGAACCTGCACCTGATGGAGCGGGGCGAGCCCCTGGAGTCGGCACGCCCGCTGACCGCGGAGCCGCGTTCCATCATGGGCTTTTTCTGGTCCCGTGACGGGCGGCACCTGATCTTCGTGCGCGATCGCGATGGCGACGAGAACCTGGAGCTGCGCGTAATCGCGCTGGAGGATGCGGTCGGGGAGGAGGGCATCCCCGAGTCGCGCCGGCTCGCCGGGGGCGATGGCGTGCAGGCGCGGGTGCAGCATGTCCCGCGCTCGACCCCGGAGTACATCTTCGTCGGGCTGAACGAACGCGACCCGCGGCTGCACGACGTCTATCGCGTATCGCTGGAGACCGGCGAGAAGACCCGCGTGGCGAAGAACACCGCCGAGATTGAGGGATGGGGCTTCCACGAAGGCGAGCTGCGCAAGGCGGTGCGCACCACGGACGACGCGGGCACCGAGATCCTGCGCGTGAAGTCGCAGGACGAGTTCGAGTCGATCTACACCTGTGCATTCGGCGAGACCTGCTCGATTGCGAACTTCCACCCCGACGGCGAGCGGCTCTACCTGCGCACCAACACGGGGGACGACCGCGACCTGATCGAGCTGGTCCTGTTCGACCCGGCCACCGGCGAGGAAGAGCTGGTGCATCGCGATCCGGAAGGCGAAGTCGACCTCGGCGGCGCGAAGTTCTCGGATCAGGACCATCGCCTGCTGGCCACGGTCTACACCGGGGATCGCCAGCGCATCTACGCCCATGACGACGAATTCGAGTCACATCTGGACTGGCTGCGCGACGAGCTGGGCGAGGGTGATCTGGAGATTACCTCGCGCACCCGCGACGAGTCCCTGTGGACGGTCGGGGTCATCCGGGACACCGACCCGGGCAGCGTGTATCTCGCGAACGTCGAGGCGCGCGAGATCGAACGGCTGTACGAGGGGCGCCCGGACCTGCCGCGCGAGCACCTCGCGCCGATGGAGCCGATCCGCTACACCGCGCGCGACGGCCAGGAGATTCCCGGTTACATCACGCTGCCGCACGGCGCCGAGCCGGAGGGCCTGCCGCTGGTGGTGATGCCGCACGGCGGCCCGTGGATTCGCGATACCTGGGGCTACAGCGGCACGGTGCAGTTCCTCGCCAACCGCGGCTATGCGGTGTTTCAGCCCAACTTCCGTGGTTCCTCCGGCTTCGGCAAGGAGTTCCTCAACGCCGGCAACCAGGAGTGGGGCACGGGCGTGATGCAGCACGACGTCACCGACGGGGTGAAATACCTGATCGACCAGGGCATTGCCGATCCCGACCGGGTCGCGATCTTCGGCGCCTCCTACGGGGGCTACTCGGCCCTGGCCGGCCTCACCTGGACACCGGAGCTGTACGCCGCCGGCATCTCCATGGTGGGGCCGTCCAACCTGATTACGCTGATGGAATCCATCCCGCCGTACTGGGAGGCCGGCATCCGCCGCATGCACGGCCGCGTCGGTGACCCGGAAGACCCGGACGACCGCGAGCGCCTCAAGGCGCAGTCGCCGCTGTTCCACGTCGGGAACATCCAGGCCCCGCTGATGGTCGGGCAGGGCGCGAATGACCCGCGCGTGAAGCAGCAGGAGTCCGATCAGATCGTCGCCGCGCTGCGCGAGGCCGGGCACCCGGTCGAGTACCTGCTGGCCCCGGACGAGGGCCACGGCCTGGTCGACCAGACCAACCGCCTGGCCTTCTTCGCCGGAATGGAAACCTTCCTGGCCGAACACCTGGGCGGCCGCCACCAGGCGGACTACCCCGAGGCCGTGCAGGAGCGTCTGGAACTGCTGCGCCAGGATGTTGATGAGGTGGACGCCCCGTAAGGGTTAAGGGAGGTTTCGGGCGCGCGTCTGTCTGTCGCCCGGTCCGGTCGGCTGTCTGGCCAGCAATCGGGCTAGGGCGGCCAGATCCACAGGATCAGCGGCACGGCGGTCACGATCACCAGCAGCGACAGCGGCAGCCCCATGCGCCAGTAGTCGCGGAACTCGTAGCCGCCCGGTGCCATCACCAGCGTGTTCGACTGGTGCCCGATGGGCGTCAGGAAGGCGCAGGAGGCGCCGATGGCCACCGCCATCAGGAACGGGTCCGGCGCGGCCTCCATCGACCGCGCCAGCGCCAGCCCGACCGGCGCGGCCAGCACCGCTGCTGCGGCGTTGTTGATCACGTTCGACAGCAGCATCACCACGCCCATCAGCAGCGCCAGCATCACGGCAGGGGAGGCGGCCTCGCCCAGCGTGAACAGGCCATCGGCGATCAACTGCGAGCCGCCCGTCGTCTCCAGCGCCTGGCCCACCGGTAGCAGCGCGGCCAGCAGCACGATCACCGGCCACTCGATCCCGCGATACACCTCGCTCGGTCCGATCAGCCCGACCAGCACCATCGCTACCGCGGCCCCGACCAGCGCCGGGGCCGCCGGCACCCAACCCAGCGCTACCGTGCCCAGCGCCAGTGCAAACAGGCTGCTGGCGAGGATCACCTTGCGCGGCCGCGTAATGCGCAGCCCGCGCGAGGCCAGGGGCAGGCAGCCGAGCTCGCTCAGTGCGCCCGGCAGTTCCTCCTCGTCGCCCTGCACCAGCAGGATGTCCCCGGCCCGAAACCGCACCTGGTCCAGGCGCTCGCGCAGGCGCACACCCTGGCGCGCAACGGCCAGCACATTCACCGCGTAGCGCTGGCGCAGTTCCAGGGCGCTGGCCGTGGTGCCGACCAGGCGCGAGGCGGGTGTCACGATCGCCTCCTCCAGCGCCAGCTCGCCCAGGGCACTCTCGCGCTTCTCGCCGTTGTCTTCCTGTGCGGCCTGCTCCTGCTCTTCCGCCTCCTCGACCCGCGCCTCCAGCTCCATCTTCGTGACGTCCAGCAGCGTCTTCAGGCTGTCGGGGTCCGCCTCGACCAGCAGGATGTCGTCCGCGCGCAGCACCTCGTAGATGTCGGGCATCGGTTCGCGGCGTTCCCCGCGCACCAGGCCGACCACGACCACCTCGGCCTCGCCGCGCAGTTCGCGCATCAACTCGTAGACGGTGTGGCCGACATAGCGGTTGCCCTCCGGTACCCGTATCTCGGTCAGGTAGGCGCTGATCTCGAACAGCTCGCCGCTGGCAGCCGGGCGCTCGCGCTTTGGCGTCAGCCGCCAGCCGATCAGCGCGATGAAGATCACGCCGACCACCGTCACCCCCAGTCCAACCGGCAGGAAGTCGAACATCGCAAACGCGGTGCCCGTCGCCTCGGCGCGGTACTCGGCAATGATGATGTTCGGCGGCGTGCCGATCATCGTCAGCATCCCCCCCAGGAGCGAGCCGAACGCCAGCGGCATCAGCAGGAACGAGGGTGATCGACCGCTCTGCCGCGCCATCCAGATGGCCACGGGCATCAGCAGCGCCAGCGCGCCGACGTTGTTCATGAACCCCGAGGCCAGCGCCACGACCCCCGTCAGTGCCGCCACCTGCACCCAGGGCTGGTCGCCCACACGGGTGAGCTGGCGCGCCACCGTGTCCACGACCCCGGCGTTCAGCAACCCCCGGCTCAGCACCAGCACCGCGCCGACCGTGATCACCGCCGGGTGACCGAACCCGGAGAACATCTCGCGAAACGGGACCAGCCCGAGAAAGGCCGCCGCCAGCAGCGCCCCGATCGCCACGATGTCGTAGCGCCAGCGGTTCCATACGAACAACACGAGGGTTGCCGCCAGTAACCCGAAGATCATCCACTGCTCGGCTGTCACTCACGGCTCCCTCGGTCGTCCCTTTCGTCCAATGTAGGGCCTGCGCGGCGCGACTGCATCGCCCCGTTGTGCGGATACGTGGCGGCATTGCCGTCGTGGGGAAAGACGTGGGAGGGGGCGTGTGATGTCCGCAGGCTTGCGGCAGGGCGCCGGTGCGGGGAGGTCGGACCCAAAAACAACGAGGCCCAAAAGAACAGGGCCCTCCGAAGAGGGCCCTGACGTGATCCTGCGCGGGGGATCAGTTGGAGAAGAAGCGCACGCTCGGGTCGGCCATGTAGGCGCCGACTTCTTCCGGATCGGCGGGGGTGATGCCGTCCAGCAGGTCTGCCTCGGTGTAGTCGGTGTTGGGCAGGAAGATCGCGCAGGTTTCCACCTTGGCGCCGTTGTTTATCAGGTTCATCAGCAGCTGCTGGGCGTTACGTCCGGCGGGCTCCAGGGTCGGACCATCGAAGTCGTCGGTGGCCATGGTGGCGTCCGGACCACACAGCAGCACGCGGATCTCCTGACCCTGACGCATGGTCTGGTTTGCCAGCACCATGGACATGAACTGGGTGTGCTCGTCGGCCGAGGTCAGGCTCACGAACAGCTTGTTGGGTTCGGCAGCCTGGGCCGCGCCACTGGCGCCGGCAATGGCGAGAACGGCGGAAGCAGCGAGGGTCTTGAGGGTTCGCATAGGATCTCCTTTGGACTCCGTATAAGCGAATCACCAGATAAGCACACACTAATGTGTTGGGCAAGGGCTACTCGCAAGGCCGGGGATATACAAAGCACGCACATTCGAAAGTGGGTGTCCCTCCACAGCTCGTTCCCTGCGCGCAAGAAGGCAGGTGCCCCTGCAAGATTTCGCCACGGCGCGACAAGTAATCACCGTCATCGCGAGGCGCGCAGCGCCGTGGCGATCTCTGTGGATGTCCCCGGCGCTGATCGAGGCGGACGTCTGGGATTGCATTCGCAGATGGCCACGGCCCCTGCGGGACCTCGCCATGACGCGGCAGGGAAGAAGGGTGTGTTCTTGTTGTCCTTTTTCAGGTATGTCCTGGTGCGTCTCCCCGGCGGGGGCTGTCGAGTTCGAGCAGTTCCAGGCGGTGGTTGCCGGCCGGGTTGGGGGCCGAGGGGCCCTGAACGAGAAGGACGAGGCCGTCATTGATGTCGTTCTCGGCGAGCCACTCACGGGCGAAGTCGTTCCAGTCGCTGCGGTCTTCGGTGACCTCCACTGGCTGTACGCCGTAGGAGAACTGCAGGCCCTGGGCGGTTGCGGGGTTCGGGGTGAAAGCGACCGTCCAGCAGGGCAGGCGCAGGCAGGCGATGCGCCGGGCGGTGGCACCGCTGAGCGTGGGCGCGAGGGTCACGTGGGGCAGGCGCCTTTGCGCGGTGTGGAATACGCTGCGCACGATCAGGTCGACGGCGCGGTCGCGCCCGGCCTCGTCATGGTCGTTCGGACCATCAGGAATCATGCCCGTGTCGCGTTCCGGTTCGATGGAGCGGGCAATGGCCGCGAGCATCGCCACGGCCTCCACCGGATAGCGCCCCATTGCGGATTCACCGGAGAGCATCACGCAGTCGGTGCCGCCGAGGATGGCATTCGCCACGTCGGTCGCCTCGGCGCGGGTCGGGCGGCGCGAGGTGACCATGGACTCCAGCATCTGGGTCGCGGTGATCACCGGGCGGTGGTACTGGTTGGCGCGCCGGGTGATGCGGCGCTGGGCGAGGGCGATGCTCGCGATCGGGATCTCCACCCCCAGATCCCCGCGCGCCACCATGATGCCGTCCGCCGCCTCCAGGATGCTGTCGAGCTGCTCCAGCGCCGCGGCCCGCTCGATCTTGGCGACGATGAAGGGGGCATAGCCCAGCGCCTCCGCCGCCTTGCGCACGGCCAGGATGTCGTCGCCATCGACGACGAAGCTCTGGCTGACGGCATCCACGCCGTGTTCCGCCGCGAAGCGCAGCCACTCGTGGTCGTCCAGGGTAAAGGCGCGGATACCCAGATCGATGCCCGGCAGGTTCAGCCCCTTGCGCGAGCGCAGCTCACCGCCGGTATGCACGCGGCAGGCCACATCGCGGCCCTCGATCGACACCACCTCCAACTCGATGTAGCCATCGTTCAGGAACAGCGCATCGCCCGGCTGCACCGCCTCCGGCAGCCCGGAGAACGACACGCTAACGCGCGAGGCGTCACCGGTGCAGTCCTCCGTGGTCAGTGTGATGGCCTGGCCGGGCTCCAGTTCGATCCGTTCCTCACCCAGCTCGCCGATGCGCATCTTCGGTCCCGGCAGGTCTCCCAGGATCGCAATGCGGCTGCCGGTCTCGCGGGCGGCTTCGCGGATATGGCCGATCACCTCGGCGTGGTAGTCGGCATCGCCGTGCGAGAAGTTCAGCCGTGCCACGTTGAGGCCGGCCCGCACCATCTGTCGCAGCGTCTCCGGGGAATCGGACGCCGGCCCGATCGTGGCCACGATCTTCGTCTTGTGCGCGCGAAACGGCATGGGCGGATCCTTGCTCGATCACTGCCTCCGAGGGTAAACCGGCCGCGACAGCCTGTCGCCGGGGGCCGGCGGCCTGCTATCGAGATGCATGCCCGCAGCCGGAAAAGAAAGGTTTCCTCATTCCTCCGTTACTGTGCCGCCCGCTGGGTCGCGGTGATCAGGGGCGTTGCCAGTCCAGGGTGGCCCGTACCTCGCGATCGTCGTCCGGCAGGCGGATCTTGAGGTCAATGTCGTATCGGGCGCTTCCGGTCAGGTCGAAGTAATTGCCGTATGTCTCGGCATCGGCAATCACCATAAGCTCGAGATCCTTGCGAACCTCGGCCATCTCCTCGCTGCTGATCGTGGCTTCCACGTCCGCGTCGGTGATGCGGTCGCCCGTCTTTTCGTCGAACAGGGCAATCATCACGTGGTAGCCGTCATCGGGAACGCCGTCGTGCATCTCGGCCTCCGGGTGATCGGGCGGATGGTGATCACGCACGACCGCGGCCGGCACCACACCCAGGTAGATGGTTAGCCCGTCGACGGTTTCTGCGGCGCGCGCGTCGCTGGCCAGCGCTCCCATGCCGAGCACCATAAGGCCTGCCACCAAGCTGACCATCCAGGCGGAAAGAGAAGAAGTCTTGCGCATCGCGTGCTCTCCTGTAGGAAACGGTTCGCTTACCTGGAGTCTAGTTCAGATAGAGCGATGGACCAGCCTCGGTTGCCGTGCCGCCTGGGCGATCGTCCTTCCATTTCAGGCAGGGCGGCATCATCGTGTACCGTTTCGGTGTCCGAACAGCCCGAGCCAACACCAACGGGAGGCTCCCATGTCACGGCAGCGCATCCTGGCCCTACCCGAGTTCAACGTGGCCGTGTTCGCGTTCCTGCTGAACTACCCATGGGAGTTTCTGCAGGTGCCCTTCTTCGACGACATGCCCACCATGCCGCACTGGGAGGCCGTGGTGTTCTGCACCCGGGCAACGCTTGGCGATGTACTGATCGCGCTCGCGGCCTTCTGGGGCGTGGCGGCGCTCACCCGGAACCGGAGCTGGATTCTCCAGCCCACCCTGCGCACCGTGCTGCTGTTCGTGGCGATCGGGGTCGTGATCACCATCGGCCTGGAGTGGCACGCAACGGCAATCGACGACCGCTGGCAATACGCCGACACCATGCCCACCTTGCCGATCCTGGGCACGGGCCTGCTGCCGCTCATTCAGTGGGTGATCCTGCCGCTCCTGCTGATCTGGTTCGTCCGCCGTCAGGTGAGGGGGCAACTGGCGTTGAACGACGCGTAGCTACCGCGTCCAGAAGGTCGGTGTCGCCTTCTTCGTGGCTGGCAGTAGGTGTGCTTTTCTTCGTGATGTCGCCTTTTTGCACTGTCGCGCCCTAAAGGAGCCAAAACGACGCTACGGCGCGTCTTCGGCTGAAACGATTGAATCCATCTGAGCGCGGGCCGTACGTACGAGGATCCTGAAGTCGGACTCCCGAATGATCCTGATTCGCTGACCTTCAGCAACCAATTGCTCCGCTCTGCGATGCTTTGAACTCTTTTCGTGACCCGCGAGTTTGGTGACATCTTGGTCACCTACAATCAAGATCGTGGTTTTCTTCGTCACGCTGCTTGTGACCCGACAGCCAACACTAGCCGCAAGGTCTGCCGCTTGGCTGCGCGGGAGTTCGAGTGCCCCTGTGAAGACGACGACTTCACCATATAAATCGCCTTCAGGGTTGCCGTCTCTTTTTATGCGTGCGCCAGAGAGCGCGCTCGCGGGATCAATGGGTTGGTTGACCCTACGGAGCCAGTGATCTAAGTCTTGCCGTGATTCTTTCAGAGCGGCAAGCAAGACAAAGCCAGCTGCCTTTGCGTCTTCGAGCGCATCATGATGCCGAAATTCGTATCCGATCCTGTTACAAACGTTGGCAAGGCCGTAGCCTTTCCACGCCAGGTCTTTCCAGGTGCGGCGGACTACTCTGGCCGAGTCCAGCCAAGTGGTGCAAATGGGATTCAGGTTATACTTTGCGTAGGCCCGATCGATAGCGATCCGATCAAAATGGGTGTGACAAACGCTGATTGTATTTTCGAGAGTAAAGCGTATTCGGTCGGCAATCTGGGGTAGTATTGGACGGCCTCTTACCAGATGCGGTTTGATGCCGTGTATGCTGACGTTGACCTCGTCGAAATGCTCTTCAGGGTCGACAAGCGTGCACCACTCTTCGGTGAGTTTTCCATCGACAAACTTCGCGACGCCGATTTGACAAATCGATCCCATGTCAGCATTGGCAGTCTCGACGTCGATGGCAACAAACTGCATCGGCTCGTCTCCAATGGGTTTACGCTTCCGCGTACTTTTTATTGTTGGCGGTGAAGACAACGGCCATTCCGGTGGCGGTGCACGTCAGTGTAATATCCTCGGCAGTGTCGATGTTCAGGTCTTCGCCCCTCAGGCCCTGCCACATGGCGAGGTAGAAGAGTGTTCCGAACTTGTGTTTCTTCTTTATAGCTTTTTCGACACCGCCTTTCCAAGGGAGAACTACGAGCTTCCCATCCGCGGCTCGCGCGGCCAGCTCTGGATCTTCAAGTCGTTTCTCTCGACCCCGTTCCCAGCATGCGATGAGCCCATTATCTTCGGAATTCCAACGCTCATCCCAATTTGCGCCGTCGCGAATCGGCTCGCTAATCGATCGGTATATCTTCATGCGGTGCCCCTCGAGAGTCATGAGTAAGGGTCTAACAGCAAAAGGCAACGGTCGGACCCCGTGGCCGATACCCCCTTCTTGCGGCTCGTTGGCTGAAGACTCCTACAAGCCCTCCGGGTTACCGTCGCGGATCTCGCCCGTCCCTGCCATCTCGCCGTGGCGTAGCCAGGTAATGCTGTTGCCTTCGATCGAGAGGCGCCAGCAGTCCGAACCCCTATTGAACGTCATGCGCAGCGCATCGTCCTCGACCTTCCAACTGGACTCGGTCTCGTCCGCGTTACGCATTCCCCCATCTTCGGCGAAGTAGTCCACCGTTCGCCCCGCGCCGTGGATCTTGGAATCAACGGTATTTCCGGAGATGGCGGCTTCTACCTCCGAACTCGTCGCAGGTTCGAGATCCGCAGCCGCGGTGTGACTGCGAGGGCAAGGAGTTCAGGATGATGACACGCATGGTGGCCTCCCTGATCAACACGTTCAGGGGCTCGCAAGCCCTCAGCCTCGTATAACATCGGGCACACGCCCGAAACAATCATGCTGCATGCCGAACACAGTGCCGACAAGCGTGAGTTCCCCTGCAATCGTGTTTTTCAACTTCCAGTATCCCCGTGGACGACCCGGGCGTTGGCTGAGAGGCGCGCCGGGGTTGCGTCCGGGCGGGGCCTCGCCCTAACGGGCCAGAAAATGATGCTATCGAGATCCGAGCCCTTTTCCCGCTGGTTTTCGCCTTTCGGTCAGGCGGAACCCGGATTTCTCGCAATGGTCCATCGGTATAAGTATCGGGACAGGGAATCCGGCAGGCCGACAAACACCGGCTGTCAGTGCATCAAGCCGGAAGGACGGTGGACGTGATACGGACGAACGGGATCTGCGCATGCCCGATGGTCCTGGTGGCCGTGGCGCTTCTCGTGTTCGGCCTGAGCGGCAACGCGGCCGCCGGGGAACGGGAGGCCGAGATCGTGCAACTGGTGGAAGGCCTGGACGAGGACGAGCTCATCGTCTTTGAGCCGGACGACGTCCAGTACACCGTGACGGTCTTTACCGACGTCAACTGCCCCTATTGCCGCGAGTTCCACCAGCAAATCGACGACTACCTCTTATGGGATATCCGCATTCGCTATGCGGCGTTCCCCGTCATCGGCAACGCCTTCGAGCAGATGGAGGCGGTGTGGTGCAGCGACGACCGGCAAGATGCCATCACTCGGGCCAAGCTGGGCGAGACCATTAAGGCGGAAGACTGCCCGAATCCCGTGGCCGATCATCTGGCCATCGCCCGGGAGGAGCGGTTCCGGGGCACCCCCACCATCATCACCCCTCAGGGCCGGATCAGGTACGGCCTTGTCTCCGCCGCCGAACTCGTGGATATGCTGGAAGCCGAGGCGGCCCGGTAAGCAGCGTATCAAGAAGGTGGGTGTCCTCTTCTTGACCCCTCGTCGCTCTCCTCCAGCCCCAGTCGTTGGTGCCACTCGGCGATGCTCTCTTCCGGGAAACCGGAGAAACATCGGCTGCTGTCGTCTGCCTCCACCTCCACCCAGTTGGCCTTGCTGTCGAGCAGGATATGGACGTGCTCGGGCGGGGTCGGCAGTTCGCTGTCGATGGCGGAGGCAAAGGGGTGGACGAGGGCGGGCCAGCGGGGATCATAAACCCATAGGGCACTGGCGCAGTGGCGGCAGAAATGGCGCTCGCCGAGGCTCGGCTCGCCGTCGATCACTGCATGGTAGATACCCGTGTGATCGGCGCCCTCGACCTCCAGCGTCTCGGCGCGTCCGCTCAGGTTGATGGCATAGCCGCCGCCCCCGGCGGTCTTGCGGCAGATCGAGCAGTAGCAGCGCTGGTACGGATATGGATGCGGCGATTCCACGCGAAAACGCACCGCGCCGCAGTGACAGGAACCTTCGAGCAGCATGGCCTCTCCTCCCGAATCGGGCGGCTACCCTAAGTCTAGTGCACTGGGGAAGGGCGGCAGGCCTTCGCTTTCGCCACTGGAGGGTACGAGGCAGAGGGCGCTGCGTCGCGTATGTTCAACATAGCAACAAGCAAGGTCTGACCGCGTACCCTCGCCTGGTGATGAAGGACGCTTGGCCCCCTACATCAAGCCAGTGGCCAAGAAGGTGGGTGTCCTCTTCTTCCCCGCATGGAATGTCTCTCCGCGGGCGGTTGATATCTGCCTGTTGGACCCTCCGATGGGGCGCGGCGGGGTTCCGCGTCACAACCCTCATGAAATCGGGGTTGGTTGTGGGCCGGACCACATCTACCGAAGGTCTAAGGGGGTTTTTGGGCCGTTCGGGCCAGCCGGCTGTCAGGAAACGCCGCTCGGGGAGGGATCTCATGTCCACTGATTCGTATATCCATTCACTGCATCCGCTTCGCTGGTGGCGTTCAGGTCTGATGACCGCGTCGGCGGTCGTGCTGATGGCCTGCGGTCCCGGGGAGGGGCAGTCGGAAGTGCCGGGGGTGGCGGGCTCTTCGCTGGAACATCCGGAGAGTACCGGCGAACTGATGGTGGTGACCCGCAATGCCCCCACCACCTGGTTCTACGATCGCCACACCGAGACTGCAGGCCCGGAACACGACCTGGTGGAAGCCTTCGCAGCCGCACGCGGCTGGGAGGTCGAATGGAAGGTGGTGGACTCGGTGGGCGAGGTGCTGAAGACCCTGGCCTCCGGCGAGGTCCATATGGCGGCGGCCGGTCTCACGCATCTGGAATCGCGCGATGAGGATTTCCTCCGCGGGCCGCAGCATACCGAGGTGACCGAGCAGGTCGTGTGTCACCGCGATCGCGGCTCGCTGCCGGAGTCGGCCGCCGATCTGGACGGGGTGGAGCTGGCGGTCAGTGCCGGCAGCGCCTACGTCGAAACCCTGCAGGCGCTGGACGAGCCGGTGGCCCATCGCGCCGAGCCGGAGGGCACCGAGCGGCTGCTGGCGGCGGTGGAAGAGGGCGAACTCGACTGTACGGTGGCCGACTCGCATATCGTCGAGCTCAACCAGCGGATCTTCCCGCACCTGGAAGTGGCCTTCGACGTGAGTGATGAACGCGCGATCGGCTGGTATCTGCACCCCGATTTCGACGAACTCGCGGCGCAGGCGGGTGCGTGGATGGACACCGACGAGGGGACGCAGGTGCGTGCCCGGGTGGACGAGCAGTACTATGCCTACGTCCCGGAATTCGACTTCGTGGACCTGCGTGCGCTGACCCGGCGCATCGACCAGCGCCTGCCGGATTTCCGCCCGGTGTTCGAGGAGGCCGCTGACGAGTACGAACTGCCCGCCGACCTGCTGGCCGCGCTGGCCTACCAGGAGTCGCACTGGGATCCGCAGGCGCGCAGTCCCACCGGGGTGCGCGGGATGATGATGCTGACCCAGCGCACTGCGCAGGAGCTCGGGATCGAGGATCGCCTGGATCCGGAGCAGAGCATTCGTGGCGGCGCGCGCTACCTGCGCCAGATGCACGAGCGCCTGGACGCGGACATCCCGGAACCGGACCGTACCTATCTCGCGCTGGCCGCCTACAACATCGGCCGCGGGCATCTGCTGGATGCACGGCGCCTGGCGAGAGAGCTGGATCGCGATCCAGACCGCTGGGCGGACATGCGCGAGGTGCTGCCGCTGCTGACCGAGGAACGCTATTACCGCGACCTGCGGTTCGGCTACGCGCGCGGTTACCAGCCGGTGTACTACGTGCAGCGCATCCGCAACTACCGTGCCGTGATCCGGCCCGTCTTCGTGGGGGACGAGATCGCCGTGGACAGGCCGGCGCCGTCTATCTTCTCGCGGCTGATGTCGGACTGAGCGGGCCGCCGGTCAATTCTCTGGCCAAGGCGGACGCCGGAGGTAGCGTCCGGAGATGGCCACGGCCCCTGCGGGGCCTCGCCATGACGGCCAGAAGAATGTGGGTGTCCTCTTCTCCCCCGTTCGTTATCAGCCGGTGTACTACGTGCAGCGCATCCGCAACTACCGTGCGGTGATCCGGCCCGCCTTCGTGGGGGACGAGGTCGCCGTGGACGGAGCGGCGCCGTCTATCTTCTCGCGGCTGCTGTCGGACTAAGCAGGCCGCCGGTCAATTCTTCCAGCGCCTGCGCCAGGCGGGCAGCAGGCGCGCCTAGCGAAGGGCAACAAGGTGGGTGTCCTCTTCTTCCCCTGCTTCCTGCACTTCTTCGACGGGGATACTCGTGGTCTTACATCAGTACAAATACTGCTGAAAGTCCACGAACACTTCTCGGATGTTGCTCACCGGCCCCAGCTCGTGCACCGCGTCACCGAGGCTGTGGTACTTCAATTCGATCAGCTGGGGGAGCTTCGCCGTATCCAGCTCGCTTACGCCCTGGGCGACATAGT
Source organism: Thioalkalivibrio sp. ARh3 (assembly GCF_000377265.1). Lineage (NCBI taxonomy): Bacteria > Pseudomonadati > Pseudomonadota > Gammaproteobacteria > Chromatiales > Ectothiorhodospiraceae > Thioalkalivibrio > Thioalkalivibrio sp. ARh3. The sequence continues at coordinate 47,993 of NZ_KB897953.1, forward strand.
GGTCGAGCACGAATCGCAGAAATTCCTGCTGTCTGTAGTCGTGTCCCTGGAAGATGCGCTCCTTGTGGGCATCGACTCGTTCCGCCCGGGTGACCGGCGCCATGTTGAAGGCGATGTAGGCCAGGACGTCGTATAGATCGCTGTTTTCGGCCTCGATCAGCTTGCCGACCTCGGCCAACTGTTGCGTGCCATAGCCCTTTTCCTCCAGCCCCTCCAGCAGGCTCTTCCGGGTATCCGGGCGGCTCCACAGGCGGCGAAGCTCATCTTCGTCCTGGAAGAGCTCTGGTAGATCGCCGAACAGTCGCTGGATGAATTCAGCGGCCGAGATGGGCTTGCCGTCCGGGCCCCAGAAGCTGGTCGCCGTCATGTGCTGGATGGCGCGTTCCTTGCCGTCGCCCAGGCGGATCTTCACCTTGCGGCGTTTTTCGCAGATGCAGGGCCATTCGCCGCAGACCTCGCAAGGTTCCGGCGGCTCCTTCTCGCAAACACAAGGCCGCTCGCCGCAGACAGCGCAGGGCTGCGGAGGCTCCGTGGTGCAACTACAAGGGCTGTTGCCGCATCGCTCGCAGGGTTCCGGCGGCAAGGGCTCGCCATCCCACTCCGCATCGTTGAAGTGCTCGTAGGCCTTCACGAAGTCGTAGATCGTGAAGTAGTCCTTGCCCTCAAACAGGCGCGTACCGCGACCGATGATCTGCTTGAACTCGATCATGCTGTTCACCGGCCGCATCAGCACGATGTTGCGCACGTTGCGGGCATCCACGCCGGTGGAGAGCTTCTGCGAGGTGGTCAGGATGGTCGGGATGGTCTTCTCGTTGTCCTGGAACTGCTTCAGGAAGCGCTCGCCCTCCTTGCCGTCGTTGGCGGTGACGCGCTCGCAGTAGTGCGGGTCTTTGCGGGTCTTGAGCTGGTTGATCAGGTCGCGCACCGCCAGCGCGTGTTCCTGGGTGGCGCAGAACACCAGCGTCTTCTCGCCCGGGTCGATCTGCTCCATGAACAGCTTCACGCGGTAGCGCTCGCGCTCCTGGATCTCGATGACCCGGTTGAAGTCGTCCTCGGTGTAGCGCCGCCCTTGCTCCACCTCGCCCTCGATGATCTCGTCATCCGCCGTGTAGACGTAGTCATCCAGCGTGGTGGCGATCTGCCGCACCTTGAACGGGGTCAGGAAGCCGTCGTTGATGCCATCCTTCAGCGAGTAGATGTAGACCGGCTCCCCGAAGTAGGCGTAGGTGTCGGCGTTCACCGTGCGCTTCGGCGTGGCGGTCAGGCCAAGCTGCACGGCGGGCTGGAAATACTCGAGGATGCCGCGCCAGTTGCTCTCGTCGTTGGCGCCGCCCCGGTGGCACTCGTCGATGATGATGAAATCGAAGAAATCCGGCGGGTAGTCGCCAAAATTCGGCGCGGGGTGGCCCGCGGCATCGCGCCCGGTCATAAAAGTTTGGAAGATGGTGAAGAACACGTTGCCGTTCTTCGGCACCCGACCCTTCTTGCGGATCACCTCCGGATCAATCCGCACCAGCGCGTCCTCGGGAAAGGCGGAAAAGTCGTTAAAGGCCTGATTGGCCAGGATGTTGCGGTCCGCCAGAAACAGGATGCGCGGCTGCCGCCCCGGCGTGCCGGCAGCACGGGCCGCCAGACTCCAGCGCGCATGGAACAGCTTCCAGGCAATTTGGAAGGCGATGGCCGTCTTGCCGGTGCCGGTAGCCAGGGTCAACAGGATGCGATCCCGCCCCGCGGCAACCGCCTCCAGCGCCTGGTTGATGGCGTTGTGCTGGTAGTAGCGCGCCTGCCAGAAGCCGCCCTTGTCCTCGAACGGCACGGCCCCGAAGCGTTCGCGCCAGGTGTCCTGCGCGCCGCCGCCCGCGCCGAAGGTCTCCACCCACAGATCATCCGGCGACGGCCAGACCTCCACAGGGCCCTCCGCGCCGGTTGCCATGTCCACCCGGTAGATACCGTCGCCATTGGTGCAGTAGGCGAAGCGCGCCTGCAGGCGCTCGGCATAGCGCTTGGCCTGGGCCAGCCCCTCGGTCACCGGCAGGCTGCGCTTCTTGGCCTCGATCACCGCCAGCTTCTGGCCGCGATACGTCAGTACGTAGTCGGCAATGTCCTGCCGGGCGCGCTTGCCGCCACCCTGCAGCCGACCGAGCGTAATCACCTCGCGCCGCACCCGGCTGGCCTCCACCACGCCCCAGCCCGCCTCCTTCAAGGCCGGGTCGATCAGTTCGGCGCGGGTGTCTGCCTCATTGAGGCCGGACTCGTTCATCCCTGGTCTCCAGCCAGCATGTTCATGATCAGACGGATCATGGTCTCCTTGTTGGCAGGGTCGGACTCGGCCACCAGCAGGGTCAAGGCCACGAGGCCGACATCGTTGATCACCGGCTCGCCGGACGCATCCAGCAAGCGACCGTTGCGGTGGAGGAAGTCCACGAACAAAAAGGCGGCGCTGCGCTTGTTGCCATCGGAAAACGGGTGGTTCTTGATCACGAAATAGAGCAGGTGCGCCGCCTTGGATTCAACGCTGGGATAGGCGGGTTCACCAAACACACTCTGATCGAGATTGCCCAGCAGCGAGGTCAGACCATCGCCCCGGTCCCGAGCGAACAGCTCGGTGGCTTCGCCGCGCTCCATCAGGTCCGCTTTCAGCCCGTCCAGCGCGGCCCGCGCCTGTTCCCAGGAGGGCAGCGTGCCACCAGTCTGGGCGCGGGGTTCGGTCAACAGGCCTTCGTCATAGCGTTGCAGCAACAGAAAGGTCTGTGCGTAGCGGCTGACGATATCCACCAGACCACGACCGCTGCCCGCATCCAGCGCAGGGCTCTGCGCGGCCTTGCGCACCAGCGCCAGGGCCGCCTCCAGCTCTCGCGCGTTTTCCTCAAAGCGCTGGCGGTTCAGGGTCCAGCCCTGGGTCAGGTGCTCGCGCAGGACGCGGGTGGCCCACTGGCGGAAGCGGGTGGCACGGCTGGAGTTGACCCGGTAGCCCACCGAGATGATCGCATCAAGGTTATAGAGCTCGATCATGCGTCGTACCCGGCGCGCGCCCTCCTCCTGAACTGTTGCATTTTTTGCAACAGTTGCCTCACGCGCCAGCTCGCCTTCCTTGTAGATGTTACTCAAATGTCGGGATATGACCGATTTGTCCCGGTCGAACAACTCCGCCAGCTGTTGCAGGCTCAGCCAGACCGTTTGCTGGTTCGCATCCAGCCGCACCTCGACCGCCTTGTCGGCCTCCTCGAAGATGATGATGGGGGCCTTGGTTTCGGCGGTCATGCGATTTCTTCCACCTGGCGCATGGCATCGGAGGCTGCCTCGCCTGCGGTGAGCTCACCGGAGAAGGCTTTTTGCAGGAGGGATTGTCTGAGCTCCGATAGAGCGTTGAGCTTTTGTCGATAGATGTCAGAGAGCTGCCTCTTCCCGCTCGCAATCTCATCCAGTTTTTCGACGACCACTCTCTGTTGGTCTACCGAAGGGAAAGGCACCTTGATCGAATTCAATGCCTTTTGATTCAATTTTGGCTGGGCCATGCCACTGACGTATGGCTCCAAGGATATGGAATTTAAGTAATACTCGATAAACCGTTGAGACTCGATCGCATCGAACCGAAGTACATGCGCGTGGTTGTTGACCCAACTTTTTCCCGAAATCGAGAACGCGATTGGATAAGTTCTGGCCAACAGGTTCGCCCCGTCCTCGGAGACCAGGAGCAAATCCTCATCGAAAATGTAATCAGCCACATGGTCTACCACACCAGACGCGCCGTAGTAAGGAATCCCTCCAGGCATGCGCTTGGACTTTGTGATTGGTACTCTTTTGCTGTCGAGGTTTACACAAACGTCAGCGAGGCTTCGCTCTTCCCACTCTTCACCCTGCTGACTAAAGAACGCATTCAAATAACTCTCAAACAACTCCCGGGCATTGGCGAGGTTCTTTTCGGTGTTGGCGAGCGCGGTGGCGATTCCCGCAAAGGCTTCGTCGAGGGTGGCAACGATGCGCTTTTGTTCGGTTAGGGGCGGTATCGGAACCGTGACGTTCTGGATAAACTCTTTGGGAACTCGCTTGTGTCCAACCGCGCCGGACATCACACGAGACCCCGCGTCCCTGAAGCTGTCCTGCGACAAGAAATAAAATAGAAACTCGGCATCCAATGCGTCGGTCGGGCGCAAAACCACGAATTCGCTTGAGCCAAATCCGACTCCATTCGTCAGGCCTCGGGCGACGCCGAGCTTCCCGTTCTCGAAGCATGGAGTGATCTTGGCAATTAGCACGTCGCCATCAGCGAAGTACGTGTAGCTACCGGCAACCGAGGAAAGAGGCCGCTCTTGCTTCGGAAGCAGCCACTTCTCGCGTATTCCAAGGTCATTCATGGGCACGAACGACACTGGATCGTCAGCCTCGAGTCTGGTGCGCACCTCGCGTTTCGGTGGCTTGATTTCGCAGACTTCATGGAGCGGCCGTACAGTCCAGCCCTCTTTCATAGCATCCCCCGAATCCCTTCCAGGATCTCCTCGCTCTCCCGGTCCAGCGTCTCGATCTCGTTGATGATCACCTCGGGGTCGCGCAGGGGCTCGGCTTCGGCCTTGTTGGGGTTCTTCACCGACAGGTCCACGCTGTCCGGGTCGATGTCGTTGATGTCCACCGTCCAGGAATTGTCGGAAGCCTCGAACCCGGCGTGGCGCGCGACGAAATCCTTCAGGTCGTTGTCATTGAGCGGGTTGGTCTTGCCCAGACTGCGGCCGGGGTCGAGCTGGTAGTACCAGATCTTCTGGGTCGGGGCGCCCTTCTCGAAGAACAGCACCACGGTCTTTACGCCGGCGCCCAGGAAGGTGCCGCCGGGGCAGTCGAGGATGGTGTGCAGGTTGCAGTTCTCCAGCAGCTCCTTGCGCAGTGCGCGCGAGGCGTTGTCGCTGTTGGACAGGAAGGTGTTCTTGATGACGACGGCCGCGCGGCCACCGGCCTTCAGGTACTTGATGAAGTGCTGCAGGAACAGGAACGCCGTCTCGCCGGTCTTGATCGGGAAGTTCTGCTGGATCTCCTTGCGCTCCTTGCCGCCGAAGGGCGGGTTGGCCAGGATCACGTCGAAGCGGTCCTTCTCCTGGATGTCGCTCAGGTTCTCCGTGAGGCTGTTGGTGTGGACGACGTTCGGCGCCTCGATGCCGTGCAGGATCATGTTCATGATCCCAATGACATAGGGCAGGCTCTTCTTCTCCTTGGCGTAGAAGGTTCGGGTCTCGAGGGTATCCAGATCGCTGGTGGAGAGATGGCTGCCGTCGCCCTGGCCGTCCGGCCCATATCGAAGGTAGTCGTGCGCCTCGCACAGGAAGCCCGCTGATCCGGCGGCGGCGTCGTAGATGCGCTCGCCGATGCGCGGCTTCACCACCTGGATCATCGCGCGGATCAACGGGCGCGGCGTGTAGTACTCCCCGCCGTTGCGCCCCGCGTTGCCCATGTTGCGGATCTTCGCCTCGTACAGATGGGAGAGCTCGTGCTTCTCCTTCTGCGAGCGGAAGCTCAGGCTGTCGATCAGCTCCAGCGCATCGCGCAGGCTGTAGCCGCTGGAGAACTTGTTCCGGATCTCGCTGAAGATCTCCCCGATCTTGTACTCAAGGGTGTCCGGCCCCGTCGCCCGCGTGCGGAATCCCTGGAGATACGGAAACAGATCGTCGTTGACGAAGCCGATCAGATCCGCGCCCGTCAGCGCCTCGTCATGGTCGAACACGCCATCGGCCGTCTTCGGCGCAGCCCACGCCGACCAGCGATACGGCTCATCGATGATGTACCGGTAGGACTTGCCCACCAGCTCCGCCTCCTGCGCGCGCTCGTACTCCAGATCATCCAGATACTTGAGGAACAGCATCCACGACGTCTGCTCCGTGTAGTCCAGCTCCGTCGCGCAGCCGGCCTCTTTCCAGAGCACGTCATCGATATTGCGGAAGGTTTGCTCGAACATTCAGTCACCCGTTCTCCTTGGACGCCGCATTATCCCTTCGCGCGCAGGTCAGGAGAAAGGTGGGCGCCACTTCCCTGGCGTACTTCCTGCGGTGCTAGGCGGCAGGCTGCCCGCCGTCGCCAGGCCCATCGAACCGCACCCGCCGCACGGTGTCCAGCTTCACGCCCTTCCGAGCAAACCAGAGGTCGTGCTGGCGCTGCATGGCAAGCCAGCTTTCAGGCGAACGCCCGAGCGCCTTGGAAAGCCGCAGCGCCATCTCGGCGCTGACCCCACGGCGCCCCTGCAGGACACGCCCCAGGGTGGAAGGCGACACATCGAGCTTGCTGGCCAGCTGGTGAGCACTCAGCCCAAACGGCTCCAGAAAGACCTCGCGAATGAACTCGCCCGGGTGCGGAGGGTTGTGCATGGTCATCAATGTAGTCCTCACAGCCCACGGTAGCCGTCGAAATCGTGAAGGAAGATGCGTGTCCTCTTAGCTTGGGCTTTTCGCCCCGAAAATTGGCCGTTTAAGCGCCTGTCGAGCGGTAAGAGAGGAGCCTAGACCTTTAGATTCAGCGACCTATCGAGGTCCGACCCCGTTTTGCCTCAAGCTTTCTTATACCTTTGATAACGCAGACTCAAGCAACGCCTTTTTCTTCTTGCGGTCGATTTCTGGATCTTCCTTCTGCAGATATTCGACAGCGGACAGATCGTCCCCTCGCTTCCTGTTCTGACGTGGCTCGAGCGCCTCAATCAATATGGCCTCTAGGGCTGGAACAATCTTGCTAGAGATATAACCTTCCGGAAGCCCCCGAAGTTCTCCTTGTTCAGACACCGGCAATAGGCCAAACCAGGAAAATCGATCCCACCGAGTGGAAAGCCGATCTGCAGTATGTTCATATAGGCGCTTGCCAAGGGGGCGATCAGTTGACCGGCCTACATATATTATCTCTCGACCGTCGTACAGTAGGTAGATCCCTATCTGTTGGTAAAAGTCCACTGCCTCTGCACCGATCTGCTGCATACCAAGCAGCTTTGGTCTTGAATTCCAGTCAACAAAATCCCGCCGCCAAAACATTCCGAAGGAGCTAACAATATCATACTGATCCTCCGATTCTTGGTCCGGTTTTAGTGGTTCACTTCGTTCCTGCTTATCCTTCTCAGGGGTTTGCCGCTTGTGCCGCAGGATGTATTCGCCCCTCCCCACTTTTTGAAAAGGGGACCGATCGCCATCCTTAGCTATCGAAGTTGTAAGGTTTGTGCTTACCGTTGCCGGAGGCGTGGCCCCTACGTTAACGCGAAGGCCACGGCTTACGATTTCCTCGGCGATGTCCTTGTAGTGCATCGCCCCTTCGGCATCTCGCAGCACCTTCTCGATGGCTTTTCGCCATGTTAGTTCTTTAGGCACGATGCCTCCTTGGTATAGCGCGCGCTTAATAGGCGCGAGCGTGCGAGTGTCCTAACTAACGCGATTGTTAACTCTTTATTAGGTTGATCCAAAATAAAACTCTCTAGAGCATTCTATCGTCGTTTCATTTAATTCTTTTGCTTCATCATCTGTTGCCAGACGAACTTTCTCTTTAATGTCTTCCCCGCCAATCAGGAATATCTTTGGTGTTACAGCCATTATTAATTTTTCACCATAGCAGTCTGCAGAAATGAAGTTGGCTCCGCTAGAGTTTACAACCTGCCACTTAAAGCCTTTATATGCATGCTCATTACGGCTCAACAACTCCGTGATATCAAGTGTTGCCTTGAAACGGCCTGCAATCTTTCCACCTGCTCTTACTGGCACTTTGCCCCATGACTCAAGTAGCTCCTCAGTTTCTTGGTCTAGGCTGCCGCATGGGAAGTCCTTGTAAAGGTCAAAATCTTCTACTTCATTCTTTGAGAAGTGATAGCGCAAACACCATAGAAGATGATATTCAGAGATAGCTTTATGGTCGCAAATGCTTTGTGAGTTTTCGATTCTTCTGACCTGGGCTAGAAACTTCTTCTCAATGGGGTGGCTAAGATGTGTTTCGCACTCTTCTGACCAAGTTCGACGTCCCATAAAGCATTGATCCGAGGGATTAGTAAAGCGAGTTTTCTTGTCTGATTTGGATGTGATCTTTATTTGATCGCTTACTGCAAACTTCTTGATAATGGCCTGCATGTGGTAGTGCTGGCGTTTTGTAATGTTATATGGATTATTCTCTGATGTTTGTTCAAACGACACAGCTGACTCCTTGCGCGCACTTAAGAGAGTTAACAGTGATTAGGTAGCACGCACGGATATTGTTTGATCCTGCGCGGTACATTTGAGGGATGAGCCGGCGTCACAAACGTTCGGGGGTTCAGCCGGTTACGAACCATGGGTCCTGGATATGTAGCCGCTGGGATTAATTGTGTTAGGGGTGCTGTCTTCGATGGTCGTCAGGCCGATTCTGGCACGCATGTTGTGGGTTTGCGAACCGATGAAGGGATGGGGGCCATGTAGGGCGCGGCCTGGACGGTCAGTCGAGAAAGGCGACGGATTTGACGAGGGCATGGGCGCGAGCGCCGGGCCCTAGGCCCAACCGTTCAGTGGATAGCCGCGTCAGTTCCGCCATCAACGTCTGCCCATCGTCCTGCCGGCACACGGCAAGTACGCGTGCTGGCCCATGGTGCCCAGGCGCCTCGTCCAGCGACTCAATTGTCACGGGGATGATGTTGAGGATGGAAACGTCCTGGGGCGGCGACAGGGCGATGGAGACGTCGCGGGCGTCTACGCGCAGGCGGGCCGGGCGGCCGGCGCCGTTGGTGGCGCCGGGGGTGGACGGTACGCGGTAGCGGGCCTCGGGCGGGCCGAACGGGTGCAGGCCGTGTGCGTCGGGCGGGCCGAGTGTGCCTTGCAGGACCGAGACGGCGCCTTCGTCGCGGAACAGGGGGGAGTCGGCGCGGGCGAGGGCTTCGCGCAGGGGTTCCAGGCGTTCGAGCTGGCCATCGTGCATGAAGGCGACGCGGGTGGCGAGGCGTTCGACTTCGTCCGGGGCGTGGGTGACGAGCAGGCTGGGTATGCCGGTCTCCTCCGACAGGCGGGCGAGGAAGGGCATGATCTCGCGCTTGGTCTGGGTGTCCAGGGCGTTCAGGGGTTCGTCGAGCAGCAGCAGGTCGGGGCTGGTGAGCAGGGCGCGGCCGAGGGCGACGCGCTGGCGCTGGCCGCCGGAGAGCTGGTCGGCGCGGCGCTGCAGCAGGTCGTCGATGCCGAGCAGGCGGGCGACCTCGTCCAGGTGCAGGCGGCGCAGGGGCTCCGGCGTGCGCTTGTAGCCGTAGAGCAGGTTGCCGCGTACGGACAGGTGCGGGAGCAGGGTGGATTCCTGGAACACGAGGCCGACGCGGCGACGGTGCAGCGGGACGAAGGTCTTGCCGGACTGCCAGACGCTATCGCGAAAGTGCACCTCGCCGCCGGGCGGGTGTTCCAGCCCGGCGATGATGCGCAGGAGTGTGGTCTTGCCGCAGCCGGAGCGGCCGAACAGGGCGGTCACGCCCTCCAGCGGGAAGGCGGTGTCCACGTCCAGCGCGAAGCCGGGGCGTTCCAGCCGGGCCTTGATGCGCAGCGTTTCGGGCTCGGGCCGGGTCACAGGCGCACCGTGTCGAAGCGGCGGTTGATCGCGTAGACGATGAACAGCACGGCGAAGGCGAAGATGAGCAGCCCGAAGGACAGGCGGTGGGCGGAGTCGAAGTCCATCGCCTCGGCGTGGTCGTAGATCAGGATGGACAGCACCTGGGTCTCGCCGGGGATCGCGCCGCCCAGCATCAGGATCACGCCGAACTCGCCGAGGGTGTGGGCGAAGGCGAGCGTGGCGGCGACGATGAAGCCGCCGCGGGTCATCGGCAGGATCACGGTCACGAAGCGGTCGATGCGGCCGGCGCCCAGCGAGCCGGCGATCTCCACCGGGCGGCGGCCGAGGTTGGCGAAGGCCTGCTGCAGCGGCTGCACCGCGAACGGCAGGGAGTAGATCACCGAGCCGATCAGGATGCCCTGAAAGGTAAAGGCCAGGTGGTTCAGGCCCCAGCTCTCCAGCGTGCTGCCGACCGGCCCGGCCGGGCCGAGCAGCACCAGCAGGTAGAAGCCGAGCACGGTGGGCGGCAGTACCAGCGGCAGGGCGACGAGGGCCTGCACCGCGGTGCGCACGCCGGGGGAGCCGCGCCCGTTGGCCAGCCACCAGGCGATCGGCGTGGCGATCACCAGCAGGATCAGCGTGGTGTAGAGCGCGAGCTTGAGGGTGACCTCGATCGCCATCCAGTCCGTGGGGCTCAGGTCCAGCATGCTAGGGAGACACTGACTGATGTGCACGCTCGCGTTCGAGTCGCTTTTGCGTGCGAACAAGGCGCGGTGACTGCCGTGCAGTCATTCTGCACAAGGGAGCCGCAACGCCGTGCGCGCGCCCGCTTTGATCAACAACGGGCGGCCGAGCCCCTGCATTGAATGGTTGGTGGGGTTGGTAGCCCAGGTTCCCCGATCCTGCGTTGCGGCCCTTGCCGGTAGAACCACTACCGGCTGCGCACCGCGCCTTGTCTCGGAAAACCTGGGGTACCAACGCGAGTGTGCACATCAGTCAGTGTCTCCCTTGGGCTCCCCGGGCATCTCGAAGCCGTAGCGCTGCATGATCTCGCGGGCGGTGTCGCGGCCCATGAACCCGGCGAAGCGGTGCGCGGTGTCCTTGTCCGCGCCGCGACGGGTGATCACGAAGCCCTGGGTCAGGGGTTCGTGCAGCGCGTCGTCGATCAGGTAGTGCGGGTGCTCGGCGAGATCGGGAAACTCCGCGAGCGACAGGGCAATGATGCCGGTGTCCGCGCCGCCGGCCTGCACCATGCGCGCGGTCTGGGCGATGTTGTCGCCGTTGACGATCTTGGGCTGCAGCGCGTCCCAGACGCCGGCCGCCTGCAGCGCCTCCTTCGCGCGCACGCCGTAGGGGGCGTGCGTGGGCGAGGCGATGGCCACGCGGCGGATATCGTCGCGCGTCAGGTCCTCCAGCGTCAGCTCGGAGGCATCCATGCGGTTGCTCCACAGCACGATGCGTCCGATCGCGTAGACGGACGGCTCGGTGACGGCGGCCCCCTCCGCGTGGAGCCGCTTCGGGTAGGCGATATCGGCGGAGAAGAAGAGGTCGTAGGGCGCGCCGTTGAGGATCTGCGTGGTCATGCGCCCGGAAGAGCCGTAGGTCACGCGCACGCGGTCGTCCGGATATTCCTCGCGGTAGGCCTCCACGATCTCGTCCAGGGCAAAGCGCAGGTCGGAGGCGGCGGCGATGGTCAGCGGGCCCGAGGCGTGTGCCAGGCCGGGCAGCAGCAGGACGAGGGTCAGGAGCAGTAGGCGCAGGTGCATGGGTGGGGATAGTTCCCTGTGGGTGCGGGTTGTGGTTGGCTCGGGTCGTTTCGTTCGGCGACTGCTTCGTCGCGGTGCTCCTCGCAGTGACGGTGAGGCTGGGGATATGCGGTTCGTTATATTTCAGTTTGCATATCGCCAGGCAGAAGCCTACACCGGAACCGCCTCTGGCTGCCAACGATTTGGCAGACCCGGCCGCGCGTCAGGCGATGTGCACGATCCCGACCACGGCGCCGGTCATCAGCGTGGCCAGCGTGCCGGCGACGATGGCGCGGATGCCCAGGCTCACGATCTCGCTGCGCCGCTCCGGCACCAGCGCGCCGAGGCCGCCGATCAGGATGCCGAGACTGCCCAGGTTGGCGAAGCCGCTCAGCGCATAGATCAGGATCAGCTCGCTGCGCGCGGACAGCGCGTCGTCACCCAGCTCGGCCATCTGCAGGAAGGCGACCATCTCGTTGAGGATCGTCTTGACCCCCAGCAGCGAGCCGGCGGTGGTGGCCTCGGCCCAGGGGATGCCCATCAGCCAGGCCAGCGGGGCGAAGAGCCAGCCCAGGATGCGCTCCAGACTGAGCGCGGCGCCAGCGACCTCGGGCAGCGCCCCCAGCATCACGTTGACCAGCGCGACCAGGGCGATCACGACGATCAGCAGCGCGATGATCTGCAGCAGCAGCTCCAGCCCGCGCAGGGTGCCGCGGGTGATCGCGTCCATCGCGCTGGTCGCGCCCTCGGTCTCGGGGAGCAGCTCGCCGGCGGTGGAGGGCGCGGTTGGCGGGATCATTACGGTGGCGATCAGCAGCGCGGCCGGCAGGCTGATCAGCGAGGCGACGATCAGGTGGCCCAGCGCGTCGTCTAGCACCGTGCCGATGATGGTCGAGTACAGCACCAGCATCGTGCCGGCCAGCGTCGCCATGCCCACGCTCATCAGCGCGAACAGCTCGCTGCGCGTCATCTGGCGCAGGTACGGGCGGATCACCAGCGGCGACTCGACCATGGAGAGGAACACATTCGACGCCGTACCCACGCCCAGGGCACCGCCAATGCCGAACGCCCGCTGCAGCACCAGCGAGGCCCCGCGGATCAGCACCGGGAGCACGCGCCAGTAGAACAGCAGCGCCGACAGGGCCGAGAGCACCAGTATCAGCGGCAGCGCCTGGAACGCGAGGATGAAGTTGTTGGCCGGGTCGTCCACCGCGAACGGCGGGTCGTCCCCGCCGAGATAGCCGAACACGAACGAGGTGCCGGCCTGCGTGGCGTCGGTCAGCGCGATCACGACCTGGTTCAGCCACAGGAACGCATGCTGCGCGCCGGGGACGCTCAACAGCAGCACCGCGATCCCGAACTGCAGCGCCAGCCCGGCCAGTACCTCGCGCCAGGGGAAGCGTGTCTTGTGTTCGCTCAGCAGCCAGGCGATGGCCACGAATACGAGCAGTCCCAGCCCGGCTTGCAGTGCGAGCATGCAGCCCCCTTCGATTCTGTGACGGCGTTCAAAAACCGCACAGGATACCGGCTTTTACACGGATGCCAATGGGGGCGGGCGCAGGGGCGTGCACATTGGTAGGGTAGGCCCATTAAACGAAGTGCAAGGAGCAGGGGTGGCGGAGTCCGGCGAGCTAGAGCCAGGGATGGTGGTGCTGCACGGCAACCATCTGGAGTCGCTGCGTGCCCTGGTGGTCGAGTGGATGCAGCGCGCACCGCTCGGCCCGCTGGAGAACGAGACCCTGCTGGTGCAGAGCAACGGCATGGCGCAGTGGCTGCGCTATGCGCTGGCCGCGCACCCGGATGCCGACCCGCCCGGCTGCGGCATCGCCGCCGCGCTGGACATGCAGTTGCCGTCGCGCTTTGTCTGGTCGGCCTATCGCGCGGTGCTCGGGCTCGAGGCCGTGCCGCTGGAATCCCCGTATGCCAAGCGCCCGCTGATCTGGCGCCTGATGCGCCTGCTGCCGGAGTGTCTGGCGCGCCCCGAGTTCGCCCCGCTGGCGCGCTTTCTCGCCGATGACGACCCGCGTGACGGCGGCGATCTGCGCAAGCGCCACCAGCTCGCCGAGCGCCTGGCCGACCTGTTCGACCAGTATCAGGTCTACCGCGCGGACTGGCTGACGTCCTGGGCCGCCGGGCGCGATGTCCTGCGCGATGCGCGTGGTCGCGAGACCCCGCTGGAAGAGGACGACCGCTGGCAGGCGGCTCTGTGGCGCCTGCTGCGCGAGGACATCGGCGAGGGCGCGGCCGACACCAGCCGGGCCACGGTCCACGCCCGCTACCGCGAGGCCGTGCAGGGCCTGAGCGAGCGCCCGCCGGGGCTGCCGCGGCGGCTGATCGTGTTCGGCATCTCCTCCATGCCCGGGCAGATCCTGGAGGCCCTGGAGGGGCTGGCCGGCGTGTGCCAGATCCTCGTCTGCGTGCACAACCCCTGCGAGCACTACTGGGCCGACATCGTCGCCGACAAGGACCTGCTGCGCGCGACGCGCCAGCGCCAGGCACGCAAGGCCGGCATGCCCAGCGTGCTGGACGACGCCGAGCTGCACCAGCACGCGCACCCGCTGCTGGCCGCCTGGGGCAAACAGGGCCGCGACTACATCGGCCTGCTGGACGAACACGACGACCCCACCGCCTACGACGCCGTGCTGCAGACCCTCGCCTGGAAGCGGGTCGACTACTTCGAGCCGCACGGCGGCGAATGCCTGCTGCACCAGTTGCAGGAGGACATCCGCGAGCTGCGCCCGCTGGGCGAGACCCGCGAGGCCTGGCCGGCGGTGGCGCCGGACGATGACTCCATCCAGTTCCATGTCGCCCATGGCCCGCTGCGCGAGGTGGAGATCTTGCACGACCGGCTGCTCGCGCACTTCGACGCCGACCCGAACCTGCGCCCGCGCGACGTGATCGTGATGGTCCCGGACATCGACGCCTACGCCCCGCATATCGAGGCCGTGTTCGGCCAGCTCCCGCCGGACGACCCGCGCTACATCCCCTACACCCTGTCCGACCAGGGGCCGCGTGGGCGCGACCCGGTGCTGATCGCGCTGGAGCGCCTGCTGTCGCTGCCGGAGAGCCGGATGGGCGTGGCCGAGGTGCTGGACCTGCTGGACGTGCCCGCGCTGCGGCGGCGATTCGGGATTGCGGAGGAAGACCTGACCACGCTGCACCGCTGGGCCGAGGGGTCGGGCGTGCGCTGGGGGCTGGATGCCGAACAGCGCGCGGGGCTCGGCCTGCCGGAGGGCCTGGAGCAGAACACCTGGCGCTTCGGCCTGCGGCGGATGCTGCTGGGCTATGCGTCCGGGGGTGCCGGGGCCTGGCAGGGGCTGGAGCCGTTCGACGAGATCGGCGGGCTGGACGCCGTGCTGCTGGGCCCGATGGATGACCTGATCACCGCGCTGGCCGAGGCCTGGGGCTGGCTGCGCCACGCCCATACCCCCGGCGAATGGAACACCCGGCTGCGCGAGCTGCTGGATACCTTCTTCGCTGGCGAGACCGACGCCGAGCTGTTCACCCTGGGGCGCCTGCGCGAGGCGCTGGACCAGTGGCAGGCCGACTGCGCAGAGGCGGAACTGGACGACCCCCTGCCGCTGGGTGTTGTGCGCGAGCAGTGGCTGGCCAGCCAGGAGGACAGCGGGCTGGGCCAGCGCTTCCTGGCCGGTTCGGTCAACTTCGGCACGCTGATGCCGATGCGCGCGATCCCGTTTCGCATCGTCTGCCTGCTGGGCATGAACGACCTGGACTATCCGCGCAGCCCGACGCCGGTGGACTTCGACCTGATGCGCCGCGACTACCGCCCGGGCGACCGCTCGCGGCGCGAGGACGATCGCTACTTGTTCCTGGAGGCATTGCTGTCCGCGCGGCGACAGCTGCATGTCAGCTGGGTCGGCCACAGCGCGCGCGACAACGAGTCGCAGCCGCCCTCGGTGCTGGTCGCGCAGTTGCGCGATCACCTGGCCGCCGGCTGGCGGCTCCAGGGCGCGGAGGAGGCCGACGGGCAGGCCCGGAAGGAACCTCTACTGGACCACCTGACCACCGTGCACACCCTGCAGCCGTTCTCGCCGGCCAATTTCCCGCCCGACCCGGCCAATGCCCGGCACTTCACCTACGCGCGCGAGTGGGAGGCGGTCCACCACGCCGACGAGACCCCGGTGCAGGACGCACTCGAATTGCCGCCGCCGGACGAAGCGGACGACGAACGCGTGCTGGGCCCGGATACGCTGATGCGCTTCCTGCGCGACCCGGCGGAGGCGTTCTTCCGCCACCGGCTGGGCGTGGTGTTCGATCGCGAGGAGGCCCCGAGCGAGGACCTGGAGCCCTTCACCCTGGCCGGGCTGGAGCAGTGGCAGGTGCGCGAGGCCCTGGTCGCGGCTGCGCTGGATCATGGCGAGGACCCCGAGGCCTGGGGCCCGGTGCTGGAGGCCGAGGCCGCGCGGCTGCAGCGCGCCGGCGCGCTGCCACTGGGTGCGGCCGGCGAGCTGGAGCGCGATGCGATGATTGCCGAGGCCGCACGTCTGCTGGAGCGCATCGGCCTGCGTCTGGCCGCCTGGCCGGAACGGCTGCCGCCGGCGCCCGCCGTGCGTCTGGGACAGGGGGGCTGGACGCTGGAGGGGGCCGCCCCGGCCCTGCGCGGCGGGGCCGGGCAGGCCGTGCTGCTGGATTACACCGTGAGCCGGCTGAGACAGAAAAAGGACTGGCGGGTGGACAAGGTGGCCAAGCCCTGGCTCGACCATCTGCTGGCGAACCAGGGTGCGGGCGAAGGCGGCCGGGTCGCCACCGAGGTGATCGGGCTGGATACCGGGATGCGCCTGCCGGGCGTGGGGCCGGAGCGGGCCCGCGAGCACCTCCGGGCCCTGGTCGAGGGCTGGGTGGCCGGGCTGGAACGCCCGCTACCGGTGGCCTGCGCCACCGCCTTCGCCTGGCTGCAGGCCGAGGCGAAGGACGACCCCGATCCACTGGCGCGGGCCCGCAAGGTGCTGGTCGGGGACGACTTCAACCCGGGGGAATGGGCGCGCAGCCCGGCCCTGGCGCGTGCCTGGCCGGACCCGGAGGCGCTGCTGCAGGATCCGGCGTTCGGCCACTGGCGCGACCGGCTGTACCGGCCCCTGTTCGAGGCGCTGGCCGCCGGGGAGGAAATGGAATGAGTGCAGGCGCGCAGCCGCTGGAGCTGATGGAACTGCCGTTGCACGGCAGCCGCCTGATCGAGGCCAGTGCCGGCACCGGCAAGACCTACACCATCGCCGCGCTGTATCTGCGCCTGGTGCTGGGCCACGGCCAGCTGCCGGAGGGCACCGGCGAGCTGACCCCGCCGCAGATCCTGGTGATGACCTTTACCGAGGCGGCCACCCGCGAGCTGCGCGAGCGCATCCGCGCGGTGCTGGCGCGCGGGGCACGCGTCCTGCGCGGCGAGCCGGCCCCGGCCCACGAGGCGTTGTGGCCGGCGCTGCTGGACGCCTACCCGGAGCCGGCCGCGCGCGCCGGGGCCGCGCGGCGGCTGGAGCTGGCCGCCGAGTGGATGGACGAGGCGGCGGTCTCGACCATCCACTCGTGGTGCTATCGCATGCTGCGCGAGCATGCGTTCGACAGCGGCAGCCTGTTCAACCAGCGCCTGGAGGCGGACCAGAGCGAGCTGCAGGCCGATGCGGCACGCGACTACTGGCGGCGCTTTGTCTACCCGCAGCCGGCGGATCACCTGAAGCTGCTGCGCCAGGCCTTTGGCGAGGGGCCCGACGAGCTGCAGGCCCGGGTGCGGCCGCTTCTGGGCCACCTGACGGACACGGCGGGGCTGGAGCCCTACCGCACGCCGGACGGGCTGTATGCGGAGCTGGCAACGCGCCTCGCGCGCCTGGCCGAGCTGAAGGCCGTCTGGCGCGACGATGCCGCCGAGGTGGAGCGCCAGTTCCGCGAGCTGCTGGCGAACGTGCTGCTCGGCACGAAGTACCAGAAGCCGGACGAGTTGATCGAGGTGATGCACGCCTGGGCCGAGGACCCGGCCGCACTGCTGCCGGACAAGGTCGGCACGACGCCTGTGCTGGAGCGCATGTGCGCGTCCGGGATGGCCGAGCGGCTGAAAAAGGGCAAGTCCCTGCCGGATGACCTGCACCCGGCCTTTACCGCGCTCAATGCCGCCGCCGAGGTCTGCGCGGACGACAGCGAACGCCTGCTGCAGGCGGCGGCCGTGGAGATTGATCTCCAGTTCCGCCAGGCCCAGCGTGTGCGGGTGCAGATGGGGTTCAACGACCTGCTGCTGCGCCTGCGCGATGCCCTGGAGGGTCCCGGTGGCGAGGCGCTGGCCGAGACCCTGCGGCGTCAGTTCCCGGTCGCGCTGGTGGACGAATTCCAGGACACCGACCCGGTGCAGTACCGCATCCTCGAACGCGTCTACCGCATCGAGGACAACCCGGCCGAGCAGGGCCTGCTGCTGATCGGTGACCCGAAGCAGGCGATCTACGGCTTTCGCGGCGCGGACATCCACAGCTACCTGAAGGCGCGTCGCGCGACCGCCGGGCGCCACTACACGCTGCCGCGCAACTTCCGCTCGACCGCGCGCCTGGTCGGCGCGGTAAACCGCCTGTTCGCCCATGCCGACGGCTGGTCGGAGGGTGCGTTCCTGTTTGGCCAGGGCGATGCCGGCGAGCTGCCGTTCCACGCGGTGGACGCCCAGGATCGCGGCGAGCGCCTGGAACAGGACGGAGCCGAGGTGACGGCCCTGACCCTGTGGTGCATGGACCCGGGCACACCGGTCGGCACCGGTGTCTATCGCGAACAGATGGCCACGGCCGCCGCCGAGCAGATGGTGCGGCTGCTCAATGGCGGGACGGACGGGACCTGCGGCTTTCGCAGTGCACAGGCGCTGCGGCCGGTGCGTCCGCGGGATATCGCCGTGCTGGTGCGCAGCAAGGTCGAGGCCCGCATCATGCAGGAGGCGCTGCGCGCGCGGGGGGTGCGCAGCGTGTACCTGTCCGAGGGCGAGTCGGTGTTCGCGACGCCGGAGGCAGGGGACCTGCTGCGCTGGCTGCGGGCCTGTGCCGAGCCGACCAGCGAGCGCCTGCTGCGCGCGGCGCTGGCGACCCCGACGCTGGGACAGTCGCTGGCCGATCTGCACCGGCTGACCACCGACGAGCTGCGCTGGGAGCATCGCGTCGAGCAGTTCCGCGAGTACCGCCGCCTGTGGCAGACGCGCGGCGTGCTGCCGATGCTGCGCCGCCTGCTGCACGACTTCGACGTGCCGCGTCGGCTGTTGGCCAGTGCCGATGGCGAGCGCGCGCTGACCAACCTGCTGCACCTGAGCGAACTCCTGCAGCGCGCGGCCGCGGAGCTGGATGGCGAGCAGGCCCTGATTCGGCACCTGGTGGAGCACCGCGAGGGGGACCGGGCGAAGGCCGACGAGCAGGTGCTGCGCCTGGAGAGCGACGAGGACCTGGTCAAGGTGGTCACGCTGCACAAGTCC
Source organism: Thioalkalivibrio sp. ARh3 (assembly GCF_000377265.1). NCBI lineage: Bacteria > Pseudomonadati > Pseudomonadota > Gammaproteobacteria > Chromatiales > Ectothiorhodospiraceae > Thioalkalivibrio > Thioalkalivibrio sp. ARh3. Next base: position 66,680 of record NZ_KB897953.1, read on the forward strand.
AAGGGGCTGGAGTACCCGCTGGTGTTCCTGCCGTTTGTCTGCGCGTTTCGCGCGGTCGACCCGAAGAAGGACGTGCCGCGTATCGATCGCCCGCCGGGCGGCAGGCCACGCTGGATCTTCCATATGGATACCCGTGCCCAGGAGCGTGCCGATCGCGAGCGCCTGGCCGAGGACCTGCGCCTGCTGTATGTGGGCATGACCCGTGCGCGCCACGCCTGCTGGATGGGGCTGGTGCCGATCGTGTCGGGGCGAAGCAAGGAGAACGAGCTGCATCGTAGTGCGGTCGGCTATCTGCTGAATGGCCCGGAGCCGATGCCGAACGGCGAGCTGGAGGACCGGCTGCAGGCGGCCCGTGGCGAAGAGCCCGCGATTGCGATCGAACCCCTGCCCGAGATTTCGGGCGCAGGCGTGCGGCTGGCACAGCAGACGGCACCCCCCGGACGGGCGCGTACCCCGACACGCCCGGTACGCGAGCCCTGGTGGGTGGCCAGCTACAGCGCCATTGCGCACCCGGACGACGCGGATGCGCCGGCGCCGCTGGTTGCCGACCCGGTGGCCCCGGACTCCGCGCTAGAGGACATGCTGCGCGAGAGTGCGGCCGAACCCACTGCTGACTCTCGGACCGGGCATGACCCGTTGCCCGAGGTGCCAGTGGCCGGCGGGTTGCACGACTTCCCGCGTGGCCCGGCGCCGGGGACCTTCCTGCACGGCCTGCTGGAATGGGCAGCCGAGCAGGGCTGGTCGGCCGTGGTTGCCGATCGCGCCCGACTGGACGACGAGGTGCAAAAGCGCTGCGAGCAGCGCGACTGGGGCGACTGGACCCCCGTCGTGCAGGACTGGATGCGCCGGCTGATCACGGCCGAGTACGCGCTGGCCTCCGGTGGTTCGTTCCGCCTGTACGGGCTGGGCGTGTATCAGCCGGAGCTCGAGTTCCTGTTCGAGACACGCTGGCTGCAGAGCCGGCGGCTGGATGCCGCCGTGCGCGAGCAGTTGCTGCCCGGACAGCCCCGGCCGCCGGCGGGCGACCGGCTGCTGAACGGGATGCTCAAGGGCTTTGTCGATCTCGTCTTCGAGCACGAGGGCCGCTATTACGTCGCCGACTACAAGTCCAACTGGCTGGGGCCCGGCCCCGAGGCCTATGTGCCCGAGCGCCTGCGCGACGCCGTGCTGGAACACCGCTACGACCTGCAGCTGGTGATCTACACCCTGGCCCTGCATCGCCAGCTTCAGGCACGGATGCCGGAGTACGACTACGACCGACACATGGGGGGCGGGGTGTACCTGTTTCTGCGCGGGATCGATGCGCCGGGGCGCGGTGTGTTCCATGACTGCCCGCCGCGGGCGCTAATCGAGCAGCTGGACGGCTGGTTTGCCGAGGGGCCGGACCGGCCGCGGGAGGCCCGGGCATGACGGCGGATCGCGCATTGCAGGACACCGGGGCGCTGCTGGATCTGCTCGGGGAGTGGGAGCATGCGGGTTGGCTGCGCGGCGTCGACCGTGTGCTGGTGCGTTTTCTGCGCGAACAGGTGCCCGCCGCACCGCCGCTGACGCTGCTGCTGGCGGCGCTGACCAGCCACCAGGCCGGGCGCGGGCATGTCTGCCTGGACCTCGACGGCCTGCTGGAGGCCCCGGACCGGATGCTGTCGTTGCCGCCGGAGGGCGCGGAGCGGGGACTGCCTCGGCCCTCGGATGTCCTGCGCGGCCTGGACCGCGTGGCACTCGACACCGCGCTGGAGGGGCACCGGATCTGCGGTGTCGACGAGGACGCGGGGACCCCGCTGGTGCGGGCGCAGGATCGGCTGTATCTGCGCCGCTACCGCGAGGCCGAACGCCGGATCGGGGAGGCGGTGGCCGGACGCCTGCGGGAACAGCCGGCCTGGCGCGAGGGACTGGATACGGACGCGCTGCGCACCTGGCTCGATCGGCTGTTCGGTCCGGTCGAGGAGGGCGATGGCGAACCGGACTGGCAGCGCCTGGCCTGCGTACTGGCGGCCGGGTCCGCGTTCAGCGTGATCACCGGCGGGCCGGGCACCGGCAAGACCTACACGGTGCTGCAGCTGCTCGCGCTGCTGCAGGGACTCCAGGGGGAGGGCGAGCCGCTGCGCATCCGTCTGGCGGCGCCGACCGGCAAGGCGGCCGCGCGGCTGAACGCCTCGGTCGCCGGGGCGGTGGACGCGCTGGGGCTGGAACGCTTCCCCGGTGGCGAGCTCCTGCGCGCCGCGATCCCGCGCGAGGTGGTCACACTGCACCGCCTGCTGGGCGCGCGACCCGATACCCGACGCTTCCGCCACGATGCGCGCAATCCGCTGCCGGTGGATGTGCTGGTGGTGGACGAGGCCTCGATGGTGGACCTGGAGCTGATGGCCAGCCTGATGGCCGCGGTGCCGGCCCATGCGCGGCTGGTGCTGCTGGGGGATCGCGACCAGCTCGCCTCGGTGGAGGCCGGGGCGGTGCTGGGCGAGCTGTGCGCGCGGGCCGACGGCGGACATTACACACCGCAGACGGCGGCCTGGCTGCGCGAGGTAGCCGGGCTGGCGCTGCCGGCGCGCTACGTGGACGAGGGCGGGCAGGCACTGGACCAGCATGTGGCGATGCTGCGCCGCAGCCGACGCTTCGGCGCGGACAGCGGGATCGGTCGTCTAGCCGCGGCGGTGAACGACGGCACGGCCGAGGTGACGGGCCACCCGGGCGAGGATGTCCACGCGGCGGTGCTGCAGGGCCCGGACGATCCGGCCCTGCTGCGGCGCGTGCTGGACGGGGCCGGGCATGCCGACGCGGCACCGTTCGGTGTGGTCCGCTATCTGGAGCATTTGACGGCCGGACGCCCGGCATCCCGCGATGCGCGCGGCACGTGGGAGGAATGGGCGCGCGGCACGCTGCGCGAGCACGGGCGCTTCCAGTTGCTGTGCGCCGTGCGCGAGGGGCCCTGGGGTGTGGACCGGATGAACCGCCGCGTCGCCGGGGCGCTGACGGCGCGTGGTGTATTGCAGGCGGAGGGCGTCTGGTACGAGGGCCGCCCGGTGATCGTGACGCGCAACGACTACGCGCTGGGGCTGATCAACGGCGACATCGGCGTGACCCTGCGCGTGCCCGCCTGGCTGGCCCGGGGCGATGCCGAACCGGGCGCGGACGATGCGACGGAAACGGCCCTGCGGGTCGCCTTTGTCGCGGCGGACGGGCATGTGCGCTGGATGATCCCGCAGCGCCTGGAGTCCGTGGAGACGGCATTCGCGCTGACGGTGCACAAGTCCCAGGGCTCGGAGTTCGAGCATGTCGCCTTCCTGATGCCCCCGCCGGAGAGCCCGCTGCTGACGCGCGAGCTGGCCTACACCGCGATCACGCGCGCGAGCGGCTGGCTGAGCCTGTTCGAGCCGGAGGCGGGGGTGCTGCAGCAGGCGAGCCGCCAGCCGACCCGACGCAGCGGCGGCCTGCGCACGTGGTTGTCCCCCTAACCTCGCAGGGCGTCCTTCATGCGGTAAAGGGCGTCCAGGGCCTCGCGCGGGGTCATCTCGTCCGGGTCGAGTGTGTCGAACAGGGCCTTCAGGGCGCGTTCCTCGGGCCTGGGCGGCTCGGGTTCCGGGGTCGCCTCGGCGACCTCGGAGGCGACTGACGCGGGCTCGGGTGTGAACAGGCCCAGTTGTGGCGAATCGGTCGCCGCGGCCCGGTCCTCCAGCTCGCGCAGGTGGGCGCGGGCGAGCTTCAGTACATCGGCTGGCACACCGGCCAGCTGCGCGACCTGCAACCCGTAACTCTGGTTCGCCGGACCTTCGCGGACCTGGTGCAGGAACACGATGCTGTGTTCGTGCTCCATCGCGTCCGTGTGCACGTTGGCCACGGCTGCTTCGCGCTCGGCCAGCGCGGTCAGTTCGAAGTAATGGGTGGCGAACAGGGTCAGCGCGCGGTTGTGGCGCGTCAGGCGCTCGGCGCAGGCCAGGGCGAGGGCCAGCCCGTCGAAGGTGCTGGTGCCGCGGCCGATCTCGTCCATCAGCACCAGGCTCTCCGGGCCCGCGTTGTGCAGGATGTTCGCGGCCTCGGTCATCTCCACCATGAACGTCGAGCGCCCCGAGGTCAGGTCGTCGGAGGCGCCGATGCGCGTGAAGATGCGGTCCACCGGGCCGATCTGCGCACGCGCGGCGGGCACGAAGCTGCCCATGCAGGCGAGCAGCACGATCAGCGCGGTCTGGCGCATGTAGGTGGACTTGCCGCCCATGTTGGGGCCGGTGATCACCAGCAGCCGGCGCGTTTCCGGATCCAGCTCGGTGTCGTTGGCGACGAACGGGGTGTCGAGCCCGGCCTCGACCACCGGGTGCCGGCCCTGCTCGATATGGATGCCGGGTTCGCCGACCAGCTCCGGGCAGTGCCAGTCGAGGCGGGCGGCGCGCTCGGCCAGGCAGGCGAGCACGTCCAGCTCGGCCACGGCGTCCGCAATGGTGCGCAGGCGCGGGGCACGCGCCTGCAGGTCGGCGATCAGATCGTCGAACAGCGCGCGCTCGCGGAGCATGGCCTGCTCGCGGGCGGACAGGATCTCGTCCTCGAAGCGCTTGAGTTCCTCGGTGGTGTAGCGCTCGGCGTTCTTCAGCGTCTGACGGCGCATGAAGCGGCCGGGGAGCTCGGCCGATCGGCTGCGCGAGACCTCGATGTAGTACCCGTGCACGCGGTTGTACGCGACCTTGAGCGTGGGGATGCCGGTGGCCTCGCGTTCGCGGGCCTCGATCTCGCGCAGGAAGGTATCGGCGTCGCTTTCCAGCGCGCGCAGGCGATCCAGCTCGGGGTCGTAGCCCGCGCGGATCATGCCGCCGTCGGTTACGCGCAGCGGGGGCTCCTCCACCAGGGCGGCGCCGAGTCGGGCGGTCAGCTCATCCTCTGGCGCCAGCGCCGCATGCAGCGCGGACAGGCGTTCGGCGGCATCGGCCAGCGGCGCCAGGGCCGCGTGCAGGGCCGGCAGGCGTTCCAGGCTGGCGAGCAGGGCGGTCAGGTCGCGCGGGCGCGCGCTGCCCAGCACGATGCGCGAGAGGATGCGTTCGCTGTCGGCACTGCCGGCCAGGGCGTCGCGGATCGGGGTGACGGCCTCCTGCTCCAGCAGGGCGGTGATCGCGGTCTGGCGCTCGCGGATGATCGCGCGCTCGCGCAGCGGCTGGTGCAGCCACTGCATCAGGCGGCGGGCGCCCATCGCGGATTGCGTCGTGTCCAGCAGGGCGAGCAGGGAGCCGCGGCGCTCGCCCGTCAGGGTGCGCGTGAGTTCCAGGTTGCGGCGGGTGGCCGGGTCCAGTACCAGCATCTGGCTGCGCAGCTCGTGCGCCAGGCTGGTGATGTGGGCGAGGTCACCGCGATGGCGGTTCTGTACGTAGGCGAGCAGGGCCCCGGCGGCGGCGATGCCCAGGTCCAGTCCCTCGCAGCCAAAGCCGGACAGGTCGCGGGTGCCGAAATGGGTGATCAGCAGGCGATGGGCGGAGACGGCGTCGAAATGCCAGTCGGCGTGGCGCTGGGGGGCGAAGGGCTCGGTGCCCGGGATCGCACCCGCCTGGTCCGGTACGAGCAGCTCCACCGGGTCGAGCCGCGCCAGTTCGGCGGCCAGCTCCGTTTCGTCACCGACCTCCAGTACACGGAACTGGCCGCTGGCGAACTCCAGGCTGGCGATGCCGTAGCCGGACTTGCGGCCCTTCACGGCGGCAGAGGCGGCCGGGCAGACGGCGACCAGCCGGTTCACCTGGCGGGCATCCAGCAGGGCCTCCTCGGTGACCGTGCCCGGGGTCACGATGCGCACGACTTCGCGCTTGACCGGACCCTTCTGCGCGCCAACGGTGCCGGTCTGCTCGCAGATCGCCACGCTCTCGCCCATCTTCAGCAGGCGGGCCAGGTAGCTCTCCAGCGTGTGCACCGGGATCCCGGCCATCGGGATCGGCTGACCGGCCGATTCGCCGCGCCGGGTCAGGGTGATGTCGAGCAGTCCCGCCGCCCGCTCGGCGTCGTCGTAGAACAGCTCGTAGAAGTCCCCCATGCGGTAAAGCAGCAACGTATCCGGGTACTCGGCCTTGATGGCCAGGTACTGCTGCATCATCGGGGTATGGGCGGAGAGGGGCTCGGCGGTGCTCATCGGTTCGGCTGCGGTCGATCCGGGCAAACGCGCAGTATACGGATGCGCGGCCCCGTGTGGCAGGTGCACCATCACGGGACGTGATATGCCACACTCGGGTGGAGTCATGGAGGATGCGCATGCTGGGAGAAGATGACCGCCGGGGCTTCCGGCGCATGCAGGTCGACACCCCCGCACGAGTGACCTGGATGGCGACCGGTGCGGTGGACGAGGTGCGGCTGGAGGACCTTTCGGCCAGCGGCTGTGCCTTTCGCTGGCCCCATGCGCCACAGGCGGGCGAGCGTGTGAGCATCGCGGTTAACAGCCCGGACGGGCGACTGGCCGCCCTGGAGCGGGCCGGCCAGGTGGTGCGCAGCGAGCCCCTGGGCGACGATCGGGTGATCTGGCGCGTGGCCATTGCCTTTGACAGCGAGGGGTGATCCGGACATGGAAGCGGAACCGACATCGATTGTGAGCCCGCACGAGCCCGATCTGGCCGGGCTGTCTGCGCTGGTCTACGACCTGGGCGAGCGGCTGCTCGCCAGCGAGCGCAAGCTGTGCACCATCGAGTCCTGCACCGGCGGCGGGATTGCCCAGGCGATTACCGATGTCCCGGGCAGCTCGGGCTGGTTCGAGTGCGGCTGGGTGGCGTACTCGAATGCGGCGAAGACGCGGATGGTCGGGGTGCCCGCCGAGCTGATCGAGCAGCATGGCGCGGTCAGCGAGGCCGTGGCGCGCGCGATGGTCGAGGGCGGGCTCGCCCAATGCGATGCCGACCTGGCGCTCTCGGTGACCGGCATTGCCGGCCCCGGTGGCGGGACGGCGGACAAGCCGGTGGGCACCGTCTGCTTCGGCTGGCAGCAACGCGGGCAGGACGCACGCGTCGAGACGCTGCATTTCGACGGCGAGCGCCACCAGGTGCGCCTGCGGACGATGTTGCACGCCTTGAGCGCCTTGCTGGCGCACGAGGCGGCCTGACGCCTCCACCGTTCCCCGGGGCATGGTGCCCCGGTGATCCCCTTCGAGCCGTGAACCCGGGTTGGGTCGCTCCCCGCCCTGTGGGATACTGCGGCCCCGTATCTGCCCCGGGCAACGGGTCGGAAACCATCGCTGCAAGCATCGGGAGGCATACCGTGGACGAGAATCGCAAGAAGGCCCTGACCGCCGCACTGGGGCAGATCGAACGCCAATTCGGCAAGGGCGCGGTGATGCGCATGGGCGATCAGCAGGCGGTCGACGTGCCGGCCGTGTCCACGGGCTCCCTGGCGCTGGATATCGCGCTGGGCATCGGTGGCGTGCCGCGCGGGCGCGTGGTCGAGATCTACGGGCCGGAGTCCTCGGGCAAGACGACCCTGACCCTGCAGGTGGTGGCGGAGGCGCAGAAGCTGGGCGGTACCGCCGCGTTCGTGGATGCCGAGCACGCGCTGGACCCGACCTACGCCGAGAAGCTGGGCGTGAACGTGGACGATTTGCTGGTCTCGCAGCCGGATACCGGCGAACAGGCGCTGGAGATCGCCGACATGCTGGTGCGCTCCGGCGCGGTGGATGTGGTGATTGTCGATTCCGTGGCGGCGCTGACGCCGAAGGCGGAGATCGAGGGCGAGATGGGCGACTCCCACGTCGGCCTGCAGGCGCGTCTGATGTCGCAGGCCCTGCGCAAGCTGACCGCCAACATCAAGCGTTCCAATACGTTGGTGATCTTCATCAACCAGATCCGCATGAAGATCGGCGTGATGTTCGGCAGCCCCGAGACCACCACCGGCGGCAACGCGCTCAAGTTCTACTCCTCCGTGCGCATGGATATCCGTCGCATTGGCGCGATCAAGAAGGGCGACGAGGTGATCGGCAACGAGACCCGCGTGAAGGTCGTGAAGAACAAGATGGCGCCCCCGTTCAAGGAGGCCTACTTCGAGATCCTCTACGGCGAGGGCATCTCGCGGGTCGGCGAGATCATCGAGATGGGCGTGAAGGAAGGCCTGATCGACAAGGCCGGCGCCTGGTACAGCTACAACGGCGAGCGGATTGGTCAGGGCAAGGAGAACGCCCGCCAGTACCTGAAGGACAACCCGCACATCGCCGAGGAAGTCGAGAAGACCCTGCGCGACCGCCTGCTGCCGAAGCGCAACAAGGCCCCGGCCGAGGACGCGCCGGCCGATGCCCCGGTCGAGGAGCAAGGCTGACCCGGCCGACCCCGAGGCCGCGCTGGAGGCGGGCCTGCGGTTGCTGGTCCGGCGCGAACACTCCGCGCTGGAACTGGCCCGCAAGCTCACCGAGCGCGGCTTCGAGCGGGATGCGGTCGATACCGCGCTCGAGCGCGCGCGCGAGCTCGACTACCTGAGCGACACCCGCTACGCCGACTTCATCGCCCGCCACCGCACGGAGCAGGGCTACGGTGAACAGCGCATCCGCGCCGAGCTCGCCCACAACGGTATCGGCAGCGATACCGTCAACGCCGCCCTCGAGGCCCTGGAGGTGGACTGGACCGACCAGGCCCGCGGCCAGCTCGAACGCCACTTCCGCCACCCCCCCGCGACCCGCGAGGACGAGGCCCGCTACTTGCGTCACCTCGCCGGCCGCGGCTTCCCCGGCGGCGTCGCCCACCAGGCCCTCGCCGCCTGGAAGGAATCATCATCCATGGACTGATGTGGGAGCGGGCTTGCCCGCGAATGCTCCTGCGTTTTTCGCGGGCAAGCCCGCTCCCACAAACATGGCCCGAAGGCGGGGGCGGCAATACGCGGGTTGGGGGCTTGCGTGATAGGATTCCGGTTTTGACCCCATATCCAACCGGAACCGCATGAAAAGCGCCGACATTCGCCGGAGTTTCCTCGAATTCTTCGAAGGGCATGGTCATACGATCGTGCCCTCCAGCCCGCTGGTACCGGGGAACGACCCCACGTTGCTGTTCACTAATGCGGGGATGGTGCAGTTCAAGGATGTGTTCCTCGGCCGCGAGAAGCGCCCGTACAGCCGCGCGGTGTCCAGCCAGCGCTGCGTGCGCGCCGGCGGCAAGCACAACGACCTCGAGAACGTTGGCTATACCGCACGGCATCACACCTTCTTCGAAATGCTGGGCAACTTCAGCTTCGGCGACTACTTCAAGCGCGATGCGATCCACTACGCCTGGCAGTTCCTGACCGAGACCATCGGCCTGCCGCCGGAAAAGCTGTGGGTCACGGTCTACGAGACCGACGACGACGCCTACAACGTCTGGGCGAACGAGATCCAGGTCCCGGCCGAGCGCATCGTGCGCATTGGCGACAAGCCCGACGGCGGTTCCGACAACTTCTGGCAGATGGGCGACACCGGCCCCTGCGGCCCCTGCACCGAGGTCTTCTACGACCACGGCCCGGAGGTCGAGGGCGGCCCGCCCGGCTCCCCGGACGAGGACGGCGACCGCTACATCGAGATCTGGAATCTGGTGTTCATGCAGTACGACCGCGACGCGGACGGTACGCTGAACCCGCTGCCGCGCCCGTCGGTGGATACCGGCATGGGCCTGGAGCGCCTGGCCGCGGTGCTGCAGGGCGTGCACTCCAACTACGAGATCGACCTGTTCCAGGACCTGATCGCGGCCGCCGCGCGCGTGACCGGGGCGAAGGAGAGCGATTCAGCCTCGCTGCGCGTGATCGCCGACCACATCCGTTCCATCGCCTTCCTGATTACTGACGGCGTGCTGCCGTCGAACGAGGGCCGTGGCTACGTGCTGCGCCGCATCATCCGCCGCGCCGCGCGCCACGGATTCAAGATGGGCGCGCAGGACGCCTTCCTCTACCAGATGGTCGGCGACCTGGTGCGTGTGATGGGCGAGGCCTTCCCGGAGCTGGCCGAGGCGCAGGCCCAGGTCGAGAAGGTGCTGGAGAAGGAGGAACGCAAGTTCCTGGAGACGCTCGACAAGGGCATGAAGATCCTCGAGGACGACCTGCGCGATCTCGAGGGCAAGGTGATCCCGGGCGAGACCATCTTCCTGCTGTATGACACCTACGGCTTCCCGGTGGACCTGACCGGCGACATCGCGCGCGAGCGCGGTCTGGAACTGGACATGGCGGGCTTCGAGTCCGCGATGGCCGACCAGCGCGCCCGGGCCCGCGCCGCGAGTCACTTTTCCATGGACCATGGCGGCCTGCCGCAGGTCGATGTCGAAACCACATTCTCCGGCTACGAGACGGTCGACGACGAGGGCCGCGTGGTCGCGCTGTACCAGAACGGCGAGCCGGTCGAACGACTCGAGGTCGGCGCCGAGGGCCTGGTGGTGCTGGACCGCACGCCGTTCTACGGCGAGTCCGGTGGCCAGGTCGGCGATGTCGGTACGCTCAGCGGTTCCGGCGTGCGCTTCCAGGTCGCCGATACCCGCAAGCAGGGTGCGGCGCATATCCATGTCGGCCAGGTGCGCGCCGGCACGCTGGAGCTCGGTCAGACGCTGCAGGCCGCGGTGGAAGGTCCGCGCCGCGAGAACATCCGCCGTCACCACTCGGCCACGCACCTGCTGCACAAGGCCCTGCGCGACCAGCTGGGCGATCACGTACAGCAGAAGGGCTCGCTGGTGGATGCCGAGCGCCTGCGTTTTGACTTTACCCATATGGAGCCGCTGACCGACGAGCAGATCCGCTCCATCGAGGCACAGGTCAACGCCGAGATCCTGGCCAACGAGGCCACCGATACCCGCGTGATGGACATCGAGTCGGCGATGGAGTCCGGCGCGGTCGCGCTGTTTGGCGAGAAGTACGGCGACCAGGTGCGGGTGCTGAAGATCGGCACTTCCGTGGAGCTGTGCGGCGGTACGCACGTGGACCGCACCGGCGATATCGGACTGTTCCGCATCACCTCCGAGGGCGGGGTGGCCGCCGGTATCCGCCGCATCGAGGCGGTGGCCGGCGAGGTCGCCCTGCGCTGGGTGGACGAGCAGCTCGGGTATCTGGACGCGATCGCCGACCGCCTGCGCGCCGGGCGCGGCGAGGCGGCCGACAAGGTGGCCCAGCTGCAGGAGCGCTCGCGCGAACTGGAAAAGCAGATCGACCAGCTCAAGGGCAAGCTGGCCAGCCAGGCCGGCAGTGATCTGGCCTCGCAGGCGCAGGAGGTCGGCGGGGTTCAGGTGCTGGCCGCGAAGGTCGAGGGCGTGGAGCCCAAGGCCCTGCGTGACATGGTCGACCAGCTCAAACAGAAGCTGGGGCAGGCCGTGGTGGTGCTGGGCACCGCCACCGGCGAGGGCAAGGTCAGTCTGGTGGCCGGGGTGACCAAGGCCGAGACCGAGCGCTTCAAGGCGGGCGACCTGGTGGGTCACGTCGCGGCGCAGGTGGACGGCAAGGGCGGCGGCCGCCCGGACATGGCGATGGCCGGCGGTCAGAGCCCGGACAAGCTGGAGGCCGCGCTGGCCTCGGTCGCCGACTGGGTGCGCGAACGCGCCTGAAGCGGATTCGTCATCGCAGGGCGCACAGTTCCGCCGCGTCCGGCTTGAGCGTCCCCGGCCCTGGCTTGGTATTGGGGGTGCGTCCGGGGATTGCCACGGCCCCTGCGGGGCCTCGCAATGACGACCTGAATGATGTTTAATGCGCCGCCTTTCCGGGTGGCGGTGAATGGAATCTGTCAATGGCGTTGCTGGTACTGAAATTCGGGGGCACCTCGGTGGGCACCACCGAGCGCATCCAGGCGGTCGCGGAGCGGGCGCTGAAACTGCGCGAGCAGGGGCACCAACTGGTGATCGTCGTCTCCGCGATGAGCGGCGAGACGGATCGCCTGCTGGGGCTCGCCCATGCGCTGAATCCTCGGGCCGATGGCCGCGAGCTGGACGTGCTGCTGTCCACCGGCGAGCAGGTCACGATCGCCCTGCTGTCGATGGCGCTGGAGGCGCAGGGCTGCCCGTCGCGCTCCTATACCGGGGCCCAGGTCACGATTCGTACCGACAGCGCGCACAACAAGGCACGGATCCGCAGTATCGACGATGCCCGTGTGCGAGCGGACCTGGAGGCGGGTCGGGTGGTCGTCGTGGCCGGGTTCCAGGGTGTGGACGAGCACGGCGCAATCACCACGCTGGGTCGCGGCGGTTCGGATACCACGGCGGTGGCGCTGGCCGCCGCGCTGAAGGCCGACGAGTGCCGGATCTACACGGATGTGGACGGCGTCTATACCACCGATCCGCGCCTGGTGCCGAATGCGCGACGCCTGCACAGTGTCACCTTCGAGGAGATGCTGGAGATGGCGAGCCTCGGTTCCAAGGTGCTGCAGATCCGCGCAGTGGAATTTGCTGGCAAGTACAACGTCCCTCTTAGAGTGCTGTCCTCGTTCGAGGAAGGACCGGGGACCCTGATTACCACGGAGGAGGATGCGCAGGTGGAACAGGCGCTGGTTGCGGGTATCGCGTTCAATCAGAACGAGGCCCAGCTGACGGTTCAGGGCGTCCCCGATCAGCCGGGGGTCGCGCATCGCATCCTCGGCCCGATCGCGGAGGCCAATATCGAGGTGGACATGATCGTGCAGAACGTGGGCGCGGATCAGACCACCGATTTCACGTTCACGGTCCACCGCAACGACTATGACAAGGCGCTCGCGATCCTGCAGGATGCCTGCAAGGCCCTGAACGCGCGCAAGGTCTCCGGGGATACCCACATCGTGAAGATCTCGGTGGTCGGGGTCGGGATGCGTTCGCATGCCGGGATTGCCAGCAAGATGTTCCAGGCACTCTCGCGCGAGACGATCAACATCCGGATGATTTCCACCTCCGAGATCAAGATCTCGGTGGTCGTGGATGAGAAGTACCTCGAACTTGCAGTACGCGCTCTGCATGATGCCTTTGAACTTGAGCATGAACCTGTCGGTCAACAGGAGGACGGTTAAGGATGACAGACCGTAAAACGGTTACCGGACGACCGACTGCGTCCGACACAGGCACTGCGGAGAAGAGCATGCTCATTTTGACTCGACGTGTGGGCGAGACCCTCATGATCGGCGAGGACGTTTCCGTCACCGTCCTGGGGGTCAAGGGCAATCAGGTTCGTATCGGGATCAACGCGCCTCAGGACGTCGCCGTCCACCGTGAGGAGATATTCCAGCGTATTCAGCGTGAATCCAACGTGGCGGACGATGATCAGGGCTCGTCTGGCGGTGGGTCCGCACCGGGAGGGAGCGTGGCGGCTTCCTCGCGCGACGACTGACGAGGGTTGCCAGGCCCGGCGGTCCCAGCGACCGCCGGGCCTTTTCTTTATGGGCACAAGTCCGTATGCTGTGCCGCGCATTCCGGAGAGTTGGCCGAGTGGTCGAAGGCGCTCCCCTGCTAAGGGAGTATGGGTCAAAAGCCCATCGAGGGTTCGAATCCCTCACTCTCCGCCAGATCCAGCAAAGGGGCCCGAGTGGCCCCTTTCGCATGTCTGGCCCCCGAGGTATCGGGATTCGAACCCGAGATATAGAAA
>NZ_KB897954.1:0-67477 GCF_000377265.1 Thioalkalivibrio sp. ARh3
AGCGGTTCGTGATAGATGCCGGTGGCTTCCAGATACACTTGAAGCGTCTCGGGCGCTTCACCCGTGTTGCGCTGCAGCCAGCGCAGCAACTCCGGGTACTGGTCCTGGCGGTTCGGGAATACCTTCGGCTTGACCTTGCCCGCCTCCAGATCCCGGACCCACATGCAGTCGAGCTTGTTCTTGCTGACATCAATGCCAATATGAGCCATCTCGTCCTCTCACCTTGTCCGTACAGCTTCACCCGCCCTTCACGGGGAGCTTGGATACCGTTCAAACTTCGAGATGAAAAAGGACTCGGGGGCCCATCTACAAAACAGGTTTGTGACCTCAGGATGCGATCGGGTTACCCCGAGTCCGGTGCGGTCCATGGTAGCGATCCGTGAACCGCAAGACACAAGGATGCGGATGAGCGGAGCGAATCGCATCAGGATTGCCCCGACGCTGGAACGGTGCGTTTCGCTTCGCTCAACGCACCCTACAACTCGGGGCCCAAGACAGGTGCGGGAACACCGCCTGTTTCGACCTACCCTCCCGATATGAGCCCCTTGTGGAGGGCGTGACAGGCCGGGAGAAGGCGCTGACTGTCTGAGCGCAGCGAGTTTCAGCGCCGCCGGCCTGGCGCGTCCGGAGCAAGGTTCCTGGGCGAATCCCGGGCGTGTTTCTTGGTTACTTCTTTGCACGAGCAAAGAAGTAACTCGCGGCGCGCTCGCGAGTGAGCGCACGGCAGGCGGCAGACCGAAGGCACTTAAACACCGGATGCCGAACCAGGCCCAGCCTGAAAGACGTGAGAGCTTGGCTCAGGTGGTGGCGAGCTGGTCGAGCAGCGCGCGATAGCCGGTGCGGTAGTCGGGGTAGCGCAGGTGATACCCGCTGGCATGCAGCCGCGCGTTGCGGCAGCGCTTGCCGCGGACGTCGCCGGCCGGCATCGGCGGCGGCCCCGGGGGATCGAGCTCCATCTCTTGCGCCAGCCAGCCAAGCAGTTCGTGGCGCAGCGCCGGTTCGTCATCGACGCCCAGATAAAGCGCCTCGGGGTCGGCCAGATGAAACAGGTGGGTCAGGAGACCCACGCAGTCCTCGCGGTGGATGCGGTTGGTCCAGACCGGCGCCTCGTGCTGGCCGCGCACGCCCTCGCGCACCTTGCGCAGGTGGTACTCGCGCCCCGGACCATAGATGCCGCCAAAGCGCACGACCACGCCGGCAAACGGGCTGTCGGCCAGCAACTGCTCGGCCTCCAGCAGGCAGCGCCCGGAGAAGCGGGTGGGCTCGGCGGAGCTGGTTTCGTCCACCCAGCGCCCGTCGTCGGCACCAAAGACCGAAGTGCTGGAGACGAACACGGTGCGGCGCGGGTGCTGGTGGGCCTGCTCCAGCGCGGCCAGGGTGTTGCGCAGGCCGTCGACATAGGCGCGGCGGTACGCGGGCTCGGTGAACTCCCCGGGGGTGGCGATGAAGTAGACGGTATCCAGATCCGGGGGGAGTGGCGGCAGGGCGTCCGCGCGGGCGAAGTCGCCGGCCAGCGGGTGGATCGGTTCCGGGATGCGCTCCGGCTGACGGCGCAGGCCCCAGACCGTGTGCCCGGCTGCGGCGAGCTGTTCTCCGACGCCGCAGCCAAGATCGCCGCAGCCCATGATCAGGATGTTGGCCATTAATCAGTATCTCTCTGGGCACTTTTGCAAGCTAACGTTTCGGCGTGCGGAAGACCAGCCCCAGAGTAAGGGTTCGACCCGGGGCGATGGCTCGGGCATGCTGGCGGGGACTTCGATGAGGGGAGGTATCGCTTGGGCAAGGCCAGCCGCAGCAAGGGGGATGGATGCGTCTGCGGATCCGGGCTGGGCCGGGCGGCGTGCTGCGGGCCGTTTCTCGACGGCGAGGCTGCGGCCCCGACGGCGGAGGCGCTGATGCGCTCGCGCTATGCCGCGTTCGTCGAGGGGCGCGAGGACTACCTGCTGGCGACCTGGGCCGCCGCGACGCGACCGCAATCCCTGGCGCTGGAGCCGGACCAGCGCTGGCTGGGTCTGGCGATCCGCGCGACCGAGGCGGGCGGGCCGAAGGATCAGGAGGGCTGGGTCGAGTTCGTCGCCCGCTCACGGGTGCGCGGGCAGGGGGTGCGTCTGCATGAGCGCAGCCGCTTTCGCCGCGAGGGCGGGCGCTGGGTCTATGTGGACGGCGAGTTCCCGGGCGCATGATCGATGAGGATCGCCCGGCCGGTTCGCCGGTGGATACGGCACTGCTGGAGCGGGTGCTGGAGGCGCTGCGCGAATACCCTCGCGGATGTACGGAGCACGAGCTGATTGCGCGGCTTCGCGATCAGGGGGGGGAGCCGTTCGCCGCGGCTTGCCTGCAGGAGCCGTTGAGCCTGTTCCAGACCCACTTTGTGCTGTTCCACTGCCTGCACCGGCTGCGCGATACGCTGGTGGAGCAGGGCGAATGGCTGCGCATCCACTGCCTGGATATCGGGATCGAGCCGTTACCGGTGGCGGATACGGGATCAAGCCTGCCGGCGCGGGCTGATCCGCTGCGCGCCTACTACCTGGACCTGAGGCGGCTGGAGGGGATGGACGCGGCCGCGGTGGAAGCGCTGCTGGGCGAGTTCTGGTCGCATCTGGCACGCGATCAGCGGCGCGGACAGGCGCTCGAGGTGCTGGGGCTGGAGGATCCGGTCGATGCGGCGGCGATCCGGCAGCAGTATCGGCGGCTGGCGCAGCGTCACCACCCGGATCGCGGGGGCGACACGGCCACCCTGCAGCGCATCAACGCGGCCCGCTGGGTGCTGCTGGAACAGGGATAGGGACTAGTCGTCCGAGTCGGACATCGTGGTCACGAACGCCTGTTCCACGGTGAAGTTGCCGACCCCCTTGTAGTTGGTCTGGGTCCAGCCGTGTTCGACCAGCCACTCGGTCATTTCGCGGTTCATCGCCGGGTTGCCGCAGAGCATCACGCGGTCGTGCTCGGGATCCGCCGGCGGCAGGTTGAGGATCTGAAACAGTTCGCCGGAGCGGAACATGTCGGCGCCGCGCTGGTTGTTGTCATACGGCTGCTGTGCGATCGGGCAGGCAAAGTCGTGGTTCTCGCGGGTCACCGTCGGTACGTAGCGCAGGCGGTCGCTGATGCGCGACTCGATCTCCTGGCGATAGGCCAGCTCCTCGACGGTACGCACGCTGTGTACCAGCACCGCGTTCTCGAAGTGCTCGAACAGCTCCGGGCTGCGGATCAGCGAGATGAACGGGGCCAGGCCCGTGCCGGTGGCCAGCATGTACAGGGTGCGCCCGGGCTGCACGTAGTCGAAGGTCAGCGAACCGGTGACCTTGGTGTTGATCCAGATCGAGTCGCCCGGGCTAACCTGGGCCAGACGACTGGTCAGCGCGCCGTCGGGCACGTGGATGCTCAGGAACTCCAGTTCCTCGGCGTCGGGTTCGGAGACGATCGAGTAGGCGCGCGGGATCAGCTTGCCCTCGGGGCGCAGCCCCAGCGTCACGAACTGCCCGTTCTTGAACTGCAGGCCTTCCGGGCGCGTGGTCTTGAAGCTGAAGGTCTTGTCCGACCAGCGATGGGTCGAGGTGATCTGTTCTTCCGAGTACGGCATGGGTTCCCACGGTTGATTGATTGCGGATGGATTCACGCTAACAGCTTGCCGTTGGCAAGGCGAAAGCGTCGGATATCTAAAGGGTTGAGGCGGCAGGCGGGGATTCAATCCTGACCGGCAAGATCCGCGAGGTAGTCGGCCAGGGGCATCGGCCTGGCCAGGTGATAGCCCTGGACAAAATCGAGCCCGATCTCGCGCAGGTGATGCATGGTCTCTTTGGATTCCACGCATTCGGCGATGGTGCGCAGCCCGAGTACATGGCCGACGCGGTGGATCGCGGTCACCATCGCCGCATCGACCGCGTTGGTCGCGATGTCGCGCACGAAGCTGCCGTCCACCTTGAGGAAGTCGACCGGCAGGTTCTTCAGGTAGCCGAACGAGGACAACCCGCTGCCGAAGTCGTCCAGAGAGAAGCGGCAGCCCATGTAGCGCAGCGCGCGGATCAGCCCCTGCGCGCGGTCGTGATGGCTGATCGCGGCGGTCTCGGTGATCTCGAAGATGACCTGTTGGGCCTGAATGCAGAATTGGCTCAAGCGGCTGGTGATGAACTCGAGCATCCCGTCCTGCGCCAGCGACTGTCCGGACAGATTGATCGACACCACGATCAGGGCGTGATGCGGGTTCCGGTCACGGTAGTCGGCCAGCTGCCGGAATACGAGATCGATCACATGGCGATCGATCTCGGGCATCAGGTGGTAGCGCTCGGCGGCCGGGATGAAGGCGCCCGGCGTGATCAGGGTTCCGTCTTCGCCGCGCAGGCGCAGCAGGATTTCGACATGATCCAGCGGCAGGTCGGTGCCGTTCAGGGGCTTGACCGGCTGGGCAAAGGCGACAAAACGGGCCTCCTCCAGCGCCGCACGCAGACGGCCGACCCATTCCATCTCGCCATGGCGCCGGCGCAGGATCTGGTCGGAGGGCTTCCAGGTATAGAGGCCGTTGCGCCCGAGGTCCTTGGCCACGTAGCAGGCGGAATCCGCCTGGCTGAGGACCTCTGGAAGGTTCCGCCCGGGGCCCTCGATCGGGACCAGGCCGATGCTCATGCCGACATCGAAGCGGCGACCCTCCCAGGAGAAGCGCAGGCCCTGGGCGGTGGCCAGCAGTTTTTTGCCGATGGCCTCCGCGCGTTCCAACGGGCAATGCATCAGCAGCAGGCCGAACTCGTCGCCGCCGAGCCGCGCAAGGATGTCGCTGTCGCGAATATGGGCGGGCAGCAGGTCGGCCAGTTCGCGCAGCAGTGCATCCCCGGCCTGGTGGCCACAGGTATCGTTGATGATCTTGAACTGGTCCAGGTCCATGTAGAACAGCGCGTGGGGCGTGTCGCCCTCGTCCAGGGTGCGCAGGGCCTCGTCCAGGCGGCGTTCGAATTCGCGCCGGTTGCACAGGCCGGTGAGTTCGTCGTGTGTGGCCTGGTGGTTCAGTTGCTGCGTCATTCGCCACAGTTCGGTGTGGTCGTGCAGTACGACCACGACCCCCTCGCTGTGGTGGTCCGGCCGCCGCAGGGGCGAGACCAGCAGCCGGACCACACGGGCCGCACCGTCCGGACGGCGCAGCACGCGCTCGGGGGACTCCAGCGTCATGCCCGTCTCCAGGCACTGCGCGACCGGGTTCAGGACCCGGTGACCGGTATGCGTATCCTCGAGCTCCAGCACCTCGTCGAGGCGCTGGCCCTGGACCGCCGTGGCATCCACGCCCAGCAGGTCGCGGGCCGACGGGTTGAGGTAGGTCAGGCGCCCGGTGGTGTCCGCGGTTAGCACGCCGTCGCTGATGGAATGCAGGGTGGTCAGCAGCCGATCGCGCTCCGAGGCGGTGGTCGCCTCGGCTACACGCAGCGAGCTGATGTCCCAGGCGACGCCGAGTACGCCCGGCTGTTGCGATCGGACCCTCTCCATCGGCATCCAGGAGATGGCGAAGTGGCTGTCGCCGACCTTGACCTCGCTTTGGAATTGCTCTCCCGCGAGCGCGCGGTCGATTGCGGACAGGATGGCCGGATGTTCGGCGTACAACCGACGTGCGTCCTGCCCGACGGCCTCGCCGGGTTGCAGACCCAGGCTGTGCAGCGCGGCCCCCTCGGACAGGGTGAAGACCCCGTCCGGCCCGAGCCCGAACAGGATCAGCGGCGCGTGGCGGATCGTGGCCGAGAGCTGGGTCTCCAGCTCGTGCAGGGCCTGCTCGGATTGCTGCTGCCGGGTGATGTCGCGGACCGTGGTCAGGACCTCGATGTCTTTCCCGGTGTGGATCGCGTTGGTGTGGATCTCGGCCGGGAACTCTGTGCCGTCCCGGCGGCGGAACCGCGTCTCGAAGCGGGCTGGCAGACGCTCCTCGGGTTGGCCGTGCGCACGGTCGACGTCGGCCGGGGTGGCCTCGAGGTCGATCGCGGTGATGTGGATACCGCCCGTCAGTTCGTCCCGGGGGTAGCCCAGCAGGCGCGTTGCGGCCTGGTTGGCCGCGACAATATTGCCCGCACGATTGAGCACCAGCTGCGCCTCTGGTGCCTGTTCAAACAGGCGCTGGAAGCGGGTGCTGTCCGGGTGGTGGGGCATGGCGACGGGGTGAATCCTTTCGTGGGGTGCCGGGGCCGGGGGTGCAATCCGGTTCCGAGTGTCCCCTGTTGCGCCGGTGCTGGCAAGCGCCGGTCGTTGCTCAAGGCCCGGGGGCCTGCGTGAGACGGGAGAGGTGCTTCGCGGGGGGGTTGGGGGGGCGGCGGCGCAATTGTTCGAGTGCCCAGCCGACGTGTTCGCGTACCAGGGCGGAGGGGTGGTCGGCACGGGCGCGAAGGGCCGCCTCGGCCTCCGCGGAGGCCGGGCCATTGCCCAGGGCGACCGCCAGATTGCGCAGCCACTGTTCATGGCCGATGCGGCGGATGGCCATGCCCTCGGTGCGTTGCAGGAAGGTGGACTCGTCCCAGCCGAACAGCTCTACCAGGCTGGCGGCATCCAGCCCGTGACGGGCAACGAAGTCGGGCTCCGCGGAGACCTCGGCAAAGCGGTTCCACGGGCAGACCAGCTGGCAGTCATCGCAGCCGTAGATGCGGTTGCCGATCAGCGGACGCAGCTCTTCGGGGATCGATCCCTTCAGTTCGATGGTGAGGTAGGAGATGCAGCGTCGGGCATCCAGGTCGTAGGGCCCGCGAAAGGCCTGGGTCGGGCAGATGTCGAGGCAGGCGGTACACGCCCCGCAGTGTTCGCCGACCGGGTCGTCGACCGGGAGCGGCAGGTCCGTAAACAGCTCGCCAAGGAAGAACCAGGAGCCGCTCTCGCGGGCGAGCAGGTTGGTGTTCTTGCCGATCCAGCCGAGCCCGGCGCGGGCGGCCAGGGCCTTTTCCAGGATGGGCGCGCTGTCGGTGAACGCGCGATAGCCGTGCGGTCCTGCCGCGGCTTCGATGCGCCGGCCCAGTTCGGTCAGGCGCTTGCGGATCAGCTTGTGGTAGTCGCGGCCGAGGGCGTAGCGGGAGACATAGGCGCGGTCGCGTTCGGCCAGCTGGATGGCCGGGCGCCGGGTGCGTGGCGGGAAATAGTCCATGCGTACGCTGATCACGCGCTCCACGCCCGGCATCAGTTGCGCGGGCTCGTGGCGCAGTGCGGCGCGGTCGGCCATCCAGTCCATCTCGCCGTGCGAGCCCTTCTGCAGCCAGCGGTCCAGGTGCTGGCGATCCGCCTCCGGGACGGTGGCGGGCGCGATGCGCAGTGCCTGGAAGCCCAGTTCGCGGCCCCAGACGCGAATCTGTTCGGCCAGCGCGGCACATTGGCGTGGATCGAGAGGCTCAGGCACGATTTCGGCAATCATTACGATCGGGGCAAGAAACGTGAATGATGGACCCGGGGTGATCCCCCTGACCAGCGCGCTCTACGACAGCGAGGGCATGCGGGCCCTGGATGCGGCCGGTATGGCCCTGCCGGAGATCGTGCCCGGGGAATTGATGGAGCGGGCCGGGGCGGCCCTGCTGGCGGCCGTCAGGGCCCACTGGCCCGCTGTGCGCCGGCTCGGCATCCTATGCGGCCCCGGCAACAACGGGGGCGACGGCTATGTGCTGGCGCGACTGGCGGCACAGGCCGGCCTGGATGTGCGGCTCCACGGCGGCCCGTCGCGTGCGCGCCCGGAGTCGGACGGACGTCAGGCACATCGGCGCTGGATCGAGCACGGGGGTGCGACGGCGCCGCTCGAGGCCTTCGACCCGGCGGACGCCGAGCTGTGGGTCGACTGCCTGTTCGGTATCGGGCTGGAGCGACCGCTGCATGATGCCTACGGCGAGGTGGTCGAGCGCCTGAATGCCTCCGGACGGCCCGTGCTGGCCGCGGACATCCCCTCGGGCGTCAATGCCGATACCGGCGCGGTGCCGGGACCCGCGGTGCGCGCCCGGCTTACCGTGACCATGATTGCCGACAAGCTGGGCCTGCGCACCGGCGCAGGCGTGGACTGCGCGGGTAGCGTGGAGGTGGCACGGCTGGATCTGCCCGAGCAGATCGCCCGGGGCGTGATGCCGCGGGCCCGGCATCTGGGCCCGGAGGGCTGGCGGGCCCGCCTGCCGGCCCGCCGGCCGGGGGCGCACAAGGGCGACGCCGGGCATGTGCTGGTGGTCGGGGGCGCGCCGGGGTTCTCCGGGGCGGCCCGTCTGACGGCGCTGGCGGCCCTGCGCGCCGGGGCCGGGCGCGTGACGCTGGCCACGCACGAGGACCATGCGGCCTGGGCCAATGCCGACCGGCCCGAGATCATGGTGCGGGCGGTGCGCGCGCCGGCCGATCTGTTGCGTCTGGCCCGTCAGGTGGATGTGATCGCGGCAGGTCCGGGTCTGGGTACCGAGGAATGGGGGCGCCGCCTGTGGCACGCAGTCGCGGATGCCGGTGTGCCCCTGGTGGTGGATGCCGATGCCCTCAATCTGCTGGCCGCGACACCCCGTCAGATGGACTCCTGGGTCCTGACGCCGCATCCGGGCGAGGCCGGTCGCCTGTTGAACCGCCCGGCGTCGGAGGTCGAGGCCGATCGACCGGCGGCTGTGCTCGAGCTGGCGCAGCGCTTCGGCGGCGTGTCGCTGCTCAAGGGGGCCGGGACGCTGGTCGCCGACGCCGATCCCGATGTTGGGGGCGGGCCGCTGACCTGTGTGACCGGAGGCCATGCCGGCATGGCGGTCCCCGGGAGCGGGGATGTGCTCACGGGGATTATCGTCGCGCTGCGGGCGCAGGGGCTCGAGGCGCGTGCCGCGGCCGAGATCGGGGCAGCCTGGCATTGTGCCGCGGGCCAGGTCCTGCGCGCGCGGCTGGGCAGCTGGCGCGGGCTGCTGGCGGGCGAGCTGGCGGATGCCCTGCCGGCCGCCGCCGGGGAGGAAGGGGCGTGAACGAAGGGATCCGGCTGCCGGACGCCGCGGCCACGGAGCGGGCCGGTGCAGTGCTTGCAGGAATGGAAGGCCTGCGGATCGTCTACCTGGAGGGGGATCTCGGCGCGGGCAAAACGACCTGGGCGCGCGGCCTCCTGCAGGCGCTGGGGCATGCGGGCAACGTGCGCAGCCCCACCTACACGCTGGTGGAGCCCTACGAACTCCAGGGGCGCAGCGTGCTGCACTTCGATCTGTATCGCTTGGCGGACCCGGAGGAGCTGGAGTATCTGGGGGTGCGCGAGGCCTTTGGCGAGCAGGCCCTCTGGCTGGTGGAGTGGCCGGAGCGCGGGGCGGGCTGGCTGCCGGAGCCGGACCTAAGGGTGCGGCTGGAGCCGTGCGAGCCGGACGGGCGCATGCTTTATGTCTCCGGCCCGGCCGCCGGCGAGTATCGCACGCGCCTCGAGCGACACTCCCCATCCTTATAACCCAATGAAAAAACGTAAAAAATCGAGTTTCTGAGAGGGGCTTCGGTTCTTGTCGGGCGAGGTCTCAGTTGCAATGGCACACGCAAAAACCGCGATATCTCGCTCATAAAGAACGAATTTTGCTATTGCTTTTCCAGAAAAAGCGTCCACAATGGAGTCAGACCCCCTGAATTAAAAAGGGATTCGCCGTGGGCCAAAGCACGATTCCGGATATGCGCCGCCGCCAGGTGCTGCGCGCCCTGACTGCCCTGGGGCTGGTCGGGCTGCCGCTGCCCGCGCTCGCGCGCACGGGTGTCGAGCGGGTGCGCATGTCCGTGGATGGCGACACCACGCGCCTGGTCTTCGACATGGACGGCGATGCCGAGTACTCGATGTTCAAGCTCGAGTCGCCCGATCGCCTGGTGGTGGACATCAAGAACGCCCGCGCGGTGGACGAGCTGAAGCTCAGCTCCAATCCACGTTCGGTCGTGGAGTCGATTCGTCACGCCCCGCGGGATGGCGGCGATCTGCGGGTGGTGTTCGACCTGCGCAAGCCGATCGAGCCGCGCAGTTTCAAGCTGATGCCGGCCCAGGATTCCCCGCACCGTCTGGTGCTGGATCTGACCAGCCGCGAGGGTGCCCCCACACAGTCGGCCCGCGAGGAGTCCGGCGACAACGGCGAACCGCGCCGCGGTCGTTCGCAGGAGGACCTGCGTGATGTCGTGGTCGCGATCGACGCCGGCCATGGCGGGCATGACCCGGGGGCGATCGGTCCCGGCGGGACCCGCGAGAAGGACGTGGTGCTGCAGATCTCCAGGCGTCTGGCCGAACGCGTCGATGACGAACGCGGCATGAAGGCGGTGATGATCCGTACCGGGGACTACTTCCTGCCCCTGCGCGAGCGCATCGAGCGCGCGCGCGAGGCGGATGCCGACGTGTTCATGTCGATCCACGCCGACGCGATCGCCAACCGCAACGTGCAGGGCTCCTCGGTATACATGCTCTCCGAACGCGGGGCCTCCAGCGAGGCCGCCCGGTTCCTGGCGCAGCGCGAGAACCAGGCCGACCTGCGGCTGGGTGGTGTGCCGATCAACGGCAAGGATGACTCCCTGACCAACGTCCTGCTGGACCTCGCTCAGAGCGGCAGTCTCGAGGCGAGCAATACCCTGGCTGAGCGCATGATCTCCGAACTGCACCGGGTGGGCAAGGTGCGCAAGCCGGAGGTCGAGCGGGCCAACTTCGCGGTGCTGCGCTCGCCCGATGTCCCGTCCATCCTGGTCGAGGCGGCGTTTATCTCCAATCCGTCCGAGGAGCGCAAGCTGCGCAGTACGGACTTCCAGAACTCGCTGGCGGACGCGCTGCTGACCGGGCTGCGGTCGTACTTCTCGACCCACGCGCGTCCGGGCACGCTGATCGCCGACGGCCAGCCGGATCAGCACATCATTCGCCCTGGGGAGACGCTCTCGGGGATCGCCGACCGCTACAGCCTGTCGCTGACCGATCTGCGTTCGGCGAACGATGTCAGGGACGATCGCATCTACGCCGGCCAGGTCCTGCAGATCCCGCGCGACTCCTGATACGCAGGCATTCACGGTTTCAGGCCACCGTATCCCACTGGTAACGCCATTGGGGCCCCAAAGCGTGCAAATCGGGCCGTGTTTCCCTAGGCTTGTGGGCCCATTCCGGCCCTCGGATTCGCGCGTGTCCATCGAGAAACTCTCCGAGCAACTGATCAACCAGATCGCGGCGGGCGAGGTGGTCGAGCGCCCGGCCTCAGTGGTCAAGGAGCTTGTGGAGAATGCCCTGGACGCGGGCTCGACCCGCATCGAGATCCGTCTGGAGCAGGGCGGCATTCGTTTGATCCAGATCAGCGATAACGGTTGCGGCATCCATCGCGACCAGCTACCGCTGGCGTTGTCACGCCACGCGACCAGCAAGATCCGTTCGATGGAGGATCTGGAGGCCCTGCACACCCTGGGCTTTCGCGGCGAGGCATTGCCATCGATCGCATCCGTCTCGCGCCTGTCCATGACCTCGACGGTGGAAGGTGAGCGCAATGGCTGGCGGTTGACCGGGGACGGCTCGGATGTCTTTCGCGAGGCGGCCCCGGCCGCGCACCCGGTGGGCACGACGGTCGAGGTGCGCGACCTGTTCTTCAATGTCCCCGCAAGGCGCAAGTTCGTGCGCACCGAGCGCACCGAGTTCAATCACTGCGAGACGGTCATCCGCACCCAGGCGGCGGCCTGCCCGGAGGTGGCCTTCACCCTGCGTCACAATGATCGCGTGGTACTGGACCTGCCCGCCGCGGCGGACCCCGCCGAACGTGTGCGTGCCCTGCTGGGCGAGGCCTTCATGGACGCGGCGACGCCGGTGGACGAGCAGCGTGCCGGCCTCAAGCTCTCCGGCTGGCTGGGGGCGCCGACCCAGTCCCGGGCCCAGCCCGACCAGCAGTATTTCTTCGTCAACGGCCGCGCGATTCGCGACCGTGTGCTGGCGGCAGCCGTGCGCAAGGCCTACCAGGACGTGCTCTACCACGGCCGTCACCCGATGTTCGTGCTGGAGCTCGAACTGGACCCGGTGCAGGTGGACGTGAACGCCCATCCCACCAAGCAGGAGGTGCGTTTCCGCGAGTCGCGGATGGTGCACGACTTCATCTTTCACGCCCTGCACAAGGCGCTGGCCGATGTGCGTCCCGGCGACGGCGGGATGCCCGGGCATCTCCCGGCCGAGCCCGGTGCTGCCCGGTCGCCGCAGGAGCAGGCTGCGCCGGGGTTCCCGCGCGAACGCGCCCTGAGCGGGCTGGGGGTGCCCGAGTCCCGGGCCGAAGGCCGGTCGCCTGCGGCCGGATTGGGTGATCGCCGCGAGTATGCGCCTGGCATATCATCAGATTATGCGGCGGCCTGGGCCGAGTTCCGCGGGCCAGCCGCGGTGGCCGAGCCCGCACCCCGTTCGTTCGCGGCGGCAGTCGGTGCGAGTGAAAGTGATGGTGAGGAAGGTATGCCACCGCTGGGCTTCGCGCTGGGGCAGGTCGCGGAGACCTTTATCCTCGCGGAGAATGCGCGCGGCCTGATCGTGGTCGACATGCATGCGGCGCACGAGCGCATTACCTACGAGCGCCTCAAGCGGGAATGGGGTGCACAGGGCATTACCTCGCAGCCCCTGCTGGTCCCGGAGACGCTGGAGGTGACGCCCGCCGAGGCCGCACTGGCCGAGGAGCATGCCGGTGTACTGGGTGCTTTGGGTTTCGAACTGGATCGGTCGGGGCCAGAGGCGCTGACCCTGCGGGCGGTCCCGGCGCTGCTGCGCGGGCGTGACACCGCGCAGTTGGTGCGCGATGTGCTCGCGGACCTCGCGGCCGTCGGCTACAGCCACCGCGCCGAGGGCGCGATGAATGCGGTGCTGGGCACCATGGCCTGCCACGGTTCGGTGCGTTCCGGCCGGCGTCTGACGCTCCCGGAGATGAACCAGCTGTTGCGCGACATGGAGGCGACCGAACGCTCCGGCCAGTGCAACCACGGCCGCCCGACCTGGGTGGAGCTCGATCACCAGGCGCTGGATCGCTTGTTCCTGCGAGGCCGGTAATGGGTGCAGTCGAGTCCGGCCGCCCGCCGGTGGTGATCCTGGCCGGACCGACGGCCTCGGGGAAGACCGCGCTGTCGCTGGCACTGGCCGAGGCGCTGGAAGCCGAGATCGTCAGCGTTGATTCCGCGCTGGTCTATCGCGGCATGGATATCGGCACCGCGAAGCCGACCGCGGAGGAACGTGCCCGCGTACCACATCATCTGCTGGATATCCGCGACCCGGAGGACACCTACAGCGCCGCCGACTTCGCGCGCGACGCCCGGGAGGCGATCGCCGGTATCCACGCGCGTGGCCGGGTGGCCCTGCTGGCGGGTGGCACCCTGTTGTACCTGCGTGCACTGCTGGATGGCTTCGACGCGATCCCCGAGGTACCGGATGCGGTGCGCGAACGGGTGCGTGCACGCCTGGACGTGGAGGGTGGGCAGGGCCTGCATCGCGAACTGGCCAGGGTGGATCCCGCGGCCGCGGCGCGCATCCACCCGAATGACCCGCAACGCATCCTGCGGGCCCTGGAGGTCTTCGAGGCGACCGGGCGTCCGTTGTCGAGCTTCCAGCAGGGTGCAGCGGCCCGTGTGCCGGAGGGCTGGGTGTCACTGGCTCTGTGGCCGGAGGATCGCGAGGCGTTGCGCGACCGCATCGCCCGCCGCTTCGACGCGATGCTGGAGGCCGGGTTTGTCGACGAACTGGTGGCCCTGCAACAGCGCCCGGGGCTGACGGCGGAGCATCCCTCCCAGCGTGCGGTGGGCTACCGTCAGGGCTGGCAGTGGCTGGCGGGAGAGCTCGATTTTGCGCAGTTCCGCGAGCGGGCGATCGCCGCTACCCGGCAACTGGCCAAGCGCCAGCTGACGGGCCTGCGGCGGTTCCCCCTGCATGCCCGATTGAACGCGCCCACGGTCGATTGGTCGGAGGTACTGAGCGCGATTCGCTCCGCGGACTTCGACCGCTGATGTGCTACTCTCTGAAGAGGCCCCGTCAGGGTTTGGTGGAGGAGCCTCTGGCGTGTGGCGAGATTGAAGAATAACAACCAAGGAATGCACTGATGGCCAAAGGGCAAATGCTGCAGGAACCCTTCCTGAACGCGCTGCGTCGAGACCGTATTCCCGTTTCGATCTATCTGGTCAACGGCATCAAGTTGCAGGGGCAGATCGAGTCCTTCGATCAGTTCGTGGTCCTGTTGCGCAGCACGGTCTCGCAGATGGTGTACAAGCACGCGATCTCGACCATCGTCCCGTCCCGTCAGGTGCGCATGAATAACGAAGGTGAAGCGACCGCCACCGCTGAGGCGGAGGCGTGAGCAGCCAGTGATTATGCGCGGGAGGTTCATCCTTCTTGTTTGAGCGCCCCGACAGCGCCGGCGATCGCGCCGTGCTGGTGGCCCTGGCCATCGGCGAAAACCCCGACATCGAGGCCCAGGTCCAGGAATTCGACGAGCTGGTCCGCTCCGCCGGCGCGGATGTGCTCGAGCTCGTGCGGGGTTCAAGAGACCGCCCGCATCCGCGCCTGTTCGTGGGCGCCGGCAAGGCCGACGAGATTCGTGCCGCGGTCGAGGCCCACGGCGCCGATGTGGTCATCTTCAACCACGCCCTCTCGCCCAGTCAGGAACGCAACCTCGAACGTCACCTGCAATGCCGGGTGCTGGACCGTGCGGGGCTGATCCTCGACATCTTTGCCCAGCGCGCACGTTCGCACGAAGGCAAGCTGCAGGTCGAGCTGGCCCAGTTGCGGCACATGGCCACCCGGCTGGTGCGCGGCTGGACTCACCTGGAACGCCAGAAGGGCGGCATTGGTCTGCGCGGGCCGGGGGAAACCCAGCTGGAAACCGACCGCCGCCTGCTGGCCGCGCGCATCAAGCACATCGAACGGCGTCTGGAGAAGGTCGAGCGCACCCGCGAGCAGGGCCGTCAGGCGCGCCTGCGCAACGAGATCCCGACCGTGTCCCTGGTGGGCTATACCAACGCCGGCAAGTCCACGCTGTTCAACCGCCTGACGCATTCGGATGTGTACGAGGCGGATCAGCTGTTCGCGACCCTGGATCCGACCCTGCGGCGGCTGGACCTGGCCCCGCACCAGTCGCTGATCCTGGCAGACACCG
Source organism: Thioalkalivibrio sp. ARh3 (assembly GCF_000377265.1). Lineage (NCBI taxonomy): Bacteria > Pseudomonadati > Pseudomonadota > Gammaproteobacteria > Chromatiales > Ectothiorhodospiraceae > Thioalkalivibrio > Thioalkalivibrio sp. ARh3. Next base: position 15,027 of record NZ_KB897954.1, read on the forward strand.
TCGGGTTCGTGCGTGACCTGCCACACGAACTGGTGGCGGCCTTCAAGGCGACGCTGACCGAAACCCGCGAGGCCGCGTTGCTGCTGCACGTGATCGACGCCGCCGACCCCGAGCGCGAGGCGCGCATCCGCCAGGTCGAGGCCGTGCTGGAGGAGATCGGTGCGCAGGATGTCCCCTGCTGGCGGGTCTACAACAAGATTGACCGGCTGGAATCGACTCCCGATGCGGACGCATCCCGTTTCGGCTCCAGCGATGACGTCTTCTGGGTGTCCGCATATACGGGCGAGGGCATTGCCACACTGGAAGAGCGCCTGGCCGAGACCTTTACCGAGTCGATGATGCGGGGCTGGGTAGAGCTTCCGGCCGCCGCCGGTCGCCTGCGGGCCCAGCTGTACGAGGAGAAGGCCGTGGAGGCGGAGCAGACCACCGCGGACGGTCAGATCCAGCTACGCCTGAGCCTGCCGCAGCGGCGTTTCCGGCAGCTGGTGAGTGATGCCGGTCTGAACCCGGAGCAGATCGAGATCGCGTTCGACGAGACCCCTTCGACCGCGGTGGGTCAGTAGGACTGCGGCCGGGGGGGCTGTGAGCCGCGTGGGTGCAGCTCAGGTATCGCGGGCCCGTGCAAGGGCCTCGTCGTCGCCCTCGGCGACGTAGAGCGTCAGGGTCTCTCCTGCACGGATGCCGTCGCCGTTGAGCGAATTCCAGCGGCGCAGGTCGCTCACCGAGACCTGGAACTGGCGGGCGATGCTGGACAGGGAGTCCCCGGGCTGGATCTCGTAGGCCACGCTGCGGCCGTTATCCGACGAACTCCCCGCATCGGCCTGGGCGACCTGCAACGTATCGCCCGGACGCAGGATGGCATCGCGCTCCAGCTCGTTGGCCGCGCGCAGCTCGCTGATGGTCATGCCCGTGCGCTCGCTGATCGTCCACAGGCTGTCGCCTTCCTGGATTTCGTAGCTGTCGAGCTCGCCTGCCTCGGCGGCGGCCGCGACCTGGATCTCGGCGTCTTCCTGCCCGGTCACCGGCAGCTTCAGGGTCTGTCCGGCACGGATGTTGTCGCCATTGAGCTCGTTCATCTCGCGCAGCACGGCCACGCGAGTGCCGGCCCGCTGGGCAATGGAGCCAAGGTTGTCGCCGCTGGCCACCGTGTATTCGCGGAAGCGGATCAGCGGATCGTCACCGTGTTCGGCCAGCGCCACTTCCAGGGCCTCGGCGGCATCGTGCGGAACGAACAGGTGCTGGGCACTGGACGGGTGGGTCGCGTGGCGCTGATAGCCCGGGTTCAGGCGTTTCAGGTCGTCCGCCTCGAGTCCGACCATCTCGGCGATCAGGGCGAGATCGGCCTGGCGGCCGGGTTCGATCCGCTCCAGGGCCGGCTCATTGGCGATCGGCGTGATCTGCGTCCCGTGTTCGTCGGGGTTCAGGAACAGCTCGCGCAGGGCCAGCAGGCGTGGCACATAGGCGGTCGCCTCGGCCGAGAGCTCCAGGCTCCAGTAGTCGGTGGGTTCCCCGCGTGCGGCGTTGCGCTCCATCGCCCGGGTCACGTTGCCCTGACCGAAGTTGTAGGCGGCCAGGGCCAGGTACCAGTCATCGAAGCGGTGATAAAGCGCCTCCAGGTAGTCCAGCGCAGCGAGGGTGGACTGGTAGACGTCGCGGCGGCCGTCGTACCAGTCGTCGCGTGCCAGGTCGAAATGGTCGCCGGTTGCGGGGATGAACTGCCAGATCCCGGCCGCGCGGCCGCTGGAGGTCGCCTCGGCGGCAAAGCCGCTTTCCACGATCGGCAGCAGCAGGAGCTCGGCCGGCATGTCGCGCTTCTCGATCTCGGAGAGTATGAAATAGGCGAATGGCTCGGCTCGTTCGGTCGATAGCTGGACGATGCGCGGGTTGTTGCGGTAGTGCTCGATGTACTGTTCCACCCGCTCGTGGCGCAGATCGTCCGTAAAGCCGAAGCCCAGGCGGGTGCGTTCCCAGAGGTCGTCGGTCTCCGCGGCCTGGTCGGCGGCCTCGCGCGCCTGGCGTTCCATGGCGGCCTGGACGTCGGCCTGGCTCGGCCCCTCCACGACGGGTTTGTCGACCTGGGAGGTATCCAGCGCGCGGTCGGAGTCGTGTAGGCTACAGGCTGAGGCCAGCAGGGTTGTCAGGCCCAGGGTTATGCCAAGCGGCAGTCGGGAGCGGGGTCGGATCATCATGGCGCTGAAGGATAAACCACACGCGGAATATCACCAAGACCCTTTTCTGCGCTGGCTTTCTCACTGGTACGAGAAGCCGCAGGGTCGGCGGGTGCGCGAGCGGCTTTTGCAACGCATTCGGCAACATGCGGCACCCGGCCCCGGAGAGGTGGCGATCGAGCTCTCACCGGTCCCGATGCTGGAGGAGTCCGATACCCTGGGGGGGCCGATCGTGCGCATGGACTCCTCGCGGCCCGGGCTATTGATGGAGCCGGAGTTCTGGCCGCTGGAATCGGACTGTGCGCGCCGCATCGTGCTGGCCCACCCCTGCGCCTACAGTGACCTTCCCGCCGCCGTGGTGGCGGAAGCGGCGCGTGTGCTGGAGCCGGAGGGTATGGTCTTCATGCTGGAGGGTAATCGCCTGCAACTGGGGGATCAGGGCGGAGTGCGGGTCTCGCCGCTGCCCGAGGGGCTCAGACGTCGACAGTACCGCGAGTTCGTGGAGTCGGCCGACCTGGAGGTGCTGGAGCAGTGGAGTCTCAGCCTGCTGCCGCCCGGTCTGTCCGAGACCTGGCAGCAACGGCTGGCCCCGGTGGACGCCTGGACCCGGCGGGGCCTGCCGCCACTGGCCAGCGTGATCCTTACGGTCGCGCACAAGCGGGTGGATCTGCCATTGCGTCCGGCTACGCAGTATCGCTTTGCCACTCCGGGCCCCCGCCTGCGGCCGGGGCTGGTATCCTCGCGCACCTCGAGCCGCAGCGAATCAAAGTCAGTCCATGGATGAAGAGCGTGTGTACATCTATACCGACGGCGCCTGTCGTGGCAACCCGGGCCCCGGCGGCTGGGGCGCGATCCTGCGCTATCGCGGGACCGAGCGCGAGCTGCACGGGGCGGAGGCCGAGACCACCAACAACCGGATGGAACTGACGGCCGCGATCCGCGCCCTGGAGACGCTCAAGCGCCCCTGCAAGGTGGAACTGGTCACGGATTCGAAGTACGTGAAGCAGGGCGTGACCGAATGGCTGCCCGGCTGGAAGCGTCGTAACTGGAAATCCGCCAGCGGTTCCCCGGTGAAGAACCGCGACCTGTGGGAGGCGCTGGACGCCCAGGCCGCGCGCCACGACATCGAGTGGTACTGGGTGCGCGGTCACAGCGGTCACCCGGAGAACGAGCGTGCCGACCAGCTGGCCAATGCGGGGATCGATGCCCTGCTCGCCGGCCAACCTATCGAGAACTGAGACCTTTAGCATGCGACAGATCGTGCTGGACACCGAGACCACCGGCCTGGAGCCGGCCGAGGGCCATCGCATCATCGAGATCGGCTGCCTGGAGCTGGACAACCGGCGTCCGACCGGACGCAAGCTGCACGAGTACCTGCAGCCGGACCGCGAGATCGATGCCGGGGCCATCGAGGTCCACGGGATCACCAACGAGTTCCTCGTTGACAAGCCGCGCTTTGCCGACATTGCCGGAGAGTTCATCGATTTCGTGCGCGGGGCCGAGCTGGTTATCCACAACGCGCCGTTCGATGTCGGTTTCATCAATCACGAGCTGCGGCTGCTGGGCGATGCCGCACCGGTAGCGGAGCTCGCACAGGCCTGTACCGTGCTCGATTCGCTGGTGATGGCGCGACGCATGCACCCGGGCACACGCAATTCACTGGACGCCTTGTGCAAGCGCTACGAGATCGATGCCTCCGGGCGCACGCTGCATGGCGCGCTGCTTGATGCCGAGTTGCTGGCGGATGTCTATCTGGCGATGACCGGGGGGCAGGTCGCCCTGGGGCTGGATGCCGGGGGCGAGGGCGGCATGGAGACCGGCGCCCCGGTGCGTGCGCAGCGCTCCGGCAAGCCCCTGCCGGTGATCGAGCCGGACGCCGACGAGCAGGCCGCGCACGAGGCCCTGCTGCGCACGCTGGACGAGGCCGCGGGCGGCGCCTGCCGCTGGCGTGCGACCACCTCCTGACGGCGGACGTCGCGGCGCGTCCGATCGCGGTCAGAAGATCAGGTTGATGACCATCAGCGAGACGACCATGAACAGCAAGGTCATCAGCGAGCCGGCGCGCAGGTAGTCGGCTACGCGGTAGCCGCCCGGGTCCATAATCAGGGCATTCACCTGGTGGGTGGGCAGCAGGAAGGAGTTGGATGCGGCAATCGCGACGATCAGCGCGAACACCCGCGGATCGGCGTCGATGCCCACGCCCTGGGCGACAGTGGCGAAGCTGGCCGCCAGCGGCACCAGCAGTACCGTGGCCCCCACGTTCGACATCACCAGCGTGAAGAAGGTGGCCAGCAGGAACACGGCGACCTGCAGGACCCAGACCGGCATCCCCTCCAGCTGCGCCATGCCGTTGGTCGCGATCCACTCGCCGGCGCCGGAGTTCTCCACCGCGAGCCCCAGCGGGATCAGCGAGGCCAGCAGAAACACCGTCTTCCAGCTGATGCCGCGGTAGGCCTCGTCCATCGCGATCACGCCGGTGAAGATCATCCCCAGCGCACCCCCCAGCAGGGCCAGTGCCAGTGGCAGGTCGGTGAACAGCACCAGCCCCAGGCCCAGCGCCAGCGAGCCGAGCGCGGCCAGCGGCCGATGGCTGGCGGGTGCTTCGCGGCGGCGGCGCGGGTAGCGGCTGGTGACCACGACGAAGTCGCGGTCGTCCTCCAGCGCCTGCAGGTTCTCCCACGGGGTATGCACGACCAGGGTGTCGCCGGCCTTGAGCGGGGTGTCCGGGACCTCGTCGACGATGCGGTCGTCCCCACGCTGGATGCGCAGGACCGAGATGCCGTAGGTCCGGCGCATCCCCTTGTCGCGCACGCTCTGGCCGATCAGGTCGGAGCCGGGGGGCACGATCACCTCGGCGATGCCGGCGTAGCGGGCGGACATCGCCCTGGCAAACACGTCGAGTTGGTCCTTGAGGATTGTCCCGGTGCTGTCGCAGGTCTTCTCGATGGTGGTGACCGGGCCCAGGATGGCCAGGTGGGCGCCGCGCTCCAGCTCGATGTCGCGGTTCGGCTCGATGCGCGTCTCGTCACCCGTGGTTACCCCCACCACATGCACCCCGAAGGCCGCCTCGAAATCGCCCACCCGCATCCCGACCAGCGAGCTCTCCTCGCCCAGGCGCGCCTCGCGCACGCCGAAGTCCATCCCGTAGACATCGCGGAACCAGGCCGAGGTGGTCTGCACCCGGCTCTCGTCCGGGTCCTCGTCGTGTGGTTCGCGGGCTGGCAGAACCCAGTGCCCGAGGATCGCAAAGTAGAGGATCAGGGTGGCCAGCAGCGCCAGCCCGATCGGGGTCACGTCGAACAGCCCGAAGTCGTCCAGGTGCCCGGGCATCAGGTCATTGAGCAGGATCAGGGGGCTGGAGGCGACCAGCGTCAGGGTGCCGCCGACGATCGCGGCAAAGCCCATCGGCATCAGCAGCCGCGAGCGCGGGATGCGCGCGGCCGCGCCGATGCGGTTGATCACCGGCATGAACAGAGCGGCGGCCCCGATGTTCTGCATGAAGCTGGTGACGATGCCCACGGCACCCGAGGTCGTGGCCATCACCCGGCGTTCGGTGTGCCCGCCAAAGCGCAGGATCAGGTCGGCCAGGCGGTTCATCACTCCGGAGCGGTCCAGGCCCGTGCCGATGATCATCACCGCGATGATCGCGATCACCGCGTTCGAGGCGAAGCCCGAGAACAGCTCGTCGCCCTCGACGATCGGCGCCACGCCCGGTACCAGCGCCACCATGCCGAGCAGGAACAGCACGCTCAGCGCCGCCAGGTCGATCCGGATGACCTCGGTGACGAACAGCAGGATCGTCAGCCCCAGCAGGCCGAACACGATCCCCATCTCCAGGGTAAAGGCGACCTCCTCCATCGTGGTCGCCCCGGGTTCAGTCGCGCAGGCGTTCGCGCAGGGCGTCGAGCAGGCCGTCCATCGGGAGGTGTTCGGCCTCGCTGGCGGTGCGCGCCTGATATTCGAGCTCGCCGGCATCAAGGCCGCGTTCGCCGATCACCAGGCGATGCGGGATGCCGATCAGCTCCATGTCGGCGAACATCACGCCGGGGCGCTGTTCGCGGTCATCCAGCAGGACCTGGAAGCCGGCGGCCTCCAGCTCGTCGTGCAGCTGCTCCGCGGCCTCGCGCACGCGCTGCGACTTCTTGGCGCCGATCGGGCACAGGGCGATGTCGAAGGGGGCGATCGCCGTGGGCCAGCAGATGCCACGCTCGTCGGAGTTCTGCTCGATCGCGGCGGCGACCACACGCGAGACGCCGATGCCGTAGCAGCCCATGGTCACGACCTGTTCGCGGCCGTCTTCGTCCAGCACGCGGGCGCCCAGTGCCTGCGAATACTTGTCGCCGAGCTGGAAGATATGGCCGACCTCGATACCGCGGCGGATCTCGATCGGGCCGGAGCCGTCCGGGGCCGGCTCGCCCTCGGTGATGTTGCGCAGATCGGCGCTCTCCGGCTGCGGCAGGTCGCGTTCCCAGTTCACGTGCTTCAGGTGGTGGCCGTCCTCGTTGGCCCCCACAACCATGTCGGCCATGCCCAGCACGGCCTGATCGGCCAGCACCGGGATCGGGCTGCCCACTGGCCCCAGGGAGCCGGGCTCGGCGCCGAAGGCGGCACGGATCTCGGCTGCCTCGGCCATGCGCAGCGGTTCGGCGACCCACGGGTGTTTCTCGGCCTTTACCGCATTGAGTTCGTGGTCGCCTCGCAGGACCAGCGCGACCAGATCGGCATCGATCGCGTCGGAGGCGGCGACGACCAGGGTCTTGACGGTCTGTGCGGCCGGGATGTCGAGGAAGTTCGCCAGGTCCTCGATGGTATGCACCCCGGGGGTGGCGATCTTCTCCATGTCACCGCTGGGGGGCGGGGCCTGGGCCGGCTGCGGGCACATGGCCAGCTCGACGTTGGCGGCATAGCCACCGGGGGAGAAGGCGATCGCGTCCTCGCCGGAGCTGGCGAGCACGTGGAATTCGTGCGAGGCGTTGCCGCCGATCGCGCCGGTGTCGGCCTCCACCGCGCGGAAGTCCAGGCCGCAGCGCTCGAAGATGCGGCAGTAGGCGTCGTGCATCTGCTGGTAGGTCTGCGCCAGCGACTCGGCATCCAGGTGGAAGGAGTAGGCATCCTTCATCAGGAACTCGCGCGCGCGCATCACGCCGAAGCGCGGGCGGCGCTCGTCGCGGAACTTGGTCTGGATCTGGTAGTAGTTGACCGGCAGCTGGCGGTAGCTGCGGATCTCGCGGCGCACCAGATCGGTGATGACCTCCTCGTGGGTCGGGCCGAAGCAGAAGTCGCGCTCGTGGCGATCCTTCAGGCGCAGCAGCTCGGCGCCGTAGAAGTCCCAGCGACCGGACTCCTGCCACAGCTCGGCTGGCTGCACGGCCGGCATCAGCACCTCCAGCGCGCCCGCGCGGTCCATCTCCTCGCGCACGATGTTCTCCACCCGGCGGAGCACGCGCAGCCCCAGCGGCAGCCAGGTGTACAGCCCGGCGGCCAGGCGGCGGACATAGCCGGCGCGCAGCATCAGCTGGTGGGAGACGATCTCGGCGTCGGCCGGGGTTTCCTTCAGGGTGTTCAGCGGGAATTGCGAGACGCGCATCGGGGCAGTGCCTTGTCGGGTTGAGGGGTGGAGTCGGGCCCGGCGGTGCCGGGCAGGATCAGAACGTGGTGCCGTTGGTGCCCCAGAAATGGCGCGGGGCGTCGGCGAATTCGATGTAGACGCGGGCCGGGTCCAGGCCCAGTTCGGCCTGCAGGGCGTCGCACAGCTTGCGCGACAGCTCGCGGGTCAGGCCTTCGGGCAGACCGATGCTCTTCAGCTCGCAGTAGGCGAGCGGGTCGCTGCTGCCGGCGAAGCACATCGCCGGGTTGTGCGTGCAGGCGACCATCACGTAGCCCTCGGGCTTGCCCAGCCAGTCGGCGACCTGCGCAGACAGGCGCTGGCACAGGCCCGCGGGATCGTCGGGCAGGACGGTGTTGGTCTCGACTCGCAGCAGCGGCATCTCGGTTCCCCTTCGGTTGGCTACGGCGCCACATGATACGGCCAGCGGACGGGCCGTGCAGTCCGGGGTGCGCTGCCTGACGATATAGCTATACTCACGGCAAGGTATTTCCGGGCGTCGGCGTTGCCGTCGGCGCACAATCGGCGTATAAATTAGAAAACGCTAATATATGTCGACCCCACTTTATCTCGACCCAAGGGGCTCGATAGCACGCAAGGAACGAAGCCGATGACACTCAAGTGGATGCGCCCGGCCCTCTGGGGCCTGTTGTTGTTGCCCTTCTCCGCCCAGGCGGATTTCCCGTTCGAGACCGCGACCGCAGAGCGTCAGACGCTCGCGCAGGAGCGCATTCTGGATGGCCGAGTCGAGGCCGTGCAGCGTTCCACGATCTCGGCGCAGACCTCCGGCCGGGTGCGCGAGATCTACGTCGACGTAGACGACTTCGTCGAGGCGGACGAGCTGCTGTTGCGCATTAGCGATTCCGAGCAGCAGGCGCGTGTGAGCCAGGCCGAGGGCGATCTGGCCGAAGCCCGTGCCCGCTTTGGCGAGGCACGCTCCGAGTTCAACCGCATCCAGGACGTATTCGAGCGGGGTGTGGTATCGCGTTCGGAATTCGAGCGCGCGGAGGCCGAGCTGGAATCGGCCCGGGCGCGTTTGCGCTCGGCCGAGGCCCGCGTCGAGGAGGCCCGCGAGCAGCTTGGTTACACCGAAGTGTTCGCGCCGTTTTCCGGAATCGTTACCGAGCGCCACGTGGAGTTCGGGGAGTCGGTCAGCCCCGGCTCGCCGCTGCTCTCGGGGATTAGCCTGGACCGTCTGCGCGTGGAGGTGGATATCCCGCAGCGCCTGATCCACGCGGTGCGCGAGCGCCGCGAGGCCGAGGTGCTGCTGAATGACGACCAGCGGCTCGCGGCCGAGAGCCTGACTATCTTCCCCTATGCCGATCCGGCGAGTTCCACCTTCCGTATCCGCGTGAACCTGCCGGAGCAGGAGGACCTGGGTCTGTTCCCCGGCATGTTCGTGAAGACAGCGTTCTTCCTGGACGAGGTCGAGCGCCTGACCGTCCCGCGCGATGCCGTCGTCTATCGCAGCGAGGTCACCGCTGTGTACGTGATCGACGACGAGGACCGGGTGCGTTTCCGTCAGGTCCGTGTCGGGCGCACGCACGACGGGTACATCGAGATCCTTGGAGGCCTGAGCGAGGGCGAGCGCGTGGCGCTGGACCCGGTGCATGCGGCGATCTACCTGAAGGAGCATCAGCAGGTGGGCGCCGATGAGTGATGCCAGCACGGACGCGGCATCCGGCCGCATGGGGATCTCCGGGCGCATCGCCCAGGCCTTCCTGACGACCCAGATCACGCCTCTGCTGGCCCTGCTGGGCCTGCTGCTGGGCCTGTTCGCGATCCTCGTGACCCCGCGCGAGGAAGAGCCGCAGATCAACGTGACCATGGCCGATGTGTTCATCCCGTTCCCCGGGGCGAGCGCCGAGGAGGTCGCGCAACTGGTGGCGACACCGGCCGAGCAGGTGCTCTCGGAGATCGAGGGCATCGACGACATCTATTCGACCTCGCGCCCGAACATGGCGCAGGTCACCATCCAGTTCGAGGTCGGCGAGGACCGCACCGCGGCGCTCGTGCGCCTGTACAACCAGGTGTTCTCCAACCAGGACTGGCTGCCCGAGGGCCTGGGGGTTGGCGAGCCGATCATCAAGCCGATGGGTATCGACGACGTGCCGATCGTCAACGTGACGCTGTGGACCGAGGATGAGGCCCGCGGCGGTCATGACCTGCTGCGGGTGGCGCATGCGCTGGAATCCGAACTCAAGCGTGTCCCCGGCACCCGTGACATCTATACCGTCGGTGGTCCGGATCATGTGGTGCATGTGCGCTTCAAGCCAGAGACGCTGTCCGCCTACAACCTGTCGGTGGATGACCTGCGCGACAGCCTGCAGGCCTCGAACTTCTCGCGCGATGCCGGCCGGCTCTACCAGGACGACCAGGAGGTCCTGATCCAGGCCGGCGATTTCATCACCGAACCGGAGGCCTTTGCCGGCCTCGTGGTCGGCATGCACGACGACCGCCCGATCTACCTGTCCGATGTCGCCGAGGTGATCCAGGGCCCGGCGTATGCGACCGAGCATGTGCGCTTTGCCCATGGCGCAGCGGCCGGGGATCACGCGCGTGTCGGCGAGAGCCACCCGGCGGTTACCGTGGCGATCGCCAAGCAGCCGGGCACCAACGCCCCGGACATCGCCGATGCCCTGATCGAGCGGCTGGAGCAGCTGCGCGGCACCTATATCCCGGACGGTATCGAGACCACGATCACCCGCAACTACGGGGCGACCGCCGACGACAAGGCGAATACCCTGATTCAGAAGCTGATCCTCGCGACCGCCTCGGTGGTGATCCTGGTCTGGATCGCGCTGGGCTGGCGCGAGGCCTTCATCGTCGGCGTGGCGGTGGTGATTACGCTGGCGATCACGCTGTTTGCCTCCTGGGCCTACGGCTTCACGCTCAACCGCGTGTCGCTGTTCGCGCTGATCTTCTCCATCGGGATCCTCGTGGACGACGCGATCGTGGTGGTGGAGAACATCCATCGGCACATGGTCCAGGGCGGCAAGAAGTTCCTCGAGGCGATTCCCCTTGCGGTCGACGAGGTGGGCGGGCCGACGATCCTCGCGACCTTCACCGTGATCGCGGCGCTGCTGCCGATGGCCTTCGTCACCGGTCTGATGGGGCCGTACATGAGCCCGATCCCGATCAACGCCTCGATGGGGATGATCATCTCGCTGGCCGTGGCCTATGTGGTCACGCCGTGGCTAACCTACAAGGTCTTGCGGCGCCAGGCCGAGCAGCACGAACACGCGGCCCCGGCCGCCGGCGGCCACGCCCCGCAGGGCGAGAGCGCCTCCGCCGGGCTAATGAAGGTCTTCAACACCCTGCTGCTGCCGTTCCTGGGGACCGGCGGGCGCAAGAAGGCCAATCGTCTCGCGCTGTGGGTCGGCACCCTGGTGCTGATCCTGGGCTCCGTCTCGCTGGCGTACTTCCAGCTGGTGGTCATGAAGATGCTGCCCTTCGACGACAAGTCGGAGTTCCAGGTGGTGCTGGACATGCCGGAGGGGACCAGCCTGGAGCGCACCTCGATGGTGCTGTCCGAGATGGGCGACTACCTGAAGACCGTGCCCGAGGTCGACAACGTGCAGACCTACGCGGGCACGGCCGCACCGATCAACTTCAACGGCCTGGTGCGGCAGTACTACCTGCGCGAGGGTTCGCATGTCGGGGACATCCAGGTGAACCTGACCCATGAGTCCGAGCGTTCGCGCAAGAGCCACGACATTGCCCTCGGCGTACGTGAGGCGATCAACGCGATCGCCGACCGCCACGATGCGGCGGTGAAGGTGGTCGAGGTGCCGCCGGGGCCGCCGGTGATGTCGCCGATCGTGGCCGAGATCTACGGCCCGGACTATGCGGGCCAGATCGAGGTCGCCAAAAAGGTGCGCGAGGTATTCGAGAACACCGAGGGCATCACCGACATCGACGACTCGGTGGAATACCCGGGGCCGAAGAAGATCCTGCAGGTGGATCGCGAACGGGCCGCGCGCCTGGGCGTGTCGCAGCAGGCGGTGGTCAAGGCCATCGAGACCGCGTTGTCCGGCGAGGACGTGACCTACCTCTATGGCTCCAACGTGAAGTACGCGGTCCCCGTGCGGCTCGAGTTCGACCAGGCCGAAAAAGGCAGCCTGGACCCGGTGCTGGGGCTCAAGGTGCGCTCGCGCGACGGCACCCTGGTGCCGCTGTCCGAGGTGGTCAACGTGGTGGACTCGACCCTCGAGCACTCCATCCACCACAAGAACCTGCTGCCGGTGGTCTACGTGGTGGGCGACCTGGCCGGCGGGCTGGACAGCCCGCTGTACGGCATGTTCGACATGTTCTTCGGTCTGCGCGACACGCCGATGGCCTATGGCGAGCCGCTGGAGCAGCTGTTCATCAACCAGCCGGACAACCCGTACAACTTCTCGCTGAAGTGGGATGGCGAGTGGCAGGTGACCTACGAGACCTTCCGCGACATGGGCATCGCCTACTCGGTGGGCCTGATCCTGATCTACCTGCTGGTGGTCGCGCAGTTCCGCTCCTACATGGTGCCGCTGATCATCATGGCCCCGATCCCGCTGACGGTGATCGGGGTGATGCCGGGGCATGCGTTCATGGATGCGTTCTTCATGGATGCCAAGTTCACCGCGACCTCGATGATCGGGATGATCGCGCTGGCCGGGATCATCGTGCGCAACTCGATCCTGCTGGTGGACTTCATCAATGACGAGATTCGCCGTGGCGTGGAGGTGATCGACGCGGTGGTGCATGCCGGGGCGGTGCGTGCCAAGCCGATCATCCTGACCGGGCTGGCGGCGATGGTGGGCGCCGGGTTTATCCTCGATGACCCGATCTTCTCGGGCCTGGCGATCTCGCTGATCTTCGGCGTGTTCGTCTCCACGCTGCTGACGCTGGTGATCATCCCGGTGCTGTACTACCTGTACGTGCGCAACCGCACCGAGGTGATTCGTGCCCAGACGGCGTAAGGCCCCATCCGGCATTGCACCCGCGGGTGCAATGCCGGAGTCCGGGTCCGGCGTTTTCGCTGCCGGTGTGTGAGCCGCTACAATCCCGGCTCTGACCGAACCGGAGTTGCCCGATGGATGTCGAGATGGGAGAAGAGGGCCTGAATGTCCTCGGGATCAGCCGCGAGCAGTGTGCAACACTGGTCGAGGCGCTGAAGACCAGCGAGGACCAGCGCTTCATGGACGACCCGGAACTGCGCAAGCTGTTCAAGCTGCTGGCCGTGCTGCAGAGCGACCTGTGGGACGACATGACCGCCGGACAGTTCGACTTCGCCCCCTACAAGAAGCAGTAGCGACTCGCGCGCTGTTCCCTCAGGAGCCTGGAATGTCCGACAACGGATCCCACCGTCCCTCGAACTTCGTGATCGGCAATATCTTCCTCGGCGCGGCCGCGCTGATGCTGTTCTTCTTTGTCACCCTGTGGGAATACCTCGGGGTGATCGCGCTGGTGCTGTGGATGGCGCTGGCCGCGATCGGTGTCTACTTCATCGTCAAGGACAAGGACATCAATCCCGGCGGTCCGCCGAACTGACCGCGCTGCGCGGGAGACGCGTTACAGGAACAGGATGGCTACGATGGTCACGGCCGCGATCACCGCGACGGCGTCCGCCGTCAGCGCCGCGGCCAGGGTGTGGCGTACGCGCTTGACGCCGATCGCGCCGAAGTACACGGCGAGCACGTAGAAGGTCGTCTCGGTCGAGCCCTGCAGGGTGGAGACCAGGATGCCGACATGGGTGTCCGGGCCGGTGGCCGGGTCCTGCATGATGCCGGCCATGATGCCGTAGGCGCCGGAGCCGGACAGCGGACGCAGCAGGGCCATCGGCAGGGCCTCGGCCGGCAGGCCGAACGGGGTCGTCAGTGGCCCGACCAGCCCGACGAACATGCCTAGAGCGCCGCTCTCGCGCAGCATCCCCACCGCGACCAGGATCGCCACCAGATAGGGGATGATGCGCAGGGCCACGTTGAAGCCCTCCTTGGCCCCCTCGACGAAGACCTCGTAGACCGGCACCCCGCGGATCACCCCGTAGGACAGGAACCCCACTACCAGCCCGGGGATGATCCAGGGGGCGATTGCCTGGCCGTACACGATCGTCAGCGGGATGATCGCCAGCACCCCCAGCAGGACCAGGATCGAGACCCAGGCCGGGTAGCCCTCGGTGGGGACCTCGATGTTCATCGGCTGCTGATCGGGTTGGGCGCTGTCCTGCTCGCGATTCTCGGCCTTCGCCGGTTCGGTGCTGTCCTGGCTCGCTTCCCGGATCGTGTCTTCCAGTTCGTCGGAGCCGGCGGAGGCATCCGCGTCGATCGAGCGGGTGGGGGCCGGACTGCGGAAATAGCGCTGCAGGATCAGGGCACTGGTGATGCCGGCGATGGTCGCGAACAGGGTGGCGAACAGCGTGGTCGGCAGGATCGCCGCCGGGGCCTCGGAACCCAGCGAGGCACGCAGCGCGATCACCCCGGTGGGCAGCAGCGTAATGCTGGAGGTGTTGATCGCCAGGAACAGCGCCATCGCATTGGTCGCGGTGCCCGGGTGCGGGTTCAGCTTCTCCAGCTCCTGCATCGCGCGGATGCCGAACGGGGTCGCGGCGTTGCCCAGCCCCAGGATGTTGGCGGAGAAGTTCAGGATCATCGCGCCCATCGCCGGGTGCTCCGGCGGGACCGACGGGAACAGGCGGGTCATCAGCGGGCGCAGCAGGCGGGCGAGGACGGTCAGCAGGCCGCCGGCCTCGGCGATCTTCATCAGCCCGAGGAACAGCGCCATTACCCCGACTAGCCCGAGCGCCAGTTCGACTGCCGAGCCGGCGGCGTCGATCGCGCCCTCGGACAGGGCCTGCATTGGCTGTTCGTCGGGGTCGGTGGACTGGAACTCGCGGATCGCGGCCGTGGCCACGGCGATCACGATCAGCGCGAGAAAGATCAGATTCATGCGGCGCCCGCCCCTGGCCGCGCGCGCATCAGCGGTTCTCCCCGCGCGATACCCCGCGCAGCACGGCGTCCATCGCGCGCGCCGGCAGCAGCCACTTGAGGAAGGCGAACAGCTTGGTCGGGAAGGTGATGCGGTAGCGCACCCGCGGGCGGCGGGCCTCCAGGGCATGCATCACGCAGCGGGTGACGGCCTCCGGGCCGAGGGTGAACGGGGCATCGGACTCGGCATTGGCCATGCGCGCCTCGGCCGCGCGGTAGGTCTCGGCCCAGGGGCTGTGCTCGCGGTGGATGTGGCGGCGGAAGGCCTTCAGGGCGTTGGCGCGGAAGGCACTGCGGATCGGGCCGGGCTCGACCAGGCTCACATGGATGCCCGTGCCGTGCAGCTCCTGGCGCAGGGTGTCGCTCATGCCCTCGATCGCGAACTTGGACGTCACATAGGCCCCGCGCAGGCGCAGGGCGGCAAAGCCCAGCACCGAGGAGTTCTGGATGATGCGGCCCTCCCCGGCACGGCGCATCGCGGGCAGTACCGCATTGGTCAGCTCCAGCCAGCCGAGTAGGTTGGTCTCGAGCTGGGCGCGCAGGGTGGCGCGCGAGAGGTCCTCCACCGCGCCGGGCTGGCCATAGGCGCCGTTGTTGAACAGGCCGTAGAGATGGCCGTCGGTGCGGTGCAGGATCTCGGTGACCGCGCTGTGGATGCTGGCGGAGTCGTCCAGATCCAGCTGCAGGGCCTCGAAGCCCTCCTTCTTCAGGCGCGCAACATCCTCGCCGCGACGGGCGGTAGGGAACACGCGGTAGCCGCGTTCGCGCAGCGCACGGGCGGCGTGCAGCCCGATCCCGCTGGAGCAGCCGGTAATCAGGACGGCACGGGGCTGGGACTCGCTCACCGGTCGCGGCTCAGTAGGTCAGGGTGGCCACGTCGTCCTCGACCACCTCGCCGATAAAGGCGCCCCCGCCGCGCATGCCGTCCAGTTCGGGGATCGCGTTGTCCAGGGTCAGGCCGTTTTCGTCCATCGCGCCGGCGCAGGCGTAGAAGCGGCAGCCGGCCTCGTGGGCATCCTGCATGAAGCTGTAGACCGATTTCTCCTGCGCCTCGCCGGGGTAGATCTTGTCCGCCACGCCCTGGCGCAGCAGGCGCGTGGTGCCGGCGGCAAAGTACATCTCGACTTCCAGATCCATCGCGGCGGCGACGGTCGCCTGGAAGAACGGGGCCCCCAGCGTGCCGGGGCGGTCCAGGTCCAGGTTCAGCAGCATGATCACGATCTTTTCGGCCATGACGGGTCCTTGCGGGCAGTACGTTCGGGTATGGGGCGAATGATCGGCGCTGCGGCCTCGCGGCGCAAACACGGATTGCCACCGGGGAAAGCCTTTTATTCCCGTGAAACGCCCGCATAATACGCCTCGAACCGTTTTGTTGCGGCCGTTGTCGCGGACGCGAAGCCTGAGGAATAGACGCATGCCCATTTACGAGTATCAGTGCAAGGACTGTGGCGAGATTTCCGAGATCCTGCAGAAGATCTCCGATCCGCCGGCCACCACCTGTCCCGAATGTGGCGCCGAGGCCCTGACCAAGCAGGTCTCTGCCGCCGGCTTTCGTCTGGCGGGGGGCGGTTGGTACGAGACCGACTTCAAGAAGGACGGCAAGCGCAATCTGAAGGATGGCGGCGGGGCCGGCAAGGGTGATTCCGCGGCGTCCGGCAAGTCCGAAGCAACCCCCACAGCGGCGGCGACCGGCACCTGATCGATGCTGGTCTCCCTGCGCCGCTACCTGATTGCAGGGCTGCTGGTCTGGCTGCCGCTGATCGTCACCGGCTTCGTCATCAAGCTGCTGGTCGACCTGCTGGACTTCACCATCCTCCTCCTGCCGCCGGCCTGGCGGCCGGAGGCCTTGCTCGGCTTCTCGATCCCCGGTGCCGGGATCGTGGTCGCGATCGTGGTTGTGTTCGTCACCGGCGTGATCGTGGCCAATATTGTCGGGCGCAAGCTGGTCTCGGTGGGCGAATCCATCGTGCACCGCATCCCGCTGGTCAGCTCGATCTACGGGGCGGTGAAGAAGGTCACCGAGACGGTGCTGACCGATGGCGGCCAGGCCTTTCGCAAGGTCGTGATGATCGAGTACCCGCGTCGCGGGCTGTGGTCGGTCGGTTTCATGACCGGCGTTGGTTACGGCGAGGTGCAGGAGCGTACCGAGCGCGAGGTGATTACCGTGTTCGTCCCCACCACCCCCAACCCTACCTCCGGCTTTGTGCTGCTGGTTCCGCGCGAGGAGGCGGTCGAGCTCGAGATGACGGTGGAGGACGGGCTCAAGTTCGTGATGTCCATGGGGGTGGTCACGCCGCTGTCGAGCCCGTCCGAGGCGCCGGCTCCGGTTGCGCGAGAGCAGGGCAAATCGTAAGATTTCCGGCCTTTTCGCGGGCGCAGGCGCGACGTTTGCCCCGTTTTCCCGACTAACCGTGCAGGCCCTTGCGGGCGTGCCCTTCGGCTGGAACAGCGCAATGCGAACTCATCTGTGTGGACGTGTCACCGAGAACGAACTCGACTCGGAGGTGACCCTTTGCGGCTGGGTGAATCGCCGGCGTGACCATGGCGGCGTGATCTTCGTCGACCTGCGCGACCACACGGGGCGGGTGCAGGTCGTGTTCGACCCCGACCGCGAGGATGTGTTCGCGCGCGCCGAGCAGCTGCGCAGCGAGTTCGTGATCCGCATGACCGGCCGCGTGCGCCGCCGCCCCGAGGGCACCGAGAACCCCGACCTGTCCACCGGTGCGGTGGAGATCCTGGGTCTGGAGCTCGAGGTCCTGAATGCCGCCAAGACCCCGCCGTTCCCGCTGGACGACGAGGACGTCGGCGAGGACACCCGCCTGCGCTATCGCTACGTGGACCTGCGCCGCCCGGTGATGCAGGAGCGCCTGCGGCTGCGCGCGAAGGTCTCCGCGGCCATGCGCCGCTTCCTTGAGGAACGCGATTTCCTCGACCTCGAGACGCCGATGCTGACCAAGGCCACGCCGGAGGGCGCACGCGATTACCTGGTGCCCAGCCGCACGCATCCGGGCAGCTTCTTTGCCCTGCCGCAGTCGCCGCAGCTGTTCAAGCAGCTGCTGATGATGTCCGGCATGGACCGCTACTACCAGATCACCCGCTGCTTCCGTGACGAGGACCTGCGTGCCGATCGCCAGCCGGAGTTCACCCAGCTGGACATGGAGATGGCCTTCGTCGACGAGGCCGACGTGATGGACGTGACCGAGGGCCTGATCCGTCACCTGTTCCGCGAGGTGCAGGGCGTGGAGCTGCCCGATCCGTTCCCGCGCATGGCCTACGCCGAGGCGATGGCCCGCTTCGGCTCCGACAAGCCCGATCTGCGCATCCCGCTGGAGTTCACCGAGCTGACCGAGGTGATGCAGGCGGTGGAGTTCAAGGTCTTCAACGGCCCGGCGAACGACCCCGAGGGCCGCGTGGCCGCGCTGCGCGTGCCGGGCGGGGCGAAGCTCACGCGCAAGGAGATCGACGTCTACACCGAGTACGTCGGTCGCTACGGCGCGAAGGGCCTGGCCTATATCAAGGTCAACGACCCGGCGGATCTCGCGGGCGGGCTGCAGTCGCCGATCCTGAAGTTCCTGCCGGAGGACGTGACCCGGCAGATCCTGGACAAGACCGCGGCCGCCGCCGGCGACCTGATCTTCTTCGGCGCGGACAAGGCCTCCGTGGTCAACGAGGCGATCGGTGCGCTGCGCGTGAAGCTCGGCCACGACCTGGACATGGTCGAGGCGGGCTGGCAGCCGCTGTGGATCGTCGACTTCCCGATGTTCGAGTACGACGACGGGGACAAGCGTCTGTACGCCCTGCATCACCCGTTCACCGCCCCGGCGGTGGACCGCCCGGACGATCTGCGCAACAACCCGCGCGAGGCCCTGTCCCGCGCCTATGACATGGTCCTCAACGGCACCGAGGTCGGCGGTGGCTCCATCCGTATCCACAACCCCGAGATGCAGTGGGCCGCATTCGAGGCCCTGGGCATTGGCGAGGACGAGGCGCGCGAGAAGTTCGGCTTCCTGCTGGATGCGCTGGAATTCGGCGCCCCGCCGCATGGCGGCCTGGCCTTCGGTCTGGACCGTCTGGTGATGCTGATGAGCGGCGCACACTCCATCCGCGACGTGATGGCCTTCCCCAAGACCCAGACGGCGGCCTGCCTGCTCACCGATGCCCCGGCGCCGGTGGGCGAGAAACAGCTGCGCGAGCTGGGTATCCGTCTGCGCGCCAGTGCGGCCCAGCAGGCGGGGTAGGGCAGGCGCCGGTCGCTCGCCATGACCGGGATGCACGCCACTGTCGTCACAGTCCATGGCTGGCACATGCCGGGCCTGGAGATGGCCCTGCTGGAAAGGCGGCTCCGTGCGGCCGGCCTGAACGTCCATCGTTTTCATTACGCCTCGCGCCGGCAGACGCCGGAACAGGCCGCGCGCGCCCTGGCCGCGTTCCTCGAGGAAGTCCCCGGAGACCTGGTCCATCTGGTCGCCCACAGCCTCGGCGGCATCATCGTGCGTCATCTGTTTACCGTCGCCCCGGTCCAGCGGCCCGGCCGCATCGTGATGCTGGGCTCGCCGCTGGCCGGTAGCCGGGTGGCCGCGCGCCTGGCTCGGAACCGGCTCGGCCGCTGGTGGCTGGGGGCGGCGCTGGACCGGGGGCTGCTGGGCGGCAGCCCCGTCCTGCGCGGGCGCGAAATCGGGATGATTGCCGGCAGCCGTGCGCTTGGGCCGGCACCGCTGT
Source organism: Thioalkalivibrio sp. ARh3 (assembly GCF_000377265.1). Classification (NCBI taxonomy): domain Bacteria; kingdom Pseudomonadati; phylum Pseudomonadota; class Gammaproteobacteria; order Chromatiales; family Ectothiorhodospiraceae; genus Thioalkalivibrio; species Thioalkalivibrio sp. ARh3. The sequence goes on from NZ_KB897954.1 coordinate 34,481, forward strand.
TCGCGCACATGCCGCCCCCGCACGATGGTTTCGTTGCCGTCGACGAGACGCGCGGCCCGGACGTCACGCGCCACCTGACGCTGCCGATCTCGCATACGGGAATGCTGTTCGATACCACGGTGGCCCGCGAGACGTTGCACTTTCTCGACTGCGGCGACTTCCTTCCCTGAGCGAATCCGCTCAGCCTCTCCCTCGGTCAACGCCCCGTCGGGTCTCCAGCAGGCCTTCGATCTGACGCCGCCATTGCGGCTCCACCTGTTGGGTGTCGCAGTAGCCGACATCGGGCACGGGCGGGCGCTGGCCGGTCAGCCATGCGCCCAGGCGGGCAGCCAGCGCCCCGGTGTCACCGCAGGGGTAGCGGCAGCTGTCCGGGTACTGCTCCGGGTATACCAGGGCGTCGGGCACCAGCGGCAATACCCCGGCGCGGGTGGCCTCCAGCAGCGACAGACCCTGGAACTCGTGGCGGGCCGTGCTGACCACGATCCCCGCCCGGCAAAGCCAGTATTCGTATTCCTCGCGCGAGCATCGGGCATCCACTGCGATGCGGTCCGCCAGATGGGTGCGGAGTCGAGCGAGGGCATCCGGGACCCTGGCGGGCCGAGGGCCGAGCAGTGCCAGCCGGAAATCGACCCCCTCGCGGGCCAGTTGCAGCGCGGCCTCCGCGAAGTCTTCCGGGGCCTTGTCGTATTCCCAGCGGTGGTTCCACAGGATCAGGTTGGGATCGCGCTCCACGCGGCCCCGGGTCGCGATGGCCTTGATCGGCACGGGAAGGATCTCGCTGTGCCCGCCGAGCGTCGTGCGCAGTCCCGGGGGTACCTGGTCCGGCATGCGCGCGAGCAGGGCGTCGACGCCATCGAGGAAGGAATCACGGTTGTAGCAAGAGTTGAACGCGATGCGGTCGGCGGCGAGGGCGCCGTAGAGCTGTACCATCTGCGGGTCCACGGAGCGGGTCTGGCGCGGGCTTGTGGGGTAGGCGAACTGGTTCTCGTGGAAGTAGTACAGCGCGGGCGTTTGCGCGAGCGCCGGGTGCAGGCCGCGCAGTGTAGCGAGGTCGACCATCGAGGTCGCGATGATGGCATCGGGGCGGGCATGGCGGAGGGTCTCGAGCCAGGAGAGCGGGTTGCCCCGGATGCGCCAGCGAAAGTGGCGGCCGGGCAGCTCGAGGCGATCCCAGTCGAACGCGGGAAACTGCCGGGTCAGCCAGTCGGCCCAGGCGGCATGGCTGTCCGCGCGGTAGGCGGACAGCAGCAGGATGCGGGGTGCGGATCTCACACCTTACGGGGCGTGATCCGGCGGGAACTCCGGCGAGGGGCGGTGCAGGTGGTAGCCCTGGACCATGTCGACGCCCAGTTCGGCCAGCATCGCGAGGGTGGCGGCGTCCTCCACGCACTCGGCCACGGTCCATTTATCCAGGCCGCGACCGACATCGACCATCGCACGGATGAATGCCTGGTTGTCACGATTGTGCGGCAGATCGCGCACGAACATGCCGTCGATCTTGAGCACCTGGACGCCCAGGTACTTGAGGTAGGCAAAGGTGGAAAACCCGGAGCCAAAGTCATCCAGGCATACGAGGCAGCCGGTGTGCTGCAGGGCCTCGATAAAGCGCTGGGCATCCTGCATCTCGGATACCGCCGCCGTCTCGGTGAGTTCGATGATCAGGCGCTGTGGATCAACCTGCTGTTGGCTCAATTCGCGTTCGATGTACTGCGGCAGCCCAGGCTCGTCGAAGCTGCGCCCGGAGATGTTGATCGCGATTCCCGGGAGCTCGGGGTGGGCGGCCAGGCGCGCGATGCTTTCGCGGATCACCCAGCGGTCGATGTCCAGGATCTGCCCCGTCTTTTCGGCCACGGGTATGAACTGTCCCGGCATCACCACCTCGTCGGGTGCGAGCGGATCGCGCATGCGCACCAGGGCCTCCATGTGATTGAGTGCCCCGCTGTCCAGGTGGTAGATCCCCTGGAAGTGCAGTTCGAACTGCCCCTTCTCCAGGGCATTGTCGATGCGCTGGCTCCAGCTCATGCGTTCCAGCATGCGCTCGGCGGTGTTGCGGGTCGGATCGAATACGGCCCAGGTGTTCTTGCCCGCATCCTTGGCCTGATACATCGCGGCATCGGCATGTGCCACCAGGTCCTCGACATTGTCACCGTGCTCGGGATAGTAGGCGATCCCGATGCTCGCGGTCAGGCGGTAGTTCTGACCACGGAAACGGAACGGGATTGCGGAAATCGTGCGTGCCACGCGTTCGGCCAGTGCCTCCGGTTCGCGTTCGGATGCGTGGTCGATCAGGATGGCGAACTCGTCGCCGCCGAGGCGGGCCAGAATCTCCTCGCTGCGTACCAGGCTGGCAATCTCCCCGGCTGCACGTACGAGTACCGTGTCCCCCGCTCGGTGGCCGAAGGTGTCGTTGATGGTCTTGAACTCGTCCAGGTCGAAGTAGATCAGCGCGAGGTGGGTCCCGCGACGGCGGGCGGTCTGGATCGCCCGTTCCAGCTGACGCTGGAAACGGTGGCGGTTGTACAGGCCGGTCAGCGGGTCGTGCTCGGCCAGGTAGACCAGCTGCTGGGCCGTCTGGCGTTCGTGGGTGACGTCTTCGTACAGCCAGAGCCGGCCAATGGAACGCTCGTCGGTGTCGTGTACCGGATAGGACAGCTGGGTCAGTATGCGGCCGTCGTAGAGGTCCACTTCGAAACGTTCGCTGATCTCGTGGGTGTCGAGTACGTGCAGCACATGGCGCGAGGCGTGGTCGGGCCGGGCGAAGCGATGAGTGGAGTGCTCCAGCACGGCCCGCGAGGGTTGTCCGACGAGTTCGATCTCGTCGGAGATCGCCCACATGCGCCGAAAGGCCGGGTTTACGTACTCGATGCGCCCTTCGCGGTCCTCGAACAGGATGCCGATACTCATGGCCGAAAGCAGCGACGCCATGCGGCCTTGCTCGCGCCGCGTGAGTTCCAGCAGACGCGCCTGTTCGTCGCGCGAGGCCTCGAGGTCTGCCAGCGCCTCCAGCAGTGCGGCTTCGTTACGCTTGCGCTGGGTGATGTCGTGGACGATCGCGACATAGCGCGGACGCTCGCCCTTGGGCGCGACCAGCTGCAGCGAGATGTGCACGGGTACCTCGTGGCCGGCCGCATGCTGGTGCGTGGTCTCGAACAGCAGCTGGTCACGCTCGCCCCGGCGCAAGGGCTCCAGCAGGCTGCGAAAGCGGGTCTCCGGGAATTCCGGCTTGATGTCGTAGGGGTGCAGTTGCAGCAGTTCCTCGCGGCTGCGCCCGGTCTGGTCCATCGCACCCTGGTTTACATAGATGAACTGCAGGTTGTCCACATCGAACAGGAAGACGCCGTCCAGCGTCAGGTCCAGCGTGCTGCGGAAGGCCTCGAGCTCGTCGCTGCGGCGTTCGAGCTCGCGGGAGGTGGTGACCAGTTCGTTTGCGTCGAAGACATGGCCCTGCAGGTAGGCAAGGCGCCCGTGTGCATCGTAGATGCCGGCACCTCGCTCGAATACCCAGCGCACGGCCCCGTCTCGACTGACGGCGCGGTACTGGATCTGGTAGGTGCCGTCGCGTCCAAGCCCTTCCTGCACGCCCTGCCAGACGTGGTCGGTGTCTTCTGGGTGGACCCAGGCCGCGAAGGTGATGTCACCACGGTAGAAGTCGCGGGCGTCGTAACCGGTCAATTCGCGGACGCCGCCATCGACGAAGATCACGTCCCACTGCGGGTTGTTGCGGCAGCGATAGACGAAGCCATTGACCGTCTCCAGTACCCGCAGCAGGTCATCGCTGTGCTGCGCACCGATGCTGCGGGTCAGGCTGATCAGTGCCAGGGCAAAGAGCACCGCGGCTGCCGTACGAAGCACCTGGATGGGCACTCCGGTGGCGGACAGGAAATCCCCCTGGGCGGGCAGCCAGGCAGGGAGTCCAAAATCGACCTGTGCCGGGAAGGGCAGGAACGCAGCATAGGCGAGAAACGCGATGGCGGCGATGCCCAGCGCCGGGACATGCCGCTGCACCCCGGGTTGTGATCCCGGGTAGCGAAAGTGCAGCAGGAAGGCGAATCCCGCAAGGGCTGCTCCGGGGAACCCGATCAGATAGCGGGCGCCGTTGGCGAGTGCCAGCGCCGGTTCACTGGCGGCCAGGAACACCGCGCCCAGACCGACGGCTACGGGTCCGTATACGGCCCAGCCCGGTAGATGCAGGTTGGGGCGGACATCCAGCAGTGCGCGGCGGCCGAACTCCAGCAGGGGCAGATAGGAGATGGCCAGCCAGGCTGCCATGAACCAGCGATCGGCGAGAATGCCGTATGCATGGTGCAGCCCGATGGCATTGAGGAAGCCGTAGGCCCCGTGCAGCAGGCCGAAGGGCACCAGCCATCCGGCATGAGCGGTGAAGGGCAGAAAGCTTTCGCGGCGCGGCAGCATCAGCGCCACGATGCCGAGGGTGAAAAAGGCGAGCCCGTTGAGTGCGTACAGCAGCGTTAGCTGGGTGGTGTCCAGAGCCATTGGCTAGCGAGAGGCCCTGATTGCAGTGGTGTCTGGAACGACCGGTGCGGTTGATAGCCGACGGGGATTGGACACGCAGAAGTCCTTGTACGGGCGGTTCATCGTCCGATAACGTCCAGCCAGGGGAGAAGTTGAGTAATTCCGGCCCAAGACTGGCCTGTTTGTGACCCGGTGCGCAAGTTTTGTGGGCCAGCCGGGGTGCCAGAAGCGTGAACACCGCCCGAAGGCGGTGTTCACAAACGCCGTCAGGCGGTGTGGTGATCAGCCACCACGGACATGGGCATCGCACCAGCCCTCGGCGTTGACCAGGACGTCCTGGAATGCCTGATGGTGGCAGCCGCCCCAGCCGTTCTCTTCTTCACCCGCCCAGAACGCGCAGTTTTCGCAGATCGCTCCGTCTTCGTAGGCGTCGTGGTCGGCCGCGTCGGCGGCATCGTTCACGTAGTCGTGCGCGTGGCCATCCTCGGCCTTCGGTTTGGCATAGGCGACGCCGAAGGTGGTCAAACTGGCGAGCGGGATGGCTGCCACGGCCACGGAAGCGCGGCGGAGAAAGGCTCGACGATTCGCGTTCGGTTGATCGGACATGGAGTGACCTCCGTAAAACATTTGAATTGAGTCTGAAACCGATCCGGGGTACGCGGAATACCAGCGGATCTGTCCGTTTGAGTGCGGGACTGCACGGGTGTTCCCGGACAAATGGGCCCCGGTTCGACTCCGCCCCGGAAGATGCATCGGCGTCACGAAAAATTCCATCGTGGGCGGAATCCGCCGCCCAGGGTTCCGCGAAGGTTCCCGACTATGGATGGATGATCTAGGATTCAAGTCGTGCCGTCGGGTGGTGGCGATCCGAGGATCGAGCCCGCCCGAAGGGAATCCTGGATGGAAAGACGCGGAGGTGGGCTATGTTGAAGAGTCGTTCGTTCTGGGTGGTGCTTGCGGCAGGTGCCGTTGCACTGGGCACCACCGGTGTGGCGCAGGCACAGGAACGGGGTGCGCAGCCAAGCCTGGCGGTGATGGCTGGCTCGGTCTCGCCCGACCCCTCCGGGACCAGCTCGGACTGGGGCTATGGCGTCGAGTTCGGGCACAACTGCCGACTGCTGCAGCCGCAGGTCGGGGTGCTTCGGCATAACCTCAGCGTCAGCCGCTACAGCGAGGATCCGCTGCGCATGACCAGCGCCGAGCTCAACAGCCACTGGATGTTCGATGCGACATCGAACCTGCAGATCGGTTTTGGTCCCGGGATCGGCTACGTACGCGCCAAGCTGGGCGACGAAACCAACGGCGTCTGGGCGGCGCAGCTGGGGGCCAGTCTGAAGTACAACATGGATAACCGCATGTTCCTCGGCCTGGAGGCACGCCATCAGTTCACCGAAAGCGATCGCTTTCGCAATGGTCGCGAGGATGTCGACAACTTCCGGGTGATGGCCAAGGTGGGCGTCAACTTCTAGGGAGACGCCCGCTTCGGCGCTCTAGGGAGACGCTGATTTAATCGCGCGTCCGCGCTCGAGTCGCTTTTGCGTGGGAACAAGGCGCGGTGGCTGCCGTGCAGTCACCCTCTACAAGGGAACTGCAGCCGCGCGCGTTGGCCCGTTGCCATCAGGTGTGGGCGTGCGAGCCTCTTGCGCAAGAAGCTGGGGGGTGCCCCTGCCATCGATCCTGCGTCGGGCGGCCGGTAGAACCACGATCCGCTGCGCGACCCGCCCGGTCCTGGAACGTGTACATTGACCGGCGTCTCCACAGAGAGAGGCTGGCCTCCCGGCATCGATATCGTATGGACGATTCACAAGACGTGCAGGCCCCGCAAAGCGGGCCCACCGCGTGGCACGCCCTGGATCCCGATGCGGCCCTGCGCGAGCGCGACAGCTCCCGTGAGGGGCTCTCCAGTGACGTGGCCCGCGAGCGGCTGGAGCGCTATGGCAAGAACCAGCTGCGTCCGCCGGAGCAGGCAGGGCTGGTCCGGCGCTTTTTCCGTCACTTCCACAACATCCTGATCTACATCCTGCTGGCCGCCGCGGCCGGGACGGCACTGCTCGGCCACTGGGTCGATACCGGCGTGATCCTGGCCGTAGTGCTGATCAACACCCTGATCGGCTTTGTCCAGGAGGGCAAGGCGGAGAAGGCGCTGGATGCGATCCGCAAGATGCTTTCACCGCGCGCGCTGGCGCTGCGCGATGGCCATCGACGCGAGGTCCCGGCCGAGGAGCTGGTCCCGGGCGATGTCGTGTACCTGCAGGCGGGCGACCGTGTGCCGGCGGACCTGCGCCTGCTGGAGGCCAAGAATCTGCGCATCGAGGAGGCGGTGCTGACCGGGGAATCGGTCGCAGTGGACAAGACCCCCGATGCGACCGAACGCGAGGCGGACCTGGGGGACCGTACCTGCATGGCCTTCTCGGGCACGCTGGTTGCCTTCGGGCGCGGGCACGGGGTGGTGGTGGCCACCGGAGAGTTCACCGAGATCGGTCGTATCTCGTCGATGCTGGGCGAGGTCGAGAGCCTGCAGACTCCGCTGGTACGGCAGATGGAGCAGTTCGGGCGCTGGCTGGCGGCGGTCGTCGTGGTGATCTCCGCGGCGACCTTTGCCTTCGGCTACTGGGTGCGCAGCTACCCGCTGGACGAGATGTTCCTGGCGGCGGCCAGTCTGGCGGTCTCCTCCATTCCCGAGGGGCTGCCGGCGATCATGACCATCGCGCTGGCCATCGGTGTACAGAAAATGGCGCGGCGCAATGCCATTATCCGCCGTCTGCCCGCAGTGGAGACGCTGGGTTCGGTTTCCGCGATCTGCTCCGACAAGACCGGCACGCTGACACGCAACGAGATGACGGTGCAGACCGTGTGCACGGCGGACGCGGAGTATCAGGTCTCCGGGGTGGGGTATGTCCCGCAGGGCTGTTTCTCCCTGGATCAGCAGGAGGTGGAGGCCGACGAACAGCCGGTGCTGCAGGAGGTGTTGCGCGCGGGCCTTCTGTGCAACGACGCGCAGGTCTTCGAGCGCGAGGGCGAGTGGGTGATGGAGGGCGACCCGACCGAGGGGGCGCTGGTGGTGGCCGCGCGCAAGGGGGGACTCGATCCGCATCTGGAGTCGGAGCGGTTGCCGCGTACCGACGTGATCCCGTTCGAGTCCGATCACCGCTACATGGCGACCCTGCATCATGACCACGAGGGGCATGCATGGATTTATCTGAAAGGGGCCCCGGAACGCGTGCTGGAGCTATGCGATCGGATCCGTACGCGCAAGGGGATTGGTGACCTCGACCGCGATGCCTGGTACCAGGCAATGGAGGGCATTGCGGCTCGGGGGCAGCGGCTGCTGGCCATTGCGACCCGCCATGTTGAGCCCGGTCAGCGCGAGCTCCATTTCGAACACGTCGACGAGGGCGGGTTTGCCCTGCTCGCCCTGGTGGGGATTATCGACCCGCCGCGGGACGAGGCGATTCAGGCAGTGGCCGAATGCCGCGAGGCCGGCATCCGCGTGAAGATGATCACCGGCGATCATCTGGCGACCGCGCGCGCTATTGGCGAGCAGCTGGGGCTGGGACACGATGCCGAGGCGCATGCGGGGCACGAGCTGGATGACGTGGACGACGACCGCCTGGCGCAGATGGCCGAGGCCACCGACGTGTTCGCGCGTACCTCGCCCGAGCACAAGTTGCGGCTGGTGCGGGCCCTGCAGGGTCGCGGCCGGATCGTCGCCATGACCGGGGACGGGGTCAACGACGCCCCGGCGCTCAAGCGGGCCGATGTTGGCGTCGCGATGGGTGGCAAGGGGACCGAAGCCGCCAAGGAGGCCTCGGAGATGGTGCTGGCGGACGACAATTTCGCCTCGATTGCCCATGCGGTCGAGGAAGGGCGCACCGTCTACGACAACATCCGCAAGGCCATCCTGCACATGCTGCCGACCAACGCCGGGCAGTCGCTGACCATCATGATGGCGATCCTGATGGGGCTGGCCCTGCCGCTGACGCCGGTGCAGGTGCTGTGGGTGAACATGGTGACCTCGGTGACCCTGGCCATGGCCCTGGCTTTCGAACGGCCCGAGCCGGGGGTGATGCAGCGCCCGCCCCGAGACCCCGATACGCCGCTCTTGTCCGGTTTTCTGCTGTGGCGCATCCCGTTTGTTGCGGTCCTGCTGTGGCTCGGGACCTTCGGGCATTTCGTCTACATGGAGACGGTGGTCGGCGTAGACGAGGAGCTGGCGCGTACCATTGCGATCAATACCCTGGTGGCCGGGCAGGCCTTTTACCTCCTGAATCTGCGCCTGATCCACCAGCCGGTGCTGCCGGGGCTCGAGCTGTTGCGCTCGCACAGCATGTGGATCGCGATCGGGGTCCTGGTCCTGCTCCAGCTGGCCTTTACCTACGTCCCGGTGATGCATGCCCTGTTCGGCACGACCACCATCGATCTGGCCGACTGGCTGCGAATCCTGGCCTTTGGCCTCGCAGTGTTCGTGATCGTGGAGCTGGAGAAACTGGTTGTGCGTCAGGTGCTGGCCCGCCGTCGGGGGGTCGCCCCGACGGCGGTGTAGCGCCGGTCTGGGCCCGTCGATAACCTCAGGTGGTAGCCAGTGGGAGCTGGTCGGCCGCCAGGAGCGCGTCGGCCTTTGCGGCAGGGACGGGGCGGGAGTAATAGTACCCTTGGGCACGCGCGCATCCGAGCGCCCGCAAGGTAGCCGCATGGGTATTGCTCTCGACCCCTTCGGCCACCGCCTCCAGGCCGAGATTGCGCGCCATGTTGATCACGGTTTGCACGAGGCGCTGGCTGTATTCGTCGCGGTCCAGCCCGGCCACGAAGGCACGATCGATCTTCAGGATGTCCAGTGGCAGGCGGTGAAGATAGCTGAGCGACGAATAGCCAGTCCCGAAATCGTCCATGGCGAGGCTGACGCCCAGGGCCTTCAGGCCTTTCAGGGTTGCGATGAGTTCGTCGAGGTTGCCCAGGGTCGCGGTCTCGGTGATTTCCAGGCGCAGTTGCTCCGGTGGCGTATCCGTTCCGCGCAGAATCATCGCGACCTCGTCCACCAGCTCGGGGCGGGTGAGCTGGCGCGCCGAGAGGTTGGTGCTGATCGTGAGCGGCGGACCGCTGCGTTGCGCATTCCAGGTCTGTAGCTGGGCGCAGGCCGCGTACAGCACCTGCATGTCGATCAGATGGACCAGCCCGGCATCCTCCGCGATCGGGATGAAGCGGTCCGGGAACAGGAGTTCGCCGTCTCGCTGCCAGCGCACCAGGGCCTCGAACCCGGTAATGCGGTTGTTCGCCAGGGACATGATCGGCTGGTAGTGCACGACAAAGGCGTTGCGTTCCACCGATTCGCGCAGAAGGGTTTCCAGGCGCAGGCTCTCCAGGGCCTCGGTTTGCATGCCGGGGTCGCAGAATTCGCAACGGGCCTTGCCGAGCGACTTGGCACGGTACATGGCCATGTCCGCCTCGCGCATCAGGTCCTCGGCGCGGGTCGGGCCTTCCCCATCCGTTCCGGCGACCGGGCACGCGCGGCCGTAGGGGCGCGTTGCGATACCGATGCTGACCGTCACATAGACCGTCTGGCCGGCCACCGAAAAAGGTTCGTGCAGTACCGCCTGCAGGCGCTCGGCGACGCGCAGCGCATCCACCGGATCGTGCAGCCCCTCCAGCAGGATGGTGAACTCGTCGCCGCCCAGACGTGCCAGGGTGTCGTCGGGCCGGGTGTTGTGGTCGCTGCCGGGACGCGAGACGGTGTCGTTCTGGCGCAGGGCTGTCAGCAGGCGCTGCCCCACCTGGGTCAGCAGTTCGTCGCCGGCCGTGTGCCCGAGGCTGTCGTTAACGAGTTTGAAGCGGTCGAGGTCGACGAACAGTACAGCAAACAGGGATTCCGGCTCCCGCGTGTAACGGGCGATGGTGTGCTCCAGACGATCGTGGAACAGCCGCCGGTTGGGCAGTCCTGTCAGCGGGTCATGCGAGGCATGGTGGATCAGCCGCTCGGCGTGGCGGTTGCGCTCGACGACCCGGCCCAGCTGCACACCGGTCTGAGCCAGCAGGGCCAGCACCTCCGGCTGTTCGGGCTCGGTCTCGGCGGCGAAGAACTCCAGCACACAGGCGATCTCGTGTCCGATCAGGACCGGAAAGGCGAAGCCGGAGCGCAGGCCGCTCAGGGCCGCCGCCGCGTGCCGGCGGAAATCGGGGTCGCGTTCCAGGTTCTCGACCCAGACCGGGGCACGCTGTTCGAGGACCCGTCCGGGCAGGCCCTGTCCAGGCGCGAAGTTCGTCTCCTCCGTGCATTCGCGGAAAGCCTCGACGGGGTCGGGCGTGTGCAGGTGCCAGATGCCGGTAGGGCTGAGTTCCAGTTCGCCGTTCGCGGCCTTGCGCGCGAGGTAGGCATGGCCCACCGGCCAGTCGAGGAATTGGCCGATTGCGGACAACGCCGTACGCAGGACTTCGGCGATGGAGTCGGACTGATTGGCGGCGGACGCAATGGTGTTGAGCAGCTCGATCTGCTGCTGCTTCGCATAGAGGTCCTGCAGGCGGGTCTCCGCCAGCGATTCGGCCCGTCGACGGGCCTCGCGCTCCTCCCGGACCAGGTCTTCCAGACGTAACCGCTCATCCTCCTGGATTACGTCGCTACGGCGGCGATTCATGGGCGGTTTCCGTGTTCGCGGCGGCCACTGGCTGCATCGTGCATGGGCGTCCCTGGTGTTTCCATACCCTGGGTGTGAACGCGGCGGATCATAACCCTTTCCGGGCGTTACATCTCGGGAGACGCCTTGGCGCAAGCCGCTATTCCCCTGCCTGGAGGTGGCTATGGCCCTCGCGAGCCGCAGTTGGGTGCGGGCAATCCCTGCCAGACAACCCTTCAGGGATGTTCGTGTCCCGTGGAATGACTGCGCGGATCCGACTCGTGGGTGATCCAGGGTTCGCCCATTTCTTCCTCCCAGGCCTCCTGGGTCGGGTGGTTGCGGTCGTACTGGGTCCACGCCTCAAAGATCTCGTCGGGCCACTGCGCTTGCAGGTAGGCGATGATGGCCTCCACGTCGTCGTAGGAGAGCGTGTCTTCGAAGCTGGGCATGGCCCCGCCCCGCGGTTCGGCGCCGTAGCGGATCATGTCCCGGAGTTGCCAGTAGGGGTGGTGCCAGGTATGGGCGCTGCCGTCCAGGGGCGGGGGCGGGAGGTAGCCGTCTTCGTCGCGGTGGCGCCAGTTCTCCGCCCCCTCGCGATTCTCGCCGTGGCAGACCGCGCAGTGCTGCATGTACAGCCGTTCACCGAATTGCAGGGTTTCTTCGTCCCAGTCCTGCTTATGGTGTTCTGGGGTGGTGTCTAGGCCTGGCAGACCGTCGCACCCGACCAGGGCCGCGCTGGCGAACAGCGCGGCCAGGGAAGGGAGGAGCGAGGGTAGCCGGCGTCCGTGTCGGCTTGGGCTCATTCGCCCTCCAGTGCCGGATCGTCGGTGTCGGCCGGTTCTTGCGGGGCCTCCACAGCGTCCGGGTCGTCCTGTTCGGCTGGCGCGCGTTCGCCGCGGAAGGCGTCGCGTACCGAATCCCAGGCCTGGCGTGAACCGTCGCGTACGCCGCCCCAGGCATCGCGGGCCCCTTCGCGCACTCCCTCCCATGCACCGGCGGAGCGATCGCGGGTCTCGGCGGACCATTCGGCCAGGTTGTCGCGTTCGCGTACCAGGGCGTCATAGGCCTGTTCGCGGCGCTCGCGGGTGGCATCGCTCAGATCGTCCCAGCCCTCGCGGGTGCGTTCGCGCAGGGTCGTAAGCTGCTGGTCCATTGTGTCCAGGGTTTCGCGGGAGCGCGAGCGGGCCGCTTCGCGGTCCTGTTCGGCATCGGCCTGAATCTCTTCGCGTGTCTGCGCCCAGTCTTCGCGCAGCTCCTCCATTTCGGTCGCGGTTTCGTCCTCGGCGGCCTGCTCCTCGGCCAGCACGAGTGGTGCGCTGAGCGCCAGTGCGGCAGCGGCCACCAGGGCGAGTCCTGTTGTGCGGATGTGGTCCATCATCGTATCCCCCGTGGGAATGGGCTTGTGGTCATGTGATGATAGGACGTTTGCGCCGTGCAATTTGTTGCAATCGGCGATGGATTTGCGACCGGAGGCACGCGATGGGCGACAAACGGGTTATCGGGGCGGTGCTGGTAATGGGCCTGCTGGCGGGGTGTGCGCCATTTCCCTCGGAGCAGAAGGGCGCGACCGACGTGTTCCAGCCGCAGCCGACCGAACGCAAGCCACTCGAGATCCCGGAACTCGAACCGGCCGCGACGCCGGGGGCGGCGGTGATGGACTGGGTGGATGCCAGCGGCTGGCGCGAGGGTCTGGGCACGGACTATTCCAGCCTCGAAATCCGCTACGAGCGGCGGGAGCGGGCCGAGGTCTTCGTCAAGAACCTGCGCGACGATGCCGTGCGCGATCACGAATACCGGCTGACCCTCCGTGAACGCGAGGACGGCTGGGCGGTGACCGGGGTGGAGCGGCGCGTGATCTGCCGCCGAGGACTGTCCGGCGACGGGCTTTGCCGCTGATCTGTCGTTTCGCGACCGGTCGCTAGCGGCGGCGCGCCAGGGACAGGCCGTCACCAATCGGTACCAGCGAGAGGTCGATGCGCTCGTCGCGATGCAGCGCCTGATTGAAGTCGCGGATGGCCCGGGTGTCTTCGTCATCGCAGTCCCGGTCGGCCACCTGGCCATGCCAGAGCGTGTTGTCCACCATGATCAGTCCGCCCGGGCGGACCAGTCGCAGGCAGGCCTCGAAATACGCCGGATAACCGGTCTTGTCCGCGTCGATGAATGCAAGATCGAAGCGCTCGCTCTGCCCTTCGGCCTCCAGTTGCTGCAGGCTTGCGCGTGCATCGCCCAGGCGCAGGTCCATGCGCGCGTCCAGGCCGGCCCGGTCCCAGTAACGCCGGGCGATCGCGGTCCAGGCCTCGCTGTTGTCCAGGCAGACGACCTCGCCGCCTTCGAGAAGGGCCTGCCCTACGGCCAGTGCGCTGTAGCCGGTAAAGGTGCCGACTTCCAGATAGCGCCGGGCCCCGATCAGACGCGCCAGCAGGGCCATGAACTGCCCCTGTTCGGGGGCGATCTGCATGTTGTGCTCTGGCATCCCCGCGGTTTCCGCACGCAGCTCCGCGAGCAGGCTGGACTCGCGCAGCGAGCGGTCCAGCACATAGGCCTGGAGGCGGTCATCGAGTCCGATCGAACGGTTGGACATCACGGTTCCTTATCAATGGCCAGCGTAGTGGATGCAGGGCGAGCACCATCAGCACGACCAGTGCGGCCCACTCGACAGCGGGCGGGATCCATTCGGTGGCCTGTCCCGGGGTGATCCCGGGGCTCAGCCCGGTCGCGCTCAGCCCGGCATCCAGTATCAGACCCAGCGCGATGGTGCTGGCGCCAATGCCCAGTAAGTAAAGACTCAGCGCAGCGTTGCCCAGTTCCCGCCGGAACACGCCCAGGGTCGCCAGGCTGGTGATCGGGGCGGCCAGCAGGAATACCAGCACGGCGCCAGGAGAAACCCCGGCCGCCAGCAGGGCGACCGCGATGGGGGTGGCCGCGGTCGCACACAGGTACATCGGGATGCCGATCACGGCGAGCAGCAGCATGGCCGGCAGCCCGCTGCCATATTCCGCCAGTGCGGCCGGTGGCACCAGGGCCAGCAACGCCCCGGCAACGAACAGTCCGATCACCAGCCAGAGACGGATGTCATCCAGCACGTCGCCAAACGCGTAGCGCTGGCCCTCCAGCAGGCGCGTCCATGGGCCCGGCGCCGTGGCGGATGCTGCGCCCCCTTCGTCGCAGGAAGCCGCGGTGCAGCCGTCTTGTGGGGTCCGCGTATCGTCCGCATGCGCCGCGGGAGCGTGCGTGCGCCCGACCAGCAGGCCCGTGGCGATGGCCGTCACCACGGCGCCGGCGACCCGGGCGACGGTCATCAGGGGGCCGAGCAGGGCATAGCTGATCGCCACCGAGTCGACGCCCACGCCCGGGGTACCGATTAGGAACGCCGTGGTCGGGCCCCGTCCGGCGCCGCCCCGGTGCAGTGCCAGGGCGGTCGGGATCGCCCCGCAGGAGCAAAGCGGCAAGGGTGCCCCGGCAATGGCGGCGCGGGCGGTCGGTGCCAGACCCGTGCCGCCCAGCCAGCGCTGCAGCGCCGCCCCTGGCAGGAAGGCCTTGACCAGTCCGGCCGCGGCCAGGCCCAGCAGCAGCCACGGGGCGGCCGTCAGGGCGAGTTCCAGCGTAGCGCTCAGGATCGCGGCGATCATTGGTCGATCGTCGCCTCGGGCCGTCGCCGCTGCAAGAGTCCGCGAGGGCAGCGACGGATGGTGGTTAACGAGACAGGGGTCGGCAGAGTCCGCTGTGCCCGGCTACACTGCGCCACGGAATCATCCGAAACGGACAAGGAGCGGAATATGGAAGGGTATGCACTGGCCACCGTGGTGCACGTGCTGGCGGTCGTGATCTGGGTTGGCGGGATGTTCTTCGCCTGGATGTTCCTGCGGCCGACGGCCGCGCGGCAGCTCGACGACATGGCGCGGCTGCGCCTGTGGGAAGAGGTGTTTCAGCGCTTCTTCCCCTGGGTGTGGGCGGCGGTCGTGGCGCTGCTGATCACCGGCTTCCACATGATCTTCCTGGTGTTTGGCGGCATGGACAGCGTGCATCCCAGTGTGCACACGATGCTGGCGCTGGGCCTCATCATGATGGCGATCTTCGCCCATGTGGTATTCGCCCCGTACCGCCGTATGCGCCAGGCGATCGCGGCCAGTGAAACCGCGGAGGGCCTGCGCCGTCTGGGCCAGATCCGCCGGCTGGTGGGTATCAACACCCTGATCGGGCTGGTCACCATCATCGTGGCCTCCGGTGGTCCGCTGATGCCGCAATAAGGCCTGCGCCGGGCAGCCGGCCGGAGGCGCAGCGTTGCCCGCGTTGCGCCCTCTCAATCCGTTGTTCGCAGGGCCGGATGCCAGACCAGTTGTGGCACGCTGGGCGGTTCGACCACCACGGCCGCGTTCTGGTCGAATCCGACCAGCCAGGCATCCAGCTCGGAGGCGCCCATCCCCAGCACGCAGTAGCCGGGCTCGTCGGGCCAGTGGCCGGCCGGGTCCCGGTGGACCGTGGGCCAGCAGTGCCAGCCGGCCTGCGCGAGATCGCGTTCGAGGCGGGCCTGTCGCGCGCGGTTCTCCGGCTCCGGTACAAGGTGGCTGCGCGGGTTCCATGCGGTCAGCAGGCTGGCCCGGCTCACCCCCTGTGCCTGCAGGGCGGCCTCGAGACGCGGGTCGCGCTGGCCGATGCGCAGGAACAACGTCTGCCCGGGGGCCTCGATCCGGTAGTGCGTGGCGGCGTAGGCCCGGGTCAGCGCCGCCTTTGTCTCGGGCGTGTCGATCGGTGTCCCGTCCCCTCTTGAGTTTGGCGCCATCCCGGGGCACTCTCGCGTGTGGTCGTGTGGATTCACGATCACACAGGGGGACAGCATGCGCGTCAAGGATTGGACTCAGACCTGCCGGGCGGTCGGTGACGACCCGACGATTGCGCGGGCGCATGCCCCGGGGGCCGGAAGGCCGGCGGGCTGATCGTGTCCGTTGATCGCCTGCGCGTCCCGGGAATCACCAGCGTGTTTGCGCTGGTGCTGCTGCTGGTCGCGGCAATCGCGGTCTTCAGCTGGTTGCGGGTGCAACACCTGCAGCAGGACATCCAGACCCTCACCGAGGAACACATCCAGAAAGTCGACCATGTCCACCGCATGCGCAGCCTGGTGCGCGAGCGAGTGCTGCGCGCCTCGCTGGTGGTGAGCGCGGAGGACACCGCGCTGCAGGAACGCTACCACCGGGAGTTTCGCGATCTCGCGCCCCAGTTCGTCGAGACGCTGGCGGCGGCCGAGGCACAGGCGGAAGGGGCCGCGGATCGCCAGCGCATGCAGGAGTTGCGCGAGCTGACTTCGATCGGCGCCCCGCTGCTCGAAGATATTGTCGATCTCGCGCTGGTCGGGGACCGTAACGAGGCCCTGGGCATGCTGTACGCCGATCTGATGCCGATCCAGGAGGAAGTCCTGGGGCAGATGGAACGCATCCTGGAGAACTTTCACCGCGACAACGCCCAGGCGATCGAGGCCATGGCGCAACGCCATGAACAAAGCCAGGAATGGATGCTCTGGGCGACTGTTCTGGCGGCCGTTCTGATCGTTCTGCTCGGGGGGCGTGTGCGTTATCGCCTGCGGCGCAACCACCAGGCGCTGCAGGAAGAGTTGCGCGAGCGTGCGCGAGTGGAGGCGCGCCTGCGCGAGACCCAGGGGGGGCTGGAGGCGGCAGTGGCGCGCCGCACGGCGGAGCTCGAGGAGACCACGGCGCGCCTGGAAGAGGCACAACGCAGCGCAGGTGCGGGGTTCTGGGACTGGGATATCCGCAACGGTCAGTTGAACTGGTCCGCCCATGTGTTCGAACTCTTCGGGCTGGATCCCAGACTGAACGAGGCGGGCTTCGAGTCCTACATCCATGCGGTGCATCCCGATGACCGCGCGCGCGCACGGCGCACCATCAACCAGGCGCTGGCCAGCGAGGCGGTGTATCGCGTCGATCACCGGGTCGTGCGTCCGGATGGGGGGGTGCGTCATGTGCGCGTGGAAGGCGAGATCGCCCGTGACGACACGGGTCGGCCATTGCAGGTCCTGGGAATGGTGCGGGATGTCACCCTCGAGAAGGCCTCCGAGGAACGCCTCTGGCATCAGGCCCATCATGATTCGCTGACCGGCCTCGCCAACCGCAGCCTGTTCCAGGAACACCTGCGCCAAGCCATGCGCCGTGCCCAGCGCAACGAGACGGGGCTGGCCCTGGTGGTCTGCGACCTGGACGGCTTCAAGCCAATCAACGACCGCCTGGGTCACGACGCGGGCGATGTGGTGCTGGTGACGGTGGCCGGGCGCCTGCGCGAAGGGGTGCGCGAGAGCGATGTGGTGGCCCGCATGGGCGGTGACGAGTTTGTGATCCTGCTGGAGAACATGGACGACCCGGATGCCCTGCTCGGGGTCGGGCTGAAACTGATTGAACGCTTTGCCGAGCCCATCGAGGTCAATCGCGAGGCGGTGCAGGTGGGGCTCAGCATGGGCGCGGCCCTGTACCCGCATGACAGTGCGGACCCGGAGGGCCTGATGCTGCAGGCGGATCGTGCGATGTATGCGGCCAAGGAGGCCGGGGGCGGTGGAATCGTGCTGCACGAACAGGTCGATGTCAGCCGCGTCAGCCAGGCGGGTACGCGGCATCGCCGGCGCGGGCCACTGGGCTGTGGCCTTGGTCTGGAGACCCGCTAATCAGCCTTGGCGGTGCACGGCCGGGGTGACGTTACGTTCCAGCCAGGCCGCGAATTCGTCTTCCGCGATCGGTTCGCCGTAGAGGAACCCCTGGAAACGTGTGCAGCCCAGGGCCAGCAGGCGCTGGCGCTGGGCCTCCTGCGCCACGCCCTCGGCGATCACCCGCAGGCCCATGTTGTGGCCGATATCGAGGATGTTCTCGATCAGCATCTGTTCGCCCTTGTGAACCAGCTCGTCGATGAACGACTTGTCGATCTTGAGCTCGTCCAGCGGCAGATCGCGCAGATAGGCCAGCGACGAATACCCCGTGCCGAAATCGTCCAGTGCCACCTGGACACCGAACTTGCGCAGGGCCCGCAGCTTGGCGATGGCGTCGGACAGGTCGCGCAGCAGACCCGACTCGGTCACCTCCAGGGTGATCCGGCCGGGGTCCAGCTCGGTAGCCTCCACGCGCTCCCTGAGCTGTTCGACGAAATCGGGGCGGGCCAGCTGCCAGGGCGAGATGTTGATGGCCACGCGAGGCGGCAGCGGCAGGCCCCGGGCGTGCCAGCCCCGAAGGTTATCCAGGGCGTGTTCGATGACCCAGGTGCCGATGGAGTGGATCAGCCCGGTCTCCTCGGCGATGGGGATGAACAGTGCCGGGCTGACCGGGCCCAGTCCCGGGTGTGTCCAGCGCAACAGTGCCTCGACACCGATCAAATGCCCCTGGGCATCGAACTGGGCCTGGTAGTCCAGATGCATCTCCCGGTTCGCCAGGGCCTGGCGCAACCCCTCCTCGATCTGCAGGCGGGCGTGAGCCTCGTCCTGCAGGGCATGGCGGTAGAACTGCACTCCACCGCGTCCCGCCCGCTTCGCCTGATACAGCGCGATGTCGGCATGGCGCAAGGCATCCGAGGAGGTCTGACCTGCGTCCGGGAACAGCACGCAGCCCAGGCTGGCGCCGACGCTGAAGGTGCGTTCCCCCACCACAATCGGGTGCTGCAGGGCGTCCAGCAGCCGGTGGGCCGCGTCGTTGACCGTGGCCTCGGTCGCCTGACGTGATGCGCGTCGGGGATGGATCAGGGTGGCGAACTCGTCTCCGCCCAGGCGTACCACCAGCGCCTTTTCGGGTGCGTTCTGGCGCAGGCGGTCGGCGACCGCGGCCAGCACGGTGTCACCGACCGCGTGCCCCAGGGCATCGTTGATGGTCTTGAAGTGGTCCAGATCGATCAGGATGAGCCCGCCATGCAGACCCCCGTGATAGGCCAGATCCAGATCCCGGGTCAGCGCATCGTGCAGCTGGGTGCGATTGGCCAGGCCGGTTAGCGGGTCGTGATAGGCAAGTCGGCGGATATGTTCCTCGCCTTCCAGTCGTTCGAGTTCGGCCGCGGCCCGGTCGGCAAAGATCTCGAGGATGCCGGCTGCCTGCTCGGTCTCGTCCAGCGGGTAGCGATTGACGATGGCGAAGTGTCCGAGCTCGCGCCCTTGGCTGTCGAGCATGGGAGCCCCGAGATAGCTGCGAGCCCCCATCTCCACCAGGAGCCCGTCTTGCGGAAATAGCTCCTGAACGTGGTCGGGGTAGACGCACAGGCCGCGCGCGAGCACTTCGTCACAGGGGGTTCCGGTCAGGGCGTAGCGGATGTTGTCCACCAGCTCGCCACCCTGACAAAGTGCCTTTGTCTCGATATGGCCAGGCATGTCCGGGACATTGACACCCACCAGGGCATAGTCGGCACGAAAGACCTCGCGCAGCCGCAGTACCAGATTCTGGAAGAAGCTCTCCCGGTCGTGGGCGCGAAAACCCTGGGCGATCACGCGCAGGGCCTCTTCGCCACGCCGGGCGAGCGTGATGTCCTCCTGCATCACGATGACGTCCTGCACCTCGCCCCGGTGGTCCTTCAGGGGGTAAACGCAACCCTTCAACCAGCGGTTCCCCGCCTGTTGGGTGACAGGGTCGAGCCCCGTTCGATCAGCAAACGGCCCGATGTACTGCCGTTCGCCCCGAGCCGCTGCGCGGACCGCCTCGGTGATGCGTCCGTCGATGGGATCAGGGCAGTGCAACACGCTGGAATCCCGCACGCGTTCGCCATCGCGCCCGTGCATCGCTTCCCAGGCGGCGTTCACCTGGCGCACTCGGCCCTCGGGCGTCAGCACCTCTACCGCGACGGGGGCTTGCTGCACCAGGTCGCGAAAGCGGTGTTCCGATTCACGCACGCGTTCCTGGGTCTCCCGGTGCAGCGCCAGGCTCATGACCAGGATCATACCCAGATAGCCGAACACCGCGAGGGGAATGGAATCGATGGCACCAAGCCGTACCAGGGCGCCCTGGGCCGTCCCCAGCAGGAACAGCACGATCGCTCCCAGCAGGACCAGGGGGCTCGTGCCACCCTCGCGCAGCCACCGATGCAACAGTGCCCACAGGGCGAAGCCGAACACCAGCAGCAGACCGGACAGCCCCAGCAGAAACCACGGGCTCGAGGGGCCTGCCGCGAGCGATACCGTCTCGCCCCAGGGCAGGGTCACCGTGCGCAGCTCCGCGGCCTCGCCCAGCTGCAACCCATAGGGCTGTTGGACATTGACGACCCAGACGACGACCACCAGGGCCCCCAGGATTACGAGCAGGCCGCGCGCGGGGGTGCCGGTATAGCGTGCGATGAAGGCAGCGAACAGCACATACAGAGGCGCGATCAGGGCGTAATACGCCTTGATGGGGCCGGTATAGGCCTCAATGGTTGCTGCCTGGTACGACAGGGCAACGCTGATCGCGGCACCTGCAACCAGCAGGCACATCGCGGCAAACAGCAGGTGTTCCGCGCGGCGCAGGCTTTGGGTGGCGTGCAGCAGGTGGGTCGCCGTGGCGTATACGCATAGCCCGGCGAGCAGGTACAGCGCTGCGATCAGTGGACCGTCCATGATCGACCCCCTGGGTCAGGGTTTTCCCTTTAGTGTTAGCGGCGAAAACCCATACTCTCTTGAGAGTTAAGCACAGCCGGGGCCGGTTTGCGCGCCGCGGGGGCGACTTACAAGTACGGGGTCAGCAGGCGTGCGGCGCCGTCGCGCAGTCGGGCGGGCAGGCTGCGGGCGTGAACATCGTCCAGCGTCAGCGGGTGGGAACGCGAACGCAGGTCCTCCGCCCAGTCGGCCAGCTGTTGTGCCAGCTCGCGGTCCAGGCATTCGAGGTTGCACTCGAAGTTGAGCCGCAGGCTGCGCGGGTCCCAGTTGGCCGATCCCACCAGGATCCATTCACGGTCGACCAGCATCAGCTTGGAGTGGTTGAACGGAGGGGGCGTTAGCCAGATGCGGCACCCGCGCGTGAGGATCTCTCCGTGCAGCGGGCGGCCGGCCCATTCGACCAGGCGCAGGTTGTTGCGTGCGGGCAGGAGCAGATCAACCTCGATACCCCGTAACGCTGCGGCCTTGAGGGCCCCCAGCAGCTCCAGGTCGGGCAGGAAGTAGGGCGTGACCACGGTGATGCGTTCGCGCGCCTCCGCGATTGCGGCCAGCAGGGTGAACTTGATGACCTCGAAGTCCTCATCGGGGCCGTCCGGCAGGGCGCGGCACAAGAGCGCACCGGCCGGGCGCGACATCTCCGGGAACCAGGGTGCACCTTCCAGTTTCTCCTGGGTGCTGAATTGCCAGTCTTCCGCGAATATCCGCTGGAGCTGCAGGCAGATCGGTCCGCGAACCTCGAAGTGCAGATCCTGTATAGGGTGCGGTCCCGGATCGCTCGCGCTGTGCCCGCGGCGGATATTCATGCCGCCGGTGAAGCCGTGTTCGCCATCCACCAGCAGCATCTTGCGGTGATTGCGCAGATTGAATGCGGCGAGGGTGCGCGGCAGGTGATGCACGGGCATGAAGGCGGCGGCCGGGATGCCGGCCCGCCTGAGAAAACGCAGGGTATTGCGGCGGCTGTAGCGGGCACCGATACCGTCGATCAGCACACGCACCTCGACACCGCGGTCGCGGGCCGCTTTGAGGTGGCGCACGAAGCGTTGTCCGACCACGTCGTAATCAAAGATGTAGGTCGCCAGGGTGATGCTCCGTGACGCGCCATCGATCGCCTCGAGCATCGCCGCGTAGGCCTGGTCTCCGCTGAGCAGCGGGCGTACCGAATTGCCTGTGCTGGCGCGAAACGGCGCGAGCCGATCGCCACAGCCGAGCAGTCGTGACCAGCGTGGCGGAATGCCCGTCTCGTTGGTGTTGTGCGCCGCGGGGTCGACCAGCAGATGGCCCTCGCGCAGGGCGTGGGCGCGGCGCCGGATGCGGTTGACCCCGAACATCCAGTACAGGATCGATCCTGCCACCGGCAGCAGAACGATCAGGCCCACCCACGCGATGACAGTGCCGGTCTCGCGGCGCTGGAGCAGTGCGTGCATCACACTGGCGGCGGCCAGTGCAAAAGCGGCAAAGGCAGTGATACTGGCGGTCCAGCCGGTACCCAGCACGGCATTCTCCCCGGGAATGGAACGGTGGCGGCGTGATCGCTACAGTACGCGGGCCGGGCGTGCGGTAAAAGGCCGCCATGGTGATCCATCCGCCCTTCGAGAGAGCCGATGACCGATATCGAGACCCCCAGCCTGTTCGCCAACAGTGGCGAGCAGCTGCCGCTGAAGGATTTTACCGAGAAGGCGTACCTGGACTACTCCATGTACGTGATCCTGGACCGTGCGCTGCCGCACATCGGCGACGGACTCAAGCCCGTGCAGCGCCGCATCATCTACGCGATGAGCGAGCTGGGGCTCTCGGCCACGGCCAAGTACAAGAAGTCGGCGCGCACCGTCGGTGACGTGCTCGGCAAGTTCCATCCGCACGGCGACTCGGCGTGCTACGAGGCGATGGTGCTGATGGCGCAGCCCTTCTCCTACCGCTACCCGTTCGTCGACGGGCAGGGCAACTGGGGCTCGCCGGACGATCCCAAGTCCTTCGCCGCGATGCGCTACACCGAGTCACGCCTGTCGCGCTACGCACAGCTGCTGCTCTCGGAGCTGGGGCAGGGCACGGTGGACTGGGTGCCGAACTTCGACGGCGCGCTGGAGGAGCCGAAGATGCTCCCGGCGCGGCTGCCGAACGTGCTGCTGAACGGCGGCTCCGGGATCGCGGTGGGCATGGCCACCGACATCCCGCCGCACAATCTGCGCGAGGTGGCCGCGGCCTGCGTGCACCTGCTGGAAAACCCCAAGGCGACGGTCGCGGAGCTGTGCGAGCACCTGCCGGCGCCGGACTTTCCCACCGAGGCCGAGATCATTTCCCCGCCCGCGGAGCTGCGAAAGGTCTACGAGACCGGGCAGGGTTCGATCCGCGCGCGGGCGCGCTATGAACGCGAAGGCGACGACATCGTGGTCACCGCGCTGCCGAACCAGGTCTCCGGGGCCAAGCTGCTGGAACAGATCGCCAGCCAGATCCGCGCGAAGAAGCTGCCGATGGTCGAGGACCTGCGCGACGAGTCCGACCACGAGCACCCGACCCGCCTGGTGATTACCCCGCGCTCGAATCGCGTGGATGTCGAGGCGCTGATGGCGCACCTGTTCGCGACCACGGATCTGGAAAAGACCTACCGCGTGAACATGAACGTGATCGGCCTGGACGGCCGACCGCAGGTACGCGACCTGGCCGGGCTGCTCAGTGAATGGCTGAGCTTCCGCATCGAGACCGTGCGCCGGCGCCTGCAGTGGCGTCTGGAGAAGGTGCAGGCGCGACTGCATGTGCTGGAAGGCCTGCTGATCGCCTATCTCAATATCGACGAGGTGATTGCGATCATCCGCGAGTACGACCAGCCCAAGCCCGAACTGATGAGCCGCTTTGGCCTGTCCGACATCCAGGCCGAGGCGATCCTGGAGCTGAAGCTGCGCCACCTGGCCAAGCTCGAGGAAATGAAGATCCGCGGCGAGCAGGACGAACTCAGCGAAGAACGCGACCAGCTGGAGAAGACCCTCGGGTCCGAGCGTCGCCTGCGCACCCAGGTCCGCCGCGAGATCGAGAAGGACGCCGCGGACTACGGCGACGAGCGCCGCTCGCCGCTGGTCCAGCGCGCCGCCGCGCAGGCGCTGGACGAATCCGCGCTGGTGCCCACCGAGCCGCTGACCATCGTGCTGTCGGAGAAGGGCTGGGCGCGCGCAGCCAAGGGCCACGAGGTGGACGCCCGCGGCCTGAACTACAAGGCCGGGGACGCCTTCCAGGCCGCAGTCACCGGGCGCAGCAACCAGCCGGTCGCGTTCATCGACTCCACCGGCCGCACCTACACGATCCCCGCGCATACCCTGCCGTCTGCGCGCGGGCAGGGCGAGCCGCTGTCCGGCCGCGTGAACCCGCCGGAGGGCGCGCGCTTTGTCGGCATGGCCACTGGCGCGGAGGAAGACCGCTGGCTGCTGGGCTCGGATCACGGCTACGGCTTCGTCGCGAAGCTGGGCGATCTGCTGGGCCGGCAGAAGGCCGGCAAGAACGTGCTGACCGTGCCCGATGGGGCCGCCGTGCTGCAGCCGGCCCCGGTGCGCAACCCGCACGAGGACCACATCGCGGTCGTCACCACCCGCGGCTACCTGCTGCTGTTCCCGGCCACCGAGCTGCCGGAGCTGGCGCGCGGCAAGGGCAACAAGCTGATCGGCATCCCGTCCGCGGCCCTCAAGGACGGCTCCGAACGGGTACTCGACGTGGCCGTGCTGTCTCCGCAGGACACCCTGGTCGTGCACGCCGGCAAGCGCTTCAAGGCGCTGGCCCCGGCCGAGTGGGCGGAGTACGTTGGCGAGCGCGCCCGGCGCGGCCGACAGCTGCCGCGCGGCTACCAGAACGCCGACTGGATCGAGGTGCGTCCGGCCTGAACCACGGGGACCAACCGTGGTCTGTGGAGGGGGTCGGGCTTGAATTTTGCGGCCATGCCCCGACTATAAGCACATCCCGAAGATTTAATTGATGGAGTACAGGAAGGCTTCATGAAACGTATTGCGCTGTTTCTGGCGACGAACTTCGCCATCATTATCGTGCTCAGCATCACCCTGCGCCTGCTGGGTGTGGAGCGCATTCTCGACGAGGAGGGGGTCCACCTCGACCTCAATGCGCTGCTGATCTTTGCCGCGGTGTTCGGCTTTGGCGGCTCCTTCATCTCGCTGGCCATCTCCAAGTGGATGGCGAAGAAGACCATGAAGGTCCATGTGATCGACAAGCCGCGCAATGCGACCGAGCAGTGGCTGGTGGAGACGGTGCAGCGCCAGGCCCGCGAGTCCGGGATCGGCATGCCGGAGGTGGGCATCTACGACTCCCCGGACCCGAACGCCTTCGCTACCGGCATGAGCAAGAACAACGCGCTGGTCGCGGTCAGCACCGGGCTGATGCAGAACATGAGCCAGGGCGAGGTCGAGGCTGTGCTGGGCCACGAGGTCGGGCACGTGGCCAATGGCGACATGGTCACGCTGGCGCTGATCCAGGGCGTGGTGAACACCTTCGTGATCTTCCTGGCACGTGTGGCCGGTCATTTCGTCGACCGCGTGGTGTTCAAGAACGAGGCGGGCCATGGCCCGGCGTTCTGGATCACGACCATCGTCACCGAGATCATCCTGGCGATCCTCGCCTCGATTATCGTCATGTGGTTCTCCCGTCAGCGCGAGTTCCGGGCCGACGAGGCGGGCGCGAAGCTCGCCGGTCGCGACAAGATGATCGGTGCGCTGGAGTCGCTGGCGCGCGCGTCGGGACGTCCGGTGGACATGCCCGATCAGATGGCCGCCTTCGGCATCCGTGGGGGCATGGCCCAGGGGCTGAAGAAGCTGTTCATGAGCCACCCGCCGATCGAGCAGCGCATCGCGGCGCTGCGGGCAAACAGCTGATCCGTATCGGGTCGTCAGGCAGGAATCGGGAAGGCCGCCCACAGGGCGGCCTTCTTCGTTTGGGGGGGCGGGTCCGCTCGTAGGATGCGTTGAGCGAAGCGAAACGCATCAATAATAGCGTCCGCGGCCAGGCTGGCCGCCAGCGGCGAGAGCCGCATCCCCGACCAACGGGTTGCTGCGGCGCTCCTCCCCGAAGGTCGACTCCGGACCGTGCCCGGGCACGAAGCGCACATCGTCGCCCAGCGGCCAGAGGCGCTGGGTGATGGATTCGATCAGTTGCGGCCCGTTGCCGCGCGGGAAGTCGCTGCGCCCGATGGCACCATGAAACAGCACGTCACCCACCAGGGCGAGGCGGCTTTCGCGATCGAAGAACACGATATGACCCGGGGTGTGCCCCGGGCAGTGGAGTACCTCCAGCGTTGCCTCGCCCAGCGATAGTTTCTCGCCATCGTGCAGCCAGCGGTCGGGTACCAGCGCAGGCATCTCGGGAAAACCGAACATCTGGCACTGCATCGGCAGCTGATCCAGCCAGAAGGCATCCTCGGCCTGTGGGCCCAGGATCGGGATGTTGCAGCGCCGGGCCATCTCGGCAGCCGCACCAACGTGGTCGAGGTGGCCATGGGTTAGCAGGATGCAGTCCAGCCGTACTTCTTCTCGCCTTGCGATCTCGATCAACGTGTTGGCTTCGGCCCCGGGGTCCACCCAGGCGGCGGCAAGTGTCCGGTCGCACCAGATCAGGGTGGCGTTCTGGGCCAGCGCGGTCACGGGATGGCTCAAGTGGCGGAGCATAGGGCTGCATCAATCCGTAGTGAGAACACGATTGTGCCTTTTTTCAGTTCGTGACGAGAATCCGGGAATAGAACGCGCGCCTCTGCGTCCTTACGGGTGTGCAGGTCTTGAAAAAAGCGGTCGAGCGGAGTGGCCCACGAGTACGACCCCCTGCGTACGAGGCCGCTTGACAAGAAGATCGCTATATTAGAAGATTTGCATACGCTGTTTGTTGACCCCCTGTCAGCATCAGCGGACTCCTCCATCCTCCTTTGGTGGTTTTCTTGGCGCGGGCTTCGACCCGCGCTTTTTTTTTGCCCGGAATTCGCATCCCGCCAAAGCCCTGCCTAACATGGCAGCGATGTCCTGGCCCCCGAACGTCCGATGCCCACACGCCTGAACAGTCTGCGCAATGCGGTGTTGCTGTTTGTCCTGCTGCCCCTGCTGCTGGTGGTCGCGGGTACGGTGACGCTCGGGCTGCAGGAGTTCCAGACCCAGATGGAAAACCGCATGCAGGCCGATATCGAGCTGGTCGCACGCTCCATTCGCCTGCCGGTAGCCACCGCGATGATGGATCAGGACGTGACCACGGTGCAGCAGTCACTGGACTCGCTGTTCCAGATCGACCAGGTGTTTGGCGTCTACGTCTATGACGCCCAGGGCGACATGGTCGCTACCAGCGGACCGCCCAGCCCCACGATCCGCCACCCGGGCGAGGCCCAGGCGATCAGCGAGACCGGCAGCCTCGGTGCGTTCGACGAGCACCAGGGACGCGAGGTGTTCTCGTTCTTCCTGCCGCTGTCGGACTCCGCCGGGCGTATCGTCGGTCTGTTGCAGGTGACCCGCGACGTCTCGCCGTTCCGCGCCTATGTCTCGCAGCTGCGCTGGCAGGGAGGCATGGTGATGCTGGCGGTCAGCGTGCTGTTCCTGCTGGTGGTGCTGATTGGCCACCATCGTGCGGTCGGGCGTCATGTCGCGCGCCTGATCGGTGCCATGCGGGATATCGGCGAGGGCCAGCGCGGGCTGCGAGCCCCGGAGAGGGGCCCCTGGGAACTGCGCCGTCTGGCGATCACGATGAACGGGATGCTGGAGCGCCGCGAGGCCTCCGAGGCCGCGTTGCAGGCCCAGCGCGAGGAGCAGGCGCGGCTGGAGGAAAAACTGCGTCACTCGGAAAAGCTGGCGGCCATCGGCCAGCTGGCGGCCGGGGTCGCGCACGAACTGGGCACGCCCCTGGGGATTATCGCCGGGCGCGCCCAGCGCGCCGCGCGACGACTTCCCGAGGGCGAACCCGCGCACAAGGAGATGAAGGAACTGCAGACCGAACTCGAGCGCGTGGAGATTATCGTGCGCCAGCTCCTGGATTTTGCGCGACGCAATCCACTGCAGCAGCGCCCGCTGGAACTGGAAGGGCTGGTGCGCGAGATCGTGGCGCGCGTGCAGGAGCGTGGCAAGGGCCGCGAGCGGGTACGCTTTGATCTGGATGGAGGGCCGCTGACCGTGGCGGCCGACCGGCTGCGTCTGGGGCAGGCCCTGGAGAACCTGATCGACAACGCCGCGCAGGCCGCTGCCGAATGCGTACGGGTGAGCTGGTCTTGCCAGGGCGACACGCTCGAATTCGTGGTGGCCGACGACGGCCCGCGCGTGGGGCGCGGCATCTCGGATGAGCAGGCCGAACGCCTTTTCGAACCCTTCTTTACGACCAAGCCGACGGGCGAGGGGACTGGCCTGGGGCTGGCGGTCGCACAGGTGGCGCTGGAGGATCATGGCGGTCAGGTAAGGCTGGATCGCGACGATCCGCAACTCACGCGCTTTGTAGTCACGCTGCCGCTCGCTTCCGGCGCCTGTCGCGAAGGGGAGTCGGAACCGTCCGGGTCGGAGTCGGTCCAGGACGCGCAGGCAACAGGTGGAGGAGCGGCATGAGCATGTCCCGGGGTGACGAACTGAACGATCGCGTGCTGATCGTCGAGGACGACCGGGGGCATCGCGAGCTCCTGGCCGAGGAACTGGCCGAGGTGGGTTATACGGTCACCGCGGTGGAGTCGGCCGAGGAGGCCGAGCAGGTCCTGCGTCAGCAAACCGCTTCGCTGGTGGTCAGTGATCTGCGTCTGCCCGGTGCCGATGGCTTCCGCGTTCTGGAGGTGGCGCGCGACACGGTGCCGGTGCCCGGGTTCATCATGCTCACTGGCTTCGGCACCATCGATCAGGCCGTGACGGCACTGAAGGCGGGTGCGGATGACTTCCTGACCAAGCCGGTCGATCTGGACCACCTGCGCCTGGCGGCCGAGCGGGTCGCCGAGGCCCGCCGCCTGCGGGCGGAGGTGCGCCAGTATCGCGAGGTCCTCGCTGCCGACGAGAGCTTCCATGGAATGCAGGGCAAGAGCCCGGCCATGCTCAAGTTGCACGACCTGATTCGGCGGATCGCCGCGGCCGATGGCAGCGTGCTCATTACCGGCGAATCGGGGACCGGCAAGGAGCTGGTTGCCCGCGCCCTGCATGCGGAAAGTGACCGCGCCAACGGGCCGTTCATTGCGCTGAACTGCGCGGGGATCCCGGAGACCTTGCTGGAGTCGGAGCTGCTGGGGCATGTCGCCGGGGCCTTCAGTGGGGCCAAGGGCGCGCGCCGGGGTCTTTTCACGGAAGCCGATGGCGGCACGCTGTTCCTGGACGAGATCGCCGAGATGCCGGTGGCGATGCAGAGCAAGCTGCTGCGGCTGCTGCAGGACGGGCGGGTCCGCCCGGTGGGCTCGAACGAGGAGATCGAGACGGACGTGCGCATCGTGGCCGCCACACACCAGGACCTGCAGGAACGGATCCGCCAGGAACAATTCCGCGAGGACCTCTATTACCGCCTCGAAACCTTTCGCATCGAGATACCGCCCCTGCGCGAACGGGGGGATGACATCGAGCGCCTGGCGCAGCAGTTCCTGCGCGAACAGGCGCTGGCGCGCGGGCTACCCGCGCGTGAGCTGAGTCCCGAGGCGATGCGCGCCTTGCTGCGCTACAGCTTTCCCGGGAACGTCCGCGAGCTGGCCAGCCTGATGGAGCGTGCGGCGACCCTCGCAACCGGCGAGGTGATCGAGCTGCGGGATCTGCCCGAGCGTGTGCGCCAGTCAGAGGCCACGAGCGGATCGCATGAATCGTCCGGGGTTGTTTCCGGCGCCGGTCTGCCGGTACCCGGAACCGGCGATGACAGTCACTGGCCCAGTCTGGCCGAGGTCGAACAGGCCTATGTACGCCGGGTCCTGGAGCATGTGGAGGGCAACAAGCAGCGCGCTGCACGCATCCTGGGGATCGGCCGCAAGACGCTCTATCGCAAGCTCGGCGAGAGCGAGGCAGATTCTCCCCGGGAATAAGCGCCTGTGTTTGTGGTCGTGCGTCCTGTCAGACTGACCCTTGCCCTCGATGGGCCGTACTGACCCGGGTCGCCCTGACCCATGTGTCATTTTGACCCGGGCTTTCCCGTGACCCAGGTCCGCACCGTGAAAGCAGGTTTCTTCGTAAGTATCTGAACAAAAACGATCTCGAGTTCTTTGGCCGTTGTTGGCACGGGCCCTGCTATCTCCTTGGGTGCAGTCAACCGAAAGCCAATCGAGCCCATTCCGTTGACTGTGCTGAAACTTCAAATGAAGGAGAGAAGCACTATGTCGACTTTCCGTAAATCTGCTCTTGCCATCGCCATGAGTTCCCTGTTCGCCCTCGGTGGCCTGAGCGCCGCGCAAGCCCAGGGCATGGGCGAAGGTGCCGAGGCACCGGACGAGGATGAACAGGAAGAACAGGGTGGTATGCCGCCCCAGATGATGGTCCAGGCGGGCGAGCCTGCCGCACCGCCGGCCGATGACGACGACGAAGATGAGGGCAACGGCGGCATGCCCCCGCAGCTGACCCAGGCGGGTGAAGCTGGTGCGCCCCCGGCCGAAGAAGATGACGATGACGAGGGCAATGGTGGCGGTATGCCCCCGCAGCTGACCCAGGCGGGTGAAGCTGGTGCGCCTCCGGCCGAAGAAGATGACGACGACGAAGGCAATGGCGGTATGCCCCCGCAGATGGTCCAGGCCGGTGATGCTGCGGGCCCTGCGGACGAAGATGACGACGACGAGGGCAATGGCGGCATGCCTCCGCAAATGGCCCAGGCTGGCGGTGAAGCCCCGGCTGGCGATGATAACGACGATGACGATGACGACGACAGCCCCGACTGGTAAGGGGCTAACGGGCAAGCCGGGCAGTATCCGTCTGCCCGGCCCCCATTCCTGAGGCAGGAGCCTCAGGAATTTTTTTAACCCAGAGGAAGAGGTAGAGAAGATGAGCTTTCGCAAGACCGCACTCGCATTTGCTTTGACTTCCATGTTCGCGATCGGTGGCGTGGCGACCGCGCAGACCGGCGACATGGGTGGTGCACAGGGTGGCGCCGAAGGGGCCCCGCCGCAGGGTGGTGCCGAAGGTGGTGCCCCGCCGCAGGGTGGCCAGCCGCCGGAAGGTGGTGCCCAGGGTGGTCAGCCGCCTGAAGGTGGTGCTCCGCCGGAAGGTGGTGCTGCTGGTGCCCCGCCCGCTCAGGAAGCCCCTGAAGTGGACCTGAGCGAAGAAGATATCGACACGTTCGTGGGCGCCTTTGTGGCCGTCCAGGAAGTGCGCGAAGACTTCGCCAACCGCCTGCAGGAAGCCGAGGATGAAACCGAGGCCCAGTCCATGCAGCAGGAGGCCCAGGACGAAATGGTCAGCGCTGTTGAAGACGCCGGCATGACCGTCGAGGAGTACAACGAGGTGGCCATGGCCCTGCAGAACGATCCCGAATTGATGCAGGAAGTCCAGGAGCGCGCCGAAGCGGAGATGTAATCCGTCTGCGCTTCGGACCCCGGGCCTCGCGCCCGGGTCCAGAAAGGGCCGGCCTTCGTGCCGGCCTTTTTATTGGCTTCTTTCGGGGCGGCTGTTTCCCGGCCGGGAAACGCGCAAGATCCCGAAGGGGCATTCTCTGGCAGGGTATCGATGGGCGTGGGCAATAATCCCCCCGCGTCTCTTGAACCGGGCGGCAGGAAGCGCTATTCTTGCGCGCTTTCTGAATCGCCCCGACATCGGAGCATCAAGACATGAGCACCATCAGCGCCAAGCCGGCTGAAGTCGAACGCGACTGGTTCCTGGTCGACGCCGCGGACAAGACCCTCGGCCGCCTCGCCACGGAAATCGCGCGTCGCCTGCGCGGGAAGCACAAGCCCGTCTATACGCCGCACGTGGACACTGGCGATTACATCGTCGTGATCAACGCGGAAAAGATTCGCGTGTCCGGCAACAAGGCCAGCGACAAAAAGTACTTCCGCCATACCGGCTACCCGGGTGGTATCAAGGAAGCCAATTTCAACCAGATGATTGACCGTCATCCGGAGAAGGTGCTCGAGCTCGCAGTGAAGGGCATGCTGCCGCGCAACCCGCTGGGCCGCGCCATGTTCAAGAAGCTCAAGGTGTACTCCGGTACCGAGCATCGCCACACCGCGCAGCAGCCGCAGCCGCTCGACATCTGACGGCTAAACAGCAAGGGAAATCGATCCGTATGGCTACCAATCAATACTACGGCACCGGCCGTCGCAAGACCTCCTCGGCCCGCGTGTTCCTGCGCCCGGGCACGGGCAACATCACGGTCAACGACAAGCCGCTGGACGAGTTCTTCGGCCGCCAGACCTCGCGCATGGTCGTGCGTCAGCCGCTGGAGGCCACCGAGTCCACCGAGAACTTCGACGTGATCGCGACTGTGGAAGGCGGCGGCGGCAACGGCCAGGCCGGTGCCATTCGTCTGGGCATTGCCCGCGCGCTGGTGCAATACAACGAAGAGATGCGTTCGCCGCTGCGTCGCGGTGGTCATCTGACCCGTGACGCCCGCGAGGTCGAGCGCAAGAAGGTCGGCCTGCGCAAGGCCCGCCGCGCGACCCAGTACTCGAAGCGCTAAACCGCGCTCGAGTGCCGGAGCGTACGGCACCCGGTTTACTGGGGGATCGTCTAGCGGTAGGACTACGGACTCTGACTCCGTCAACCCAGGTTCGAATCCTGGTCCCCCAGCCATCCATAGAGAAGGGCCCCCTCGTGGGGCCCTTCTCTATGGATATTTGAGCGAGCCCAGGGTTCGAACCTGGAAGGTTCGGCGGAGCGCAGCGAAGCACTGCACGCGCAGCGCGCGTGCAGCCCCGAAGGGGTGAGGCGGCGTAGCCGCCGAATCATCCTGGTCCCCCAGCCATGGCGGTGTGCCCCTCGAAGGGGCTCATGAACCGTACCGACTTTTCCGGAGGCTCTGATCCTTGGGAGGATAGAGCGATGAGTGAGACGACACGGTATAGCTCGGAAGTCCGGGAACGGGCGGTGCGGCTGGTGTGGGAGCATCAGGAGGAGTATTCGTCGCAGCATGCGGCGATCCAGTCGATTGCACCGAAGATCGGTTGTACGGCGGAGACGTTGCGGCTGTGGGTCCGCCGTGCGGAGCGCGAGCGGGACGATGCCTCGGCGCTATCCGACAGCGAGCGTGCACGCCTGAAGGCGCTGGAGCGGCAGAACCGCGAGCTCAAGCGCACCAACGAGATCCTGCGCAAGGCTTCGGCGTTTTTTGCCCAGGCGGAGCTCGACCGCCACGAGAAGTGATGCTGGCGTTCATCGACGCCCATCGCGAGGCCTACGGGGTCGAGCCGATCGTCCGGGTACTGCCGATCGCCCCGTCGAC
>NZ_KB897955.1:0-15000 GCF_000377265.1 Thioalkalivibrio sp. ARh3
AGCGAGTTTCAGCGCCGCCGGCCCGAGGGCCCTGGAGCAAGGTCCCCGGGCGGAATCCGGGTGCCCTTCTTTGGGTACTTTCTTGGGCAAGCAAGAAAGTACCTCGCGGCGCGCTGGCGAGACAGCGCATGGCAGGCGGTCGGCCGAAGCCACCGAAAACACCGACGACGAACCAGGCCCAGCTATCAACCAGTAAGACGAAGGCGCGCAACCATTCGGGCGTGCGCGGGGTGACCGCTGAGGAGTACGGGCTATCGCAGGAGCATCAGGATGCCGGCGAGGATCAGCACGCCGGCGAAGCCGCGTCGGAGGACGCCCACCGGCAGATAGTGCGCCAGCCAGACACCCGCACGTACGCTGATGGCCGTGCCGACGACCACGCCGAGGATGGCCGGCAGATAGAGGTAACCCAGCGCCCACTCAGGCGCCTGGTAGGTCGGATCGGTCCACTGTGGCAGGGCGAACACCAGGCTCGCGCCGATGGAGATGGGCACGCCGAGGGCCGCGGCCGAGCCGATCGCGCGGCGCAGTTCCAGCCCCTGGCTGACCAGGAACGGGGTGGTCAGCGTGCCGCCGCCGATGCCGATCAGCGAGGAGACGGCCCCGATCACGGTGCCGCCGCCCAGCCATACGCTGCGTCGGGGTATGGGCGCCTTCGGGGGCTGAACGTTCACCAGCATCCAGATCCCGATCGCGACCTCGAAGGCGCCGAAGATGCGCCCCAGGTGGTCGGAGTCGATGCGTGTGGCCAGCCAGGCCCCGAGCAGGGCCCCGACGATGATGCCGGGCAGCAGGCGGCGCACAGCCGTGCCGTCTACCCCGCCGCGGCGGTGGTGGGCGCGGGCCGACAGGATCGCGGTGGGGATGATGGCGCCCAGCGAGGAGCCGACCGCGAGCTGTACCAGGCTGGCCGAGTCGAACGCCAGCAGGCTGAAGATCGCGACGAACACCGGCACCAGAATCAGCCCGCCGCCGATGCCGAACATCCCGGCCGGGATGCCGGCGACCAGCCCCAGGGCCACGAACAGCAGGCCCAGGCCTAGGGGAGCACTGATCAATGTACACACTCGCGTGGGCACCCTAGGTTTTCCGAGACAAGGCGCGCCGTGCAGCGGGTAGTGGTTCTACCCGCAAGCGGCGCAACGCAGGATCGGGGAACCTGGGGTACCAACCCCAAGGGGCTCGGCCGCCCGTTGTTATCAAAAACGGGCGCGGGAACGGCGTTTCGGCTCCCTTGTGCAGAATGACTGCACGGCAGTCGCCGAGCCTTGTTCGCACGCAAAAGCGACTCGAGCGCGAGCGTGTACATTGATCAGTGTTCCCCTGGTGGCGACTGGGTCAGGGTCTCGAGCATGAGCCGGTTGGGAGGGTGGGGGTGTCAGGCAGGGACCGAGCCGGCAAGCATGGAGCCGGCCGGCCCGGCGAGAGGGGGCAGGCGCTCAGAGCGCCTTGAAGCACTTGCGGGCGGCCTCGACGGTGGCGTCGAGGTCCGCGTCCGAGTGGGCGTTGGACATGAAACCGGCCTCGAAGGCACTGGGGGCCAGGTAGACGCCCTCGCCCAGCATCGCGTGGAAGAAGCGGCCGAAGGCGGCGGTGTCGCAGGCGGTGGCGCCGGCGAAGTCAGTGACCTTCTGGTCCGAGAAGAACAGGCCGAACATGCCCGGCACCTGGTTGGTGGTCAGGGCGACCCCGGCCTCGCGCGCGGCGTCCTCGAAGCCCGCGACGACCTTCTTGGTGCGCTGCTCCAGTTCGTCATGGAAGCCCGGACGGGACAGGACCTCCAGGGTCTTGAGCCCGGCGGTCATCGCGATCGGGTTTCCGGACAGGGTGCCGGCCTGGTAGACCGGGCCCAGCGGCGAGAGGTGTTCCATGATCGCGCGCTTGCCGCCGAAGGCCCCCACCGGCATGCCGCCGCCGATGATCTTGCCCAGCGTGGTCAGGTCCGGGGTCACACCGAGATAGCCCTGGGCGCAGTTCTTCGACACGCGGAAGCCGGTCATCACCTCGTCGAAGATCAGTACCGCGCCGTGCTGGTCACAGACCTCGCGCAGCGTCTCGAGAAAGCCCGGTTCCGGCGGGATGCAGTTCATGTTGCCGGCGATCGGCTCGACGATGATGCAGGCGACCTCGTCGCCCTTTTCGGCGAAGAAGGCGCGCACGCCGTCTGGGTCGTTGTAGGTCAGGGTGCTGGTCAGTGCGGCCAGCTCCTTCGGCACGCCGGGGGAGCTCGGCTGGCCGAGGGTCAGGGCGCCGGAGCCGGCCTTCACCAGCAGCGAGTCGCCATGGCCGTGGTAATTGCCCTCGAATTTCACGATGCGGTCGCGCCCGGTGTAGCCGCGCGCCAGCCGGATCGCGCTCATGGTCGCCTCGGAGCCCGAGTTGGTCATGCGCACCATGTCCATCGACGGCACCAGTTTGCAGACCTTCGCGGCCATGTCGTTTTCCAGCCGGGTCGGGCAGCCGAAGGACAGGCCGTTGTTGCAGGCCTCGCGCACCGCCTCGATCACCTCGGGGTGGGCGTGGCCGGCGACCATCGGGCCCCAGGAGCCGATGTAGTCGATGTAGCGCTGGCCGTCGGCGTCCCACATGTAGGCGCCGTTGGCGCGGTCCATGAAGATCGGGGTGCCGCCCACGCCCTTGAACGCGCGGACCGGGGAGTTCACGCCCCCGGGGATGTGCTGCTTGGCGGCCTCGAACAGACGCTCGGTTTCCTGCATGACGGTGTCCTGTTTTTCGTTGAGTTCGGGATTCGATAGGCCCGGCAACCATAGCGACGGCCGCGGGCGCGTGCAAAGGGGTCAGTCGAACAGGGTGCTGATGCGCCGGGCGGCGGCCTCCGGGGCGGGCGCGGCGCTGATGCCCTGGATCACGGCGACCAGATCCGCCCCGGCCGCGACCACCTCCGCCGCGTTGTCCGGGGTGATGCCGCCGATGCCGCAGATCGGCAGGTCCAGGGCCGCGCGTGCCTGGCGGATCAGCTCCGGCCCGGCATAGGCGGCCTGCGGCTTGGTCGGGGAGGCGAACAGGGTGCCGAAGGCGACATAGCTGGCACCGGCCCGGGCGGCGGCCTCGGCGCGCGCCAGCTCGTTGTAGCAGGAGACCCCGATGACCGCGTTCGGCCCCAGGAGCGTGCGGGCCGCGGCCGGGTCCGGGTCGTCACGGCCCAGATGCACGCCATCGGCCTGAATGCGCGCGGCCAGTTCGGTGTCGTCGTTGATGATGCAGCGCGCACCGTGCGTGTGGGCGAGGGCGACCAGCTCGCGGGCGATCGCCTCGCGCGCGTCGCCCGCGAGCTCCTTGTCGCGGAACTGGATCAGGCTGGCGCCGCCGCGCAGTGCAGCCGTGGCATGGGCGAGGTGGGTGGCGCGCGGGTCCGCGCCCTCCGGCACTGCGGGGGTAATGAAGTAAAGCCCGCGCAGGGGCGCTCGGCTGTCAGTCGTCATGCGGGCACAGGCGGTTGGGGATGTGCTGGCCGTGGCCGGGGGCATAGCCGCGGGCGATGGCATCGTTCATGAAGGCCTGGGCCTCGATCACGGCCGGTTCGATATCGCGGCCGCGGGCGAGGAAGGCGGCGATTGCCGCGGCCAGGGTGCAGCCGGAGCCGTGGAAGCCGGCCGGGTGGCGCGGCAGCTCGAAGGGGCGCACGTGGTCGTCCTCGCGGTAGAGGCGATTGATGATCGGGTCCTGCTCGGCGCCCTCGTGCCCGCCGGTGACCAGCACGTTGCGCGCGCCCAGCTGGCGCAGCTGGTGACCCCACTGCGCGGGGTCCTCGCTGCGGGCCAGGCGCGCGGCCTCGGGTCCGTTCGGGGTGATCAGCGTGGCGCGCGGCAGCAGGGCCTCGCGCGTGGCGTCGACCACCGCCTCGGTGGCTAGTGCCCCGCCGCCGCCGGCGACCATCACCGGGTCCAGTACCACCGGGATGTGTGGGTGCGCGCTCAGCAGCGCGGAGACGATGGTGACGTTCTCCACCGAGCCGAGCATGCCGATCTTGACCGCCGCGACCTCGAGATCCGCGAGGGTGACTTCGATCTGGGCGCGCAGCTGCTCCGGCGGCAGCACGGTGAAGTCCACTACGTTCCGGGTGTCCTGCACGGTGATTGCGGTCACTGCAGTGGCCCCGTGCACCCCGAGGCGTGTGAACGTGGTCAGGTCGGCCTGCAGGCCCGCGCCGCCACCGGGGTCGGAGCCGGCAATGGTCAGCGCGATCGGGGGATGATTCATGAATGGGGGCTCCCGTGGTAAGGTTGCGCGCGCCCCGGCACCCCCGGGGCGTTTCCAGTTATGAATCCCGGGAGTGTACGCAGCATGAGCCACGAGTTCGAAGTCGAGTCCCTCCGCCCCCTGGTTGCCGCCGCGAAGGCCGGTGGCACGCTGAATGCGGAGGTCGACCAGGCCCTGGCCGCGCTGGAGCAGGAGATCAACCGGATCGCCGCCGAGCTGCAGGTGGAGCACGTGGGCCCCGGGGTGGGCATGGCGGACATGAATGCCCAGCACGTCTATCGCCTGGTGATCCGCCAGCACGAGATCGATGTCACGCGGCACGAATGGAGCCTTTGGGTCTGCGACGCGCTGGACAACTGCGACTTCCGCGCGACCTGGCCGGTCACCGGCGCCGGCCGTTTGCGCCGCAAGCAGGTGGTGGCCGTGGTGCCGGAGCTCGTGACCGGCTACCGCGATGCGGTCGTGGCCGCCGGCAAGGGTGATGCCCCGGCCGCCCAGCGCCTGGACCAGATGGCCGGTCTGTTCAGCTGACCGAGCCCTCCGGCTCGCGCAGCGAGATCACCGGCCAGCCCCGTTCGCGGGCATGTGCGGCCAGGGTCGGGTCGGGGTCCACGGCCACCGGGCGGCCGACCTGTTCCAGTAGCGGGATGTCGTTGCGCGAGTCGCTGTAGAAGCTGGCCTGTGCGATGGTGCCCTCGGGGTCTGGGTGATCCGCGAGGTACTGGCGCAGACGCTCGATCTTGCCTTCCTGGAAGCAGGGCACGCCCGTCAGTTCACCGGTGAACTCCCCGTCCTCGCGCTCTTCCGCGAGGGTGGCGATCAGGTGATCCACGCCGAGGATCTCGGCGATCGGCTGGGTTACGAACTGGTTCGTCGCGGTGATGATTACCAGCTCGTCGCCAGCCACCCGGTGCTTTTCCAGCAGGTGCTGAGCCCCGGGGGCGATCATCGGGCGGATCAGCGTCTCGATGAACCGTTCCCGCCATTCTTCCAGCTGCGAGCGCGGGTGCTCGGCCAGCGGGCTGAACGCGAAGCGGCAGAACTCGTGGATATCGAGGGTCCCCGCGACATACTCCTGGTAGAAGTGGTCATTGGTCTCGGCGTGACAGGTCGGGTGCACGGCGCCCACCTCGGCCAGGAACTGGTTCCAGGCGTGATCGCTGTCGCCGGCGAGCAGGGTGTTGTCGAGGTCGAACAGGGCCAGGTTCATGGATCGCTCCGCGGATTAGGGGTCGCGCTGGGAAGACGGCGGGAGTTTACCGGGGCCTGACTTCGCACGCAGCTTTGCCTGTCCTGCCACGGGGGATGCGTGGGAAACACTGATTAATGTACACGCTCGCTGCTTCGTCGCTTTTGCGTGCGAACAAGGCGCGGTGACTGCCGTGCAGTCATTCTGCACAAGGGAACCGCAACGCCGTTCCCGCGCCCGTTTTTGATAACAACGGGCGGCTGAGCCCCTTCGGGGTTGGCACCCCAGGTTCCCCGATCCTGCGTTGCGCCGCTTGCCGGTAGAACCACTACCGGCTGCGCACCGCACCTTGCCTCGGAAAACCTGGGGTACCAACGCGAGTGTGTACATTCATCAGCGTTTCCCAAGGTCTTTGCCGCGGGGCCTCGGGCTGTGGAACAATGCAATCAGTGAAGAAAGCGTCTGGTTGATGCAAGTGATTGATTGTGAGGGGTATAGAGCCAACGTAGGCATCATCCTGTGCAATCGGGAGCGCCAGCTGTTCTGGGGCAAGCGCGTGGGCCAGGACGCCTGGCAGTTTCCCCAGGGCGGTATCCGCGCGGAAGAGACGCCGGAGCAGGCGATGTACCGCGAGTTGCGCGAGGAGACAGGCCTGCTGCCCGAGCATGTCGAGGTGCTCGGCAATACCCAGCACTGGCTGCGTTACCGCCTGCCGGAGCGCATGGTGCGGCGTCACCGCCGTCCGGTCTGCATCGGCCAGAAACAGCGCTGGTTCCTGTTACGGATGATGGGCAACGAGAGCGACGTGATCCTGGATGCGATGGGTACCCCCGAATTCGACGACTGGCGCTGGATCGACTACTGGCGTCCGGCACGCGAGGTCGTGCATTTCAAGCGCCAGGTCTATCGCCGCGCGCTGTGCGAACTGGTGCCGCTGATGTTCCCGGAGCTGGAAGCCCGGCGACCGCGCAAGGTCCACGGACGTGATGCCAGCGATCAGGCCCCGTCACAGGTTTCCCCGGTGTCGCCACGTTGACGAACCCGAATCCCCCCTCGATGCTGGAGGTCCTGCGCCGCGTGGTGCAGGAGGTGAATGGCGCCGCTGATTTCTTCGAAGCGCTGCACATTATCGTCACCCGCGTGAAGGCCGCGCTGGATATCGATGTCTGCTCCATCTACCTGAAGTCGCCGCAGTCGGGCCGCCTGGTGCTGATGGCGTCGGAGGGCCTGCGCGAGGAATCCATCGGGCATGTGGAGATGGATCCCTCCGAAGGCCTGGTGGGGCTGGTCGCCTCGCGCGCCGAGCCGGTCAACCTGGACAGTGCCCAGGATCACCCGCGCTTTCGCTATTTCCCGGAGACCGGCGAGGAGCACTTCCTGGCCTTTCTCGGGGTGCCGATCATCCACCAGCGCAACCTGCTGGGGGTGCTGGTCGTGCAGCAGCACCAGGCACGCAAGTTCGATGACGAGCACGTCTCCTTTCTGATCACCCTGGCCGCGCAGCTGGCCGGTGCGATCGCCTACGCGGAATTCAACGACGAGATCTCCTCCGAGACCCCGCTGATCGGGCACGTCAATGTCGAGGCGACCGGGATCGCCGGTTCCCCCGGGGTCGCGATCGGCCGGGCCGTGGTCGCCTATCGGCTCGCGGATCTCGACTCCATCCCGGATCGCGAGGGCGTTGGGGTCGACGAGGAACTCGAGCGCTTCGGCAAGGCGGTGGCTGACACGCGCACCGAGATCGAGGATCTCAAGCAGCGTATGGGCGAGGCGCTCGGCGCGGACGAGCAGGTGTTGTTCGACGCCTACCTGATGTTGCTGGGTTCGGATTCCCTGGTCCACAAGACCGAGGCGCGTATTCGCAACGGTCAGTGGGCCCCGGCTGCCCTGCGCGACACCGTGCGCGAGAGCGTTCGCGTGTTCGACGACATGGAAGACCCGTACCTGCGCGAGCGCGCGGCCGATGTGCGGGACCTGGGCCGACGGGTGCTGTCGCATCTGCTGCCGGCCGAGCGCAGCCAGGAGGAATTCCCGGATGGCGGCATCCTGGTGGGTGATGACCTGACCGCATCGCACCTGGCCGAGGTGCCGATCGAGCGCCTGGGGGCGATGGTCTCCGCCAAGGGCACCGGTTCCTCGCATATCGCGATCCTGGCGCGGGCGCTCAATATCCCGGCGGTGATGGGGGTCTCGGAACTGCCGGTGGGCCGCCTGGAGAACCGCGAGATCCTGGTCGACGGCTATCGTGGCCGGTTGTTCGTGAACCCCAATGCGGAGTTGCGCACCGAGTTCGAGCGCCTGGTGCGCGAGGAGCGCGAGCTGGCCGAGGACCTGCGGGCGCTGGCCAAGGACCCGGCGGCCACCCGCGACGGCGTGGCGGTTCCGGTGCTGGCGAACTCCGGGTTGCTGGCCGATATCAAGCCGTCGCTGGAATCCGGGGCCGAGGGTGTGGGGCTTTATCGCACCGAGGTCCCGTTCATGATCCGCGACCGCTTCCCCGGGGAGGAGGAGCAGGTCCAGCTCTACGAACAGGTGCTGGCGTCATTCGACCCGATGCCGGTGACCCTGCGGACCCTGGATATCGGCGGCGACAAGGCCCTGCCGTACTTCCCGGTCAAGGAGGACAACCCGTTCCTCGGCTGGCGCGGCATCCGCATCTCGCTGGACCACCCGGAGATCTTCCTGACCCAGCTGCGGGCGATGCTCAAGGCGAGCCGGTCACACGGCAATCTGCAGATCCTGTTCCCGATGATCTCGGCGCTGGACGAGCTGAAGGGGGCCATGACACTGCTCAACCGGGCCCGCGAGGAACTGCTGGACGAGGGTTTCATGATCCCGATGCCCAAGGTCGGGGTGATGGTCGAGGTCCCGGCGGCGGTCTATCTGTCGGAGACGCTGGCGCGGCGGGTGGACTTCCTGTCGGTGGGGACCAATGACCTGGTGCAGTACCTGCTGGCGGTGGATCGCAACAACGCGCGCGTGGCCAATCTCTATGACACCCTGCACCCGGCCTGCATCCGCGCATTGGAGATCATCACCGACGGGGCGCACCGGGCGGGCAAGCCGGTCAGCGTCTGCGGCGAGATGGCGGCCGATCCGGCCGCGGTGATCCTGCTGCTGGGGATGGGGATCGACAGCCTCAGTGTCAGCGTCTCCGCGATCCCGCGGGTGAAGTGGGTGATCCGCAGCTTCTCCACGGATCGCGCCGAGGCGCTGCTGGCCCAGTGCCGCATGCTGGAGAACGCGGAGCAGATTCGTTCGCTGCTGAACAATGCCCTGGTGCAGGCCGGGCTAGGCGGGCTGGTGCGCGCGGGCAAGAACTGAGTCGTTGCGTCAGGCGGCCTCGCGCCGGCGCTTCCACCACCCGATCAGTGCGGCCAGCACAAAGATCGCCAGTACGACCCCGATCGCGATCAGCGCATCCTCGATGGAGCGGTTGATCACCAACACCACCACCCCGACCAGGATCGGCACCGGAAACTCGTTGAACCAGCGAAACCAGGTGTGTTCGCGACGGTTCAGGTCATCCCGAAAGTCGCGCACGATCCAGCCGCACCAGATGTGATAGATCACCAGCAGCGCCACCAGCGTCAGCTTGAAGTGCATCCAGGGCTCGTTCAGGTACCCCGGGATCAGGGCCAGCATGGCCCCGCCAAACGCGATGGTCAGCACCCCGCCGGGCGTCATGATCCCGTAGAACAGCTTGCGCTCCATGATCTTGAAGCGCTCGTGACCCAGGGCGTCGTCGGTCATCGCGTGATAGACGAACAGCCTTGGCAGATAGAACAGCCCGGCGAACCAGGTGACCATGAAGATTACGTGCAGGCTGAGCAGCCAGTTGTAGGCTTCCATGCTTCAGATCTCCCAGGGGTGCCGGTGGTGGTTGGCTCAGGACAGCCAGCGCTGCAGGTGGCGTTCGATCTGCTCGAAGTCCGGATCGCCCAGTTTCTGGTAGACGATGCGGCCGCCGGGCGAGATCACGAACGTGGTCGGGGTCAGGCGCACGCCGCCGAACGCCTGCGACATGCCGTCCTCAGCGTCATGGATCACCTTGTAGGGCATCTCGCGGTCCTCGCGCATCGACTCCACCCGGTTGATCGGGTCATAGGAGACGGCGACGGCCAGCAACTCGAAGCCCTTCTCGGCGTAGGTCTCGTGCAGGTGGATCAGCTTCGGGATCTCGCGCACGCAGGACGGACAGTTGGTGGCCCAGAAGGAGATCATCACCGGGCGCCCCTCGTAGTCCGACAATGAAACCTCCTCGCCATCGAGGGTCGTGGCAGTGAATTCCGGCGCCGGGCGCATGCCGTCATCGGTCAGCCAGATGGCCAGGGCAACCCCAATCAGGGCCAGGATGAAGATGCCGCCAATGATGGCCTTGCGGTCGATACGAAAGCTGCTCATGGGTACAGGGGTCCCTGTTGGTTCGAATGATCGCCGGATTCGACTGGCCTGAGTGGGCCTTCGTTCCGTGCTCTGTGGTAAGCCGGTATCATGCCGCAGCATGACGGCAACGACCAATAGCAAACCTATCCGCATCGGGGTTGTCGGTGCGACCGGGTACACCGGCGTGGAGTTGCTGCGCCTGCTGGCCCGACACCCTTCGGCGGAGCTGGCGGTGGTGACCTCGCGCGGCGAGGCCGGGACCGCGGTCGCCGATCTGTTCCCCAGTCTGCGCGGGGCCGTGGATGCGGTCTTTCGCGAGCCGGACCCCGACGTGCTGGGCGAGTGCGACGTGGTGTTCTTTGCCACGCCGCATGGCGTGGCACATGCGATGGCCGGTGCGCTGCTGGAGCGCGGGGTGCGGGTGATCGACCTGTCGGCCGACTTTCGTATACGTGACCCGGAGCTGTGGGCGCACTGGTATGGCCAGGCGCACGGGGCCCCGGAGTATCTCGACGAGGCGGTTTACGGGCTGCCGGAGATCCATCGTGACCGGATCCGTTCGGCGCGGCTGATTGCGGTGCCCGGTTGCTATCCGACGGCCGTGACGCTTGGTGTTCTGCCGCTGCTGGAGCAGGGACTGGTCGACCCGGCCGACGTGATCGCGGATGCCAAGAGTGGCGTCAGCGGTGCGGGGCGCAAGGCCCATG
This sequence comes from Thioalkalivibrio sp. ARh3, assembly GCF_000377265.1. NCBI lineage: Bacteria > Pseudomonadati > Pseudomonadota > Gammaproteobacteria > Chromatiales > Ectothiorhodospiraceae > Thioalkalivibrio > Thioalkalivibrio sp. ARh3. The sequence continues at coordinate 10,504 of NZ_KB897955.1, forward strand.
TGGGCGGCCTGTTTGCCGAGGTGCAGGAGAACTTCCGTGCCTATGCGGCCGGCGGGCACCGGCACTGGCCGGAGATTCACCAGACCCTGAGCGGTGTGGTCGGCGGCGAGGTCGGGCTGATCTTCCAGCCGCACCTGGTGCCAATGACGCGCGGCATCCATGCGACCCTCTATCTGCGGCCGCGACAAGCCGAGACCGACTGGCAGACCTGCTTCGAACAACGCTACGCCAACGAGCCGTTCGTCGACGTCCTGCCGCCGGGGTCGCATCCCGAGACGGCCAGCGTGCGGGGGACCAACCGCTGCCGGGTCGCGGTGGCACGGCCGCCGCACTCCGATCGTCTGGTGGTGCTGTCGGTGATCGACAACCTGGTCAAGGGTGCGGCCGGGCAGGCCGTGCAGAACATGAACCTCATGTTCGATTGCCCGGAGGACGAGGGGTTGCGCGAGCTGGCGGTCTTCCCCTGAGGGAAATACTGATTAATGTCCAAGCTTCCGACACCGGTGCCGCGGCGCCGTCCCCGGATCCCGCCGCCGCGGCCGGTGCGCCAGCGTCGGCGGCGCTGGGGGCTGGGCGCGTTGCTGCTGGCGCCTTTTCTGCTGGTGGCCGGGATCGGCGGCTGGTTGTGGATGCACTGGCCGGACGAGGTCGTGATTGATCCGCAGATGCGTATCGATGCCCTGACGGACGAGCTGCAGCAGGAGGTCGAGGCGCGCCGGCAGGCAGAGGCCGAGCAGCAGCGAGCGCTGCGGCGGCTGTCGCTGCTGGAGACCGAGATCGATGCCTACCGCGAGGATGTTGAGCGTCAGGAAGCCGAGCTCGCGCGGTTGCGGGACGAGGTGGCCTTCTACGAACGACTGGCGGAGAACAATGACGACGCGAGTCTGGGGCTGCGGGATCTGGCGCTGCAGTCGACGGGACAGTCCGGCGTCTGGGATGTGGTGTTCCAGGTCTATCGGCCGGGATTGAATCGGTCGCTGGATGTGCGCTGGTCGCTGGAGATTGTCGGGCGTTTCGAGGGGGACGACGAGGAAATAACCCTCGATCACGAAGACCTGGGTGTGGAGCAGGAACGCGACATCGAGGGGTTCCGCCTGCTGCGCAATGCGCGCGTGCGGGTCGTGTTGCCGGAGGGTTTCACCCCGGAAGCTGTAGTCGTTAGGGTGGAGCCGGAAGACGAGGATGGTCCCGACGCGGTGACGAAGCGCGGAGAGTGGGATCGTATGGCGGGAGAAGGGGCATGATCGGACGCAAGAAGGGGCGTGGCAACAAGCGCACACGCCGGGTCGACACCATGATCGGGGAGAATGCTGTGGTGCGCGGCGAGCTGGAATTCAGTGGCGGGCTTTATGTCGAGGGCCGCGTGGTCGGCAGTATCCGTGCGCCGAGCGACCCCTCCGCGGTGCTGATGGTGGCACCCCAGGGTGTGGTCGAAGGGCAGGTGATGGTGCCCCACCTGGTGGTGAATGGCGAGGTGCGCGGTGATATGCACATGAGTGAGTACGTCGAGCTCGGCGCGACCGCACGGCTGCACGGGCATCTGTATTACAAGAGTCTTCAGATCACCGAGGGCGCGAGTATCGACGGTCAGCTCGAACGAATGGAGGAGCCCTTGCAGGGCGAATTGGAGGAGCTTGCGGACCACAGCGCGCCGCAGGTTGCCTCTTCGTGAGGATGGCCCAGCATCATTCGTGGGGTATTCTTGACGCTGGCGGTCAGTATTCCGTAGCGTGAATGAAAATGATTCTTACAGGAGGCACCCAATGTCCGAAGCCATGACACCCAATACCGAGGCGGATATGGACATGGAGATCCCGAGCCCGCTGATCTTCACCGATGCCGCGGCGAGCAAGGTGAAGGGGCTGATCGAGGAGGAGAACAACGACAACCTCAAGCTGAGGGTGTTCGTCAGCGGTGGTGGTTGCTCCGGCTTCCAGTACGGCTTCACCTTCGACGAGACGGTTGGCGACGGCGATACCGTGGTCGAGAACGGCGGGGTGACGCTGCTGATCGATCCGATGAGTTTTCAGTACCTTGTGGGTGCCGAGATCGACTACACCGAAGGCCTGGAAGGTGCGCAGTTCGTGATTCGCAATCCGAATGCCACGACCACCTGCGGTTGCGGGTCCAGCTTCTCGGTCTGACCGGCAGAGCCGTTTCCGTACTGCCAGGGCCCGGCCGTTTCGGTCGGGCCCTTTTTCATGCCTGTCTCGATGCAGGGCCAGGCGCGCGGCCGGGGATCCGGCAGCCAAGGATACGCGGCCCTCGGGCCCCCGTAACCTCCGGCAGGTTGCCGGCTTCGTCGCGCAGATGCCGATACGCCAGCCAGGCAAAGGCGGCACCCTCCACCTGCTGGGGCGGTATGCCATGGCGTTCGGAGGTCTCGACTGTGCTGCCGGCGAGCTGGCTTCGCAGCCGTTCCATCAGGTAGCCGTTGTGGGCGCCGCCACCGCAGACAATAACGCGATGCGGTGCGGATGTGCGCAGGGATTCGAGCGTCAGACGTACCCCTTCCACCGTGAGTTCGACCAGGGTGGCCTGGATGTCCTCCGCGTTCAGGCGGTCGATCCGTTCGCCGCCGACCTGGCGAAGCCAGTGGGGCGAGAAATACTCGGGCCCCGTGCTCTTGGGGGCGGGGCGCAGGAAGTACGGGTCCGCGAGCAGCTGTTCCAGAAGCGGCCGGTCGATGTGTCCCGTGCGCGCCCAGGCGCCATCGGCATCGTAGGGCTGCCCCAGGTGTCGGTGGGCCCAGCCGTCCAGCAGGGTGTTGGCGGGGCCGCTGTCGCACCCGCGAACCGGCTGGTCCGGTTCCAGCCAGGTCAGGTTCGCGATCCCGCCGAGGTTCAGGATCGCCCGGGTTTCGCTCGGGTGCCCCAGCCAGTCTGCATGGAACGCGCAGGCCAGCGGCGCCCCTTCGCCTCCTGCCGCGAGGTCGCGCTGCCGAAAGTGCGCGATCACGTCGATGCCGGTGGCTTCGGCGATCCGGAACGGGTCGCCAATCTGCCAGGTGAAGGCGGGCTCGGCGCCCGGCGCATGGTGGACTGTTTGCCCGTGCGAGCCGATCGCCAGGATGTCCGCAGCCTGCAGGCCGGAGGATTCCAGGAGTTGTTGAACAGCGCGGGAGAGGAACAGCCCGACCCGGGCATCCAGGGTGCCCAGGTCTTCGAAGCGCAGGGTCTCGGTGGTCGCGGCAGCCGCGAGATCCCCTTCCAGCGAGTCCGGGTAAGGCAGGTGGCAGTGCCCCGTGGTGCGCAGCGGGCCCGTTTCGTCGATCTCGACCAGGACCGCGTCCACACCGTCCCGGCTCGTGCCGGACATCAATCCAATCAACCGCTGGGTCATCCGTATGCGTTCCTGTTCCGGTGGCGGAGTCATCTCGCTTCGTTGCGGGGTGCACGGTATCCTTGCGCCCTTTGCGCGCCCCGTGGGGGTGCGTTTGTAGCGAACCCAGCATTCTAGAGCGGAACGTTACCCTTCGCAGGCCAGGCCCCTGCGCGGGATCCGCCAAGGGCACAAGAGATGATCGAACTGGAAGAACAACTGGCGGTGTTTCGCCGCGGAGCAGACGAGATCCTGCTGGAGGAGGAGCTGCGCGAACGCCTGAAAGAGGGGCGTCCGCTGCGGATCAAGGCCGGCTTCGATCCCACCGCCCCGGACCTGCATCTCGGCCACACCGTGCTCATCAACAAGTTGCGGCAGCTGCAGGACCTCGGTCATCACATCATTTTCCTGATCGGCGACTTCACCGGGCGGATCGGAGACCCCTCTGGCAAGAACGCCACTCGTCCGCCGCTTTCCTCCGAGGACATCGAACGCAACGCCGCGACCTATCGCGAGCAGGTGTTTCGCATTCTGGACCCCGAGCGCACCGAGGTGGTCTTCAACTCGACCTGGATGGAACCGCTCGGGGCGGCGGGCATGGTGCAGCTCGCTTCCCGCCACACGGTGGCTCGGATGCTCGAGCGCGACGACTTTCACAAGCGCTACCACGATCACCAGCCGATCGCGATCCACGAGTTCCTGTACCCGCTGATCCAGGGTTATGACTCGGTCGCCCTGAAGGCGGATGTCGAACTCGGTGGGACCGACCAGAAGTTCAACCTGCTGGTCGGGCGCGAATTGCAGAAGCAGGAGGGCATGTCCCCCCAGGTCATCCTGACCATGCCCATCCTTGAAGGCCTCGATGGCATCCAGAAGATGAGCAAGTCGCTCGACAACTATATTGCCGTACAGGACACCCCGGATGACATGTTCGGCAAGCTGATGTCGATCTCCGATGAACTCATGTGGCGCTACTACGAGTTGCTCAGTCTCCGCCCCATGGACGAAGTGCGAGCCGCCCGGCGTGCCGCCGAGGCGGGCGAGCGCAATCCGCGTGATATCAAGTTCGAGCTCGGTCGCGAACTGGTGGATCGGTTCCATGGGCCGGGGAGAGGCGAGCAGGCCCAGGCCGCGTTCGTCGCCCGCTTCCAGAAGAACACGCTGCCCGATGATCTC
>NZ_KB897955.1:20000-34103 GCF_000377265.1 Thioalkalivibrio sp. ARh3
AGGCAAAAGGGTGCTTAACTGCGAGACAGACACGTCGAGCAGGTGCGAAAGCAGGTCTTAGTGATCCGGTGGTTCTGTATGGAAGGGCCATCGCTCAACGGATAAAAGGTACTCCGGGGATAACAGGCTGATACTGCCCAAGAGTCCATATCGACGGCAGTGTTTGGCACCTCGATGTCGGCTCATCACATCCTGGGGCTGAAGCAGGTCCCAAGGGTATGGCTGTTCGCCATTTAAAGTGGTACGCGAGCTGGGTTTAGAACGTCGTGAGACAGTTCGGTCCCTATCTGCCGTGGGCGTCGGAGATTTGACAGGATCTGTCCTTAGTACGAGAGGACCGGGATGGACGCACCTCTGGTGTTCCGGTTGTCACGCCAGTGGCATTGCCGGGTAGCTAAGTGCGGAAGGGATAACCGCTGAAAGCATCTAAGCGGGAAACCCACCTGAAGATGAGATCTCCCTGGACCCTCGAGGTCCCTGTAGGGCCGTTGAAGACTACAACGTTGATAGGCTGGGTGTGGAAGTTCAGTAATGGATGAAGCTAACCAGTACTAATTGCCCGTGCGGCTTGACCATATAACACCCAAGGTGTTGTTGGTTGGTCTCGACTGACACATCACTGTTGTACACATCACCTAGATTGCATTCCGAATTCAGATGACGCAGCGCTCGCGCTGGGTGATCTGGCCAGTTTGTCTGGCGGCCATAGCGAGTAGGAACCACCCGATCCCATCCCGAACTCGGAAGTGAAACTGCTCTGCGCCGATGGTAGTGTGGGGCCTCCCCATGTGAGAGTAGGTCACCGCCAGGCATTAATCCGAAGCCCGGTTCCCGATAAGGGGGCCGGGCTTTTTTTATGCACGTATCGGTGTGGGTAGGATGATCGTCGCGGGATTTCATGCGGCAGAACGGTAGAAGACGGGTTTGGGTATGGCTCGAGGGAAGAAACGAACGGATGGAGGGTTGGTCGCGGTCGGGCTGGTTCTGATCGGGATTGGCAGCTATGCGGTCCTTGGGGGCGAGGTTGCGTTTACCCCCATTGCCCCTCGGGAGGGGTCGGGATTTGGCGGGCCGATCGCGACCATTATCGGGCTTGCCTTCATCGCGGGCGGGGTCTATTTCCTGCGGGAATCGCGCCGCTAGGCGTACGGTCCGAGAGCCGGCGGGGCGGCGTAGGGCCGGCTACGGGATACAGCGCCACTCGAACCCCGTGTCCTGGGACGCAATGGCGATCTCGTCGCGACTGGCGCCGACGCCCGCGCATAGGGCCTGTTCCGCCAGTTCGGGGCGGTTGTTGTCGCTGGAAAGATGCATTCCGATCAGGTGTGCGAGCCTCGTCGTGTCGGCGCGCTGGAGAAGGCGGGTCGCGTCATGGTTGGGCAAATGGCCGTAGCCATCCCCAATCCTGCGCTTGAGCTTGGGGGGATAGCGGCCGGATGCGAGCAGGTCCGGACAGTGGTTGCATTCCAGGAGCAGGCCTTGGGCCCCGGAGGCGATGTCGACCATGTGGGGCGTGATATGCCCCGCGTCGGTCATCAGGACGAGTCGTGATGCGCCGTCGGAAAAGACGAACTGGGTCGGTTCACGGGCGTCGTGCGGGACCGTGTAGGGGATGACCTGGGCATCATCGACCTCTACCGGGAGGTCTGGCTGGATCGGCTCGAAATGGGCGAACCCGGCGTCGCGGGCCGCCAGACGAGTCCCCGTGGAGGCGTAGACGCGGAGGCCGTAGCGCCGCGATAGGGCTGGCGCGGAGCCCAGATGGTCGCCATGCTCGTGGGTCACGAGGACGGCGTCAAGATCGGAGGGGGCAAGCCGCTGACGGGCGAGGCGCCGCTCGACTTCCTGCATCGAGAAGCCGCAGTCCACGAGCAGGCGCGTCGAGCCGATCTCGACCACGAGTGCGTTGCCGCCACTCCCGCTGCCAAGTGAACAGAATCGGATCACGGATTGCTCCGGAGGTGATTGCGCGGCGGCCTTGCCCGGTTCTCGGAAGACCCTGCTGCGGCCCCCCCGCCATTCCAGCAGGGGGAGCCTGGGGGCGCGCCCTCGCGGGCTTTTTAGCGCTGCATCTGCGTCTGAATGCGCTCGAGTACGAATTCGGCGTCGCGATCGCTCAGACGGTCGCCCTCGAGATCACGTGCCTCGATCAGCAGATCGCCATCGCCACGGTCCTGCAAGCGGACCTGGTAGCGCTCGTTTTCGCGTCGATCGCCACCGCGGCCAAAGACGCGGCTGAAGAAACCGCGCTCTTCACGCTCGCCCGTCATGCCGGGGCGGTAGGTCACTTCGTAGATTCCGGCCTGGCGATCCTGCTCGTCCACCAGCAATCCGGCGCGATCCAGGAAGGTCCCGAGCTGGCGCCAGACACGGTCGTACTCGCCGCCCAGCAGCAGGGCGGGCGAGCCGTCATGTTCGGTCAGCTGCAACTCGGTCGGCCGGTCAACGAGGGTCTCGGCGACACGTGCGCCGCCTTCACCCGGATCGCCGGTCGTGAGGTATACCAGCAACCGGTTCAGCATCTCGGCTTCCAGTTCCGGGTCGGACGGGCGCATGGCCCAGCGCCAGGATTCACCCTCGGCCTGTTCCTCGGCGCCGCGGTGGGTGATGTAGATCTCCGACTGGCCGTTGGCGCGTTCGACGCGCATGCGGTACTGGTCCCGGGTGTTGGCGTCGTACACGTTGCCAAGGGCACGAGCGAAGATGTTCTGCGTGCCGCGCAGGGGGATGCCGGCTCGGTCTTCGGCCCATTCGGTTTGCATCACGCCCACCTGGGGCTCGTTGCGTTCCAGCCGGAGGTTCTGGCTGTCCCAGAAGGCAACCAGGCGATCCCAGATCTCGCCGGGGTCGCCATCGACCTGGAGCCAGCGCGTGCCACCGTCGCGCATCAGTTGCACCTCGGCGGATTCGGGGAGCACCTGCACGTCGGCCGCTGGAGTCCCGGGCTGGACCTGCCCGGGCTGTTCCTGACGCTGGGCCGTGTCCTGCTGCATGTCGCGGGCGCTGATGCGGCCTCCCGGATCATCCGGGAGGCGGTAGGCCCGCTCGGTGTCCGGCGCGATCAGGTCCGGCGGGACCTCGAGGTCCTCCATCTGCCGGCTCATCTCGTATTCCGGGCCGGTCTGACGATCGCCGCCCCAGGTTCCGCAACCAGCGACGGCGAGACCCGTGGCGATCGCGAGGGTGGCGCGCGTGGCGGAGTAATAGGGCTTGGAAGGCAATTTCATGATCGGACTCAGACCTCAATGCCGGCCTGGCGCATCGCGTCCAGTACCGGTGCATGGAACGGTTCGGAAAGGGGTGTCAGAGGCAGACGGATACCTTCCTCTATCATCCCCATACGCTGCAAGGCCCATTTTACGGGGATGGGATTGGCTTCGAGGAACAGGGCGGAGTGCAGCCCGTCGAGCTGACGGTTGATCTCGCGGGCTTCGTCCGCGTGCCCCTCGCGTACGGCGCGGCACATGCGGGCCATCAGGGCCGGAGCGACGTTCGCGGTTACCGAGATGACCCCTTGCCCGCCGGCCAGCAGGAACGCCAGCCCGTTGGCGTCTTCGCCACTGAACAGGTCGATCCGGCCGCCCACACGCTGGACAAGCTCCGCAGTACGCTCGTTGCTGCCCGTCGCTTCCTTGATGCCGACGATGTTCGGGATCTCGGCGAGGCGCTCGACCGTTTCGGGCAGCATATCGACCGCGGTTCGCCCCGGGACGTTATAGAGGATCTGCGGGATATCCACGGCCTCGGCAATGGCCTTGTGGTGCAGGTACAGACCTTCCTGCGTGGGCTTGTTGTAATACGGGGATACCAGCAGGCAGGCATCCGCGCCGGCCTCGCGGGCGCAGCGCGTCAGCGCGATCGCCTCGCGCGTAGAATTCGCGCCAGTGCCGGCGATCACCGGCAGGCGACCGCCGACGGTCTTGACCGTATGGGCGATCGCCTCGCAGTGTTCGTCGAAATCGAGGGTGGCCGATTCGCCGGTGGTGCCGACCGCAACGATGGCGTCGGTACCGGCCTCGATGTGGAATTCGAGGAGTCGATCAAGCGCCGGCCAGTCAAGACTGCCGTCCGCGTGCATCGGGGTCGCCAGTGCGACCATGCTGCCTTGAAACATCGACTCCTCCAGCGACGGTAATGGTGCAGTCTAACGGGCGCGCGACAAGGCGTTCAAGAATCCGTGCGCGGACCACGTCTGGAGCGCGCCTGGGCGGGGCCGCGACCGTTGGCGTCAATCAGGCGAGGTGGTATGTTCCCAACCATCATGCCCGCAGACGCATCCAACCCCTCCAGCGTTGTGCCAGGACTCCGGCCGGTCGGCGGCGCCTTCTGCTGCAGAGGCCGGCATGGCTGAGGTGGTCGGGGCCGGCTCGCATACCCATCTGATCCTGAACCTGATCGGACCCGACCAGCCTGGCCTGGTGGCCGGCGTCACCCGAGTCATCGTCGACACGGGCTGCAACCTGGAGTCCAGTCGGATTACCACCCTGGACGGCTACTGCTGCATGGCGCTGAGCGCCAGTGGCAACTGGAAGACCCTCGCCACGCTGGAAGCCCGCCTGGAGCGCCTGGAGGCCGAGCTGGACCTCGCGGTCACGGTGCGTCGCGGGCCGCTGGATGAATCCAGCCAGCCCGCGATGGCCTATGCCGTGGATGTGGTCGCGCTGGACGCCCCGGGGCTGGTCAATGCCCTGGCCGATTTCTTCACCAGCCGCGGGGTGAACCTGCGCGACGTCCAGACGCGTGTCTATACCGCCCAGCACACGGGCGCGCGCATGTTCGCCGCCAACATGGTGGTGGACATCCCGGCGGGACAGCACCTGGCCAGCCTGCGTGGCGAGTTCATGGATTTTTGCGACGAACTGAACCTGGATGGCGTGCTGGATCCGATCAAGGCCTGATTTCGGTCTGGCGCCGTTCGCCCCAACCACGACCCGGAGTGACCCTTATGACGATCGCCATTGACCAGACCGTTCCCGAAGATCTGCGCGTGCCGGCCACCGGTGGGCAGACCTTGGGCCCGGGCGACTTCCGCGGCAAGATCGTGGTGCTCTATTTCTACCCGAAGGACAGCACGCCGGGCTGCACCAACGAGAGCCGCGACTTTGCCGCCAACAAGGCTGCGTTCGATGCCGCCGGTGCGGTCATCCTCGGGGTCTCGCGCGACAGCGTGAAGAGCCACGAGAACTTCCGCACCAAGCAGGAGCTGCCGTTCGACCTGCTGAGCGACGCCGACGAGCAGTTGTGCGACGCGTTCGACGTGATCAAGATGAAGAACATGTACGGCAAGCAGGTGCGCGGCATCGAACGCTCCACCTTCCTGATCGACGAGCAAGGCGTGCTGCGCCGGGAATGGCGCAAGGTCAAGGTGCCGGGGCATGTGGACGAGGTCCTGGCCGCGGTACGCGAGTTGGCCGGCCGGTGACGCCACCCGCGCGTTCGCCTGCCGCTGCGCAGCTGGCAGTCGACGTTCGACCCATTTGTTTTCGACTCACCCCGGCCGCGGAGGCGCCATGAGCGAAACATCGGAGGACCCGAAACGCCTTTTTGTCCTGGACACCAATGTCCTGATGCACGACCCCACCGCGCTGTTCCGCTTCAAGGAACACGACATCTTCCTGCCCATGGTCGTGCTCGAGGAGCTCGACCGGGGCAAGAAGGGGCTCTCCGAGGTCGCGCGCAACGTGCGCCAGGTCTCGCGCTTTATCGACGAGCTGATGAGCGGCGCGACCCACGAGCAGATTGCCGCCGGGTTGCCGCTACAGGCCGAATCGCTCAGCGAGTCGACGCTCGCACCCTCCGGGCGGCTGTTCTTCCAGACCCGTAATCTGACCTCGCGCCTGCCGGACTCGCTGCCCGGCTCGACCCCGGACAACGACATCCTGGCCACCGCGCAGGCGCTCAAGGCCGAGTGGGCGGACCTCCCGGTCACGCTGGTCTCAAAGGACATCAACCTGCGCATCAAGGCGGCGGTGATCGGCCTGCACGCGGAGGATTACTACAACGACCAGGTCCTGGACGACGTCAGCCTGCTGTTCTCCGGCATGACAGAGCTGCCGGCGGACTTCTGGGAGACCCACGGGGCCAAGATGGACTCCTGGCAGGAGTCCGGGCGCACCTATTACCGGGTGACCGGGCCGCTGGTCGCGGAGTGGCAGCCCAACCAGTTCGTCTACCGCGAGGGCGAGAATCCGTTGTCCGCGATCGTGCTGGAAATCGACCAGCCGAACGAGTCCGCGGTGATCGAGCTGGTGGACGACTACATGACCCCGCGCCACAGCGTCTGGGGTATCAACGCCCGCAACCGCGAACAGAACTACGCCCTGAACCTGCTGATGGACCCGGAGGTGGATTTCGTCTCCCTGCTGGGGGTGGCCGGCACCGGCAAGACCCTGCTGACTCTGGCCGCGGGACTCGCGCAGACGCTGGAGGACAACACCTACAAGGAGATCATCATGACCCGGGTCACGGTCCCGGTGGGCGAGGACATCGGCTTCCTCCCCGGGACCGAGGAAGAGAAGATGACCCCGTGGATGGGCGCGCTGATGGACAACCTCGAGGTGCTGGCGAAGTCCGAGGGGGCCGGCGACTGGGGGCGGGCGGCCACCCAGGACGTGCTGACCAGCCGCATCAAGATCCGCTCGCTGAACTTCATGCGCGGGCGCACCTTCCTCAACCGCTACATCATCCTCGACGAGGCGCAGAACCTGACCTCCAAGCAGATGAAGACCTTGATCACCCGCGCCGGGCCGGGCACCAAGGTCGTCGCGCTGGGCAACATCGCGCAGATCGACACCCCGTACCTGACCGAGACCTCGTCCGGCCTGACCTACGTGGTGGACCGTTTCCGCAACTGGACCCACAGCGGGCACATCACGCTGACCCGCGGCGAGCGCTCGCGGCTGGCGGACTACGCCTCGAATCATCTGTAAGGGTTGTGCTGTGGGGGTGCCCCGTCACTGCGAGGCGCGGGAGGGCTAACTGTCCTCGCTGTAGCGTACGCAGGCGCGGTCGGTCTCCCACAGGGTCAGCGCGTGCATGCGCAGGCCCGGGCGGTTCAGGCGTTCGGACATCTGGCGGAAGAACCACTGCGCGATATTCTCGGCGGTCGGGTTGACCGTATCGAACGGCGGGACGTCGTTCAGATAGCGATGGTCCAGCTGCCCGGCGATCTCGCGCGCGGCGGTCTTGACCACCTTGAAGTCCACCGCCATGCCGGCGTCGTCCAGGGTCTCGGCCTGGACCTCGGCCTCCACCTTCCAGTTGTGTCCGTGCATGTTCGCGCACTGCCCCGGGTAGTCACGCAGGGTATGCGCGGAGGCAAAGTCGGTCAGGACACGGAGGGTGTAGCGGGCACTCATGATCTTTTCCGGGCGAGCGGCCGTCGCCGGCCGGGGGTTTGTCAGCCCGCGAAGCCTAGCCGGCCGCCGTCTTCCGCGCAATTCTCCTGCCCGGATGCGTGGCGAACCGCGGCCAGCACGCCCTCGGTGTCGAGGCCGCAGTCGGCCAGGATCTGTTCGCGCGAGCCGTGTTCGGTGAAGACGTCCGGGATGCCCAGTACCTGGCAGGGCAGGGTCAGGCCCTCGGCGGAGAGCCATTCCAGCACCGCGCTGCCGGCGCCACCGGCGCGGGCATGATCCTCGAGCGTCACGAAGCGCTCGTGGCTGGCGGCCAGCCGCGCCAGGAGTTCGGTGTCGAGCGGCTTGATGAAACGCATGTTCACCACGGTCGCATCCAGCGCCTCGCCGGCGGCCAGGGCGGTGTCCAGCAGCGCGCCGAAGCTGAGGATCGCCAGGCCCCGACCCTCGCGCACGACCACGGCGCGTCCGATCGGCAGGGTCTCCAGATCCTCGAAGCCCCCTTCCGGCAGGGCCCCGGGGCCGCCGCCGCGCGGATAGCGCACTGCCGCCGGGCCATCGTGGGCGTAGCCAGTGGACAGCATCTGGCGGCACTCGCGCTCGCTGGCCGGGGCCATCAGCAGCATGTTGGGGACGCTGCGCAGCAGCGCGGTATCGAAGGTGCCGGCATGGGTCGGGCCATCGGCGCCGACGATCCCCGCACGGTCCACCGCGAACAGCACCGGCAGGTTCTGCAGGGCGACGTCGTGGATCACCTGGTCCATCGCCCGCTGCAGGAACGTCGAGTAGATCGCGACGACGGGCTTTTGCCCCTCGCAGGCCATGCCGGCGGCCAGCGTGACCGCGTGCTGCTCGGCGATGCCGACATCGAAGTAGCGTTCCGGGGACTGCTCGGAGAAGGCGACCAGGCCGGAGCCCTCGCGCATCGCCGGGGTGATGCCCAGCAGACGCTCGTCGGCCGCGGCCTGGTCGCAAAGCCACTGGCTGAAGATATCGGTATAGGTCGGTGCCTTCGGGCCGGAGGGCTTCAGGCCGTTTTCCGGCTCGAACTTGGAGACCCCGTGGTAGCGGCAGGGGTCCTCTTCGGCCGGGGCATAGCCCTGTCCCTTGCGTGTGACCACATGCAGCAGTTGCGGACCGTGACCGCCGCGCAGGTTCTTCAGGATCGATACCAGGCCGTTCACGTCATGGCCGTCCACCGGCCCGAAGTAGCGAAAGCCCAGTTCCTCGAACAGCGTGCCCGGCACCAGCATGCCCTTCATGTGCTCCTCGGCTCGCTCGGCAAAGGCCTTCATCGGCGGGACGAACTCCAGCATGCGTTTGGAGCCCTCGCGCACCGAGCTGTACAGCCGCCCGGACAGCAGCCGGGTGAAGTACTGGTTCATCGCGCCGACGTTCGGCGAGATCGACATGTCGTTGTCGTTCAGGATGACCAGCAGATTACAGTCGAGATCGCCGATGTGGTTGAGCGCCTCGAAGGCCATGCCGGCGGTCATCGCCCCGTCGCCGATAACCGCCACATGGCGGCGGTCCAGTCCTGCGTGCTTGGCGGCGAGGGCCATGCCGGCGGCGGCACTGATCGAGGTGCTGGAATGCCCGGCCCCGAAGGCGTCGTACTCGCTCTCGGCGCGTTTGGGGAAGCCGGCCAGCCCGCCGTACTGGCGCAGGCTGGCCATCCCGGTGCGCCGGCCGGTCAGGATCTTGTGGGCATAGGCCTGATGCCCTACATCCCAGACGATGCGGTCGTCCGGGGTATTGAACGCGTAGTGCAGCGCGACCGCCAACTCCACGGTGCCCAGGTTCGCGGCCAGATGGCCGCCGGTGCGCGAGACGCTCTCGATCAGAAACTGGCGCAATTCGCCGGCCAGCCCCGGCAGTTCCGAGGCCGGGTGCGCCCGCAGGTCGGCGGGCCATTCGATTGCATCCAGCAGGGGGGTGGGGGTCATGGGCAGGCCGTGTCAGTTCATGCGGTCGACGATGTACCGCGCGAGGAAGCGAAGCAAGTCCGCCTCCTGGCCAAAGGGTTGCAGCTCGTCCAGCGCCTCGTCGACCAGGGCCACTGCGCGTTCGCGCGAGGCCTCCAGGCCCTGCAGCGAGGGGAAGGTCGCCTTGTCCAGGCGGGCATCCGCCCCGCAGGCCTTGCCGAGCACCTCCGGATCACCCTCCACGTCGAGCACGTCATCGCGGATCTGGAACGCCAGGCCAATGCATTCGGCGTAACGGGTCAGGTGGCCAAGGGTGTCCTCCGAGGCGCCACCGGCGATTGCGCCCAGGCGCACCGACACGCGGATCAGGGCGCCGGTCTTGAGCCGGTGCATGCGTTCCAGTTCCGCCAGATCGATCGGCTTGCCGCAGGCGCCGAGATCGATGGCCTGCCCGCCCGCCATGCCGCGCAGGCCCGCTGCACGGGCGAGCTCGGCCAGGGCTTCCAGACCGGCCTGGCCGGGCAGGGCGCGTACGCCGGCGGCCAGGATCTCGAAGGCGCAGGCCTGCAGCGCATCCCCGGCAAGGATGGCGGTGGCCTCGTCGAACGCACGGTGGCAGGTCGGCCGCCCACGGCGCAGGTCGTCGTTGTCCATCGCCGGCAGGTCGTCGTGGATCAGCGAGTAGACGTGGACCATCTCCACGGCCGCGGCCATCGCATCGAGTACCTCATCAGGGGCGCTGCAGGTGGCCCCGGCTGCGTACACCAGTACCGGGCGCAGACGCTTGCCACCGGAGAGCGTGGCATAGCGCATGGCCTCGATCAGCCGCGCGTCCGGCGCAGAGTCGGGCGCGAGACGCTCGTCGAGTACGGTCTCGATACGACGCTGATAGGCCTTCAGCGCCTCGGATGGATCTGGGATGCTCAAGGCAGGGTCCTAAAAGGGGACGTCGTCGGGGTCGGTCGGGGTGTCGGGGGCGCTCCCGGTCGCGGCGGCCTCCGAAGAAGGCTCGCTGGCGAGTTTCTCGATGCGTGCCTGGGCGTCGTCCAGCGCCTTCTGACAGCGGCCAACCAGTTCCATGCCGCGCTGAAATTCCGCCAGCGACTGTTCCAGGCCCAGTTCGCCGGATTCCATCCGCGCCACCAGGGCCTCCAGGGCCTCCAGGCTGGCTTCGAATTCGGCGGGGCTGTCGGTGGACTGGTCGGTCATGGTGTCGTGTTCGTATTGGATTGCGGGGACCAAAAGGTGAGAAAGTATCCGATCCGTCGCGGCGAGAAAAGGCGCCGGGCAACCGGCGGCTTGAGTTTCGTGACCGCGCCCCCACGGTCAGCGGGGCAATCGGTTGACATGCGACCGGGTGCTGACTAGAGTTTCAGAGTGTTTTAGACAAAGTCTAAATGCCCGATCTGCACAGCAGTCGCATCGATGTGTGGATCCTAACCAGCAAGAGGAGAGACCCATGGAACTGAAAGGTAGCAAGACCGAAGAAGCCCTCAAGGAGGCCTTTGCCGGCGAATCGATGGCCAACCGCCGTTACCTGTACTTCGCTTCCAAGGCGGACGTGGAAGGCTACAACGACGTCGCGACCGTGTTCCGTTCCACCGCCGAAGGTGAAACCGGCCACGCCCACGGCCACCTCGAGTACCTCGAGAGCTGCGGCGACCCGGCCACCGGCCTGGAATTCGGTCCCACCGCCGCGAACCTGAAGACCGCTGTTGCCGGCGAGACCCACGAGTACACCGACATGTACCCGGGCATGGCCAAGACCGCCCGCGACGAAGGCTTCGACGAAGTCGCCGACTGGTTCGAGACCCTGGCCAAGGCGGAGCGTTCCCACGCCAACCGCTTCCAGAAGGCCCTGGACCAGCTGGACGACTGATTGTCCGGTAGTAACGGAAGCACGCGGGGCCGCTACGCCGGCCCCGTTTTCCGGGAGGTACGGAACAGCCTGTGAAGTCAGCCCTGCGGCTGCGTTCGCATGTTGTTCCGTGTTTCCCTCGAAGCATCGTCACTGATACGGATACCGGAGGGATGCATGTCTGCGCCGACGCACCAACGTGAAGGAAGTCTGGAAGCCCCGACCCGCCATCCGCTGGACTGGAAGAATCCCGAGTTCTACAACGAGGAATCGTTGTTCGCCGAGCTGGAGCGGGTCTACGACATCTGTCATGGCTGCCGGCGCTGCGTCAGCCTCTGCAACTCCTTCCCCACGCTGTTCGACCTGGTCGACGAATCCGAGACCATGGAGGTCGACGGCGTTGATCGGAAGGACTACTGGAAGGTGGTGGATCACTGCTACCTGTGTGATCTGTGCTACCTGACCAAGTGCCCCTACGTGCCCCCGCATGAATGGAACGTCGACTTCCCGCACCTGATGCTGCGTGCCAAGGCCGTGCGTTTCCAGAAAGAGGGAGCGAAGGCCGCGCACAAGTTCATGTCCAGCACCGATACCGTCGGCAAGCTGGCGGGCATCCCGGTGGTTGCCGGCGTAGTCAACGCCGCGAACAAGACCGGCGCGATGCGCAAGGTGCTGGACAAGACTATGGGCGTGCACCCGGATGCCCCGGTCCCTGAATACCACTCGAGCAAGGGTCGCTCGCGCATGGCGAAGGTTGCCAAGGGAGTGAGCAACCCCGAGCCGGCCGGTGCCACCCAGGGCAAGGTAGCGCTCTACGCCACCTGCTACGGCAACTACAACGAGCCGCACCTGGTCGAGGACCTGGTCAAGGTCTTCGAGCACAACGGCATCGAGGTCACCCTGGTCGAGAAGGAGCAATGCTGCGGCATGCCCAAGCTCGAGTTGGGCGACCTGAAGGCCGTCGAGTCCGCGAAGGATGCGAACATCCCGGCGATGAAGCGCATGATCGACCAAGGCTACGACATTGTCGCGCCAGTCCCGTCCTGCGTGCTGATGTACAAGCAGGAACTGCCGCTGATGTTCCCGGACGAGCCCGATGTCGCCGCTGTACGCGATCGTATCTTCGACCCGTTCGAGTACCTGATGGAGCGCCACAAGGAAGGCAAGCTGAACACCGACTTCCCCGAGAAGCTCGGCAAGATCGCCTACCACGCGGCCTGCCACCTGCGGGTGCAGAACATGGGGCTCAAGACTCGCGACCTGCTGAAGCTTGTGCCGGATACCGAGATCGACGTGATCGAACGCTGCTCCGGGCACGACGGTACCTATGGCGTGAAGAGCGAGTTCTACGAGACTGCGGCCAAGATCTGTCGTCCGGTGGTGAACCGGGTGCAGAAGGCCGAGTCCGATCACTACTCGAGTGACTGCCCGATGGCCGGGCACATGATCGAGAACGGACTGCAGGGCAAGGGCGAGGACAAGGCGCCCGAACACCCGCTGACCCTGCTGCGCCAGGCCTACGGGCTGTAGCGCCGGGTATCGGTTACCAGAACACGACGTACGCCCGCCGAGGCGCCGCGGATGGAGACACGAAATGGCCAGTGACAGCTACCACGAACCCGTCGAGGAACTGAGCGACGAGTCGCGCGAGATGCATCGCGCCATCGTCTCGCTGATGGAAGAGCTTGAGGCGGTGGACTGGTACCAGCAGCGCATCGATGCCTGCAAGGACGAGGAACTGAAGGCGATCCTCGCGCACAACCGCGACGAGGAGATCGAACACGCGGCGATGGTGCTGGAGTGGATCCGTCGCCATAACCCGGTGTTCGACCACGAACTGAAAGACAACCTCTGGTCCGACAAGGACTACACAAAGATGGGAGACCACGACCATTGAGGGGTCCTGCGGACCAGTCCGACGTGACGGAGGTATCGAGATGGAGGCAAGTGTGGACAAACTGAGTCGAGAAGACCTGTATTCGCTGGAGAAGTACCACGAGGTGCGGCCCCAGTTTCGCAACGAGGTCATGCAGCACAAGCGCAACCGCGTGGTGCAGGTGGGGCCGGCCGTGACCCTGCACTTCGAGGATCGCAAGACCATGCAGTACCAGATCCAGGAGATGCTGCGGGTCGAGAAGATCTTCGATGCCGAGGGCATCCAGGACGAGCTGGACGCCTACAACCCGCTGATCCCGGACGGTTCCAACTGGAAGGCGACCATGATGGTCGAGTACCCGGACGTGGACGAGCGCAAGGTGCAGCTGTCCAAACTGATCGGGATCGAGCGCAAGACCTATGTGCAGGTCGAAGGCCACGACAAGGTCTATCCGATCGCCAACGAGGACCTGGATCGGGAAACCGATGACAAGACCTCGTCGGTCCACTTCCTGCGCTTCGAACTGACCCCGGAGATGGTCTCCGCCGCGAAATCCGGTGCGGCCATTGCCATGGGGGTGGAGCACGAGAACTACAGCCACCGGCTGGACGCCGTCCCCGAGGGCACGCGCGAGTCCCTCGCCTCCGACCTCGACGCCGTCAACTGACGCGGCGCTTTCGCCCGCTTCACCAAAGGCGCCTCCGGGCGCCTTTTTCGTTTCCGGCTTTTGCCGGCGGCGGTCGTGGCTGGCCCTGGTTCGTCATCTGGAGTTTACGGTACCTTCGTCCGGCCGCCTGCCGTGCGCTCACTCGCGAGCGCACCGCGAGGTACTTCTTTGCTCGTGCAAAGAAGTACCCAAGAAACACGCCCGACTGCCGCGACCCCGGCCCGCTGTGCGGGCTGGGGTTTCCCTCGCTCCGAGGGTTTTCGCGGGCGGCGCTGATACTCGCTGCGCCTTCGGCTTCGCTCAGACAGTCAGCGCCTCTCTTCCCGCGAAAACCCTCTCCACTCGGCGCGACGACAACGGGGGTGAAGGTCCAAACAACGGCTGTCCCAGCGGCGTAGCACATGGATGGAGGCTGGGTCTTC
>NZ_KB897956.1:0-33039 GCF_000377265.1 Thioalkalivibrio sp. ARh3
TGCAGGAGTCCGGGACCTCGGTCCAGCGACCCCCGCGGCTGGCGAAGGCCGGCTCGGGGCGGCTGCGCAAAACGCTCTACATGGCCGCCGTCGTGGCCACCCGCCACAACCCGGACGTACGGCACCAGTACCACCGTCTCCTGAGGCGGGGCAAGGCCAAGATGGCAGCCATCGGGGCAGCCATGCGCAAGCTCCTGCACATCGCCTTCGGCGTCCTCAAGTCGCAAACCCCGTATCAACCCCGAAATGACACGCCTTGCACCTCATAGGGCAAGACGGTATCTACGTTTTCCCTTGTGGTCTTCGTGCTGGACTAGCCAGCCGAGGCGAGGAGCTCGCGCGCGTGGGTGCGGGTGGTCTCGGTGAGCTGGGTGCCGCCGATCAGGCGGGCCAGGGCCTCCACGCGGCGCTCGTCGTCCAGGGGCTGGATGGCGGTGCGGGTGCCGTCCTTGCCGTGCGATTTCTGCACCTCGAGCTGCTGGTGGGCCTGGGCGGCGACCTGCGCCAGGTGCGTCACGCACAGGACCTGATGGCGCTCACCCAGGGTGCGCAGCTTGCGCCCGACGACCTCGGCGACCGCGCCGCTGATGCCGCTGTCGACCTCGTCGAAGATCAGCGTGGGCACGGTCTGCTGCTGGCTGGCCAGCACCTGTAGCGCGAGCCCGATGCGCGAGAGCTCGCCGCCGGAGGCGACCTTGGCCATCGGCTGGGGGGCGGCGCCGGGGTTCGCCGCGACGCGGAACTCGATCTGGTCCAGGCCGTGCGCCTGCGGCTTGTCGGCGGGCTCGATCGCGATCTCGAAGTGGCCGCCGGCCATGCCCAGCTCCTGCATGGTGCCGGTGACCGCCTGGCCGATGCGGCTGGCGGTCTGCTGGCGGGCCTTGCTCAGCCCCTTGGCGGCCGTATCAAAGGCGGTACGGGTCTCCTGTTCGCGCGCCTCCAGGGCCTCGAGTGTCTGGTCGCCGTTCTCCAGGGCGTCCAGCTCTGTCTGCAGTTCGTCGTGCAGGCCCGGGAGGGCCTCGGGGTCGACGCGGTGCTTGCGTGCCAGGCGCAGGTATTCGCCGACGCGCTGGTCCAGCTCGGCCAGGCGTTCCGGGTCCAGTTCGATGCCGTCGGCCAGCCGGCGCAGGGTGTCGTTGGCTTCAATGATCTGGATGCGCGCCGACTCCAGCAGCTCCAGCGCCGGGCTGACCCGGTCGTCGTGCTGCGCGGCGTCCTGCAGTGCGTGCAGCACCTGGCCGATCTGGGCATCGAGTCCGGCGTCGTCCTCGATCTGCTGGCTGGCGGTCTGCAGCGCGCTCAGCACCTCGGTGCCGTGGGCGAGCTGGTTCTGTTCGACCAGCAGTTGCGGGTATTCGTCCTGCACCGGGGCCAGTTCGGCCAGCTCGGTGGTCTGGAAGCGCAGCAGGTCGAGGCGGTCGGAGGTGTCGGCCTGGCTCTCGCGGGCCTGCTCCAGCGCCCGGGCGGCCTCGCGCCAGGCTTGATGCGCCTCGCGCACGCGGGATACCCGGTCGCCCTCGAGAAAACCGTCCAGCCAGTGGCGCTGGGTGTCGCGCTGCAGCAGTTGCTGATGGGCGTGCTGGCCGTGGATGTCCACCAGCCACTCGCCCAGCGTGCGCAGCTGACCGACCGCGACCGGGCGGCCGTTGATCCAGGCGCGGCTCTTGCCCTGACGGGTCAGTACCCGGCGCAGCAGCACCGCGTCGTCGTCGGGGTCCGCGAGGTCCTGCTCGGCCAGCCACGCGCCGGCCGGGCCCTGCCCGGGCAGGGCGAACTCCGCGGACAGGTCGGCCTGTTCGGCGCCCTCGCGCACCATGCCGGCGTCCGCGCGGTCGCCCAGTAGCTGGCCGATCACGTCGATCAGGATGGACTTGCCGGCCCCGGTCTCGCCGGTCAGGGCGCTCAGGCCCGTGTCCAGCTCCAGCTCGAGCTGTTCGATGATCGCGAAGTCGCGGATGCTGATCAGTCGCAGCATAGCGGGGTCAGGGCTGCTCGCCCCAGCGCAGCTTGGTGCGCAGCACGCGCAGGAAGTGATGCTCGCGCGGGTGGATCAGTGCCAGGTTGCGTTCGCGGCGACGGATGCGAACCAGGTCGCCGGCCGCGAAATCGAGGTTCTCCTGGCCATCCAGTGCGATCTGCGCCGGCGACCGGCTGCCGCTGGACAGGCGAATCTCCACCGTGGAGCGTCCGCTGACCACCAGCGGGCGGTGGTTCAGGCTGTGCGGACAGACCGGGACCATCACCATCGCGTCCAGCTGCGGGGTCAGGATCGGGCCGCCGGCGGACAGGGCATAGGCGGTGGAGCCGGTGGGCGTGGCCACGACCAGCCCGTCGGCGCGCAGGCGGCCGATGTCCATGCCGTCGATTGCGGTGTCGAATTCGATGATGCGGACCACGCTCAGCACATGCAGCACCACGTCGTTAAGTGCGATGCCTTCGTGGATGGTGACGCCGTCGCGGATCAGCTCGGCCTCGAGCATTGCGCGCGGTTCCAGCTCGTACGCGCCGTCGAGGACCTCGCCCAGTTCCTCGCAGGCCGTCTCCGGCGAGACATCCACTAGGAAGCCGAGGCGTCCGAGGTTGATGCCCAGTACCGGGGTTTCGCTGTCCGCGATCTGGCGGGCGGTGGCCAGCAGGGTGCCGTCGCCCCCGATCACGATCAGCAGGTCCGCTGCCTCGGCGAGTTCGGTCAGGGGAAGCAGGGAGATGTCGTCCGGGCGGTCGAAGCCGGGGATCTCCTGCTCCATGTGGACCTGGCGGTCGCGCGTGCGCAGCAGCTCCACCAGCCGTGCGACCAGTGGGCCCGTGCGCGAGTCGCTGGCCTTGCCCACCAGCCCAATCGTGTTGAATTCCGGCATCATGGCGGCATTATCCGGAAAAGGGCGGGGGACTGCATCCGTGGTTTCTTGACCTCTCCCGGCGCGGGTCGAAAACTGGCCATTAACACTCGCCTTCATGGAGCGCTGATCACCGATGGAAAACGCTGCGATCAATCTGGATGCCAGGGCCCGTACCCTGCTGCGGACCCTGATCGAGAGCTACATCCGTGACGGTCAGCCGGTCGGTTCGCGCACCCTCGCGCGCACCTCCGGGCTCAAGGTCAGTGCGGCTACAGTGCGCAATGTAATGGCGGATCTCGAGGACTTGGGCCTGATCCAGGCGCCGCACACCTCCGCCGGGCGCATCCCGACTGCGAGCGGCTACCGCCTGTTCGTCGACAGCCTGCTGGAGGTGCGCGAGCCGACGGCCGAGGAGATCCGTGCGATCCAGTCGGGTTTCGACCCGAACGCGACCACCCAGGATCTGATGGGGGCGACCTCCAACCTGCTCTCGCAGGTGACGCGCATGGCGGGCATGGTGCGCCTGCCGCGCCACCGCAATGTGGCGCTCAGCCAGCTCGAGTTCCTGCGCCTGGGCGAGCGCCGGGTGCTGGCGATCCTGGTGATCGACGGCAAGGAGGTGCAGAACCGGGTGCTGGAGCTGGAGCGCGACTTCGACCAGGACCAACTCCAGCGCATGGCCAACTATCTGAACGCGCACCTGGCCGGCAAGAGCCTGCACGCGGTGCGCGATGCCCTGCTGCGCGAGATGCGCGACGTGCGCGAGAACCTCGATGCGATGATGCTGGCGGCCATCGATCTGGGCGAGAAGGCCGTGGCCGGCGAGGACCCGGACGACGTCGTGGTGGCGGGGCAGACGCACCTGCTCAGCTACGAGGAGCTGGCCGACATCGACCGCCTGCGCCAGCTGCTGGAGGCCTTCAACGAAAAGCGCGAGATCCTCGGTATTCTGGACCAGTGCATCCGCAGTGACCGCGTCCAGATCTTTATCGGTCGCGAGTCCGGGCTCGACTGGTTCGAGAACTGTTCGGTGGTGACGGCCCCCTACAGTGTCGACGGGGAAGTGGTCGGCGTGCTCGGGGTGATCGGGCCTACGCGCATGTCCTATGATCGCGTGATTCCCATTGTGGATGTGACGGCGCGTCTGCTGGGTTCGGCGCTGGGTGATCCGGCGCAGGACACGAAATAGCCGGATACCCTTGAAACCGCCCCGGGCATCCCCACAGTCCCGATAGCCAAGGCGAATTTCTGCACGTATGCCGCCCGCAGGGTTCGGCGTGCGTCCTTCTTTTTTCACCGAATTTTACGAGGCAGACATGTCCGATCAGCGCGAACCCCAGGAACAGGAAGAGGCATTCGAGGCCGCGGACCCGAGTCAGGCGCAGGAGGGGGCTGAAGAAGCCGCTGACGATACCGAGGTACGCCTGCAGGAACTCGAGGCCCTGGCCGAGGAGCGCCGCGATCAGGCCCTGCGTGCCCAGGCGGAGCTGGAGAACCAGCGCCGGCGCTTCGAGCGCGAGCTGGAGAATGCGCACAAGTACGCGATGGAGAAGTTTGCCTCCGAGATGCTGGAGGTGTGCGACTCCCTGGAGATGGGCCTGCAGGCCGCCCGCGAATCCAAGGATGTCGAGCGCATCATCGAGGGTGCCGAACTGACCCTGAAGAACCTGAACAAGGTCTTCGAGAAGTTCGGCATCCAGGCCGAGGACCCGACCGGCGAACGGTTCGACCCGGAACGCCACCAGGCGATGTCGATGCAGGAGGACCCCGAGAGTCCCCCCAATACCGTGGTGGCGACGATGCAGAAGGGCTACCTGCTGCAGGACCGGGTGCTGCGCCCGGCGATGGTGGTGGTCTCCAAGGCGCCGACCTCGCCCAGCATCGACGAGAGCGCCTGACCGGCCAGCGGCCAATTCGGCCCGGGGACTTGAAAAGGGCGGCCCGGGCCCCAGATTCCCGTACATCCAGGCAGAGAACAACCTCTGCAACGAACATTTTTTCGCATCAGGAGAATTCAGTCATGGGCAAGATCATCGGCATCGATCTCGGGACCACCAACTCCTGTGTCGCCGTCATGGAAGGCGACCAGGCCAAGGTCATCGAGAACGCGGAAGGTACCCGTACCACCCCGTCCATCGTTGCGTTCAGTGACGACGGCGAGGTGCTGGTTGGCCAGTCGGCCAAGCGGCAGGCGGTCACCAATCCGCAGAACACCATCTTTGCGGCCAAGCGCCTGATCGGGCGCAAGTTCGAGGAAGGCGAGGTCCAGAAGGACATCAAGCTCGTCTCCTACAACATCGTGAAGGCCGACAATGGCGATGCATGGATCGAGGTGCAGGGCAAGAAGATGGCCCCGCCGGAGATCTCGGCGCGCGTGCTGCAGAAGATGAAGAAGACCGCCGAGGACTACCTGGGCGAGACCGTGACCGAGGCGGTGATTACCGTCCCGGCCTACTTCAACGACTCGCAGCGCCAGGCGACCAAGGACGCCGGCAAGATCGCCGGGCTTGAGGTCAAGCGCATCATCAACGAGCCGACCGCGGCCGCGCTGGCCTACGGCATGGACAAGAAGCGCGGGGATCGCAAGATCGCCGTGTACGACCTCGGTGGCGGTACCTTCGATATCTCCATCATCGAGATCGCCGAGGTCGACGGCGAGCACCAGTTCGAGGTGCTGGCGACCAACGGCGACACCTTCCTCGGTGGCGAGGACTTCGACAACCGCCTGATCGACTACCTGGTCGACGAGTTCAAGAAGGATCAGGGCATCGACATCAAGGGTGACCCGCTGGCGATGCAGCGCGTGAAGGAGGCCGCCGAGAAGGCCAAGATCGAGCTGTCCTCCAGCCAGCAGACCGAGGTCAACCTGCCGTATATCACGGCCGACAACACCGGGCCGAAGCACCTGGCGCTGAAGATCACCCGTGCCAAGCTGGAGAGCCTGGTCGACGATCTGGTCAAGCGCTCCATCGAGCCGTGCAAGGTCGCGCTGAAGGATGCCGGCCTGTCTGCCTCCGAGGTGGACGACGTGATCCTGGTCGGCGGTCAGACCCGCATGCCCAAGGTGCAGGAAGCGGTGCAGGAGTTCTTCGGCAAGGAGCCACGCAAGGACGTGAACCCGGACGAGGCCGTCGCGGTGGGTGCCGCGGTGCAGGCCGGCGTGCTGGGCGGCGACGTCAAGGACGTGCTGCTGCTGGACGTGACCCCGCTGTCGCTCGGGATCGAGACGATGGGCGGCGTGATGACCAAGCTGATCGAGAAGAACACCACCATCCCGACCCGGGCCAACCAGGTGTTCTCCACCGCCGAGGACAACCAGACGGCCGTGACCGTGCACGTGCTGCAGGGCGAGCGCGAGATGGCCAGCGCCAACAAGTCGCTGGGCCGCTTCGACCTGCAGGATATCCCGGCCGCGCCGCGCGGGGTGCCGCAGATCGAGGTCACCTTCGACATCGACTCCAACGGCATCCTGAACGTCTCGGCCAAGGACAAGGCGACCGGCAAGGAGAACAAGATCGTGATCAAGGCCTCCTCCGGTCTGTCCGACGAGGAAGTCGAACAGATGGTGAAGGACGCCGAGGCCCATGCCGAGGAAGACAAGAAGTTCCAGCAGCTGGTCGGCGCGCGCAACCAGGCCGACGCCCTGGTGCACTCGGCCGAGAAGTCGCTGAAGGATCTGGGCGACCAGGTCGCCGACGACGAGCGCTCCGCGATCGAATCGGCCGTCGCCGAGGTCAAGCAGGCCATGGAGGGTGACGACGCCGAGGCCATCGAGCAGGCTACGCAGAAGCTGGCCGAGGCCTCCGGCAAGCTGGCCGAGAAGGCCTATGCCCAGGGCGCGGATGCCGCGGGCGAGGCCGGGGCCGAGCAGGCCGGTGGCGAGCAGCAGGCCGACGACGTCGTGGACGCCGAGTTCGAGGAAGTCGACGACGACCAGAAGAAGCAGGGCTGATGCCGTAGCCGGTGGGGCCTGGTGCCCCACCGCCAGGGAGACCTGCGTTTCCCTGTCGATTTAACACCGCGCCCGGGGTACTCGTGACTCCGGGCGTTTGCGTGAAGGCATTCCGCGTTCGCGCGAACGATCTACCTGGGAATGACCATGTCACAACGCGACTATTACGAGGTGCTGGGCGTCTCCAAGGACGCCTCGGCCGCCGACATCAAAAAGGCCTTTCGCCGTCTGGCGATGAAGTACCACCCCGACCGCAATCCGGGGGACGAGGAGGCCGAGGCCAAGTTCAAGGAGGCGCGCGCCGCCTATGACGTCCTCAGCGACGACCAGAAGCGCGCGGCCTACGACCGCTACGGCCATGCCGGCGTCGATGGTGGTGCCGGGGGCTTTGGTGGTGCCGGGGCCTCCAACTTCTCGGATATCTTCGAGGACATCTTTGGCGACATCTTCGGGGGCGGCGGTGGTCGCGCGCGCGGTTCGCGCGCATTCCGCGGCTCCGACCTGCAGTACAACCTGGACCTGACCCTCGAGGAGGCCGTGTTCGGAACTGAGGTCAAGATCCGCATCCCGACCACCGTCTCCTGCGAGGCCTGTGACGGCTCGGGTGCCGAACCGGGCACTTCGCCGGAGACCTGTCCGACCTGTAACGGCGTGGGCCAGGTCCGTATCCAGCAGGGCTTTTTCTCGGTGCAGCAGACCTGCCCGCGCTGCGAGGGCTCGGGCAAGATCGTCGCCAGCCCCTGCAAGGCCTGCAACGGCAACGGCCGGGTGCAGGAGCAGAATACCCTGGACGTGAAAATCCCGGCCGGTGTCGACAGCGGCGACCGCATCCGCCTGGCCGGCCAGGGCGAGGCCGGGGTCAATGGTGGCCCGCCGGGGGATCTCTACGTGCAGGTGCGGGTCAAGCCGCACAAGCTGTTCCGCCGCGAGGGCTCCGACCTGCATATCGATGTGCCGATCTCGTTTGCCACCGCCGCACTCGGCGGCGAGCTGGAGGTCCCCTGCCTGGATGGCCGGGTGAAGCTGAAGGTGCCGGCCGAGACCCAGACCGGCAAGCAGTTCCGCGTAGGTGGCAAGGGCGTGCAGTCTGTGCACGGCGGCGGTGTCGGTGACCTGATCTGCCGGGTGACCGTGGAGACCCCGATCAACCTGACCAAGGAACAGAAGCAGCTGCTGCGCCAGTTCGAGGACTCGACCCAGGCGGGTGGCACCAAGCACAGCCCGCAGGCGCACTCCTGGCTGGATGGGGTGAAGGGCTTTTTCGAGGACCTGAACTTCTGGTCGAAGTAGGCTAGGGAAACACTGATTAATGTACACGCTCGCGCTCGAGTCGCTTTTGCGTGCGAACAAGGCGCGGTGACTGCCGTGCAGTCATTCTGCACAAGGGAGCCGCAACGCCGTGCGCGCGCCCGTTTTTGATAACAACGGGCGGCCGAGCCCCTGCATTCAATAGCTTGTGGGGTTGGCACCCCAGGTTCCCCGATCCTGCGTTGCGGCCCTTGCCGGTAGAACCACTACCGGCTGCGCACCACGCCTTGTCTCGGAAAACCTGGGGTGCCAACGCGAGCGCGTACATTAATCAGTGTTCCCCTAGGTCAGGTCGCCTCGAAGTCGAACGTCGGCGTGGCCAGGGGCGACTGGATGAAGTACCCCTGCACCAGGTTGACGTTCAGCCCGTAGAGCACGGCGAGCACGCTGGCGTCCTCGACGTGCGGCACGATCACCTGCTTGCCCTTGGCGTGTGCCGTGTCGACGTATTCGCGGATCGCCTCCTGGTTTTCCTCGTTCTCCGCCAGTCCCTCGACGAACGACGGGTCCAGCTTGATGTGGTCGGCCGCCAGGTGCTGCAGTAGCTGGAACGGGTTCAGGCCATTGCCAAAGTCGTCGACGCACAGGTGACTGTGCATCTCGGCCAGACTGCGCGATACGTTCATCGCCGGCTTCAGGTTGGTGACCACAGTCGGTTCCTTGAGCTCGACCACGACATTGTCGGCCGGGATGCGCAGGGCGCGGAGGTCGTCGTTGAGCCAGTTGACCACGGTCGGGTCGCCGAGCGAGCCGGTACCCAGCTTGAGGAAGAACTGAGTCTTGGGCGCGCTCTTTAGGCACTCGGCGAGTTCGCCCAGTGCGGTCTTGACGATCCATCGGTCCACCGCCGGGGCCATCCCTGTGCGTTCGGCGGCGGGCAGGAAGGCGGGGGGTTCGTGCAGGTGCCCGTCGGCATCGCGCAGGCGCACGAACACCGAATAGCGCGGCCGGTCGTTGCCGTGCAGGTGTACGATCGGCTGGAAACGAAGCTCCAGGCGGTCGTGGTCCAGGGCATCCTGTATGCGCAGCTTCCATTGCTGGTCGGCCTGACCCTGGGTCATCTCGCCCTCGGCCGGGTGGTAAAAGCGATGGACGCCGCCGCCCGCCTCGATCGCCTCCTCCAGCGCCCGGTGGGCCTGGTCGAGCAGGTCCTCTGTGCTGGGAGCGCTCTCGTCGGCGATCACCACGCCAGCCGACAGGGTGCAGTTGGTCGAGGACTGGCTAAGTTCGAATACATGGCCGGTGACGGCCTGCATCAGGCCGTGGAGGCGTTCCTCGATCTCCTGGCGGCGGGTCTCCGGCGCCAGCACGCCGAAGTGTTCGCCCTCCAGGCGGGCCGCAAGCGCGGGTTCCGGGAAATGATCCTCGATCAGCTTGCCCAGGTCCGCCAGGAGCAGGTCGGCGGCCGACATACCGACCTTTGCGCGGATCTCCGCGAAGCGGTCGACTGCCAGGGTCAGCAGGGCGAAGGGCTTTTCCGTTTCCTCGGCCCGCGCCTGGGCGCTCTCGATCATGGACAGGAAGTGCTGGCGGTTGTACAGGCCGGTGACCAGATCGCGTTGCGAGAGGAAGTCGATCTTCTCTGCCAGTTCGGGATCCTCCTGGCTGGTCTCCAGTTGCAGCTGGGTGCAGGCCTCGCCCTCTACGCTCGCGGCGGACAGGCGCAGATCGGCCTCGAACGGCATCCCGTCAACGCTTTGCAGGCGGAAGCGTGCGCGCGCGGTGTCCCCTTCCTCGCCATTGTGGAAACGGCGCAACAGCGCCTTCATCTCGCCGCGATCATCGGGCGTGACCAGATCCATCAGCGGCAGCCCGTCGACGTCGTCCGGGTCCTCGATCCCGAAGCGCTCGCGCCAGGAGGCGTTGGCGTACAGGTGCATGCCCTCGTGGACATAGGCGATCGCATCGCGGGAGTTGTCGAGCAGCAGCTGGCAGCGGCTTTCGGATTCGTGCAGCGAGGCCTCGAGACGCTGGACACGCTGGCGCAGGCGTCGCTGTTCGGCCGCGCGGATGGCCATCAGGCTCGCCAGCTCCACCTGCTCGTGGTCCACGACGGCGAAGCTCCCGGCCTCGTAGTCCAGCATCCGTTCGGCCTCCGGGCGTTCGGTTAGCAGGACCAGCGGGATGCGGCGACCGGCGTCGCGCAGGGCGGCATCGACATCCTCCCGCGAGAGCTCCAGGCCCGGCTCGATCAGCACGATCACGTCGTGCCGGGTGTTCTCCAGCGCACTGACCAGATCGTCACCGGTTTCGACCTGTTCCGGCCGTACCGCGCTACCGCGCGTGCGAATGCTGCTGATGACCTGTTCGGCGAGGTTCGGATTGGCCGTAACGAAGAGAATTCGGATCGTTTCGCTCATGCGGGTCCATTATTGCGTTCACGCGGCGAGAGCGACAGCCCGTCCGGGGTCTGGTCGGCCACCGCTTCGTTGGCTTCCATGTCATCGGGAGCAGGTCCCCCCGGCGTCAGATCGGTCATCCTGCAGCCGGCTTCGGTAAACAGTGTCGTACCCGTACGCTCGCTGTCCAGCGCCAGCACGCGCGGGTGACCGGCCAGCCAGCAGACGACGCGGCTCTCGTGATCGAACACCTGGGCCGGCATGAACAGTGCGGCTCCACGGTGATCACTGCGCAGCGAGGCAAACAGTCCCGGGTGGACTGGGCCAGCCGTGCGGCCACTGCGGTAGTGCTGCAGCTGCACCGGAAGGCCGCGCTCGGCCAGAAATTCCACCCCGATGCTGATTTCGATCTCGCCGTCGTAGCGGATCCAGCGCAGGACGCCGACCGTCCAGGAATGGCCGTCGGGAGGACGCAGGGCGATCAGATCGCCAATCAGCAGTGACTGGCGCGGCTGGGCCAGGCGCAGGCGCAGCCCTCCGGCACCGATGTCATCCACCGTCCAGTGTTCGGGGGGATGCCGTTTGGTGATCGGTGTCCGGGGCTCGTCGCGCCGGGCGCTCTCCAGTCCGCGGCTGACATTTTCCCAGGCGGTCGCCGCCATGTCGGGCGGCTCGGTTGCCTGCAGCAGCAGTTCCGGCTGCGGCCGATCCGGGCCGGAATCCACCAGGGCAAAATCGGAACCCCGTTCCGCGGCGCTCGACAGGTCGTATACGCCCACGCGGTCGGCATCGCGCGGGGTTCGCTCCGCCGAGCTGGAGGGGCTGGCGCTTCTGCGTTCCTCCAGTTCTTCGCGCAGGAAGTGCTGGATGCGCTCCAGGCCCACCAGGCACAGGCGGTGCTGCCCCTCGGTGGTTTCCCGCGAATGCTGGCGGGTGGGTAGCTGCGACCAGAGTCGCAGCAGCCGTTCGGTCAGGCTGCGTTCGTCGGGGCGCCGGTGCGGTTCCAGCAGGCGGGGGTTCTCGCGCAACCGCTCCAGCGCTGGACCGAGTTCAACGCAGCAGTCGGTATGCAGCCGCGCATGTTCGCGCAGCGTCAGCCCGGGCGGGTGGTCGCTGTCGAGGGACGCGCACAGGACCGGGAGGTCGGGATTCGCGGTCAGGGACAGCCCTTCGGCGCAGGACAGGGGCAGGCGGTCCAGCCAGCGGGCCAGCAGGTCCACCTCGCCCACCTCCAGAGCGTTGGGGTCACTGCCTCCCAGGATCATCAGGCGGGCCGTCAGGGTCTCGATCGGCGCCATGGACATTGGACCATAGCGGGCTTCGGCCTGTGCGGGGGCCTGCGCGATGCCTTGCTCGCGTGCCCAGGACAGAATGGCGTAGGTACGTCGCCAGAAGGCATCCGGGAGCGGCTGGTAAAGGCGCCAGTGGTGCACGGCCCGGGATGCGCTCAGGGCCATGGCGGCCTGCAGGGCGCGGGTGCCCGGTTCGCCCTGCCCGTTGTGCTCGCGCGCGATCAGCAGCCAGGCGACGAGCAGACCCTCGAGCGCTTCGGCCTGTTCGCGCGCAAGCTTCAGGCTGCGTGGCCCGAGCGGGAGCGTCCGCTGGTGCAGGGACTGCTCCATGCGCTGCAACAGGGGCAGCAGGGATTCCTCCAGGACCGTAATCAGCGCGAAGCGGTGTCCCGGCTCCAGTGCGAGGCCATTGAGTTCGTTCAGCGCCTGGCGCAGGCGGGAACAGGCCGATTCCGGGTCGGCCGACGGGAGCGCCTGGCACCACTGGCGCAGGCTGCGCGGCTGGCGATGCGGGAAGCTCTCGGGGCTGGCGGTGCGGGTGGGCAGTTTGGGCAGGGCGTCGGTCATGACAGGGTCTTGAGGTCGCACCGCGGGTGGCCGGACATCCGCTCACTGTAGCACCTCCGGTGGAGAGTGCTAATCCGAGGCTGCGGATGCGCCTTCACGCCTCGTTCCATCGGGGTGTCTTGCCGGGCTGGCCGGGGATCTCGCGGACCAGGCGGGGCACCAGGTAACCGGGCAGCCGGGCCTGCAGCGCCCGGTGCAGTTCGATCGCGCGGTGTTCCGCGACCTCGAAATGGGCGGTACCCCGGGTGCGGTCGAGCAGGTGGAGGTAGTAGGGCAGAATCCCGTGGCGAAAGCCGGCCTCCTGGAGTTCGCACAGGGTGTCCGGATCGTCGTTGATTCCGGCCAGCAGTACCGCCTGGTTCAGCAGCGTGATGCCGCGCTCGCGCAGGCGGGCGAGGGCGGGGGCAGCCGGATCGGCAAATTCCTGCGGATGATTGGCATGCAGGACCAGTACATGGTGCAGGCGTCCCGTGCCCAGCCAGCCCAGTAGCTGGTCATCCACCCGCTCCGGCAGGACGACCGGAAGCCGCGTGTGGATGCGCAGGCGTTCGAGGTGGGGGATGGCCTCCAGACGCCGGAGCAGATCCGCGAGGCGGTGATCCGTCAGCGACAGGGGGTCGCCACCGCTCAGGATCACCTCGCGGATGGATGGATCGGCCTTGATGTAGGCGAGCGCCGGCGCCCAGTCCTCCCGGGACGCGTTGTGTTCGGCATAGGGGAATTCGCGCCGGAAGCAGTAGCGACAGTGCACGGCGCAGGCCCCGGTCGTCAGCAGCAGCACGCGACCGTGGTACTTGTGCACGAGGCCGGGGGCGGCCAGGGCATCGTGGTCGCCCACCGGGTCCGCCACGAATCCCGGGTGTTCCTCGGTCTCCCGAAGCTGCGGGAGCACCTGCAGCAGCAGCGGGTCCCGCGGGTCGCCCTTGCGCATGCGCGCGAGATAGCTCCTCGGGATACGCACCCGAAACAGGTCATGGCCTGCGTGCAGCCCGGGCAGGCAGACCGGATCCAGATCCAGTTCGAGAGCCAGGGATTCGGGGTCGCGGATCGCATGGGCAAGCGCATGCTGCCATGCGGGCGTGGCGGGTGCGGCATGGGTCTGGCGGGTCGGCTGGGTTCCCCGCGGCGTGCGCGTTATCATGATGGGCTTTGTGGGCATGGCGGGCTCTTTCATGTGGGCGGTCATGTCCGCGCCACGCAATCGCTTGAGGACTGACGCGCAATGGCAACCTACAGTACCAACGAATTCAAGGCCGGTCTCAAACTCCTGCTGGATGGCGATCCGCAGGCCATCGTCGAGAACGAATTCGTCAAGCCGGGCAAGGGCCAGGCCTTCAACCGCGTCAAGCTGCGCAACCTGCGCACGGGGCGGGTGCTGGAGAAGACCTTCAAGTCCGGCGAGTCGGTCGAGGCGGCCGATGTCATGGACACCGAGATGCAGTACCTCTACAACGATGGCGAGTTCTGGCACTTCATGGTGCCGGACACCTTCGAGCAGTATGCCGTTGGCGAGGCGGCGCTCGGTGACGCCGGGCAGTGGCTGAAGGAGCAGGATGTCTGCACCGTGACCCTGTGGAACGGCGAGCCGCTTTCCGTGGTGCCGCCGGCCTTTGTCGAGATGAAGATCACCCAGTGCGACCCGGGCGTGCGCGGTGATACCGCCCAGGGCGGCACCAAGCCGGCAACGCTCGAGAGCGGGGCCGTGGTCAAGGTCCCGCTGTTCGTCGAGGAGGGCGAGACGGTCAAGGTCGACACCCGTTCCGGCGAGTACGTCTCGCGCGTCTGATCGTCGCGGGCGACCGGGTATGACCGACTGGCGACCGGGCGCCGCGGCGGCCCGGGAGGCGCGCGCGCGGCTGCTGGCCGGTCTGCGCGGGTTCTTTGCCGCGCGCAACGTGCTCGAGGTGGAGACCCCGATCCTGAGCCACGGGGCCCCGCTGGATCCGATGGTCGAGAGCTGGACCGCGGCCAGCCCGGACGGCGCCAGCGGCTATCTGCAGACCTCGCCGGAATACCCGATGAAGCGCCTGCTGGCCGCGGGCGCGCCCGACATCTACCAGATCGCGCGCGTCTTTCGGGGTGGCGAAGCGGGGCCCCGCCACAATCCCGAATTCACGCTGCTGGAGTGGTACCGCCACGGGCTGGATCACCGCCGCCTGGCGCGCGAGGTGGTGGCCCTGATCATGACCCAGGCGGCACTTGATGCGGCCTGGAGGCAGCCGAACCACCTGCGCGAGATCTCTTATCGGGCGTTGTTCCGGAATCACCTGGGGGTGGACCCGCTGACGGTGGAGGCCGCGGAGCTGCAGGCCGTTGCGGCACGGCAGGGGCTGGAGATCCAGGGGGAGCTGGACCGGGACGCCTGGCTGGACCTCCTGATCAGCCTGGTGATTGCCCCGGCGTTTCCGGACGACCGGCTCACGGTGGTGTTCGATTATCCGGAAACTCAGGCGGTGCTGGCGCGTCCCTGTGACCAGGATACCCGACTCGCGGCCCGTTTCGAGGTGTACTGGGGGGCGGTGGAGCTGGCCAACGGCTACCACGAGCTGTGCGATCTTGCCCAGTTTCGCGAGCGGCGCGAACGGGATCAGGCCATGCGTCGCCAGCGGGGTCAGGAACTCCCCGAGCCGGATATCCATCTGGAGGCCGCACTGGAATCGGGACTGCCCGACTGTGCCGGGGTGGCGCTGGGTGTGGATCGCCTGCTGATGTGCCTGCTGGGCGTGGAGCGTATCGAGCAGGTCATCGACTTTCCATTCGAGCGGGCCTGAGACGGATTCGGGATTGCCCAGAATGGATTGTCGGTTTGTTGCCCCGGGGCTTGCCAGGCCCCCGTTTGCGGGTGACTATGGTGACGTCGATCCGGTGTCCGCTGCGGGATGGTAGCTGCGATGCGTGTGTGTTTTTTCTGTTTGACCCGGTGGGCGCGCCGCCGGGCGATTCCCTTCTGGGCCCTGTGCATGGCCGTGTTGCTGGCGGCACTGCCGGCTCAGGCGCAGTTCGAACACCTGCCATCATCGCTGCAGCGAGCCATACAGGCGCAGGGGCTGTCGCCCGACTCGGTGGGTCTCTGGGTGCAGCGGGTGCCGGACGGGGCCGTGCTGGCCCGGCTGAACGCCGATACCCCCTACAACCCGGCCTCGACGGTGAAGCTGGCCACCTCGCTGGCCGCCTTGCACGAACTGGGCCCCAATTACACCTGGAACACCGAGATCTGGGCTACCCGTCCGATCCGGGATGGCGTGCTGCGCGGTGACCTGGTGATTCGCGGTACTGGCGACCCGGGCATGGTCAGCGAGGAATACTGGGGCATGATCGGCGAGCTCCGCCGTACCGGTCTCAAGCGGATCGAGGGTGACGTCATCCTGGATGCGAGTCATTTCCAGCTGCCGGACGCGGACCCGGGCGACTTCAACGGGCAGCCATTGCGGGCGTACAACCAGCTGCCGTACGCCCTGCACGTGAATTCCAACGCCCAGCGCTTCCATGTCCGTCCCGAGCGGCGCGGTAACGGCATCGACGTTGTGGTCGATCCGCCACTGCCCGGGCTGGAGGTTGTCAATCGCCTGCAGCCGACGCGCGGGGGCTGCGGCGAATGGCAACGGGGTATCCAGCTCAACGTGGATGAGGATGCCCAGCGGGTGACCTTCTCCGGACGGTACCCGGTGAACTGCGGCAATTACGAGATGCTGCGCTCGGTGCTCTCGCCGGAAGACAACCATGCCGAGATGTTTCGCATGGCCTGGCAGCAGTGGGGTGGCGAGCTGGAGGGGACGGTGCGTACGGGGGTGCTGCCCGTGCTGCATGACGAGCCGATCGTGCGCCACCGCTCGCGACCCCTGTCCGACCTGATCCGGGTCTCCAACAAGTGGAGCTCGAACGTGATGAGTGATCACTTGCTGCTGACCCTGGGGGCGCGCAAGCACGGCCCGCCTGCGACGATGGACAAGGGGCGCGAGGCTCTGATGGATTCGTTGCGCGAGATGGACGTGAACGTCGGCGGCATGGTCATCGACAACGGTTCGGGTCTCAGCCGCGACGCGCGTATGACCGCACGGCAGCTTGGCCAGATTCTCGAGGCCGGATGGAAGCACCCGCATCGTCCGGAGTTTCAGTCGTCCCTGGCGTTGTCAGGGCTGGATGGAACCCTGCGCAACCGTTTCCGCAATGGAGACCTTCGCGGGCAGATGCACCTGAAAACCGGCCACATCAACGAGGTCTCGGCGGTGGCAGGCTATGTCCGCACCTCCGGTGGCGACGACGTGATCGTCGCGGTGCTGGTTAACGGGTCGCGCGCGCACATCGGCAACGGGCGCAATCTCCAGGATGCGGTCCTGGAATGGGCGCACGGCCTGTAGACAAGGATTAGCGGGTTTCGACCCGCCAGTTCGACAGGATCGGTTTCTTCGAGACCTCGATGTCCAGCGTCTCCAGCCACTGCGCTACCACGCGGTTCGAATTGTGCCGCAGGGTGTAGGCATCCGGGTGGCCGACAAAGCTCATGCCCCAGGTGTCCGAATCGACGCGCTCGTCGGCACCCTCTTCCCATATGGTCTCCAGTTTCTCGACCAGCGCGCGCACCCGCCCGGCCGGAACCTCGACGTGGTGGACGTCCTCCAGGGGTACGCGCAGCCCGCCGCGCAAGGCCGCGTTCAGATCCGTGCCTTCAAGCTCCTGGCGGCCCAGTGCCGCCGGAGTCGAGGCAAAGACGGCCGCAAGCATCGCGCCCGGCCCGGTGTCGCGCTCTACATAGAACGACCAGTCACCATAGGAATAGCGCAACCATTGTCCGGGCTGCTCGCCCGGGAGCACCAGGCTGGAGTGGCGGCCATGGTCGAGCACGACCACTATGACCGGATCCTCGGGATCGGCCGGGGCCTTGAGCGTGGTCGGTGCACAGCCGGACAGGAGCCCGGCCAGCGTGATGATCAGGGGCAGGGCGATCCAGTGCGCGACAGGTACTCGGCGCATCATTCAGCGCCCATCGGTGGCGTGAATCGAGAATCGCGATGGAAGATCGAGCATGTACCCCTCGTCAGGTTGATCGGGTTCCATTGACGTGGTTTGCGTGAAACGAGATTAGCACGGCAGCCGAGGGGTTCGGCGAGTGCGTTCGCGGTGGTCGTGCGGCACAATGACCCGGTGTTTCCTTGTGGAAGGTGACAGTGGAAGAGCAGACGGCAGTCGGGCTGTGGACGGCCCTTGGCATTCTGGCGATCGTGGTGGCCGGCCTGGTGGGTTTCTGGGTGGGGCGTGTGACCAGTGATGAACGCAAACTCATCCGCGAACTGGAGGAGGAACTGGACCGGCGCATGCAGGAACTGACGCGTTATCGGAGCCAGGTCAACGATCACTTCGATCGCACGGCCACCCTGTTCGCCACCATGGCGGGTTCCTATCGCGATCTTTACCATCATCTTGCGCAGAGCGCCGAGGAGCTGGCGGACAAGCCCACGCGGGACCGCCTGGAGGATCGCGCGGGACGCCTGTTGTCGAATGTGCCGAATCGAGATTATGGCACTGGCGAAGGCCGCGACCCTCGCGAAAGCGACTCGGAGCCGGAGGGCGAGGCGCCCGACCGGCGCTACGAGAGCGATTACCGGGAGACCTCCGGCACTGACAGTCGCCCGCCGCGACCACATAACGATTAGGGAGGCGCAGGGCCGAAGGCTCCTGCCTGCCCCGAGGGCGGCTGCGGATCGGTGGATCAATAAAAGGCCGGGCGAGAGCCCGGCCTTTATGTTTCCTGTGTGACCCCTGAGCGAAGCGGGGAGTCAGAGTGCCGAGATTTCCGCCCGGATCTGGTTGTCCAGGTTCTGCACCCAGTTGTTGTAGTTCGGGTGGATGCGTCCGTTCTCGTAGTCGAGGTTGGAGCTGTCCTTGTAGCGGATGCTGTATTCCCCGTCCCCATAGGGGATCTCGACCACCGCGATGTGGTCGCGCAGCGACAGTCGGCCTTCGAGCAGGCCGGGCTCGGTTTCGCTCATCTGCCAGCCGAGTGCCGCGCCGGCATTGCGGATGGCCTGTTGCATCTGTTCAGCACCCGGACGATCGCCGTGTACATCGGTGACCGTGGTGTCGCTGACGTCATGCACCGGGGCTGTGCCGCGGCAGCCCGCCAGTACGAGCACGCTGGCCACGAACAGGATCAGCAGGAGTCTTCCAGACATGGTGTGTCCCTTGATGGTGGATGATCCCCTCGCAGTGTAGGCAGCGTGATCACGAATTGCCATGACTGTCCCGGGAAAAAGGTTTAGGAATCCGTTCCTTGCCGCGATCTTCAGGGCCTGCGAAGCAGCCCCAGATGCCGCAGCAGGCCCAGTGGATGCAGGCCGCGTGCAAGCAGGCGCAGGGCCACCATTCGGATGATGCGCAAGGTATCGGTGGTGGCCCGGAAATGGCTCGCGCGATGCTGATCCGGATAGATGCAGCGCACGGGCACCAGGGTGACGGGGAAGCCCAGGCGCTCGGCCTCGATCAGGGCCTCGCTCTCGAATACGAAGCTGCGGCGCTCGCCATGGGGCAGTGCGAGCCGGCGCAGTAGCGCGGCGGGGTACAGGCGAAAGCCGGATTGCGAGTCGTGCAGCGGCTGCCCCGAGGCCCAGCCGATCCAGAAGTCGGCGGTCCGGTTGCCGAACAGGCGCAGGCGGGGCGTTGTTTCCCGACCCTTAAGCCGTGCCCCGATCACCAGACGCCGGGGCTGGGCCTGCCAGGCGGCGATCAGGCCGGGAATTTCCGAGGCATCGTGCTGGCCATCGCCATCCAGCGTGATCACGGCATCGGCCCCCTGTTCCAGGGCGTGCTGCATGCCCGTCCACAGGGCGTTCGCCTTGCCTCGGTTGTCGGGCAGGCACAGGAGTTCGACCCTCCCGGGTTCGGTTTCGACCTGGTCGGCAGTGTTGTCCCGCGAGCCGTCGTCGACCACGATCACCCGGTCGACATGCGGGCGTGTAGCCGCGACCACAGCGGCGATCGTGGGGCCCTCGTTATGGGCCGGTATCAGCGCGTGGACGATTGCCATTGGCTGGGTTCAGGCCAGTGCGCCATTGATGCCGATCACCTGGCCGGAGACATAGCCGGCCTGCTCGGAGGCCAGATACGCCACCAGTCCGGCGACCTCCTCGGGGCGTCCGGCGCGCTGCGCGGGCACCATGCGCCTGATCGTCTCGGCGTCGAAGCTCGACTCGCTCATCGCGGTCTCGATGATCCCCGGCGCGACCGCATTGGCCGTGATGCCGCGCGACCCGACCTCCTGCGCCAGCGAGCGGATGGCCCCGTGCAGTCCCGACTTGGCCGCGGCGTAGTTGGCCTGGCCGCGGTTGCCGACCACGCCGGCCACCGAGGAGATCGCGATCACGCGCCCCCAGCGGGTGGTGATCATGGGCAGCAGCAGCGGCTGGGCCACGTTGTAGAACCCGTTGAGCGCGACATCGATCGGCCGGGCCCATTGTTCCGGGCTCATGCCGGCCAGCGGCGCGTCGTCGTGCACGCCCGCGTTGTGCACGAGGATCTGCACCGGCTGCGCAGCCGCGACGGGCTCCAGCTGCTCCCGCGCGGCATTGGCATCGGTGATGTCGAAGACCAGGACATCCGCCTGGCCGCCGCCGGAGTGGATCTGTTCGGCCAGGTCCCAGGCGGGGCCCGGGTTGCGATGCGCGTGCAGCAGGACCTCGCAGCCGCTATCGGCCAGCGCCCGCGCGATGGCCTGGCCGATAGCGCCGCTGGCACCGGTGATCAATGCACGATGGCTCATGTCGGGGTGTCCTCGGTTTGCAGGATCACGGTCGCGCGCGCGGACAGGACGGGGTCGCCGTCGGCCGATACCTCGAGATCGTAGATGGAGCTGTTGCGATCGGACATCACGCTGCGGGCCGTTATGTCAAGGTCCGTGTCCAGGTCGTCCAGCAGCGCCCGCCGCACGTGCAGGTTACGGACCGCGGCCAGGAAGCCGGCCTTGGGTGGCCCGGTGTCGGCCAGCAGGGCGCCATGCACGGCCATCGCCTGGGCGCCGTACTCCAGCGCCGCCAGGGCCGGGAGCCCGGTGGCGTTACGCAACGGGTTTTCGGGGTCGCGGTGGCTGATAGCGCGGCAATGGATCGCCTGATCGTCCCATGCGACCACCGCCTCCAGCAGGCACATTGCGCCTGCATGCGGCAGCAGGCGGCAGATCGCCGCGTGGTTCAGTTGGGGGCTGGCGGCCTTCATGTGGGATCGTCCTGATCCGTCGCAGAGATTGGGAAAACCGCGGAGCGATCAAGGTGTGACGCGGATCTCCAGCGATCGTCCCAGCGGCGCGGCAAGCGTAACATGACCGCCCTCGCCGCGCGCGAGCACCTCCAGCAGTGGCAGGGCGCGGGCGGCAGGGTTGGTGCCGCGCAAGGCTTCCAGTGCATCCTGGCGGCAAGGGGTGGGATCGCCGGCTTCTCCCAGGGTCAGCTCGAGTGTGGGCCGCCGGGCTCCCGCGGGGCCGAGACGCAGTGCTACGGCAAATGGCTCGGTGACGGGCCGTGCGCGCCGGAATGTGGGCATGGAGGCGACATCGTAGGCAGCCAGCAGGACCTCGCCACCCTCGGCCTGCTGCAGCGTGGCGGCCTCCAGCAGGCCCGCCGCCAGGGTCGCAGTGAAGCCCGAGATGGCCGTGGCGGGGGCCGGATTCCCTGTGGCGATCGACCAGTTTCCGGCCGGCGCGTTGTGGACCGAGTTGTGGAACTGTACGGGCGAGACCATGGGCTCGGGCTGCGTCAGGGCCTCGCAGATGCGGTCGATGATGTCCATGTCCCCGGAGGACGAGGCGAACACGGACCGCAGCTGGCTGCGATCGCAATCGGTCGTGGCCTCCTCCGCGACCTTCAGTGCCAGGCGAATCGTGTCCGTTGTGCGGCGGCGCTCGTTGGCCGGCAGCAGGGTGGTCGGCGGGATGGCGACCGGCGTCAGCTCGTGGGCCTTCTGTCCGGCGAGGACGGGGTGCGCCGAGGCGAAATCGGCCAGGCCCGGGCCCAGCAGGCCGATGGCCGCAATACCGACCTTCATGCGGCCTCCAGTAGCAGGCTGCAGTTGTTGCCGCCAAAGCCGAATGCGTTTACCAGTACGTGGCGGATATCGCGTTCCTCAGCGACCCCTCGTGCGTCCAGTTCAAGTTCAGGGTCCGGGTGGTCGAGTCCTGCCGTGGCGGGTACGAAGCCCCTCTCCAGGCTTTCCAGTGCCTGGGCGACCCCGACCGCACCGGCTGCGCCCAGCGTGTGGCCGGTCAGGCCCTTGGTGCCAGCGGCGCGGCTGTGCGCGCCAAACAGGCGCGCCAGGGCGCGCGCCTCGGAGCGGTCGTTGGCCGGCGTCGCGGTGGCATGCATGAGCACATAGTCGATGGCCCCGGCGGGTCGCTGTGCCCGCGCGAGGGCCTGCTCCATGGCCCGTGCCGCACCAAGCCCTTCCGGATGCGGGGCGGACATGTGATGGGCATCGCTGGATTCGCCGTGGCCGATCAGTCGGGGACCGGCCGCACCGCTGTCGGTCTTTTCCAGCAGGAAGAAACCGGCGGCCTCGCCGATGGAGATCCCCGCGCGCTCGGTGTGCAGTGGGCGACACGGGCCCGGTGCCACGAGCTGCAGCGCATTGAAGCCGTACAGGGTCATCCCGCAGAGGCTGTCGACTCCGCCCACCACGGCGGCATCGCAGAGCCCGGCCGCGATGAAGCGCTCCGCATCGGCAAAGACCTTGGCACTGGACGAGCAGGCCGTGGAGACCACCATCGCCGGTCCCCGCAGCCCGAGCCGGGTAGCGACGAAATCGGCCAGCGAGAACATGTTCTGCGTGTGCTGGTAGTCGTAGTCCGGTGGCAGCTCCCCGGTGGACGGGTCGCGGCGGTGGTAGGCCTGTTCCGTCGCCGCGATCCCCGAGGTGCTGGTACCCATCAGGACTGCAATGCGTCCGGCGCCGTAGCGCTCGCGGGCGGTCCCGATGGCCTCGGCGAAGCCATCCTGGCGCAGCCCCAGCTCGGCCAGCTGGTGATTGCGGCACTGGAACGGGGCCAGGTGATCGGCCAGAGCGATGTCCTCGACGCCCGCCACGCGCCCGATATGGGTGTCCAGCCGCACGGAGTCCAGGTCGCAGGGGCGCAGTCCGCTGTCCCCTTGGTGCAGGGCATCGGCATTGGCCTGGCGGCCGGTTCCGTTGGCGGAGGTCAGGGTGTGAGCGGAGATGACCAGTGGCTTCATTCGGCGGGCTGCGGTTGGCGGGAGATTGGCTGCAGGGGTTTATTGATGTTCCGGCACTGTACGGCGCGACCGGGGGGGCTGCGCCAGAAGCGCGGCTGCGAGAAAGGAAAATACCACGCCCAGCACCACCGTGAGACCCATGGCCCGGAGCACCGGCAGACTGGACAGGGCCAACAAGCCAAACACGGCCACGGTGGAAAGCGCGCAGATACTGACCGAGGCGGCCGTGCGCAGTCGTGCCTGGAGGTCTTTCAGGGGGCGGCTGAAAAACACTGCGTAGTCCAGACACAGCCCGACGATCAGCAGCAGTGCAATCAGATGGAACAGGGACAGGGAGATCCCGAGCAGGATCAGGGCGGCCACGGTCAGGACCAGGCCACTGCCCACCGCCGTCAGGATGCGCAGGCTGCGCCCGGGGGCGCGGGTGACCAGCAGCAGCAACAGCGCCACGGCCCCCACGCCGAGGGCCAGCCGTTCCAGCGCCTGATCGCGGAATTCGCTGACCAGGTCCTCCGACGCGCGCAGGAAATCCACGTGCTGCACGCCCACGTCGCCCAGCTCGGGCAGGTCCGCCAGCGGTTCCCGCTGCAGCCAATTCCTGACCTCCGTCGCGTCCTCTACGCCGCTCAGCCGCACCCAGGCCATCCAGTCGCCGCGGTCCTCGCCCGGCATCAGCAGGGTGCCTGTCGTCTGGCGCAACGGGCCGTCGGGCAGTGTGGCCAACG
Source organism: Thioalkalivibrio sp. ARh3 (assembly GCF_000377265.1). Taxonomy (NCBI): domain Bacteria; kingdom Pseudomonadati; phylum Pseudomonadota; class Gammaproteobacteria; order Chromatiales; family Ectothiorhodospiraceae; genus Thioalkalivibrio; species Thioalkalivibrio sp. ARh3. The sequence goes on from NZ_KB897956.1 coordinate 23,235, forward strand.
TGAGCGGTTCCAGATCGCGGGAGCGGGCCACATCCTCCAGAAAGGGATCGAAGGCGTCCGCGCGAAAACCCAGCCCGTCGATGGCGGTGTCCAGCCGCTCGCGCAGGGTGTCCGTGGCGGGCAGGGCCTCCTGGCGTGTGCGCTGCAGGGCCTGGCTCGGCAGGGCCCTGGCCGCATGGTCGTAGGCCGTCAGCGTTTCCTGATGGCGCAGATCTTCCAGACCCGGGGTCAGTGCCTCGGCGGCCTGCAGTGCCCGCTCGGGGTCGGGCGCGGTGATCAGCAGGGCATGGCGAATATCCGGAAGCCCCAGGGCGTGGCGCAGTTCGCGGTCGCGGTCGATGTGCTCCTGTGGCACCGGGTGCAGCGCGCCCAGGTTGTCCTCCCAGGGGAACGGGTCGGTGCTGGCGATCACCACCAGGGCCCCCAGCACCGCGGCTGCCAGGATCCAGCGCGCCGTGAGGGGCGGCTGTGTCAGCGCGGTGGGTACGGGCAGGCGCGCCGGGGGCACCCCGTTGCGCTGGAGCACCTGCGGCATCAGGCGGGGCAGCACCCAACGCGTGGTGATCGCGGCCACGCCGACACCGGTCAGCACGAACAGCCCGAGTTGCGCCATGCCGGAAAAGCCCGTGATCGCCATCAGCGCGTAGACCAGTACCGTGCTCCCGGCCCCCAGGCCGATTGCCGGCCACAGTTCGCGCGCGACGCCGCGCATCCCGTCACTCGGGGGGTTCCGGCTGTGTGCGAACAGGTGCAGCGGGTAGTCGAGCGCGATGCCCAGCACCGTAATGCCGAACGCCAGCGCGATCCCGTGCAGGTGACCAAACACCAGCGTTACCACCGCGGCGCCGGCCAGGATGCCGGTGGCCAGCGGAACGGCCGCGAGCCAGACCGGATGGGGGTGGCGGAACACGGCCAGCAGCAGTGTGGCCAGGGCCAGACTGGCGGCCAGGCTGAAGGCGGTGATCTCGCCCCGGATGCGCCCGCGCGATTCGACCGCAATCACCGCAGGCCCTGCGACGAGCAGGTCCAGATCGTCCGCGTACTCGGCGAAGGCCTCGTCGAGGGCCTTCAGGAGCGCCTCCTGGCCATCCAGGTCCATGCCGTCGGCCGCACTGTGCAGGACCAGCACGGCGCGGTCGCGTTCGGGGTCGATCCAGACCCCGTGACGGTCGCGTTGCCCCGCGCCCCCGGCCTGACCGAGCTGCTCCAGCACCACGAGCGATTCGCCCGTGGGGTCGCGGCCAATCAGTTCCCGGGGCATCAGGGGGGCGGCGCTCCCGAGGTCTTCTCGGCGCTCTTCCAGCTGTGCGCGCAGGCTCTCGGTGGAGAAGCGCTCCGGCGTCACCTCGGGGCTCAGGAGATAGCGGTGCTCGAGCAGGAAATCCAGCGCGGGATCATCCGGGTCGAGCCGCCCGTTGCGGATCTCCGCGACTGTGGGGTGGTCGTGCAGCGCCTGGGCCAGGTGGTCGCTGGCATCCGCACGTAGTGCGCTGCTGCCGCCCTCGATGCCCAGCAACAGGATCTGTCCGGCCGGACCGCCCCCGGGATCCAGCGCAATCCCGCTCTCGGTGACCGGCTCGGGGGTGAACCCCTGGAGGTCGGTTACCAGTTCGCCCCGCCATAGCAGTATGCCGGCCGCGACCAGCAGCCCGATCAGCCAGAGCGCGGGTCCCGGTGACAGGTAGAGGCGATTCGGCACCAATCAGTCGCCGTCTCGGGGGTCGAGCTGCATGCGGCTGTGGCGGCCCCCGGATTCCTCGGTATCCAGACGCAGGAGGGCATCGCCCTCGCCGCGGAGCTCGAGCCCGAGGATCATGCGGCGAAGGGCACGGTCACGCGGGGTGAGTTCCAGTTTCCAGGCCTCGAGGTCGCCCTCGGTCTCGACCTCGAAGTGTTCTTCCAGTCCCTCGCGCTCCCCCTTGGCAAGGGAGCGGAACAGGGCGGCAAACGCGGCCAGGCCCGGCTGTTCGTCCAAGTCGACTTCGCGGCTGGAGCCCCGGCGTTCCACGACGACCTGACGACCCTCGATGCGAACGCGTTCGCCGCCATCGCCATCCATGCGGCGTTCCAGGGTGTCCGGCGGCTCGAACACCAGCGTGCCGGTGCGCGTCTCGGGGAATTCGAGCAGGGGGTCTTCGCGTGTCTCGCGGAAGTCGATGTGCGAGGGCGGATCATCGGCCAGTGCTTCCAGGATCCGGTCCAGCGTGTCCCCGGAGGTCTCCGCCTTTGCGAACAGCGGGCAAGCCAGCAGGAGCAGCATCAATGCCAGTGTCCTGGCCCCTGGCGGGTGCCAGCAGCAAGGCTTAGCGGGGGGAGTCATTCCAGAAGTCATAGAAGTTGAACCAGTTGTACGGGGCCTCGCGCACGCGCGCCTCCAGACGATCGGCATAGAGCTGGACCCATTCGGCCAGGGCCTCGTCGCGTCGGCCGCGGGGCGCCTCGATGGCGTCGGCGAAGCGTTCGAAGACGATATCGTAGCGATTGCCGCCGCGATAGAGGCCGAAGCAGAGGATGACCGGGACTTTCAGTACTGCCGCCACGAGCAGGGGGCCCTGGGGGAACCACGCCCGCCCTCCGAGGAATCGGCATTCGATCATCTTGTCGCTTTCCGCTACGCGATCGGCCAGGGTGGCCACAACGCCCCCTTGCTCCAGGCAGTCGCGGGCCTGCAGCAGGGTCTCGGTCTCGCCCAGGGGGATGACCGATGCGGCGACCTGGGGGTTGAGCGCCTCCAGAAGCTGGGTGATGCGCTGGTTGTGATCGCGGTACATCAGCACGCGTACCGGGAAGTCGTGTTTGTCTATTGCCAGTACCCGCAAGGCCTCGAAACTGCCCAGGTGTGCCCCCAGCAGCAGGGCGCCGCGGCCCGTTTCGACGTGCTCGAGGAAGATCTCGCGGTCGTGAACCCGAAGGTCCAGGCTGTCATCCTTTCCGGCCAGCAGGAAGACGCGGTCCAGGATCACCGACGCGAAGCTGTGGAAGTGACGGGCGATCTCGCGCAGGTGCGGCTCGCGCCCGAGTACGCGGCGCAGATAGTCCCGGCTGTAGCCCCGGGACTTGGGGGCAAACAGCAGAAAATAGGCAGTGATCGGGTACAGCAGCGCGCGTCCGGCCGGACGTCCGAGATGCAAAGCGATCCACAGGATGATGCGCAAGGCCAGCGGAGACCCGCGCTCCCCCTGGCGGAACCACCCGCGGCTCATACCGGTTGACCGTCTTCGTGCAGCCTGAGCTGTCCGCTACACAGGGGCTCGGGGGTCTCGGCGTCCAGGCGAACGACACGGAACGCCCGCAGGCCGCTGGCACCGGGCGGCTCAATCTCGACCCGGAAGTCGACCTCCGGGAGTAACGGCGCCAGGAACTTGGCCCGGGGCAGCGCGGCCACCGGGCCCAGGCCGCTTTCGCGCGCGACCGCATCCACCGTCTCCAGGATGATCACACCCGGTACGACGGGCTGACCGGGAAAGTGTCCGGGCAGAGACGGGTGGCTGTCCGGAATGCGGCGCGTGGCGGTAACCGGCGTCATGACTCAGGCGCACTGACTGTGCTGGTCCAGCAGGTCCAGCAGGAGCTGGCGCGGGACTTTGCCCGTCGCGCTGCGGGGGAGGGCGTCCACCCGGATCAAGGGACGCGGAAGGAACAGCGGGTCCGTGGTTTCGGCCAATGCCGCCAGGATCTCGGCCTCGGAGCGTTCGGGGGCGGCCACGATCGCGGCCAGGCGCCTGTTCCCGCCGTCCTGTTTGGGGTCGGGCGGGATGAACACCCCGTCCAGTACGCCGGGGATGGCGTTCAGGCGCCGGTTCAGCTCGGCAAGCGAGGCGCGTTTGCCGGCGATATTGAGCTGATCCGCCGGGCGTCCGTGCATGCGAAACCGCTGGGCATCTTCCCGCTCGATGCGATCGGGCAGGGCGACCGGCTCCGGATGCTGGGGGCCCTGTACGGTGATCCGTTCCCTGTTCAGTGTGGTCAGGGAAATCCCGTCATAGAGTCTCCAGAGGGACTCCCGGGCGGTCTCGCGGCTGGCGACTGCGCCGGCCTCGGTGCAGCCGTAGATCTCGCAGACGGTTGTGCCGAGCAGTGTTTCCGCAGCCTGTGCACGGTCGCGCTCCAGTGGTGCGGTAGCGCTGATGACCCGCGCCGTGTCGGGCCAGGTCAGGCCCGCCCGCAGGCAGGCGTCCAGGTGAAACGGGGTCGTGACCAGGCTGGCCGGTGCATGGTCGGCCAGGGCTTGGCGGATGTCGTCCGGGAAGAACGGGCGCTCGGCCAGGAGCGTGCAGGGCCCGAGCAGGGCGTACAGCACCGTGGATTCCAGGCCGTACATGTGCTGTGCGGGGACGGTGCCCACCAGCGTTCCCCCGTCGGTGCCCAGACCGAAACGGCGCAGGGCCTGAGTGGTTACGGCGTGGAGGCTGCTCCAGCGGCGGCTGTGGGCGGTGGGCTGTCCGGTGCTGCCCGAAGTATAGGCATGGACCGCCATCTGGTCCGTCGGGATCTCCGGGGTCGCCCCGGGATTAGGGGCGTGTTCCGTCCCGTCCGCGGTGACCGGAACGACGGGGATGGTGATCGAAAGATCCCGCTCGTCTACCAGGGCGTGCGCGCCAGGATGCCGCTCGGCGATTTCGCTCAGGGTGGTGCGGGCCCGGTTCGGCGGGAGGATGCTGGCCCCCCCGCGCAACAGGATCGCTGCGAACGCGACCGCGAAGCGATAGCGATCCTCACACAGGTTGAAGTGGGCCCCGCCGGCCGGGAGGCGTCGGGCGAGGGCCCGGACGTCGGCGAGAAACGCGGCACGCGAGATACGACGCCCTGCCACCCAGGCCAATGGCGTGGAGTGATCGGCGATCAGCGGTAAGGTGTTTGAGTGCCTCATCGTTGCCTCAGGATGCGACGGTGGTCGGCGCGCGCCAGTGCGGCGAGGTAGGGCAGAAAACCCGCCCTGGGTTCATCGCGCAGGACCCGACACCGTAATGGATATTCCAGCATGAACAGGGCCGCCAGGAACATATAATTGATCCCATTTGCGAACAACGCCCAGGTAGTGGTGGACACCGTTGCTGCCAGCACCGCCGACAGCAGGGCGAGTCCACCGCACAGCAGGGCCCAGGCGACCGTGAGTCGCTGCGTATAGCGATGTACCGGCGGACTGTCGGAGGCGCCCATGGCCAGCGCATATCGGGTGATCAGGGGCGTGGAACCCGGGCGCAGGGAGCGGGCAAACAGCCATGCCAGGGCCCCTTGAATAAGCACCGGTACCGCATAAATCAGCCATTTCCCGGCCGGCTCGGTACCCAGAAGCAACACTAGCATGGCCAGCGCCAGGGCCATCACCGCTCGGCCGAACACGGGCAGAGCCTTCCAGGCCAGCACCAGAATGAGCAGCGCCAGCCAGGCCAGCGGCAGGCGCGGCATCTCCAGGAAGCTACCCGCGATCACGGCCACCGGGTAGCCCAGTGCTACCCCGGCGGCAAGACGGGTGCTCACGACGTGGCTCGATGCGCCTCGATATGGGCCGTCAGGGCCCGCAAGGATGCGAATATCTGGCGGTTGTTCTCGTCATCGGAACGGATCTGCACGCCATAGGCGCGCGAGATGGCCAACGCCAGTTCCAGCGCATCGATCGAGTCCAGCCCAAGACCCTCGCGGAACAAGGGCGCCTCGGGCTCGATCTGCTCGGGACTGACCTCTTCGAGATTCAGGCTGTCGACGATCAGCCTGGCGACTTCCTGTTCCATTGCGGTTTGTGCTGCCACGTCTCTCCCCCAGTTAGCGGCGTAATCCGGAATCGGCTCTCCCTGTTGAGAGGTGCTCGGCACGCCCAGCACCTCCCGGCCCGGGGCCGATGATACGCAACCCCAAGGGGCCGTGGTACCCTCGAAAGGCAGGGGAAAAGCGGTTTTGTGGGCCTGGGCGGCCCAGCGGGGGCTCTGGATGCGAGGGTGGCCGGCTGGCTGCCAGTGCGCCGCTTGGAGGCAACATGGGGGACGGGCTTTGATCAGTGATCGGGTCGGGCTTCGGCGCATCGGGCCGGACGGGCTGCTGACGTTCGGGCTTTCCAATCTGGTGATCGTGCTGACGGCGGGGCTTAGCTGGCTCGCGCTGTGGGGGCGCATGCACCTCTGGGTGCGCAACCTGCACTGTCCGGGACGTGCCCCCTGGATCATCGTTCTGGGGCAGCAGTTACAAGGGGGGCGTCCCGGGCCGGGTTACCGGCTGCGCCTGTTGCGGGCCCTGCGCTTGCTGCGGCGCGACCCGGAGGCCCGCGTTCTGCTGCTGGGCGGGTATACCTCGCCGGAAGGGCCCAGCGAGTCGGCCGCGGGTGCGGCCTTTCTGCGCCAGCGTGGCCTCCCGGCTTCCCGAATCTATTGTGAAGAGGACTCGCGGCACACCCTCGAGAACCTGCAAAACGCGCGCGATCTGCTGCTTCAGCACGGCGATGGCGCGCTCCCGGGCTGTGTGCTGGTGACCAGTCGCTTCCATCTGCCCCGTGCCGTGGCCATCGCGCGCGGGGTGGGGCTCGAGGTCTGTCCCTGCCCTGCCGAGCACTCGCCACGCGTACCGCAGCTGCGGCTGGCACGGGAGATCTGGATGCTGCACTGGTACCACACCGGGCGGCTGTTCGCCCGGCTGATCCGCCATCAGGGGATGCTCGACCGGATCAGTTGATTCTCTGCATGGACGCCCGCATCCGCTACATTGCGCGGATGCGTTCGCGCTGGCCGGCGAGCTGTTCGCGCGTGGCCTGCATCTCGGCGACGCGGTCGCGTTCCTTCTGCACCACCTCGGCCGGCGCACGGTCCACGAAGCTTGCGTTGGCAAGGCGCTTTTCGCTTTGCTCGAGGTTCTTGTCGAGCTTGCCGATCTCCTTGTCCAGGCGTGCCAGCTCGGCATCCTTGTCGATCAGCCCGGCCAGCGGGATCAGCAGTTGCATGTCGTCGACCAGGGCCATCGCGGACTCCGGGGCCTCGTCGGTGGTATCCAGCCAGGTGACGCTCTCGGGCCTGGCGAGGAACTCCAGCAGGCCGCGGTGGCGCGTGTAGCGCTCCTGGTCGGCCTCGCTCCAGTTCTTCACCAGCACCGGCAGCGGCTTGCCCGGGGCGATGTCCATCTCGGCACGGATGCGGCGCAGCCCGGTGATGAAATCCTTGACCCAGTCGAGCTCGGCGGTGGCGGTGGCATCGCGCGGGAAGCCGTCCTGCGCGGGCCAGGGGCGCTGCACCAGGAACTCGATGTCGTCGCCGATGCCGGCGTGCGGCTTCACACTGGTCCAGATCGCCTCGGTGATGAACGGGATCACCGGGTGCAGCAGGCGCAGCAGGGCCTCGAGCACGCTGACGAGCGTATGGCGCGTGGCACGCTTGACCGCCTCCGGCGTGGCCTCGTCGTTCAACACCGGCTTGGTCAGCTCCAGGTACCAGTCGCAGTAGTCGTGCCAGGTGAATTCGTACAGCGTCTGCGCGGCGAGGTCGAAGCGGTAGGCATCGAGCTGCTGCGTGGCCGTCGCGGCGGTTTCGGCCAGGCGGTCGAGGATCCAGCGATCGGCCAGAGTGCGATGTTCCGCGGTGTCCCCTGCAGCCGTGCAGTCGTGGCCCTCGACGTTCATCAGCACGAAGCGCGAGGCATTCCACAGCTTGTTGCAGAAGTTGCGGTAGCCCTCGATGCGGCCGAGATCGAACTTGATGTCGCGCCCGGTGGTGGCCAGTGCCGCCAGGGTGAAACGCAGGGCGTCGGTGCCGAACGCGGGGAAGCCGTCGGGGAAGGCCTTGCGCGTGGTCTTCTCGATCTTTTTCGCCATCTGCGGCTGCATCAGACCACGGGTGCGCTTGGCCACCAGGTCGTCGGCGCTGATGCCGTCGATGAGATCAATCGGGTCGATCACGTTGCCCTTGGACTTGGACATCTTCTGGCCTTCCGAGTCACGGATCAGGCCGGTGACGTACACCTCGCGAAACGGCACGTCGCCCATGAAGTGCTCGCCCATCATGATCATGCGGGCGACCCAGAAGAAGATGATGTCGAAGCCGGTGACCAGCACGCTGGTGGGGTAGAAGTCGCGCAGTTCCGGCGTCTGCTGCGGCCAGCCGAGGGTGGAGAACGGCCACAGGGCCGAGCTGAACCAGGTGTCGAGGACGTCCTCGTCCTGTTCCAGCGCCACCTCGGCGCCCAGGCCGTGCTTCTCGCGCACCTCGTCCTCGGAACGCCCGACGTACACGTTGCCATCGCCGTCGTACCAGGCCGGGATGCGGTGACCCCACCAGATCTGGCGCGAGATGCACCAGTCCTCGATGTTGCGCATCCACTCGAAGTAGGTCTTCGACCAGTTCTCCGGCACGAAGCGGATGCGGCCGTCCTCCACCGCCTTGATCGCCGGTTCGGCCAGCGGGCCGGCCTTCACGTACCACTGGTCGGTCAGGTAGGGCTCGACCACGGTGCCGGAGCGATCGCCGCGCGGGACCATCAGGCGGTGGTCCTCGGTCTTTTCCAGCAGGCCGAGGTGATCCAGATCGGCGACCACGCGCTTGCGGGCCTCATAGCGGTCCAGTCCGCGGTAGGCCTCGGGCACGTTGTCGTTCATGCACGCGTCGATGGTCAGGATGTTGATCACCGGCAGGTCGTGACGCTGGCCCATCGCGTAGTCGTTGAAGTCGTGCGCCGGGGTGATCTTCACGCAGCCGGAGCCGAACTCGGACTCGACGTAGTCGTCGGCGATGATCGGGATCTCGCGCCCGACCAGCGGCAGGCGGATCGTCTTGCCGATCAGGTCGCGGTAGCGCTCGTCCTCCGGGTGCACCGCGACGGCGGTGTCGCCCAGCATGGTCTCGGGGCGTGTGGTGGCCACGGTCAGGTGCCCGGAGCCGTCGGCCAGCGGATAGCGGAAGTGCCACAGGTGACCGTTTTCCTCTTCCGACAGCACCTCCAGGTCGGACAGCGCGGTGTGCAGCACCGGGTCCCAGTTGACCAGGCGCTTGCCGCGGTAGATCAGGCCTTCCTCATGCAGGCGCACGAAGACCTCGAGCACCGCCTCGGACAGGCCGTCGTCCATGGTGAAGCGCTCGCGCGACCAGTCCACCGAATCGCCCAGCCGGCGCATCTGGCGGGTGATGGTGCCGCCGGATTCGTTCTTCCAGTCCCAGACCGCGCGCACGAACTCCTCGCGCCCGAGGTCGTGGCGGGTCTTTTCCTGCGCCGCCAGCTGGCGTTCGACCACCATCTGCGTGGCGATTCCGGCATGGTCGGTACCGCCCTGCCACAGGGTGCGGTCGCCGTGCATGCGCCGGTAGCGGATCAGGGTGTCCATCAGGGTGTGCTGGAACGCATGCCCCATGTGCAGGGTGCCGGTTACGTTCGGCGGCGGCAGCAGGATGCAGTAGCCGGCCTCGCCCGTCTCCGGCGGCGCGAAGATGTTCGCAGCCTCCCAGCGTTCGTACTGGGTCTGCTCGATGCTCTTGGGGTCGAAGCTCTTGTCCATGATCGCGGGCGCGCTCGGGTCGGAATGTGGGGAAAGCCGCGTATTATAACGGCGCGTCGCGCGCGCCGCCCGGTGCTCGCTTTACGCCTTTGGCCTGCTCCGTTGAGGCTGGGCCTGGTTTGTCCTCCGGTGTTTATGGTGCCTTCGGCCCGCCGCCTGCCTGCGCTGTCTCGGCAGCGCACCCCGAGGTACTTTCTTGCTTGCCCAAGAAAGTACCCGTCGAGGCGCACCCGGATTCCGCCCGGGGACCTTGCTCCAGGGCCCTCGGGCCGGCGGCGCTGAAACTCGCTGCGCCTTCGGCTTCGCTCAGACAGTCAGCGCCTCTCTTCCGTCCCGAGG
>NZ_KB897957.1:0-16620 GCF_000377265.1 Thioalkalivibrio sp. ARh3
CACCGGGGTGTCGTCGCCCGGGAAGTCATACGAGGACAGCAGATCGCGCACTTCCATCTCGACCAGCTCGAGCAGCTCGGGGTCGTCGACCATGTCGGCCTTGTTCAGGAACACCACGATGTACGGCACACCGACCTGACGCGCCAGCAGGATGTGCTCGCGGGTCTGCGGCATCGGGCCATCGGCCGCCGACACCACCAGAATCGCGCCGTCCATCTGCGCCGCACCCGTGATCATGTTCTTCACGTAGTCCGCGTGACCCGGGCAGTCCACATGCGCGTAGTGACGAATATCAGACTCGTATTCCACGTGCGCCGTGGCAATCGTAATCCCGCGCGCCTTCTCTTCCGGCGCATTGTCGATCTGGTCAAACGCACGGGCCTCGCTGCCGTACTTCTTGCCCAGCACCGCCGTCATCGCCGCCGTCAGCGTGGTCTTGCCATGGTCCACATGACCAATCGTCCCCACATTCACATGCGGCTTCTTACGCTCGAACTTTTCCTTGGACACAGCTCAAACCTCTTTCTACAGTTCTTTCGGATTACGCGATTCGGATCAGGAGGCCTTCGCCGCCACGGCCTCGGCCACCTGGGCTGGCGCTTCGGCGTACTTCTCGAACTCCATCGAGTACGTTGCGCGGCCCTGGCTCATCGAGCGCAGCTGGGTCGAATAACCAAACATCTCGGACAGCGGGACCTCGGCCTTCAACAGCTTCTGCCCCGCGACGTCTTCCATGCCCTTGACCAGGCCTCGGCGGCGATTGAGATCACCCATCACGTCGCCCATGTATTCTTCCGGCGTCTCGACCTCAACCTTCATCATCGGCTCGAGCAGCACGGCCCCGGCCTTCAGCGCGCCTTCCTTGAAGCCCATGGAGCCGGCGACCTTGAACGCCATCTCGTTCGAGTCGACGTCGTGGTAGGAGCCGTCGAACAGCGTGACCTTCACGTCCACCACGGGGTAGCCGGCGAGCACGCCATTGGCCATCTGCTCTTCCACACCCTTGTTCACAGCCGGGATGTAGTCCTTCGGCACCACGCCACCCACAATGGCGTTGACGAACTCGTAACCGTCACCCGGCTCCTGCGGCTCGATGCGAAGCCACACATGCCCGTACTGACCGCGCCCGCCCGACTGGCGCACGAACTTTCCTTCGGACTCGACGCTCTTCTTGATCGTTTCGCGGTAGGCGACCTGTGGCTGACCGACGTTCGCCTCCACCTTGAACTCGCGCTTCATGCGGTCTACCAGGACCTCGAGATGAAGCTCGCCCATGCCGGAGATGATCGTCTGACCCGACTCTTCATCGGTATGGACACGGAACGACGGATCTTCCTGCGCCAGCTTGTTCAGCGCGATACCCATCTTTTCCTGGTCCGACTTGGTCTTCGGCTCCACGGCGATCGAGATCACCGGCTCCGGAAACTCCATGCGCTCCAGCTCGACCGGATCGTTCGGGTCGCAGAGCGTGGTCCCGGTATACAAATCCTTCAGACCGACGACCGCGCCGATATCGCCAGCGCGCAGCTCCTTGATCTCCTCGCGGGAGTTGGAGTGCATCTGGAGGATACGGCCAATCCGCTCGCGGCGGTTGTTCTGTGTGTTCAGCACGGTATCGCCCGCACTCAGCACACCCGAGTAGACGCGTACGAACGTCAGGGAACCGACATAGGGGTCCGTCATGATCTTGAACGCGAGGGCGGCAAAGGGCTCGTCATCCGAGGCGTGCTTCGCGACCGGCTCTTCGGTTCCGGCCTTCACGCCCTTGATGGCCTTGACCTCTTCCGGAGACGGCAGGTATTCCACCACCGCGTCCAGCATCGCCTGCACACCCTTGTTCTTGAACGCGGACCCGCACAGCATGGGGACGATTTCCAGCTCAATGGTGCGGTGGCGGATTGCCTGCTTAATCTCTTCTTCGCTGAGGGTACCCTCGTTGAGGTACTTGTCCATCAGCTCTTCGTTGGCCTCGGCGGCGGCCTCGAGCATGCTCTCGCGCCACTTCTCGGCCTCGGCCTGGAGCTCGTCGGGGATATCCTTGTACTCGAAGGAAATCCCGTAGTTCTCCTCAGCCCAGTAGATCGCCTGCATCTTGATCAGGTCGATCACACCCTGGAAGTTGTCCTCGGCACCGATCGGCAGCTGAATCGGCACCGGGTTCGCCTGAAGGCGCTCCTTCATCTGCTCATACACACGCAGGAAGTCGGCCCCGGCCCGGTCCATCTTGTTGACGAACGCCATGCGCGGCACGGAGTACTTCGTCGCCTGACGCCAGACGGTCTCGGACTGCGGCTGCACCCCGCCCACGGCGCAGTACACCATGACCGCACCGTCGAGGACCCGCATGGACCGCTCCACTTCGATGGTGAAGTCCACGTGCCCCGGGGTATCGATGATATTGACCCGATGTTCCGGGAACTGCTGCCCCATACCCGACCAGAAGCAGGTGGTCGCCGCAGAGGTAATGGTGATCCCGCGCTCCTGCTCCTGCTCCATCCAGTCCATCGTGGCGGCGCCTTCGTGCGTCTCGCCGATCTTGTGCGACAGACCGGTATAGAACAGGATGCGCTCGGTCGTCGTCGTCTTGCCGGCGTCGATGTGCGCGCTGATCCCGATGTTCCGGTAGCGCTTCAGTGGGGTCTTGCGTGCCACGGATGAGCCTCTCTAAATCGGTTTTACCAGCGGAAGTGGGCGAACGCCTTGTTCGCTTCCGCCATACGGTGAGTGTCTTCGCGCTTCTTCACGGCGGTGCCCTTGGCGTCGGCGGCATCCATCAGCTCGCCTGCCAGCTTCAGCGCCATCGTCCGCTCGCCACGCTTGCGGGCCGCTTCCACCACCCAGCGCATCGCGAGGGCATCCTGGCGCACAGAACGAACTTCCACCGGCACCTGGTAGGTGGCACCACCCACACGGCGAGACTTCACCTCGACACGCGGACGGATGTTGTCCAGCGCGCGCTCCAGCGCACCCATGCCGTCGCCCTGCTTGGACTCGATCTGGTCCAGCGCGCCGTACACGACCTGCTCCGCAACGGACTTCTTGCCGTCGCGCATCACGGTGTTGATGAACTTGGCCAGGCGCTCGCTTCCGAATTTCGGATCAGGAAGGATGTGACGCTTGGGGGCAGCTGCTCTTCTCGACATGTTTCAGTTCCCGCTCTTGTACACGGTTAGGATTTCTTCGGGCGCTTGGTGCCGTACTTGGAACGACCCTGGGTGCGATTCTGCACACCCTGGGTGTCCAGGGAGCCACGCACCGTGTGGTAACGCACACCGGGAAGATCCTTCACACGACCGCCACGAATCAGGACCACCGAGTGCTCCTGCAGGTTGTGGCCCTCGCCGCCGATATAGCTACTCACTTCGTAGCCATTGGTCAGGCGCACGCGCGCAACCTTGCGCAGCGCGGAATTCGGCTTTTTCGGCGTGGTCGTGTAGACGCGGGTGCATACCCCGCGCTTCTGCGGCGAACCCTGCAGCGCCGGCACCGCACTCTTCTCGACGGGGCGCTTGCGGGGCTTGCGTACCAACTGATTGATCGTGGCCATGAAACCCTTTCTCCTAGCCTAAAAATAACGACAGGCCGGCGCCGTGACCGGCCTGTCGAGGGAGCGGAATTCTAATCGCCACCCCCTGAAGTGTCAACAGAAGGGGAGGCTATTCGGAGCCTTCCCCGGTAATTTCCGGACCCGAAGCGTCGGATGCGGTGTCAGCGGTCACCGCCGACTCCTCCTCGATGCTCTCGAACTCCGGCATTTCCAGCTCGCGCTTGCGGCGGCGTTCCTTGTGATACGCCAGCCCGGTCCCGGCCGGGATCAGGCGACCCACAATCACGTTCTCCTTCAGGCCACGCAGGTCGTCGCGGGCGCCACGGGTCGACGCCTCGGTCAGTACGCGGGTGGTCTCCTGGAAGGAGGCCGCGGAGATGAACGACTCCGTCACCAGCGAGGCCTTGGTGATCCCGAGCAGCACACGCTCGTAGGTCGCCGGCTGCTGGTCGTCGCCAAGCTTCTCGTTTTCCTCCAGGACACGGTTGCGATCGACCTGGTCGCCCGCGAGGAACTTGGTGTCGCCCGGATTGGCGATGTTCACCTTGCGCATCATCTGGCGAACAATGACTTCGATGTGCTTGTCATTGATCTTCACGCCCTGCAGGCGGTAGACGTCCTGGATCTCCTGGACCTGGTACTCGGCCAGGGTGGTGACGCCACGCAGCCGCAGAATGTCGTGCGGATCCAGCTCGCCATCGACCACGACCTCGCCCCGCTCCACGCGCTCGCCCTCGAACACGTTCACGGTGCGCAGTTTCGGGATCAGCATCTCGACCGGGTCACCCTGGTCCGGGGTAATCACCAGACGCTGCTTGCCCTTGGTCTCCTTGCCGAACGAGACGGTACCGGAGATCTCGGCCAGCACGGCCGGCTCCTTCGGACGGCGGGCCTCGAACAAATCGGCCACACGCGGCAGACCACCAGTGATATCGCGGGTCTTGGACGACTCCTGCGGCAGACGGGCAATAACGTCACCAACCTCGACACGGGCGTTGTCCTCGAGATTGAAGATCGCGTTGGCCGGCAGCATGTACTGCGCGGGCATGTCGGTGCCCGGGATGTACACCTCGTTGCCGTCGTCGTCGACCAGCTTGACCGTCGGACGCAGGTCCTTGCCGGCGCTGGAGCGGCTCTTCGGGTCCAGCACAACGTTCTGGGACAGGCCAGTGAACTCGTCCGTCTCCTTGGTAACGGTGACGTTCTCGACGAAGTCCGCCAGACGGATGTAGCCGCCCACCTCGGTGACGATCGGATGGGTATGCGGATCCCAGGTCGCGACCTCCTGGCCGGCCTCCACCGCATCGCCTTCCTTGACCGTGATGGTCGCCCCGTACGGGATCTTGTAGCGCTCGCGCTCGCGGCCCTGGTCGTCGATGACGCCCAGTTCCCCGGAGCGCGAGACCGCCACCAGGTTGTCCGCCTTGTTGGTGACGGTCTTCAGGTTGTGCAGACGCACGGACCCGGCGTTCTTCACCTGGATCGCGCTGACAGTCACCGCACGGCTGGCCGCGCCGCCGATATGGAAGGTACGCATGGTCAGCTGGGTGCCGGGCTCACCGATGGACTGCGCGGCGATCACACCCACCGCTTCGCCCTCGTTGACCTCGTGGCCACGGGCCAGATCGCGGCCGTAGCACTTGGCGCAGATGCCCTGGCGCGTCTCGCAGGTAATCGCGGAGCGCACCAGCACCTCGTCCACCGAGGCGGCGTCGAGCTTGTCGACCATCGCCTCGTCCAGCAGCGTCCCCGCCGGGACCAGGACCTCGTCGGTCCCCGGGCGATGGACATCCACCGCCGTGGTACGGCCCAGCACGCGATCGCGCAGCGGCTCGACCACGTCGCCGCCCTCGATGATCGGCTTCATCATCAGGCCCTGCTGGGTACCGCAGTCATGCTGCGTGACCACCACGTCCTGCGACACATCCACGAGACGGCGCGTCAGGTAACCGGAGTTCGCCGTCTTCAGCGCGGTATCGGCCAGACCCTTGCGCGCGCCGTGGGTGGAGATGAAGTACTGCAGGACGTTCAGGCCCTCGCGGAAGTTCGCGGTGATCGGCGTCTCGATGATGGAGCCGTCCGGCTTGGCCATCAGGCCACGCATCCCCGCCAGCTGACGGATCTGCGCGGCGGAACCACGCGCCCCGGAATCGGCCATCATGAAGATCGAGTTGAAGGAGTCCTGCTCCACCGTCTCGCCCTCGGCGTTGGTGACCTGCTCCTTGCCGAGCCGCTCCATCATCGCCTTCGCGACCTGGTCATTGCAGTGCGACCAGATGTCGACAACCTTGTTGTAGCGCTCGCCCTTGGTGACCAGACCGGAGGCATACTGGTCCTCGATCTCCTTCACCTGCTCTTCGGCGCTTTGCAGGATCGGCTGCTTCTCGTCGGGGATGACCATGTCATCCGCGCAGAACGAGACACCGGCGCGAGTGGAATAGTAGAAGCCCGCATACATCAGCTGGTCCGCGAACACCACGGTGTCCTTCAGGCCCAGGCGGCGGTAGCAGGAGTTGATCAGCGCGGAGATGGTCTTCTTGTTCAGCTCGCGGTCGATCAGCTCGAACGGCAGGCCCTTCGGCATGATGCGCGACAGGATCGCGCGACCGACCGTGGTCTCCACGCGCATGGACGGCAGCGGCTCGCCTTCGGCGACGTCCGCCATGGTGTCGGCGATGCGCACGGTGATGCGCGCATGCAGATCGACCTGCTTGTGCTCGTAGGCGCGGTGCACCTCGTCCACGTCGGAGAAGGTCATCCCTTCGCCCTTGGCGTTGACCTTCTCGCGCGACAGGTAGTACAGCCCCAGCACGATATCCTGCGACGGCACGATGATCGGCTCGCCATTGGCCGGCGACAGCACGTTGTTGGAGGAGAGCATCAGCGTGCGCGCCTCCAGCTGGGCCTCCAGCGACAGCGGCACGTGCACGGCCATCTGGTCACCGTCGAAGTCCGCGTTGAACGCGGCACAGACCAGCGGGTGCAGCTGGATCGCCTTGCCCTCGATCAGCACCGGCTCGAAGGCCTGGATACCCAGGCGGTGCAGGGTCGGGGCGCGGTTCAGCATCACCGGATGCTCGCGGATCACCTCTTCGAGGATATCCCAGACCTCCGGACCTTCCTTCTCCACGGCCTTCTTGGCGGCCTTGATGGTGGTGGCCAGGCCACGGCGCTGCAGCTTGCCGAAGATGAACGGCTTGAACAGTTCCAGCGCCATGCGCTTGGGCAGGCCGCACTGGTGCAGACGCAGGGTCGGACCCACCACGATCACGGAACGACCGGAGTAGTCGACGCGCTTGCCCAGCAGGTTCTGGCGGAAGCGGCCCTGCTTGCCCTTGATCATGTCGGCCAGGGACTTCAGCGGGCGCTTGTTGGTGCCGGTGATCGCACGGCCGCGGCGCCCGTTATCCAGCAGCGCATCCACGGACTCCTGCAGCATGCGCTTTTCGTTGCGCACGATGATATCCGGGGCGTTCAGCTCCAGCAGGCGGCGCAGGCGGTTGTTGCGGTTGATCACCCGGCGGTAGAGGTCGTTGAGATCGGAGGTCGCAAAACGGCCACCGTCCAGCGGCACCAGCGGACGCAGGTCCGGCGGCAGCACCGGAAGCACGGACATGATCATCCACTCCGGCTTGTTGCCGGATTCCAGGAACGACTCGATCAGCTTCAGACGCTTGCCCAGACGCTTGATCTTGGTCTCGGAACCGGTCTCGGCCAGGTCCTGGCGCAGCTTGGCCGCCTCGCCCTGCAGGTCCATCTCCTTGAGCAGGGACAGCACGGCCTCGGCACCCATCATCGCGGTGAAGTCGTCGCCGTGCTCCTCCATCGCCTCGAGGTACTCCTCGTCGGTCAGGAGCTGGCCCTTCTCCAGCGTGGTGAAGCCCGGGTCGATCACGATGAAGGACTCGAAGTAGAGCACCTTCTCGATGTCCTTCAGGGTCATGTCGAGCAGCAGCCCGATGCGCGACGGCAGGCTCTTCAGGTACCAGATGTGCGCGACCGGGGAGGCCAGGTCGATATGACCCATGCGCTCGCGGCGCACCTTGGTCTGGGTCACCTCGACGCCGCACTTCTCGCAGACCACACCCCGGTGCTTCAGACGCTTGTACTTGCCGCACAGGCACTCGTAGTCCTTCACCGGGCCGAAGATCTTGGCGCAGAACAGGCCGTCGCGCTCCGGCTTGAAGGTCCGGTAGTTGATGGTCTCCGGCTTCTTCACCTCGCCGAACGACCACGAACGGATCTGGTCCGCGGAGGCCAGGCCGATACGGATCGCATCGAACTCTTCCGGCTGGGTCTGCTGCTTGAACAGATTGAGGAGGTCTTTCATTCGCTATGCCTCACAAAGCGTTGGGTCGAGGGGTGCCCTGCACCCCTTCGGATCACATTCGGATCGGAGGAGATCAGTCCTGCTCCAGCTCGATATTGATGCCGAGCGCCTTGATCTCCTTCATGAGCACGTTGAACGACTCGGGGACGTTGGCCTCCATGTGGTGCTCGCCGTCGACGATGTTCTTGTACATCTTGTTGCGGCCCTGCACGTCGTCCGCCTTCACCGTCAGCATTTCCTGCAGGGTGTAGGCGGCACCGTAGGCCTCCAGCGCCCAGACCTCCATCTCGCCGAAGCGCTGGCCACCGAACTGCGCCTTTCCGCCCAGCGGCTGCTGGGTGACCAGCGAGTACGGGCCGGTGGAACGCGCATGCATCTTGTCGTCGACCAGGTGGTTCAGCTTCAGCATGTGCATGTAGCCGACGGTCACCGGGCGATCGAAGGCATCGCCGGTCCGCCCGTCGAACAGTTCGGCCTGCCCGGTCTCGGGCAGATCGGCCAGACGCAGCATCTCCTTGATCTCGGCCTCCTCGGCACCATCGAACACCGGCGTGGCCATCGGCACGCCACCGCGCAGGTTGCGGCAAAGCGCAATGATCTCGGCGTCCGACATCGAGTCGAGGTCGACTTTCTTCTCGCGGTGGTTGTAGATCTGGCCCAGGAACTCGCGCAGCCTCGCGATCTCGGCCTGTGCCTCGAGCATGCGGTTGATCTTGTCGCCAAGCCCCTTCGCGGCCCAGCCCAGATGCACCTCCAGCACCTGCCCGACGTTCATGCGCGACGGCACGCCCAGCGGGTTCAGGACCACGTCGACCGGGGTCCCGTCGTCGAGGAACGGCATGTCCTCTTCCGGCACGATCATCGAGATCACGCCCTTGTTCCCGTGGCGGCCGGCCATCTTGTCGCCCGGCTGCAGACGGCGCTTCACGGCCACGTAGACCTTGACCATCTTCTGCACGCCCGGCGGCAGGTCGTCGCCCGCGGCGACCTTGGCCTTCTGGTGCTCGAATTTCTTGTCGAACAGCTCGTGCTGTTCCTGCAGCTGGCGACCGAGGTCCTCCAGCTGCGAGTTCACGGCGTCGTCCTTCAGGCGCACCTCGAACCACTGGTCGCGGGACAGGCCCTGCAGGTACTTCTTGGTGACCTTGGAGCCGTCACCCAGCCCTTCCGGGCCACCGGCCGCGGCCTTGTTGAGCAGCAGCTTCTCGACGCGGGCGTAGATATCGTCCTCGTAGATTCGCAGCTGGTCCTTCAGGTCCTTCTTGACCGCGGCGAGGTCGTCTTCCTCGATCGACTTGGCACGCGCATCCTTCTCCACGCCATCGCGGGTGAACACGCGCACGTCGATCACCGTGCCCTCGATGCCGGACGGCACACGCAGGGACGTGTCCTTCACGTCCGAGGCCTTCTCGCCAAAGATAGCCCTCAGCAGCTTCTCTTCCGGGGTCAGCTGGGTCTCGCCCTTCGGCGTGACCTTGCCAACCAGGATATCGCCCGGGTTCACCTCGGCGCCGACATAGACCACGCCGGATTCATCCAGCTTGTTCAGCAGCGATTCGGAGACGTTCGGGATATCCGCGGTGATCTCTTCCTGGCCCAGCTTGGTGTCGCGGGCGACACAGTTGAGTTCCTCGATATGGATCGTGGTGTAGCGGTCTTCCTGCACCACGCGCTCGGAGATCAGGATGGAATCCTCGAAGTTGTAGCCGTTCCAGGGCATGAACGCGACCATCATGTTTTGCCCCAGGGCCAGCTCGCCGAGATCGGTCGAGGAGCCATCGGCCAGCACATCGCCGCGGGCGATCTCGTCGCCTACCGCGACCAGCGGACGCTGGTTGATGCTGGTGTTCTGGTTGGAACGCGAGTACTTGGTCAGGTTGTAGATATCCACGCCCGGCTCGCCGGCGACGGTCTCGTCATCGTTCACGCGCACCACCACGCGGGCGGCATCCACGGAATCGACCGTACCGCCGCGCTTGGCGACGATCGCGGAACCGGAGTCGATGGCCACGGTGCGCTCGATACCGGTGCCCACCAGCGGCTTGTCCGCGCGCAGGCAGGGCACGGCCTGACGCTGCATGTTCGCACCCATCAGGGCGCGGTTGGCATCGTCATGCTCCAGGAACGGCAGCAGCGCGGCGGCCACGGACACGATCTGCTTCGGCGAGATATCCATGTACTGGATCTTGTCCGTCGTCGAGATCGTGAACTCCTCCTGGAAACGGCAGGAGACCAGATCGTCAGTCAGACGTCCTTGCTCGTCCATCGCCGCGTTCGCCTGGGCGATCACGTACTGGCTCTCCTCGATCGCGGACAGGTACACGATCTCGTCGGTGACCTTGCCGTCCTCGACCTTGCGGTACGGGGTCTCGAGGAACCCGTAGCGGTTGGTGCGGGCGTACACGGCCAGCGAGTTGATCAGGCCGATGTTCGGGCCTTCCGGGGTCTCGATTGGGCAGACGCGACCGTAGTGGGTCGGGTGCACGTCGCGCACCTCGAACCCCGCGCGTTCGCGCGTCAGGCCGCCCGGGCCCAGCGCGGAGATACGGCGCTTGTGGGTCACCTCGGACAGCGGGTTGTTCTGGTCCATGAACTGCGACAGCTGGCTGGAGCCGAAGAACTCCTTGACCGCGGCGGCCACCGGCTTCGCGTTGATCAGTTCCTGCGGCATCAGGCCTTCGCTCTCGGCGACGGTCAGGCGCTCCTTGACCGCACGCTCGACGCGCACCAGGCCGAGACGGAACTGGTTCTCGGCCATCTCGCCCACGCTGCGGATGCGGCGGTTGCCGAGGTGGTCGATATCGTCGGTACGGCCGTTGCCGTTGCGCAGATCGATCAGGACCTTCAGCACGTCGAGGATATCCTCGGGCGACAGCACGCCCGGGCCCTCGTCGGTATCGCGCCCGACACGGCGGTTGAACTTCATCCGGCCGACCGCCGACAGGTCGTAGCGGTCCTCGGAGAAGAACAGGTTGGAGAACAGGTTCTCGGCGGCGTCCTTGGTCGGCGGCTCGCCGGGGCGCATCACGCGGTAGATCTCGACCTGGGCCTCCAGCTGCGTCTTGGTCGGGTCCAGACGCAGGGTGTCCGACATGAACGGGCCGTGGTCGTAGTCGTTGGTGTAGATGGTCTCCACCGACGTCACGCCCTCGGCGCGCAGCTTGTCCAGCAGCTCCTGGGTCAGCGGGTCATTGGCAGCCGCCATCAGCTCGCCGGTCGACTCGTCCACCACGCCCTTGGCCAGCACGCGGCCGAGCAGGTACTCGTCCGGCACGCGCAGGCGATTGATGCCGGCCTTTTCGATCTCGCGGATATGCCGCGGGGTGATCCGGCGCCCGGCCTCGACGATCACGTTCTTGCCGTCGGTGATGTCCACTACGGCGGTTTCGCCGCGCAGGCGCTCGGGGATCAGATCCAGCTCACCGCCGTCTTCATCGAGGGTGATCTGGTTGAATTCAAAGAAGGTGGACAGGATCTCTTCCGTATCCATGCCCAGCGCGCGCAGCAGGATCGAGGCCGGCAGCTTGCGGCGACGGTCGATACGCACGTAGACCCCATCCTTGGCATCGAACTCGAAGTCCAGCCAGGAACCGCGGTACGGAATAATGCGCGCGTTGTAGAGCAGCTTCTGGGCGCTGCCCTGGGTCTTGCCACGGTCGCTGTCAAAGAACACGCCGGGCGAACGGTGGAGCTGGGACACGATCACGCGCTCGGTGCCGTTGATCACGAAGGTCCCGTTCTCGGTCATGAGCGGCATCTCGCCCATGTAGACCTCCTGCTCCTTGACCTCCTTGACCACGGTGGAGCCGGCGGGGGCCTCCTTGTCGTGGATCACCAGGCGCAGCAGGACACGCAGCGGGGCCGCGTAGGTCACGCCACGGATCTGGCATTCCTTCACATCGAACAGCGGCTCGCCCAGGCGGTAGCTCACGTACTCGAGCTGGACATGACCGGAATAACTGACGATCGGGAAGACCGACTGAAACGCCGCGTGCAGGCCCAGCGCGTCGCGCGCGTCCGGGCCCTTGTCGGACTGCAGGAAATCCCGGTAGGAGGTCAACTGGGTTTCCAGCAGATACGGGACGTCCAGGATCTGGGGACGCTTCCCGAAGTCCTTGCGGATACGTTTCTTTTCGGTATAACTGAGGGCCATGGCTTACCTCGGCGGCTAACTGAACAACGCGCGAAAAAACACGCGCCACCACGGGCTGAGGCTGACGACCAGAAGGCCGCCAGCCTCAGGGCTTCGTGATGTACACGAAAACAACAGGCGCAAGCGCCTTTTACTTCAGTTCGACGGTGGCGCCAGCCTCTTCCAGCTCCGCCTTCATCTTCTCGGCTTCTTCCTTCGCCGCGCCTTCCTTCACGGTCGCCGGCACGCCTTCGACCATTTCCTTGGCCTCCTTCAGGCCCAGACCGGTCAGGCCACGGACAACCTTGATCACGCCAACCTTGTTCTCGCCAAAGCTGGACATGACGACGTCGAACTCGTCCTTGGCTTCGGCGGCAGCGGCTTCACCACCACCGGCGGCGGCCGGGGCAGCCGCGACGGCAGCGGCGGCAGAAACGCCGAACTTCTCTTCCATCTCGCTGATCAGGTCCACGATTTCCAGGACCGTCATGTTGCCGATGGCTTCCAGGATGTCTTCTTTCGAAACGGCCATTTTTACTCTCCTAACGGGGGACACCCGTATTCATTCAGTACTTGCTCAGAAACGGCTTGATGAGGTTCAGGCTGCCTGCTTCTGGTCACGAATTGCTGCAACGGTACGCACGAGCTTGCCCGGGACTTCGTTCACCGTGCGGGCGAACTTGTCGAGCGGCGCCTTCATGGTGGCGAGAAGCTGCGCAAGGGCCTCTTCACGCGTCGGCAGGCTGGCGAGGCGATCGATGTCGTTCGCCCCCATCAGCTGCCCACCAAAGGACACCAGCCGGACCTTCAGCTGTTCGTTTTCCTTGGCGAAGGACTTCACCAGGCGCGCGGCGGAGCTCGGCTCCTCCTCGCTGAAGGCCAGGATCAGCGGGCCCTGCAGCTCGGGCTGCATGCACGCGAAATCCGTACCCTCGATGGCACGCTTGGCGAGGTTGTTCTTCACCACCCGCAGATAGACCCCGGAATTGCGGGCCTGCCGACGAAGGTCGGTCATCTGCGCGACCGAGAGACCCCGGTATTCCGCGGCGACCGCGGAATGCGCCGAGGCAGCAACCGTAGCCAGCTCCGAGACAATCGCCTTCTTGTCGTCGAGATTCAAAGCCACGTTGACTCTCCTCTAGTGAGACCACCCGAAGGCGGTCGTGAAACCGGGCGTACCCGGCACTTCGGTGCTCCCGTCGCAGGTACTTCCTGAATCGGGTGACACCATCTGCGCAGGCTGTTGGATTAAGCCGCCCCGCGAACGGGGCGGCACCTGCGGTCTTGGATGGCGTGCCGCTTGCGCGACAGCCGACCAAAAACCAAAGTTCTTCTTACAGGGCCAGCGAGGCCTGATCGACCTTCACGCCCGGCCCCATCGTCGTGGAAACCGTGACGCCCTTGACGTACTGACCCTTGGAGGTCGCCGGTTTCATTTTGACCAGATCCGCCAGCAGCGCGTTCAGGTTGTCCGCCAGCGAGCTGGAGTCGAAGTCCGCCGCCCCGATGGTGCAATGTACGATCCCGCCCTTGTCGGTACGGTAGCGCACCTGGCCGCCCTTGGCGTTGGTTACCGCCGTGGCCACGTCCGGGGTCACGGTGCCGACCTTCGGGTTCGGCATCAGGCCTCGCGGACCGAGGATCTGGCCGAGCTGACCGACGACACGCATCGCGTCCGGGGATGCAATCACCACGTCAAAATCCATCTGGCCGGCCTTCACCTGCTCGGCGAGGTCATCCATGCCGACCACATCGGCACCGGCCTCCTTCGCGGCGTCGGCGTTCGCGCCCTGGGTGAACACGGCCACGCGCACGGTCTTGCCGTTGCCGTGCGGCAGCACGGTGGAGCCCCGCACGACCTGATCGGACTTGCGCGGATCGACGCCAAGATTCACGGCCACATCAACCGACTCGCGGAACTTGGCCTTCGGCAGGTCACGCAGAAGTTCAAAGGCCTCGGTCACCGGATACAGACGGCCGGGCTCGACCTTCTCGCGGATGGCCTTCATTCGCTTGGTCATTTTCGCCATGTCAGAGACCCTCCACTTCGAGGCCCATGCTGCGGGCACTGCCGGCAATGGTGCGCACCGCCGCGTCGAGATCGGCGGCCGTCAGATCCGGCTCCTTGGTCTTCGCGATTTCCTCGAGCTGGGCCCGGGTCACGGTGCCGACCTTGCTGGTGTTCGGCTCGCCGGAACCCTTTTGCACACCCGCGGCCTTTTTCAGCAGGATCGCCGCAGGCGGCGTCTTGGTGATAAAGGTAAAGCTGCGATCCGAATAGACGGTGATCACAACCGGAATCGGCAGACCGGGCTCGATCTCCTGGGTCTGGGCGTTGAACGCCTTGCAGAACTCCATGATATTCACGCCGCGCTGACCCAGCGCCGGCCCGACGGGCGGACTCGGGTTGGCCTTGCCGGCGGGCACCTGAAGCTTGATATACGCTTCGATTTTCTTCGCCATGATGACTCCCTCGGGTGCAAGCGCCTTGCGGCTCCCCGATTAGCAGTGGTGACGTCGGTACGTCAGGTTTTCTCGACTTGGTGGAATTCGAGTTCCACGGGTGTCGAGCGACCAAAAATCTGGACGGCGACGAGGAGGCGACTCTTTTCGTAGTTCACTTCCTCGACCACGCCATTGAAATCGTTGAACGGGCCGTCGATGACGCGCACCATCTCGCCCACTTCGAAGAGCACCTTCGGCCGCGGCTTTTCGGCACCCTCCTGCATGCGCTGCAGGATGGCCTCGGCTTCCTTGTCACTGATGGGAGCCGGCCGGTCTGCCGTGCCACCAATAAAGCCCAGCACGCGCGGGACGGCCTTGACCAGGTGCCAGGCCTCGTCGTTCAGGTCCATCTGCACCAGGACGTAGCCCGGGAAAAATTTGCGCTCGCTCTTGCGCTTCTGGCCGTCCTTCATCTCGACGACCTCTTCGGTGGGCACGAGGATCTGACCGAAGTGGTCCTGCATGCCGAAACGCTCGATGCGCTCCTCCAGCGACCGCTTCACCTGGGCCTCGAACCCCGAGAATGCCTGTACGACGTACCAGCGTAGTGCCATGGAGAGAATCCTGTACCTATCCGATGAAACGACCGATGCCCCAGCCCAGGAACATATCCAGGAGCCAGAGGAAGATTCCCACCATGATCACGACGGCAATGACGATCAGCGTGGTCTGCGTGGTCTCGACCCGAGTCGGCCAGACCATCTTGCGTACCTCGGTACGCGCATTGCCCATGAAGGCCGCCAGCTGATGTCCCTTCGCCGTGGTCATACCAATCCCCACGGCCACGCCGACCACGGCCAGCAAGCCGAGCACACGAATCAGAGTGGACTCGTCCGAGAACCAATAGAAGCCCATGACGCCTGCAATCAGCAGCGCCACGACTACCGCGAGCTTGAATGTATCCAGCCCGCCGGTCTGTTCCGATTGTTCACTCATGAATACGTATCACCCGGTACTCGCCGCCATCGGTGAAGATGGCAGGCCAGGAGGGACTCGAACCCCCAACCTGCGGTTTTGGAGACCGCTGCTCTGCCAATTGAGCTACTGGCCTAAAAATCGAATCGACAAGAAACAAACGCGAGAGACGACGCACCGGGCGCCGCCTCTCGCGGTCGATCGTTCAACTTATCTACTGTATCACTCGATGATCTTGGATACGACGCCGGCGCCGACGGTGCGGCCGCCTTCGCGGATCGCAAAGCGCAGACCATCTTCCATCGCGATCGGGCTGATCAGCGACACAGTCATTTTCACGTTGTCGCCCGGCATCACCATCTCGGTGCCTTCCGGCAGCTCCACCGAACCCGTCACGTCCGTCGTACGGAAGTAGAACTGCGGGCGATAACCATTGAAGAACGGGGTATGACGGCCGCCCTCGTCCTTGCCCAGGATGTACACCTCGGCCTCGAAATGCGTGTGCGGGGTGATCGAACCCGGCTTGCACAGCACCTGACCACGCTGCACCTCGTCGCGCTTGGTCCCACGCAGCAGAATGCCGACGTTGTCACCCGCCTCGCCCTGGTCCAGCAGCTTGCGGAACATCTCGACACCCGTGACGGTGGTCTTCTGGGTGTCGCGAATACCGACAATCTCGATCTCCTCGCCCACCTTGACCACACCGCGCTCGATACGCCCGGTCACCACCGTGCCGCGGCCGGAGATCGAGAACACGTCTTCCACCGGCATCAGGAAGTCGCCGTCCACCGCGCGCTCCGGCTCCGGAATCCAGCCGTCCATCGCCTCGACCAGCTTGTAGATCGCCTGCGCGCCCACTTCGCTATCGTCACCTTCCAGCGCCTTCAGCGCGGAACCAGTGATCACCGGGGTGTCGTCGCCCGGGAAGTCATACGAGGACAGCAGATCGCGCACTTCCATCTCGACCAGCTCGAGCAGCTCGGGGTCGTCGACCATGTCGGCCTTGTTCAGGAACACCACGATGTACGGCACACCGACCTGACGCGCCAGCAGGATGTGCTCGCGGGTCTGCGGCATCGGGCCATCGGCCGCCGACACCACCAGAATCGCGCCGTCCATCTGCGCCGCACCCGTGATCATGTTCTTCACGTAGTCCGCGTGACCCGGGCAGTCCACATGCGCGTAGTGACG
>NZ_KB897958.1:0-15352 GCF_000377265.1 Thioalkalivibrio sp. ARh3
CTTCGGCTTGACCTTGCCCGCCTCCAGATCCCGGACCCACATGCAGTCGAGCTTGTTCTTGCTGACATCAATGCCAATATGAGCCATCTCGTCCTCTCACCTTGTCCGTACAGCTTCACCCGCCCTTCACGGGGAGCTTGGATACCGTTCAAACTTCGAGATGAAAAAGGACTCGGGGGCCCATCTACGGCACAGGTTCGTGACCTCAGGATGCGATCGGGTTACCCCGAGTCCGGTGCGGTCCATGGTAGCGATCCGTGAACCGCAAGACACAAGGATGCGGATGAGCGCAGCGAATCGCATCAGGGTTGCCCCGACGTCGGCATGGTGCGTTTCGCTGCGCTCAACGCACCCTACGGCGCTGGAGTTTGCTGCAGGCGTGGGGATACTTTTGTTTTGACCTTCATCCCCCCGTATGAAGCCCCTTGCGGAAGGGTTCTCGGGACGGAGGAGAGGCGCTGACTGTCTGAGCGGAGCGTAGCGCAGCGAGTTTCAGCGCCGCCGGCCCGAGGGCCCTGGAGCAAGGTTCCCGGGCGGAATCCGGGTGCGCCTCGACGGGTACTTTCTTGGGCAAGCAAGAAAGTACCTCGCGAGTGAGCGCACGGCAGTATGTGGACCGAAGGCACGTAAACACCGGATGACGAACGGTGCCTTGCCACAAGAGGCGGCGGGGCCGGGCGCTAAAGGGCGTCGAGGACTTCGGAGAGGCGCGAGACCGCGACGACTTCCATGCCCTTGATGGGCTTGCGCGGCGCATTGGCCGCCGGTGCAATCGCTCGGGTATAGCCGTGCTTGGCCGCTTCGCGCAGGCGCTCCTCGCCGTTCGGCACCGGGCGGATTTCGCCGGCCAGCCCGACCTCGCCAAAGGCCAGCATCTCCTGCGGCAGCGGTCGGTCGCGAAAGCTCGACAGCGCGGCGGCGAGCATCGGCAGGTCGGCCGCGGTCTCGGTTACGCGCACGCCGCCGACCACGTTGATGAATACATCCTGGTCGAACAGCGCCACGCCGCCGTGGCGGTGCAGTACGGCCAGCAGCATGGTCAGGCGGTTCTGCTCCAGCCCCACGGTGATGCGCCGCGGTTGCGGGGCATGACTCTCGGAGACCAGGGCCTGCACCTCCACCAGCAGTGGCCGGGTGCCCTCACGGGTGACCATGACCACGGAGCCGGGCACTGGGCCCTGATGCCGGGACAGGAAGATGGCGGAAGGATTGGATACGGCCTTCAGGCCGTTTTCCAGCATCGCGAACACGCCCAGCTCGTTGACCGCGCCGAAGCGGTTCTTCACCGCGCGCAGCATGCGGTAGCGCCCGTCCGGGTCGCCTTCGAAATACAGCACCGTGTCGACCATGTGCTCGAGCACGCGCGGTCCGGCCAGTTGGCCGTCCTTGGTCACGTGGCCCACCAGGATCACGGTGATGCCGCGCTGCTTGGCCAGGCGCACCAGGGCGGCGGCACTCTCGCGCACCTGCCCGACCGAGCCGGGGGCGGACTGCAGTGCGGCGGTGTACAGCGTCTGGATGGAGTCGATCACCAGCACGCGCGGGCGTTCGCGTTCGCAGGTGGCGATCACGTTTTCCACCTGGGTCTCGGTCAGCAGGCGCAGCCCGTCGACCGCGAGCCCCAGGCGCCGCGCGCGCATGCTGATCTGCTGGGCGGATTCCTCGCCGGTCACGTAGAGCGTGTCGTCGACGGGCAGCATGGCCAGGGTCTGCAGCAGCAGGGTGGACTTGCCGATACCCGGGTCGCCACCCAGCAGCACGACCGAACCGTGTACCAGTCCGCCGCCCAGGGCACGGTCCAGCTCCGACAGGCCGGTGCCGGTCCGTGGGACTTCGCCGGCCTCCACCTCGCCCAGCCGGGTAATGCCGGCGACCTCGCCCGCGTAGCCGCCGCGCGGTCCGGACGGGGTGGCCGGCACGGCCTCCTCCAGGGTGTTCCAGGCGCCGCAGTCGCCGCACTGGCCCGCCCACTTGGGGCTCACCGCGCCGCATTCCCGGCATACGTGCTGGGTCTTCGCCTTCGCCATCAGGCTTCCTTGTCGTCCGGTGTGGCGGGCAGGTCGGGGGCGACCACGCGCACGGTGCGGATGGTGTTGTTCTTGATCTGCACGATGTCCATCACCACGCCGTTGATGCGTACGCTGACCGGCGCCTCGGGGATACTCTCGAGGTATTCGACGATCAGCCCGCTCAGGGTCTTGGGGCCGTCCACCGGGAGCTCCAGGCCCAGCGAGCGGTTGAGCTCGCGCAGGTGGATGCCGCCATCGACCATCGCCGAGCCATCGTCCTGGCGCAGCACGTCGTCGCTCATGGCCGGGGAGTCGGTGGTGAACTCGCCGACGATCTCTTCCAGCAGGTCCTCCAGGGTGATCAGGCCTTCGATATCGCCGTACTCGTCCACCACCAGGCCGATACGCTTTTTCTGCTGCTGGAAGTTGATTAGCTGACGATTCAGCGCGGTGCCTTCTGGGATGAAGTAGGGCGGGCTCAGGATCTGGCGCAGATCATCGGGACCAAACTCGTCGCGCTCGATCAGGGGCAGGGCATCGCGTCGGTGCAGGAATCCGACAATGTGGTCCAGCTCGCCCTCGACGACTGGCAGGCGCGTGAAGCTGCCATGCACCAGTTGCTCGAGGACTTCGTTCCAGGGCTCGTTCAGGTCCAGCACCACGATCTCGTTGCGCGGGATCATGATGTCCTCGACCGTGGTGCGTTCAAGCTCCAGCAGGTTCAGCAGCATGCGCTGGTGGTTGGCCGGGATCAGGGCGCCTGCCTCGGAGACCACGCTGCGCAGCTCGTCGGTATTCAGGGCCGAGCGCTGGCCGGGCGTCATATGCACCCCGAACAGTCGCAGCACACCGTTGGCGAGGACGTTGATCATCCAGACCACAGGCCACAGCACCTTCAGCAGGCCGGCATAGACCCAGGCTGCCGGGTAGGCGACACGTTCGCTGTGCAGTGCCGCCAGGGTCTTGGGCGCGGTCTCGGCAAAGATCAGCAGGGTCAGGGTGAGTACACCGGTGGCGATGGCGACCCCGGTGTCCCCGAACAGACGCCAGCCGATAAAGGTGGCGATCTGGGCAATCAGGATGTTGACGAAATTGTTGCCCAGCAGGATCAGCCCGATGAGGCGGTCCGGGCGCTCCAGGAGGCGTGCAGCGATCGCGGCCGTTCGATGTCCGGTCTGGGCACGGTGGCGCATGCGATAGCGGTTGAGCGCCATCAGTGCGGTCTCCGAGCCGGAGAAGAACGCCGACAGCAGGAACAGTACGATCAGGGCGCCGAACAGGAAGGAGAGCGGGATCTCTTGCAAGAGGCGGCCTGCGGGTCAGGGATGGGGTGGTCGCGCCGTGGTGGGCGTCTGGTTCATTTCAGGCAAGCGTTGCAGGGGTGTCAAGCCCTCTCCGCGGCTTCAGATCCGCCCGAGGATGACCTCCAGCACGAGCTTGGAGCCGAAATAGGCCAGCACCAGCACTACGAAGCCGCCTGTGGTCCATGCGAGGGCGCGTGTCCCGCGCCAGCCGAGGCGCCAGCGGCCAAGTAGCAGGATGGAGAAGATCCCCCAGGCCAGCAAGGACAGGATGGTCTTGTGCACCAGGTGCTGCGCGAACAGGTCATCCACGAAGACGAAGCCCGAGAGCAGACTGAGTCCGAGGAACAGCCAGCCGATGAAGATCATGCGGAACAGCCAGATCTCCATCGAGAATAGTGGTGGCAGGAAGCGCACGATCCCGGAGGTGTGGTGGTTGTGCAGCGCACGGTGTTGCGTAGCCATCACCGCAGCCTGGGCCGTCGAGAGCGCGAGGAAGGCCCAGCCGAGTGCCGAGAACAGGATGTGTACATCGATCCCGGCGGAGGTCGCGTAGCGAGTGCCGTCTTCGCACAGCAGCGCGCCCAGCGCGGCCAGTGCGGTGAGCGGCAGGATCACCACACCCAGTACCGCCAGCGGGTGGCGCAGGGCGGTCAGCCAGAGCAGGGCCGCCACCAGCCATAGCGAGGCGGACAGGGCATTGCCCAGGCACAGGTTCAGACCGGCCTCGGTTACCACCAGCGGGATCAGCGCGGCCAGATGCACAACCAGGGCGGTCAGCCACAGCACCAGGGGCGCGCGCGGCTGTCCGGCGGCCAGGGGCTGGCTGCGGGTGGCGACAATGAGGTACCCCGTGGTGGCGAGATACAGGGCTACGGCAAGCAATCCGGCGACGGTGGTCATGGGGGGCGATTATCCCCGCTCGTGCGTCTGAATGCACATTCGGGGATGTCCTGTGCCGGCAATCCCGTAATGCTGGCGGGGACGTGCAGGCGGATGGGCGGGGCCGCTATACTGTCCGGTCTTTCCCGGCGATGGCCGGGGCCCGATCGAGACGAGGACAGACGATGTTCGACGGCCTTTCCAGCCGCCTGCAGGAGACGATGAAGCGCCTGAAGGGTCAGGCGCGGCTCACCGAGGACAATATCCAGGATGCCCTGCGCGAGGTGCGCATGGCGCTGCTGGAGGCCGACGTGGCCCTGCCTGTCGTGCGCGAGTTCATCAAGGACGTCAAGGAAAAGGCGCTGGGCAAGGAGGTCGTCGGGAGCCTCACCCCGGGGCAGGCCCTGATCAAGGTCGTCCACGACGAGCTGGTCGCGACCATGGGCGGGGAAAATGCCTCGCTGGATCTCGCCGTGCAGCCGCCAGCCGTGGTGCTGGTGGCCGGTCTGCAGGGCGCGGGCAAGACCACCAGTATCGGCAAGCTCGCGCGCCTGTTGCGTGAGCGCGAGAAGAAAAAAGTCGCCGTGGTGAGCTGCGACGTCTACCGGCCTGCCGCGATCCAGCAGCTGGAAACGCTGGCCGGGCAGGTCGGTGTCACCTTCTATCCCAGCGACACCAGCCAGAAGCCCGAGGCCATCGCCGAGGAAGCGGTCACTCGGGCGCGGCGCGAGGGTGTCGAGGTGCTGCTGGTGGACACCGCCGGCCGGCTGCATGTCGACGAAGACATGATGGCCGAGGTGAAGGCCCTGCACCAGGCGATCGACCCGATCGAGACCCTGTTCGTGGTCGATTCCATGACCGGCCAGGACGCGGCGAACACCGCGCGCGCCTTCGGCGAGGCCCTGCCGCTGACCGGTGTGGTGCTCACCAAGGCCGACGGGGACGCCCGTGGCGGTGCCGCGCTGTCGGTGCGCCAGATCACCGGGGTTCCGATCAAGTTCATCGGCATGGGCGAGCGCCCGGATGCGCTGGAGCCGTTCCATCCCGAACGCATTGCCTCGCGCATCCTCGGCAAGGGCGATGTCCTGTCGCTGGTCGAGGAGGCCAGCCGTCAGGTCGACCAGGACAAGGCGGCCAAGCTCACGCGCAAGCTGAAGAAGGGGCGCGGCTTCGACCTGAACGACCTGCGCGAGCAGCTCGGCCAGATGCAGAAGATGGGCGGGATCAGCTCGATGCTGGAAAAGCTCCCCGGGGGCGGCAAGCTGCCCGACGGGGTGAAGAACCAGGCCAACGACAAGGAGATCGGTCGCATGATGGCGGTGATCTCGTCGATGACCGAACACGAGCGGCGCCACCCGGACGTTATCAAGGGGTCGCGCAAGCGCCGGATCGCCGCCGGCTCCGGCACCCAGATCCAGGACGTGAATCGCCTGCTCAAGCAGCACGCGCAGATGAGCAAGGCAATGAAGAAATTCTCCAAGGGTGGCGCGTCGAAGATGATGCGCGCCCTGGGTGGAAAGCTCGGCGGTATGGGGGGAATGGGCGGCCCCGGCGGGGGCATGCCGTTCCGCTAGCCAGAGGCCGGCCCCGCCCCGGCACCTTGTGCTGGCGGCGGGATTCGTTATAATCGCGCGTTTTCTCGAGAAAACGGACTCAAACGGGGTTCTACACAACATATGGTTACGATTCGCCTGCTACGCCGCGGCGCCAAGAAGCGCCCGTTCTACTCGATCGTCGTCACCGATTCGCGCAAGCGTCGGGACAGCGGTTACAAGGAACAGATCGGTTTCTTCAACCCGGTCGCCCGCGGTCAGGAAGAGCCGCTGCGCATCGATCTGGAGCGCGTGGACTACTGGCTGGGTCACGGCGCCGGCATGTCCGAGCGCGTGAACCATCTGGTCAAGGGCTACCGCAAGCAGCAAGCCGCGGCCTGAGGCCGTTGGCTCGCTGATTACGCGTAGTCCGAACCCCGGTGATGAGCGAGGCGGGTGAACGCATCCGCGTCGGGCGCGTCTCCGGGGTGTACGGCGTGAAGGGCTGGGTCCGGATCTTTTCCGAGACCGAGCCGCGCGCCGCGATTGCCGACTTCCCCCGGTTGTGGTTGCGTTCCGGCGCCGACTGGCGGCTGGCGGAGGTCGAAGCGGGCCGGGCCCACGGGCCCGGCGTCGTGATGAAATTTGCCGAGACCGCGGATCGCGAGGCGGCCTACGGCCTGATGGGCGCCGAGCTTGCGATCGAGCGCGACTGGCTCCCGCCCGCCGAGGACGGCGAGTACTACTGGGCCGACCTGCTGGGCATGGAGGTCGAGCACCAGGACGGGACCGCACTCGGGCGCATCTCCGGATTCATGGAGACCGGCGCCAATGATGTGCTGGTCGTGCGCGGCGAGCGTGAACGCCTGATCCCGTGGGTACGGGGCCAGTACATTCTGGATGTGGACCTGGAGGCCCGGCGGTTGCGGGTCGACTGGGATCCGGAATTCTGAGGCGGACGATGCGCTTCGATATCGTCACGCTGTTTCCGGAGCTGGTGGCGGCGGTGGGCGAATCCGGGGTGACCGGGCGGGCGGTGCAGCAGGGCCGACTCGTGCTGGAGACCTGGAACCCGCGTGACTGGGGTGCCGGTTTCCACCAGGCGGTGGATGATCGTCCCTACGGTGGCGGCCCCGGCATGGTCATGCAGTATGGGCCGCTGGCGTCCGCGCTGGAGGCGGCGCGGGCCGATGCCACGGCACCCTTGCATGTGATTGCCCTGACCCCGCAGGGGCGGCCGATCCGGCAGGCCATGCTGCGAGAGCTGGTCAGGAAGCCGCGGGTGGCGCTGGTGTGCGGCCGCTACGAGGGCATCGACGAGCGCTTCATCGAGGCGCAGGTCGACGAGGAATGGTCGCTGGGCGACTATGTCCTGTCCGGTGGCGAGCTGGGCGCGATGGTGGTGATCGATGCCTGTGCGCGCCTGCTCCCGGGTGTGCTCGGGCACGCGGATTCCGCCGGGCAGGACTCGTTCAGCGAGGGCCTGCTCGACTGCCCGCACTACACGCGGCCGGAGGTCGCGGCGGGGCGCGCGGTGCCATCGGTGCTGCTGGGTGGCGACCATGGCGCGATCCGGCGCTGGCGACGGCGCGAAGCGCTGGGGCGCACCTGGGAGCGGCGGCCGGATCTTCTGGCGCGTGAAGAGCTCGGGGTCGAAGATCTGGCCCTGTTGGACGAATACCGTGTGGAACGCCGGAAAGGCGGTCCGCACACCGAAAGCGATGATTGAGGTCGAACGATGAACAGCGTGATTCAGGAACTGGAAGCCGAACAGATGAAGTCCGACGTGCCGGACTTTGGCCCGGGCGACACCCTGGTGGTGCAGGTGAAGGTGCGTGAAGGCGAGCGTGAACGCCTGCAGGCCTTCGAGGGTGTGGTGATCGGCAAGCGCAGCCGTGGCCTCAACTCGGCGTTTACGCTGCGCAAGGTCTCCTACGGCAATGGTGTGGAGCGGACCTTCCAGACCCACAGCCCGCAGATTGCCGAGATCAAGGTGAAGCGGCGCGGCAAGGTGCGTCGGGCCAAGCTGTACTATCTGCGCGATCGTACCGGCAAGGCCGCGCGTATCAAGGAAGACATCAAGGCGAACCGGAACGGCGCCTGATGACCCGGGTGGCCGCGCAGCTCCGCTCGCGCCCGCCCGGTTTTCCGTTGTCGGCCGAATCGGCCTTGCGAAGCCAGCGCTGCCTCCTGCCGGGAGTCGCGCTGGCTTTTGTGTGGCTGGAGTCCGGGCAGGGTGATCTGCTGGCCTGCGGCTGGCAGCGTCCCGGCGACGAATCCGACCTCGCGCCGTTGCGGGATATTCCGGCAGCCGATCGTTGCCCGCCCGCCTTCGATCCCGCCGACTACGCAAGCGACCCCATGCAATGGCGGGCAACGTCGGCGGTTCCTCCGGGCACCGAACATGCCCGCCGCGTCTGGGCGGCACTCTCGGCGATCCCGGTAGGCGAGGTGCGTACCTATGCGCAGATCGCCGCCGAGATCGGGTCGGCCCCGCGTGCCGTGGGGCAGGCCTGTCGGGCCAACCCCTGGCCCCTGTTCATTCCCTGCCATCGTGTCGTGTCCGCGCGCTACAGGGGTGCGCGCGACATTGGCGGCTACGCGGGCGACCAGGACGGCCCGCTGGCCGAGGTGAAGCGGGCTTTGCTCGTTCACGAAGGCGTCCTACAGTTCGACTAGGATCGCCTTGTTTCTTTGCTGCGCCCCCTGCCCCGCCATTCGGTGCGCTACCCT
The DNA here is from genome assembly GCF_000377265.1 of Thioalkalivibrio sp. ARh3. Taxonomy (NCBI): domain Bacteria; kingdom Pseudomonadati; phylum Pseudomonadota; class Gammaproteobacteria; order Chromatiales; family Ectothiorhodospiraceae; genus Thioalkalivibrio; species Thioalkalivibrio sp. ARh3. The sequence continues at coordinate 8,458 of NZ_KB897958.1, forward strand.
CCAGTTGTTCAATGACTTGCCGCGCGCCCCGGGCCAGCCGTGCTTCGGGTGTCCCTGCTCGATGCGCAAAAAAGTCCACCACACGACGGAATAGATTTCCCGCATGCCGCGTCTGCCAAACGGTGCTGGCCGCCGAGAATCCTTGAAAAACAGACTGTTAGAAAACGCTAATATAGCTTTTTGTGTTGACAGCACGGACCCCGGTTCAGCACTCTGCTACTCAGGTCCGGGCCGCCCCGGCCACGGACCGTATCGAAAAAACCGTGTGATGGAGGTTTCCATGTTCAAGAAAGCATTGCTTGCGTTGCCCGTAGCAATGGCAGTCGGGATTGCGGGTACCGCGGCCCAGGCAGAATGGCAGGACCCGAACGACGTTCTGCAGAAGCTGCTCGAGGCGCAGCCCGATTCGAAGTACCTGCATCAGAGTGAAATGAACATCATGATGATGCCGGACAACCCCGCCCTGTACCTGCTGGATGACGGCGAAGAGCTGTTCTACAAGGAGCGTGGTCCGAACAATGTCTCGCTGGAGGCCTGCGACTTCGGCAAGGGCGAGGGTGTCCTGGAAGGCGCCTACGTTCGCCTGCCGCGCTACTTTGACGACGTCGGCAAGGTCATGGACTTCGAGCAGCGCCTGGTGCACTGCATGAAGGAGATCCAGGGCTTCACCGAAGATGACTCCGCTGTCTCGCAGCGCCATGGTTCCGGCTCGGACATCATGCGGCTGACCACCTACATCGCGCACCAGTCCTCCGGCTACGAGTGGGACCTCCCGCTGGATCATCCGGAAGAGCAGGCGATGCGTGACGCCGGCGAGGTGCTGTTCTTCCGCCGCGGTGGCGCGATGGACTTCAACTGCGCGTCCTGCCACGGCCAGTCTGGCAAGCAGATCCGCGCGTCCGTGCTGCCGGAGATGCGCAACTCGCAGGAGTGGACCAAGGCGGTCTCCTGGCCGGCCCACCGTGCGGGACAGGATAACGTCCGCAGCCAGAACCACCGTATCCGTGGCTGCCTCTGGCAGATGCGTCATGCCGGTATCCTGCCGGACACCCCGGTGAACACCGCGCTGATCTCCTACTGGAATGACGCGGCGCGTGGCGAACCGGCCATCCTGCCCGATCTGAAGCGGTAACTACGGACGCAATAGGAGACATCAAGTATGTTTAATAAAAACACTGTTGCGGCCGGTGTGGCCGCATTTGCATCCGTCGCCCTGGCTGCCGGCTGTGCCGTCGCCGACGGCAACAAGGCGGATGACGTGGATATCACGGCCATGAGCGCCGATGAGCTGGCCGAACATCTCATCTTCGAGACCGGCAGCTGGCGTGACCAGGAAATGCAGGAAGGCGGTACCTGGGCCGACCGCATGACCCAGGACGAGATCCAGAAGGCCTGCTCGTTCGACAACACCCGCAACGATCTGGATGGCGAGGTCGCCGGCAAGGTCGTGGCGCTCGCGCGCGAGCAGTACGAAGCGCCGGAAGGCGATATCGAGCTGGGTGACTGGCGCAAGGGTGCCGAGCTGGCGGATTCCGGCTACGGCTACCGCATCGGCCACAATATCGATGACCACGGTACCCGCGAGCCGGGTGGCAACTGCTACAACTGCCACGTGATGGATTCGAGCGTCTCGGTGCAGGGCACCATCGGCCCGAACCTCGAGAACTACGGGGCGCAGCGTGGCGACAGCCAGGAGATCCGTCAGTACGTGCATCAGGTGATCTCCAACCCGCATCAGTACTTCCCCTGCGGTGAAATGCCGCGCTTCCAGGGGCTGCTGACCGAAGAGCAGATCAGCCACATCATGGCCTACCTGCTCGATCCGGAGTCCCCGGTTAACAACCGGTAAGTCGTTTCGCACGACAGCTGCCCGGTCCCGGATGGGACCGGTGCAGCATGGCAGCAAAACGGGTTGTCACGCATGACGCGTGGCAACCCGCTTCCTTACGAATTTCTGTGGTCGGGTATTTGTCGGGTCTGGCTTGCGCCAGAAGCCGCCTGCCGGGCCGCAATATGGGCTGAACAGGGGAACCGATGGGTCGCGGGACGATGCGGCACGGGCTGGAAAAGCCATCGGTTGTGACGGACGTGAGGGGAGGCTCAGGGATGTTCAACAAGAAAATGCTGACCGCCGCGGTGGTCGTGTCGGCTTCTGCCGCGCTGGCGGGTTGCGACCAGTTCTTTCAGGACGCCTCGGACCGCGAGGTCGACATCACCCAGATGAGCCCCGAGGAACTCGCCGAGCACCTGGTGCTCGAGAGCGACAGCTTCCGTCTGGACCAGGAAGTCCAGGAAGGTGGCACCGGGCGAGAGCGGATGCAGCAGGACGAGATCCAGGCCCTCTGTTCGCTCGAAGGTTCTCCCGACAACGAGACTGCAGGTCAGGTAGTCGCAGCGGCGCGTGCGTCGTACGAGCGGCCGGATGGAGGGGTGGAGCTGGGTGACTGGCGGCGTGGAGCGGAACTCGCCCGCTCTGGTTATGGCTATCGCGTTGGGCATAACAACGACGACCACGGTACGCGGGAGCCCGGTGCGAACTGCTATGCATGCCACCAGATGGACCCGGCGGAGACCACCTATGGCACGATCGGGCCGAGTCTCGCGAACTACGGGCGCGAGAGGGGTACCGACGAGTCGGTGCTGAACTATGTGCACGAGGTGATCAACAACCCGCATCAGTATTTCCCCTGCACTCACATGCCGCGATTCGGGCGCAACTTCCTGACGGAGGAACAGATCAGCCACGTGATGGCCTATCTGCTGCACCCTGATTCGCCGGTCAACCAGTAAGCCGTTCACACGGTCGCGGGCGGGTCGTAAAGGCCTTCCCTCCTTGAGCCATCGCGGGGTACTCGCGGTGGCTCTTTTGTATGGGGAGACAGGGTTCGGCAAGTTCCGAGAGCCGTATGAGCTGCTATCAACATGCGCGCCATGCCGGCAACTTTGCCGATGTGCACAAACATCTCGTGTTGTGGACGCTTCTCGACGCCTTGCGGGAGAACACCCAGCCGTTCGTGGCGCTGGATCTGTACGCCGGCGCCGGCCGCTATGACCTCACCGGGGAGGGTTCCTCGGCCACCGGAGACTGGCAGCAGGGAATTGGCCGCCTGTGGGAGGCGCGTTCGGAGATGGCGGCGGACCCGCTCCTGCTGGGCTATCTCGGTGCCGTCGCGGCGGAGCCGCCGGACCCGGCCCGGTTAAGGTACTACCCGGGGTCACCCGAACTGATACGGGCCAGCCTGCGAGAGCGGGATGCCCTGATCGCCAGCGAGCCGCGCGCTGCGGTCCGGGCAGAGCTGCAGGCGACGTTGAACCGTGATGCGCGCTGCCGCGTGCACTCGTACGATGCCCTGACGGCAGTGCACGCCCTGGCCCCTCCGCCGCTCGAGCGCGGCCTGGCGTTGCTGGATCCGCCCTATGAGAGCCAAGGCGAGTACGCGGAGGTGGCGCGGGTCGCGCGGATCCTGCGTGCCCGGTGGCGCACAGCCATTGTCGCGATCTGGTATCCAGTGGTTCCCGGTCGGCCCGACCAGTCCCTGCGCGCCGAGCTGACCTCCGCACTGGAGGTCCCGTGGCTTGTGAGCGAACTTCACATCCGCCCGGAAGCTGGAGGTGGCCGCGGCATGGCCGGCTCCGGTGTCCTGCTCCTTCGGCCTCCCGAGCCCCTGGGAAGGCGTTTGTCCGCGGTGCTCGGGCGGGTGCACGCGGTCCTCGACCCCGAGTGCCACGGCGGGGTGTACGGGGAGCAGGGCCCTTGAAATCGGCGCGGGTGACCCCACGTCGAGTCCTGTCGAACCCATTCAAGCGCACGAGAGGACATACAGGACCATGACGGACACGCAGACCGCTTCGGCCGCCGAGGGCCATACCGAGACTCGCCGCTTCGAGACCGAGGTCAGTCAGCTGCTGCAGCTGATGATCCACTCGCTGTATTCCAACCGCGAGATCTTCCTGCGCGAACTGATCTCCAACGGTGCCGACGCCTGCGACAAGCTGCGCTTCGAGGCACTGGCCCAGCCTGATGCGATCCCGCAGCCGGCCGAGCTGGCGATCGACGTCGAGGTAGACAAGGAGGCCCGGACCGTCACCGTGCGCGACAACGGCATCGGCATGTCGCGCGACGAGGTCGTCGAACACATCGGGACCATTGCGCGCTCCGGTACCAGGGCCTTCCTCGAGAAGCTGACCGGCGACCAGAAGAAGGACTCGCAGCTGATCGGCCAGTTCGGCGTGGGGTTCTACTCTTCGTTCATCGTGGCCGACCACGTCCGCCTCGAGACGCGTCGCGCGGGTACCCCCGAGGAGGCCGGTACCCGCTGGGAGTCGCGCGGCGACGGCGAGTACACCCTGGCTGACTGCGAGCGCCCCGAGGCGGGGACCGAGATCACGCTGACGCTCAAGGAGGATGCCGACGAGTTTCTCGAGCCCTTCCGTCTGCGTCACATCATCAGCCGCTACTCCGACCACGTGGCGTTCCCGATCCGCATGCGCAAGGCCGATGACGACGGCAAGCCCACCGACGAGTGGGAGACTGTCAACCGCGCCAGCGCCCTGTGGACCCGGCCGAAGAGCGAGATCAGCGACGACGAATACCGCGAGTTCTACAAGCACGTCGCACACGACTTCGAGGATCCTGTTGCCTGGACCCACAACCATGTCGAGGGACGCCAGGAGTACACCACGCTGTTCTACATCCCGAAGCGCGCCCCGTTCGACCTGTGGGACCGCGACGCGCGCCACGGCGTCAAGCTGTACGTGAAGCGCGTGTTCATCATGGACGACGCCGAGAAACTGCTGCCCAGCTACCTGCGCTTCGTGCGCGGGGTGGTGGACTCGGCCGATCTGCCCCTGAACGTCTCGCGCGAGATCCTCCAGGACAACCGCCTGGTGGACTCCATCCGCTCCGGATCGGTCAAGAAGGTCCTCGGCCTGCTGGAGGGCATTGCGAAGAACGAGCCGGAGAAATACGCCGAGATCTGGCAGAACTTCGGCCGCGTACTGAAGGAGGGTCCGGGCGAGGACTACGCCAACCGCGAGCAGATCGCGGGCCTGCTGCGCTTCGCCAGCACGCACAACGACGACGACACCCAGAACGTCTCGCTGGCCGACTACATCGGCCGGATGAAGGACGGCCAGGACGCGATCTACGTGATCACCGCGGACAACGCCAGCGCGGCGCGCAACAGCCCGCACCTGGAGATCTTCCGCAAGCACGGTATCGAGGTGCTGCTGCTGTCCGACCGGGTCGACGAGTGGCTGCTGTCGCACCTGCGCGAGTTCGATGGCAAGCCGATCAAGAATGTCGCCAAGGGTGACCTCGATCTGGACAAGATCATCGGCGAGGAGGCGGCGACAGAGGATGCCGCGGACGACAGCGCGAAGGCCGACCAGGACCTGGGCGACCTGCCGGAGCGTATCCAGACCGCGCTGGGCGAGCGCGTCGACTCCGTGCGCGCCTCGAAGCGCCTGGTCGACTCGCCGGCCTGCATTGTGCTCGGCGAGCACGAGATGGCGTTGTATCTGCAGGAGCTGCTGAAGCAGGCCGGGCAGGAGACCTTCTCCAGCAAGCCGGTGCTCGAGATCAACCCGAAGCACCCGCTGGTCGAGCGTCTGCGCGCCGCCGAAGGGGACGACTTCAAGGATCTGGCTTCGCTGCTGTTCGACCAGTCGCTGCTGGCGGAAGGCGGGCAGCTGGAGGACCCATCCGGTTTCGTCTCGCGCCTGAACCGCCTGCTGCTGCAAGAGGCCTGAGCCCGACACCGGCGAGGCTCAGTCCCCGGAAACCGCCCCGGAAAAGGGTGGACCTGACGTCACGGGGTCATGCGCGTTACCCTGTGCGGTTCATGAATCGAGAGGGCGAAGCCCATGCAAGTTGCACAAAACGCCGTGGTGTCCATCCACTACACCCTGACCAACGATGCTGGCGAGACCATCGACAGCTCCGAGGGCCGCGAGCCGCTCGCCTACCTGCACGGGAATGGCCAGTTGGTGCCGGGTCTCGAGCGCGAGCTCGAGGGCAAGGCCGCCGGTGACAAGGTCCAGGCCAAGGTGGCGCCGGAAGAGGGCTATGGCGAGAAGATCGAGGCCATGGTGCAGGAGATCCCGCTGGAGGCGTTCCAGGGCGTGGATTCCGTGCAGCCGGGCATGCAGTTCCAGGCGCAGACCCAGAACGGCCCGCTGACCGTGACCGTGACCAAGGTCGAGGGTGAGACCGCGACCGTGGACGGCAATCACCCGCTGGCCGGCGAGAACCTCAACTTCGACGTCGAAGTCGTCGAGGTGCGCGAGGCCTCCGCCGAGGAGCTGGAGCATGGCCACGCCCACGGCGTCGGCGGTCACCAGCACTGAGCGCGTCCGCATGCCTCGCCCTGCGCAGGGCGGACCCTCAAGGGCCCCGGACTCCGGGGCCTTTTTTGTGTCCGCGCATCATCGTTCCCGTTCTTAGTAAATGGTGTTGCAAACCATTCGCATTCTCTATAGTGTGGCGTCCGTGCTGAACGACGGGCGGAAAAGCGGAGTGCTGGCAGACGGACGTCGGGCGCCGAATAATGCGGTGTTCGGATCGCGCCAATGCCTCTCATGAAACCACCCCGTCAAGGTCCCGCCAGCCGCCTGCGCCCCCTCGCGCTGGGCCTGGCCGTCAGTGTTGCGCTGCACGGTGCGGTGCTGGGGGGGCTCTGGCTCGTGCGCGACGACGAAGAGCCCGAGCTGATGGAGTCCGGGGCCGGTGGTGGCCTGCAGGCCCACTGGGTCGACCTTGACAGAATTCGGCCCGAGGGCATGCTCGCCGAAGACTCGGGGGAACCAGAGCCGGAACCAGAGCCGGAACCAGAGCCGGAACCAGAGCCGGAACCAGAGCCGGAACCAGAGCCGGAACCAGAGCCGGAACCAGAGC
>NZ_KB897959.1:0-12754 GCF_000377265.1 Thioalkalivibrio sp. ARh3
CCCTTCCGCAAGGGGCTTCATACGGGGGGATAAGGTCAAGACAAGGGCTGTCCTGACGTTCGTGCCAATGGATGGAAACTAGGTATTCGGACATCTTGGCACGCGCGGCCTGCGGCCCTGGCGTGCCGCGCCCGCGAGCGGGCGCCAGACCCCATCGTAGGATGCGGATGAGCGCAGCGAATCGCATCAGGGTTGCCCCCTACGTTGGCATGGTGCGTTTCGCTGCGCTCAACGCACCCTACAGCGCGGGCTTTATGACAGGTGCAGGAACACCGCCTGTTTTGCCCTACCCTCCCGATATGAGCCCCTTGTGGAGGGCGTGACAGGCCGGGAGAAGGCGCTGACTGTCTGAGCGAAGCGAGTTTCAGCGCCGCCGGCCTGGCGCGTCCGGAGCAAGGTTCCCGGGCGAATCCCGGGCGTGTTTCTTGGTTACTTCTTTGCACGAGCAAAGAAGTAACTCGCGGTGCGCTCGCGAGTGAGCGCGGGCAGGCGGCCAGACAAAGGCACCGTAAACACCGGATGACGAACTAGGCCCAGCCTCAGAAATCAGGGTTCAGCCGGCGAGGGCGTCGCGCAGGGCCGCGAGAAAAGCGTTGTTCTCGTCGGGGCGGCCGACGGTGACGCGCAGGCAGTCGGCGAGTAGCGGATGCGCGCGGCCAACATCCTTGATCAGGATGCCGGCGTCGCGCAGGGCCGCGAAGCTCGCATGCCCCTGTCCTTCGTGCACCCGAAAGAGGATGAAGTTCGCCTGGCTCGGGAACACGTGCTCGACACCGTCGATCGCTGCGAGTGCATCGGATAGTCGGCCGCGTTCCTCCATGATGCCGCGCGCCTGGTCATCCAGCACCTCGCGGTGATCCAGGGCGAAGGCGACCGAGCGCTGGGTCAGGGTATTGATGTTGTACGGCAGGCGCAGCCGGTCCAGGGCGTCGATCCAGCCCGCGGAGGCGGCGAGATAGCCCAGCCGCGCCCCGGCCAGTCCCAGTTTCGAGACCGTGCGCATCACCATCAGCCCGTCGTGCTGGCCGACCTCCGGCAGGAAGCTGTGGGCGGCGAACGGGGCATAGGCCTCGTCGACCACCGTGACGCCGGGGTTGGCCTCGATGATCGCCTGCACGGCGGCCGGGTCGTCCAGGGTCCCGGTCGGGTTGTTCGGGTAGGCCAGGAACACGACCGCCGGGTCGTGTTCGGCCAGGGCCGCGTGCATCGCGTCGAGGTCCAGGGTGAAATCGCGGTTCAGCGGGACTCCGATGAACGGCACACCCATTGCCCGGGCCAGCACGCCGTACATCACGAAGGTTGGCTCCGGCGCCAGGACTGGGCGGCCGGATGCGGCGACCGCCATGATCAGGATCTGGATCAGTTCGTCGGAACCGTTGCCGAACATCAGCCCGGCCGCCTCGGGCACACCGTGGGCGGCGCGCACCTGCTCGGCCAGGTCCCGCGCCTGGGCATCCGGGTAGCGGTTCAGCTGCGGGTCGCGCAGGGCCTCCAGCCAGGCGTCTTCCAGCGCGCCGGGCCAGGGGTGCGGGTTCTCCATCGCGTCCAGCTTGATCAGGCCGGTCGCGTCCGCCACTTGATAGGCCGGCTGCGCCAGCACCTCCGGACGCATCAGGGCATCCGGGCTGCGGCTTTCGTGCGGCAGGCTCATTGCCCGCCGCGCAGTTCGGCGGAACGCGCGTGCGCGCTCAGTCCCTCGCCGTGCGCGAGGGCGGCGGCGGTCTTGCCGAGCTTCGCCGCGCCCTCGGCCGAACAGTGGATGATGCTCGAGCGCTTCTGGAAGTCGTACACCCCCAACGGCGAGGAGAAGCGCGCGGTGCGCGAGGTCGGCAGCACGTGGTTGGGCCCGGCGCAGTAGTCGCCCAGGGCCTCGGAGGTATAGCGGCCCATGAAGATCGCGCCGGCGTGGCGCAGGCCGGCGTCCAGCATCGCCTGCGGGTCGGCCACCGACAGCTCCAGGTGTTCCGGGGCGATGCGGTTGGCGACCTCGATGGCGTCGGCGGAGTCACGCACCTTCACCAGCGCCCCGCGCTTGTCGAGGCTGGTGCGGATGATCTCGGCGCGCGGCATCTCGGACAGCAGGCGGTCCATGGCCTCGGCCACGCGGTCGAGGAAGGCCTCGTCCCAGGACACCAGGATGGACTGGGCCTGCTCGTCATGCTCGGCCTGCGAGAACAGGTCGGCCGCGATCCAGTCCGGATCGGTCTCGCCGTCGCAGACCACCAGGATCTCCGAGGGGCCGGCGATCATGTCGATGCCGACCGTCCCGAACACCTCGCGCTTGGCCGCAGCGACAAAGATGTTGCCGGGGCCGACGATCTTGTCTACCGCCGGGATGGTATCGGTGCCATAGGCCAGGGCTGCCACGGCCTGGGCGCCGCCCACGGTGAACACGCGGTCCACCCCGGCCACGGCGGCCGCGGCCAGCACCAGATCGTTGAGTTCGCCGCCCGGGGCGGGCACGACCATTACCAGCAGTTCCACGCCCGCGACCTTGGCCGGCACTGCGTTCATCAGTACGGAGGACGGGTAGGCGGCCTTGCCGCCGGGGACGTACAGGCCGACCGAGTCGAGCGCGGTCACGCGCTGGCCGAGCACCGTGCCGTCGGCATCGGTGAAGTCCCAGTCCTGCATCTTCTGGTGTTCGGCGTACTGGCGGATACGCGCGGTGGCGGTCTCCAGCGCCTGGCGCTGCTCCGCCGGGATCGATTCCAGCGCGGCCTGCAGGCGCTCCCGCGGGATCTCCAGGTCGGTGACCGCGCTGCGGTCGAGGCGATCGAACTTGGCGGTATAGCGCAGCACGGCCGGGTCGCCCTCGGCGCGCACCGCGCCGAGGATCTCGTCCACCGCATCGCGTACGCCGGTGTCGGCAACGGACTCCCAGGACAGCAGGTGCTCCAGGGCCTGATCGAAGTCGGGCTGCTGGATATCGAGTCGGGCAATGGCAGGCATGGCGGGCTCCTCGTTCAGGCCGGCTCGGCGATCTTGCGGCGCGCGCGCACGGCATCCGCCAGCAGGTTCAGGCTGGTCTTGGTCTCGTCCCAGCCCATGCAGGCATCGGTGATGCTCTGGCCGTAGGTCAGCGGCTTGCCGGGCAGGATGTCCTGGCGGCCACCGACCAGATGGCTCTCCAGCATCGCGCCCATGATGCGGCGATCGCCGCCGCTGATCTGCTCGGCCAGCGAGCGGGCCACGTCCACCTGGCGCTTCGGATCCTTGCGGCTGTTGGCATGGCTGCAGTCGACCATTACCAGTTCCGGCAGCTCGGCCATGCGCAGCTCCTTGCAGGCCTGTTCGATGCTCTCGGCGTCGTAATTTGGCTGCTTGCCGCCGCGCAGGATGATGTGACAGTCGTCGTTGCCGGTGGTGGAGAAGATCGCCGAGCGCCCGGCCTTGGTGACCGACAGGAAGTGGTGCGGGCGCGAGGCGGAACGGATCGCGTCGATCGCCACCCGCAGGCTGCCATCGGTGGAGTTCTTGAAGCCCACCGGGCAGGATAGCCCGGAGGCCAGCTCGCGGTGCACCTGGCTCTCGGTGGTGCGCGCGCCGATGGCCCCCCAGGCGACCAGGTCCGCGATGTACTGCGGGCTGATCAGGTCGAGGTATTCGGTGGCGGCCGGCATGCCCTTGATCGCCAGATCACGCAGCAGCCCGCGCGCGACGCGCAGACCCTTGTTGATGTGGAAGCTGCCGTCCAGGTCCGGGTCGTTGATCAGGCCCTTCCAGCCGACAGTGGTGCGCGGCTTCTCGAAGTACACCCGCATCACGATGTGCAGGGCATCGGACAGCTCATCGCGCAGCCCCTTCAGGCGGTCGGCGTACTCGAGCGCGGCGTCTACGTCGTGAATCGAGCAGGGCCCGACAATCACCTGCAGGCGGTCGTCCTCGTCATGCAGGATGCGGTGGCAGGCCTGGCGTGCCTCGAACACGGTCTCGGAGGCCGCGTCGGTGATGGGCAGTTCCTCGCGCAGGGTGTCCGGGGCGGACACCTCCTGGATATCGCGGATTCTCAGGTCGTCGGTATCGGCGGTCATGATGCTCTCGTTACGTCGTCGCGGGCGTGACGGCCTCGCGCAGGCCCTCGATGAGATTTTGAATAGTTCTATGTCGCATCTTCATGGCTGCCTGGTTCACGATCAACCGGGAACTGATGGGGGTAATCAGTTCCAGCGGCTCCAGGCCATTGGCCTTGAGCGTGTTGCCGGTGTCGACCAGGTCCACGATGTAGTCGGCCAGGCCGACCAGTGGCGCCAGTTCCATCGAGCCGTAGAGCTTGATGATCTCCACCTGGCGGCCCTGCTGGGCGAAGTAGTTCTGCGTGATGTTCACGAACTTGGTGGCGATGCGCAGGCGCTGCTGCGGATCCGGTTGCTGGCCCGGTCGCCCGGCCAGCATCAGCCGGCACGCGGCGATGTGCAGGTCCAGCGGTTCGTAGAGCCCGGCCGCGCCGTGCTCCATCAGCACATCCTTGCCGGCCACACCGATGGATGCCGCGCCATGCTGCACATAGGTGGGGACGTCGGTGGCGCGCACCACCACGATCTTCACGTCCTCGCGGTTGGTGTCGAGGATCAGCTTGCGCGTCTTGTCCGGGTCCTCCAGGAGTTCGATCCCGGCGCTGGCCAGCAGCGGCAGGGTGTCCTTGAGGATGCGACCCTTGGACAGGGCGATGGTCAGGGCGTTGGGATCCATCATGTCGGGTGTCGGTCCGTCTCGCGTTTGTGTCGGGTCAGGCCGGCTCGCGGCGGATGCCCGCGCCGATCTGGCTCAGTTTTTCCTCGATGCACTCGTAGCCGCGGTCGATATGGTAGATGCGGTCGACCGCGGTTTCGCCCTCGGCCACCAGGCCGGCGATGATCAGGCTCGCCGAGGCGCGCAGGTCGGTCGCCATCACCGGGGCGCCCACCAGCTGCTCCACGCCCTTGACGATGGCCGTGTTGCCCTCGATGGTGATGTCCGCCCCCATGCGCTGCAGTTCCAGCGCATGCATGAAGCGGTTCTCGAACACCGTTTCCACCACCGACCCGGTGCCCTCGGCGACCGTGTTCAGGGTCATCATCTGGGCCTGCATGTCGGTGGGGAAGGCCGGGAAGGGCGCGGTCCGCAGGTTGACTGCCTTCGGGCGGCGTCCTTCCATGTCCAGTTCGATCCAGTCCGGGCCGGTCTCGATGCGCGCGCCGGCCTCGACCAGCTTGGCCAGCACCGCATCCAGCAGCTCCGGGCGGGTATTGCGGCAGCGCACGCGCCCGCGGGTAACTGCCGCCGCGACCAGGAAGGTCCCGGTTTCGATGCGGTCCGGCATTACGTCGTATTCGCAGGCCTGCAGATTTTCGACGCCCTGCACGCGGATGGTGTCGGTCCCGGCGCCCTGGATCTTGGCCCCCATGGCCGTCAGGCAGTCCGCGAGGTCGACCACCTCCGGCTCGCGCGCGGCGTTCTCGATCAGGGTCTCGCCCTCGGCCAGGGTGGCGGCCATCAGCAGGTTTTCGGTGCCGGTGACCGTGACCTGGTCGAACACGACGCGCGCACCCTTCAGGCGCTTGGCGCGGGCGTGGATGTACCCACCGTCGACGTCGATCTCTGCGCCCAGCGCCTCCAGCCCCCGCAGGTGCAGGTTCACGGGGCGCGAACCGATCGCGCAGCCGCCCGGCAGCGAGACCTCTGCCTCGCCGAAGCGCGCGAGCAGGGGTCCCAGCACCAGGATCGAGGCGCGCATCGTCTTCACCAGGTCGTAGGGGGCGACACACTGGGTCAGGGTGGTCGGATCGACCTCGATGCGCATGCGCTCGTTGACCGTCAGGCTTACGCCCATGCGGCCGAGGAGTTCCATGGTGGTCGTCACGTCCTGCAGGTGCGGGACGTTGCCAATGGTCATCGGCCCGTCCGCCAGCAAGGTGGCGGACAGGATCGGCAGCACTGCATTCTTGGCCCCGGAGATCCAGACCTGCCCCTCCAGGCGGCGGCCTCCGGTGATGATCAGCTTGTCCATGGAAAGCCCGGGTCGGTCGCAGGGTCCAGCATGGCCCAGCGAAACACGCCATGATAACGAATCTGCCCGCTCCGCGCGCGTTTCCGGGATCAGGCCGTGTGTGCGTGAGCCACGGGAACGGAATCGGCGATCACCGATTGCAGGTCGTAGAGCTCGACGAGGGGTATCAGGCCCTGCGGGATGGCGTGGAACCCCAGTTCACCACCCTGTTCGTGCACCCGGCGCCAGAGGGTGACCAGCAGCGCCACGCCCGCCGAGTCGATGCGGGTCACCTCGCCGAGATCCACCCGCGCGCGAGCGGGCAGCCCGGGGAGCAGGGCGCGAATGCGGGATTCGAGGCCCGGAACCGTGGCAAACGTTAGTGTGCCGGAGAGGGCGAGCCCCTCCGGCGTTGCGTGCAGGCGGGCGTCAGCCATCGCCGTTGTCGACCTCGTCGGCGATGCCGTCCATCGCGTCATCGACGAGTTCGCGGTCGCCGTCCTCAAGGCGTTCGATCAGGGTGTCAAGACCGTTGCGGTTGATCTCCTCGTTGAAGCGGTTGCGGAAGTTGCCGACAAAGCTGAGGCCCTCGGCCTCGACGTCGAAGACCTTCCACTCCCCGTTCACCGGGCGCAGGCGGTAATTGACCTGGAGATTCGACTGGCCGGAGCCCATGACAATCTCGGTGGCCACCACGGCCATGCGGTCGTCCTGACGCGAGCGGCGTTCGATCACGCGAATTTCCTTGTCCAGATGGTCCGCCAATTGCACGCCGTAGGCCTGCAGCAGCGTTTTCTTGAAGGCCTCGGTAAAGCGTTCCCGCTGCTCACTGGTGGCATCGCGCCAGTGGCGCGCCAGCACCAGTCGCGACATGCCCTCGACATCCACGCCCGGCAGGATCTTGTCCTCGATTACGCCGATCACGAAGTCGGGGTCCTCCTGGGCGCGGTCCTCGTTCGCCCGCAGCTTCTCGTAGACCTCGTCGATGGACTGCTTGATGATCTCGGTGGGGTTGTCCGCCTGCGCGGCACCCGGCATGGCCAGCAGCAGGAGCAGCCAGAGTGGCGCCGGCAGCGCCAGAAATCGCAATGTCTTCATCGTGTCGTCCCCGGTTCGGGTTTAGTCACTACCCATGTTGGTCATGAAACGGCCAATCAGGTTCTCCAGAACCAGCGCGGATTGCGTGAACATCACCTCGTCGCCGTCCTGCAGGGTGTCATAGTCGCCGCCGGGCTCCAGGGCAATGTACTGCTCCCCCAGCAGCCCCGCGGTATGGATCGCGGCCTGCGTGTCCATGGGCAGATAGTCATGCTCGGAGCGGATTGCCAGCTTGACCTCGGCGCGGAACTGTTCCGGATCATAGCGAATCTCTGCGACGCGCCCGATGCGCACACCCGAGACCGTGACCGGCGCGCGCGTCTTGAGCCCGCCAATGTTGTCGAAATAGGCCGTCACCGTGTAGGTGTCGCGGTCGTGGTAGTCGGTCACGTTGCTCACCTGGATCGCCAGGTAGAACAGTGCCGCGACACCCAGCAGCACAAACACGCCGACCGCCAGTTCGAAGAAACGTACCTTCATCATGCCACCTGCATTGTTGGATCAGCCCGCGCCGAACATCAGCCCGGTCAGGATGAAATCGAGGCCCAGCACCGCCAGCGAGGAGACCACCACCGTCTGGGTCGTTGCGCGCGAGATGCCCTCGGAGGTCGGCATTGCATTGAAGCCCTGGAATACCGCGATCCAGGTCACCACGAAGCCGAACACAATGCTCTTGATCACGCCGGAGAGCACGTCTTCGTTCCAGTCGGTCACCGACTGCATCTGCGAGAAGTACGCGCCGCTGTCCACGCCCAGCATGCCCACGCTGACGATGTAACCGCCCATCACGCCCACCGCGCTGAAGATCGCGGCCAGCAGCGGCATCGAGAGGAAGCCGGCCACGAAGCGCGGGGCGAAGATGCGGCGATACGGGTTCACCGCCATCATCTCCATCGCCGAGAGCTGCTCGGTGGTCTTCATCAGGCCCAGCTCGGCCGTTAGCGCGGAGCCCGCGCGGCCGGCGAACAGCAGTGCGGTCACCACCGGGCCCAGCTCGCGTACCAGGGACAGGGCGACCACGCCGCCCAGGGCCTCTGCGGCCCCGAAGTTCACCAGGGTAATGTACCCTTGGTAGCCCAGCACCATGCCCACGAACAGCCCGGAGACGATGATGATCAGCAGCGAGCGCACGCCCACCGAATAGATCTGCACTACCGTCAGCCCGAACCGCCGGATCACGATATCGAGGCTGGCCAGTACCTGAATCAGAAAGATGAATGCGCGGCCGAACACCACCAGGGCATTCAGCGAGCTGCGGCCCAGCGAGGCAATCGCGTCAATCATCACGCTGCTCCCGTACCCCGAGCAGATCCTCGCGGTAGCTGTCGCCGGGGTAATGAAACGGCACCGGGCCATCGGGGCGGCCCTCGAGGAACTGTGCGCTCCAGTCGGAGGCACGTGCGCGCAGGTCGCCGGGTGCTCCGGCGTCCACTGCCCGGCCATCGGCAATCAGCACCACGTGATCGGAGATGGCCATGGCCTCGTTCACATCGTGCGAGACCAGTACGCTGGTCAGGCCCAGGCTCTGGTTGGTGCGCCGGATCAGGGTCACGATCTGGCCCATGGTGATCGGGTCCAGGCCGGTAAACGGTTCGTCGTACATGATCAGGTCCGGGTCCAGCGCGATCGCGCGCGCCAGCGCCACACGCCGCGCCATGCCGCCGGACAGCGAGGCCGGGTCCAGGTCGCGCGCGGAGCGCAGGCCCACCGCCTCGAGCTTGAGCAGCACCAGGGTGTGCAGCACGTCCTCGGGGAGGTCCGTGTGCTCGCGCAGCGGGAAGGCGACATTCTCGAACACCGAGAGATCGGTCAACAGGGCCCCGCTCTGGAACAGCATGCCCATGCGTTTGCGCAGGGCGTACAGGCGCCGGGTCGAGAGCCGTGCGACCTCCTGGCCGTCGACCCAGATACGGCCGCCGTCCGGGCGCAGCTGGCCACCGATCAGGCGCAGCAGGGTTGTCTTGCCGCTGCCGCTGGGGCCCATGACTGTGGTCACCTGCCCGCGCGGGATGCGCATGGACAGGTCCTCGAAGACCACCTTGCGCCCGCGTCGGAAGCGCAGGTTCTCGATCACGATGTGCGGACTGTCTTCGGCGACCGGCTCAGCCACGGGCACCTCTTGCCGTACGGCCAATGGGACTCGGGAGTCTGGCGCGGGACCGATGCCCGGTCAAACCAGTTTGGGTGGAGTTCATCCCACCCCCAGCAACTGGGCGATGGTGCGAAACTCGGAAAGTCGATCCGGTCGCGTCCGAAGGAACACGGGTGTCGGACCCTGGCCGCCGGTCGCGATCAGGGCCTCGACCAGGGTACGCCACCCCATCGGGTCCAGGTCCGGCTTCGGCTCGAGCTGCCAGAGGCCGGCGCCGTCTCGGCCCGGATACCACAGCGCCTCGCGGGTACCCGGAAGGTTGTGAGCCTCGGCGGGTCCCGCGAGCAGTGCAGTCTTCGTGTTGCTGGCCTCCAGTGCCGCTTCCACGGCAGCGGCATGCTCGGCATCCATGACGCTGAGGGCCACACCCTGGAGATGCTCGCCCAGCTCTTTCTCGATTCGGGCGAGGGCGGCCACACCCGCCTCCGGCGACAGGTCACGGGACCACTCCAGGGTCAGGCGCAGCTTGGCGGGGACCGCCTCGGCCCAGGGCCCGAACGGATCTTCCTCCGGTGCCGCCCAGACAGAGGCGGGTAGCAGCAGGCGGCTGTGATAATGGGTGTAGTACTCCAGTTGCCAGTCGGCCGGGAGGTCGTCCGGGAAAAAGCTCTCCCACCAGGACTCACCGGGGGCCGCGACTCCCGCAGCCTGCAGCTCCAGCGCTTGTTGATCCTTCGACATCCGCGTCTCCCTTGTTCAACCACAGTCTGACGGGCTTGCTTGTATCCCCAACGCGCGCGCGGCACAGTTGATGCCATGCGCTTCGACCTCTTTCATGAACTCTCGGTCCCGGAGTTTCTGCAGACCTCCGAGACCGAGGTAATCGACCGGACCCTGGCCCTGTGGGAGCAGGCCGATCGCCTGGGCTACGGCACGGCCTGGCTGGTGGAACACCACCTGATGCCGGAATTCTCCCACAGCACCGCGCCGGATCTGGTCCTGGCCGCGGCCAGCCAGCGCACCGAACGCCTGCGCCTGGGCCTCGGTGTGGTCCCGCTGCCCTACCACCACCCGCTGCGGGTCGCGCAGCGGGTCGGCATGCTCGACCAGCTCTCGGGCGGGCGCCTGGACCTGGGCATCGGGCGCGGTTTTTCGCCGCGCGAATATGCCACATTCGGCGCCCAGATGAGCGAGTCCCGCGCACGGGTCGACGCCGGGCTGGATGCGCTGCGCCAGGCCTTCGCCACCGGTCGGATCACCCAGGACGGTCCGTTCCATCACCTGGACGACGTTCCCGTGATGCCGCGCCCGGTGCAGGACCCGCACCCGCCGATCTGGACCGCCGCGGTCAGCCCGGAGTCCTTCACCTGGGCTGCCGAGCAGGGCATCGGGGCACTGGCAGGTCCGTTCAAGCCCTGGCAGATGATCCGCGAGGACATCCGTCTGTATCACGAGGCCTGGGATGCCTCGCGCACCGATATCGCCCATCCGCCGCGCGTCGGGATGACCCTCGGGGTGCTGTGCCTGCCGGATGGCAAGCGCGCCCGGCGCGAGGCCAAGCCCGCGTTCGAGTGGTTCTACCGTCACATGTTCCAGCAGACCCTGCCGGTGCTGGAGCGCCTGATCGAGGGCTACGACTACTACCGTTCGCTGGGGCGCTTCCGCCACCTAGTCAAGGCCGGGATCAACCTGAAGATCCTCGACATGCTGGGCATGACGCTGGTCGGCACGCCCGCCGAGTGTCGCGAGCGCATCGAGGGTCTGCGCGAGGCGGGGGTCGATCAGGTCCTGCTGGCCTTTGGCGCAGGGGCCGTGCCCCACGAGCTCGCCCTGGAGTCCATGGACTGCTTTGCCGAGGAGGTCATGCCGGCCTTTGCCGAGCGCGCCCCGGGCGCCACCGGCACGGCTGGATAGCCATCCATGCGGGTCGCCGTGACCGGCGCCGCCGGGCGCCTCGGGCAGGTGCTCATTCCGGCCCTGGCCGCCGCCGAAGGTATCCAGTCGGTCACCGCGATCGACCGCCGCCCGGTTGCCGCGAATGCGCACACGACCTCTTCGCAAATCGATCTCGCGGATCTCGGAGCGGAACACCTGGCCGGGCATGACAGCCTGATCCACCTCGCCTTCCAGCTGATGGGCGGGCAGGGCGGGCGCCGGCGCCGCGACCGCGACTGGGTGCGCGCGCAGAATGTCGAGCTGAGCCGCCACGTCTTTCAGGCAGCCGCCGCGGCCGGTGTGCGCCAGATCGTCTTTCTCTCCAGCGCCGCGGTCTATGGGCCGTGGTCGGACTCGCCGCGTCCGCTGACCGAGCGCAGCCCGGCGCGGCCGCGCTTCCCGTACGCCGAGGACAAGGTCGCCACCGAGCAGGCCCTGCTGGCGGTCGGCGCGCAGTATCCCGATTTGACCACCTGCATCCTCCGACCCCCGGCAATCGTGGGGCCGAATGCCCACCCGCTGCTGCGCCGGGTTGCGCGCAGTCGTGTGTACCCGGGTGGCGTCGAGGTGCCGGTGCAGATCCTGTGGGAGGACGACGCCGCGGACGCCGTCGTGCGAGCGGTTGCGCGCCAGGCGGAGGGGATCTTCAACCTCGGGGCCGAGCCTGTCTGGTCCATGCGCCGGATGGCGCTACACGGACGCCGCTGGGGCGTCCCGGTGCCCCCGGGCCTGATCCGGGCGCTGCACCCTCTGGCCTGGCGATTCACCCGCCATGCCGGCGATCCCGGATGGGTCCAGGGCCTCGACGGCGCCCTCCAGATGGACTGCTCGCGCGCCCGCGAGCACCTGGGCTGGGTACCGCAGGTCTCCACCCCCGAGTGCCTGGAGCGCCTTCGCCGGTAGCTCCGTCGTTCTCGGGCTGGGCCTGGCTCGTCGTCGGTGTTTACGGTGGCCTTCCTTCGGCCGCCTGCCTTGCAGAGGCTGGCCCTAGCTCGTCGTCGGTGTTTACGTGCCTTCGGCACGCATACTGCCAAGCGCTGTTTCGGCAGCGCGCCCCGAGTTACTTCTTTGCTCGTGCAAAGAAGTAACCAAGAAACACGCCCGGGATTCGCCCAGGAACCTTGCTCCGGCCGCGCCAGGCCGGCGGCGCTGAAACTCGCTGCGCTACGCTTCGCTCAAACAGTCAGCGCCTTCTCCCGGCCTGTCACGCCCTCCACAAGGGGCTCATATCGGGAGGGTAGGTCCAAACAGGCGGTATTCCAGCACCCGCGATAAGCCCGAGCTGTAGGGTGCGTTGAGCGCAGCGAAACGCACCGCTCCGACGTCGGGGTTAATCCTGATGCGATTCGCTGCGCTCATCACATCCTTGTGTCTTGCGGTTCACGGATCGCTACCATGGACCGCACCGGACTCGGGGTAACCCGATCGCATCCTGAGGTCACGAACCTGTGCCGTAGATGGGCCCCCGAGTCCTTTTTCATCTCGAAGTTTGAACGGTATCCAAGCTCCCCGTGAAGGGCGGGTGAAGCTGTACGGACAAGGTGAGAGGACGAGATGGCTCATATTGGCATTGATGTCAGCAAGAACAAGCTCGACTGCATGTGGGTCCGGGATCTGGAGGCGGGCAAGGTCAAGCCGAAGGTATTCCCGAACCGCCAGGA
>NZ_KB897960.1:0-10325 GCF_000377265.1 Thioalkalivibrio sp. ARh3
CCTTCGGCTTGACCTTGCCCGCCTCCAGATCCCGGACCCACATGCAGTCGAGCTTGTTCTTGCTGACATCAATGCCAATATGAGCCATCTCGTCCTCTCACCTTGTCCGTACAGCTTCACCCGCCCTTCACGGGGAGCTTGGATACCGTTCAAACTTCGAGATGAAAAAGGACTCGGGGGCCCATCTACGGCACAGGTTCGTGACCTCAGGATGCGATCGGGTTACCCCGAGTCCGGTGCGGTCCATGGTAGCGATCCGTGAACCGCAAGACACAAGGATGCGATGAGCGCAGCGAATCGCATCGCTCCAGGCGTGTAACCTGTCTCAGCCCTAATGATGCGATTCGCTGCGCTCATCGCATCCTACCCCGCGCGGATCGTTGCGGCGACGACCCAGGATCACCCCCAGTGGGCCATGCGGTTCAGGGCCGCGCCGGCCAGGTGCCGTCCGCCAGATGGCGCGCGCCGCGCGGCAGACGCGGCATCCAGTAGACCCAGAGGGCCGCTGGACCGTCCTCGGTCCAGGCGGGCACCAGGGCACGGCGATACTCCCCGCGGCCATCCGGTCGCACACCCTCCAGGGCATCGACGCGCGGCAGGGTCCGCGCCGGGTCCGGCAGGCGGATCCACTCGCCGTGCACAGCCGCCTGTGTCACCTGCGGGACAGGCGGCGCGAGGCCCCGAAAACGGCGCTGCCGCGCCGCGTCACGGGCGGGATCCTGCCCGGCCTTCAGGAGAATGCTGCTGTCGGGAACCTGCACGGCGGGATAGCCCACGGGCAGGTCATAGAGCGACCCGACAATAGCCGCGGTGCGAATCCGGAGGGCCTGCGCGCAGAATGCCCGATGGTTGGCGAAGCCCTGCTTCAGTGTCCCGTACACGAACAGGTCGACAAACGCCGCCATACCGATGCCTACTCCCAGGGAAACACTGATCCATGCACATGCTCGCGCTCGAGTCGCTTTTGCGTGCGAACAAGGCGCGGTGACTACCGTGCAGTCATTCTGCACAAGGGAACCGCAACGCCGTGCGCGCGCCCATTTTTTGTAACAACGGGCGGCCGAGCCCCTTCGTTCATTAAGTTGTGGGGTTGGCACCCCAGGTTCCCCGATCCTGCGTTGCACCGCTTGCGGGTAGAACCACTACCCGCTGCACGGCGCGCCTTGTCTCGGAAAACCTGGGGTACCAACGCGAGCGTGTGCATGGATCAGTGTTTCCCTAGGGGAGTCGCACCACCGGGCGCCAGAGACGGGCGGAATCCGGGACCTGGCCGGGCCAGTCGACGATGTAGTCGATCAAGGGAAGATTGGGGGCATCGCATTCCCGGATAACCCGCCCGGCCACGGAGACGCGGGCGCGCTTGACCGTTTCCGGATCGCCTGTCAGCAGAGGGTGCCAGGTCGGCAGTGGCTGCCCCTCGAAGCGCAGCCGGTAGGCGCAGGTGGGTGGCAGCCAGTTATAGTTCGGCAGGTCTTCCAGGGTGAGCTGGATGCAGTCGGGCACGAAGTTGCGGCGGTTTGCGTAGTCCGAGCAGGCGCCGGTCTCGCAGTCGAGCAGATCGCAGGCCAGCCAGGTAAAGGCCAGTTCGCCCGAGTCCTCGTCTTCCAGCTTGTGCAGACAGCAGCGGCCACAGCCGTCGCACAGGGCCTCCCACTCCGCGTGGCTCAGCGTCTCGAGCGGGCGCTCCCAGAACGGGACCGGGGCCCCGTCTGCGGGATCACTCATGGTCCTCGCCGATCATGCGCCGTCCCTCGTCGCGCAGGCGATCCACGGTCTCGCCCCAGCGCTCCTGGGTCACATAGTGCATCAGCACGCGGCCCCGGCGCGGCACCATGATGGCCAGGCCGCGATCGGGATAGAGCCAGTAGCTGTGGTCGGAATCCACCTGCATGCGCTCGGCCGGTTCGCCAAAGCGCTCCTCCAGGACGTCGGGGGTCCAGCGCGCACGGGGGATATAGCTCATCTCGACGATCGGGACGTTGCCCAGCGAACTGAGCGCCTCGTCGCTCAGCCCGTAGCGCCATGCCCCGCTGGGCATCGGCCGATCGGAGGTCGTCTGGGACTCGATGCGATCAAGCTCGGCCTCGTCCAGATCCGGACGCAGCACCAGGTTCGTCTCGAACGGCGGGATGCGCGCGTTCACGTAATAGGCCTCGACCGAACGGCTCCCGTCCGGGTCCACGAACAGGCGAATATCCGGTACCGGCAGGCGGCCCATCTGGTCGGCCATGGTCGACTCACCCAGCGTAAAGCCCAGCACGCGGGTGCGCTGCTCGTCGATCACCTGCACCTGCCAGGGCAGGTCGGTGAACTGCTGGCTGCGCTGACCGCCCGGGTTGGAATAGACCCACATCGCCAGCGCCATGATCACGACCATCGCGATCAGTCCCACGATCCAGCGTATCTGCATGCGTTGCACTCTCCGACGCGAGGCGGCCCCGGCGCGCCGGCTCTCGTATAATGCCGGCCCTCCCGCTGACCACCGGATGACAGCACGCCATGTTCTCACGTTTGTCCGCCTGGATCACCGCCCGCTCCGTGCCTGCCGGCAGTGCCGGTCGCATCGTCGTGCTGGCCCCGCAACAAACCCTGCTGGCCGCCGCCGACTGGCTCGACGAACTGGCCGCCACGGCGGGCCCGCTAACGCTCGGCGTGACCGATGCCGAGCGCGATGGAGAACTGCCCGACCCGAGTGGCGACCGGCCCGCGGTGGCGCTGCCGCCGGAGCTGGCCCGGGAACGGCTGGCACGCTTGCAGCCACGGGCCGTGGTCGTCATCGGCCCGGCTGGCGAACTGGGCCCGTCACTTGCCGCGATCACCGCGCCCCGCCTCTGGGTGAACGCCGAGGGCGACGCCCCTGCCGACATCGAGTGGGCCGCGATCTTCGCCGCGCGTGATCAGGCCTGCAACGCGCCCGAGGCACGGGTGATCGGCGACCCGATCGCCGGGGCGGTCGAGCTCCCCGCGGCCCCGGCGCCCGACACGGACTTCTGCGAACGTTTTCGCGAATATCACGAGAAGGGGCACCCCATCCTGCTCGCCCCCAACACGGGGCCCGGCGAGGAGGCCTTTGCGTTCGCGGTACTGTTCGCCGTGCTGCGCAAGACCGCCGCGATCCTGCTGCTGGCGCCCGCGGACCGCGAACGTCACGAACCGGTATACCGCGACGCGATCAAGTATTCGCTCCCGATCATCCGCCACAACCGCTTCATGACCTCCTTTGTGCCCCGCAAGAACCGGGTGTACTACATCGAGGATCCCGAGACCCTGCGCTCGGCCTACGGTTGCGCGCACGTAACCCTGCCCGGCGGGACCCTGGCCGCCAGCGAAACGCCGCCGGACCTCGGGCTGCCCCTGACCCACGGCAGCGCCGTCGTCTGCGGACCGGCGGACAACCCCGCTCGGCCGGACGCCGCTACGCGCCTGCGGCTGGCCGCCGAGCACACCGGCCTGGTGTCGCGCGGCAGCACGCCGGAAGAGGTGGCCGACGAGGTACTCGCACGCCTGGCCGAGGGCCGAACCGCACAGGATAGACGCGACGACCTGGCGCAATGGCAGCAGCGCCAGGCCAATGCCCGCTCCGCCGTGCGCGATGCCCTGACCGGCAGTCTCGCCAACGCATGACGCAACCAGGGGAAACACCTTCCAAGTAATTGATCTATAATCGTCAGGACGTTCATTTGACGGATCACCCGATGATCGATGGCAGCACGTCCCTGACGGGCATACAGAACGGCGTCACCAGCCTGCGCCAGCAGGCGCATACGGTGGCCACCGAGCCGACCGGCGGGCGCGAAAGCACGACCGCACAAGTCGGCATGATCGCGAGCCAGAATCAGGTCGAGGCCTCGGTGAAGACCCTGCAGGCCGAAGATCGCATGATCGGGTCGTTGCTGGACGTGCGCGCCTGAGACGGCGGGTTCCGGGAGGCGGACGATGGAAGTCCCAGTCAGCAATCCTTCAGCGGCAGTCCCGCTCGGCACGCGGCCGACGGGTTCCGATCGCCTGGGACTCGGCCAGACCTCGGCACCCGCAGAGTTTGACCGCCCCCTGAACGACCCCGAGGCCGGCGAGGCCCGCCGCCCGATCGAGGACGATGCGGAGCAGGATAGCGATCGCCGCGGCGGCGATCAGAGTGAGCGGTCGCTGGATTTCGGCGCGCGTTCCGAACAGGAACTGTCGAGCCGAGCGCGCATCAGCGCCGAGCAGGAGGCGGCCCGCATGCGCCGCGATGGCGACGACCAGCCGGACGAATCGGCGCTGCGCGATGGCGGCTCGCTGGGACAGGACGGCGTCGAGGCACTGCGGCGCCGGGTTGAACTGGCCGTACGCCTGGCCGGCCCCACCGAGGAACCGCGGCGCGAACTCAACGTGATTATCTAAAGAGGCCCCGGCGCCACACCAGGCGCCCTGCGCCTACTGGAGCCTGGTTACCGGCTGCCCCTGGCTCTGCAGCCACTCGCGCGCCTTCTCGCCTGCATGAAGGCGTTCATCAGGGGTCAGTTCCCGGGCCACGCGCTCGCGATAACGGGCCGCGTTGACCACCCCCATCTCGGCCGCGATCGCATACCACTTGAACGCCGAAACATCCGAGCGCTCCACGCCCTCGC
This sequence comes from Thioalkalivibrio sp. ARh3, assembly GCF_000377265.1. Lineage (NCBI taxonomy): Bacteria > Pseudomonadati > Pseudomonadota > Gammaproteobacteria > Chromatiales > Ectothiorhodospiraceae > Thioalkalivibrio > Thioalkalivibrio sp. ARh3. Next base: position 4,611 of record NZ_KB897960.1, read on the forward strand.
CCATCGCGAACAGCCGCCCCAGATTCGCGGCACCCCGGCCCTCGCCGCTCTCGGCCGCCAGCAGATACCACTGCGCAGCCTGTTCGGCATCCTGCGGCAGCCCGCGTCCTTCGTCGAACTTGAGCCCGAGATTGAACATGGCCTGGGCGTTACCGCGCTCCGCAGCCATATGAAACCAGCGGGCCGCCTCGTTGGTATCCGGGGCAACACCGTCACCCTGCTCGTAGAGGACCGCGAGGTTGAAGGCGGCATCGGGAAAGCCCGCCTCCGCCGCCCGGCGATACCAGCGCGCAGCCGCTTCCGGATCGCGCGACTGATACTGCCCCTCGTCGGCCAGCACACCCAGATTGTAGGCGCAGCGGGCATCGCCAGCGGCGGCACCGGCGCGCCAGCCATCGATCGCAGCCTCGACATCGCCACGCCCCCAGGCCTTCCGAGCCTGCTCAACGAGATTTTCCAGTTCAGGAGTATCAGCCATCGTCATGTCTTGTGAACCCGATATTGTCCGGGACCCTCCGGTTTGTGGTGAGTTCACTTTAGCGGGCCGCCATGCACAGGGCGATTTCGCACACTGGCTTTCGTGACGCCCGGCACAGCCAGGGGGGCACCGAAAAATTCGACCGAACTCATGAAAACAGCTGTTGTCTCCTGCCCCGAAAGCAGAGTGTTTTCACGCACGCTCACCCAAAGCCCTCAAGCAAAAGGAGAGACATTATGAAACGATCCACCGGAATCCTGGCGACGCTCGCCATCGCCCCGTTCGCCCTGCTGGTCGGCTGCGGCGAAGGCGACATGGACATGGAAGAGTTTGAAGAGCAGCAGATGGAGCAGCAGGAACAAGGCGGTGGCGAACCGATGCAGCCGCCGGCGGATGAAGGCATGCAGCAGCCCCCGCAGGAAGGCGGCGAAATGCCCGAAGAGGGAGGCAGCATGGAACCGCCCGCGGACGGGGGTGGCGAACAGGACTTCTAGTCCTGCCATCCGCCTGAAGTGCAAAAGGAGGGGCTGGTCCCCTCCTTTTTTGTACCCGGCCGGCTGCCTCCCAACACCACAAACAATAAGGGCAGCAGCCCACCGGCCACTGCCCCCTCGCACAAGACGAGCCTTCAGTTGTCGAACGTGTCTTCCATCTCGTCGCCAGCGTCGTCCATCGCATCACCGGCATCGTCCATCGCATCATCGATTTCTTCACCGGTCTCTTCGGCCGGGCCCTGGTTGTCACAGCCCGCGAGGCTGGCACCACCCAGCGCCAGCATCAGCGCCAGGAAGAGAATCGTCAGTCGGGATTTGTCGAGCATCGGTTCGCTCCTTTACCGGAAAATGGATCCTTCACGTAGATAGTCCAATCGGCGACCTCTGTCGAGGACCGCCGCTTGCTGGACTCGGACGTTGGGACCACAGACAAACGAGAATGATCGGCCTTCCGGCGACCCGCCCCGCCACACTGTGACCCACATCCAGTTTCTCGGCGAACTCGCCCCGGCCTCTCAGAAACGCGCATTCAGGGAAACAAACAGGCGCCGGGGCTCGTAGAGGTTGTTGTAGACATTGCTGAAGGTGGTTTCTCCGGTGTCCCCCCGGGCATACGGCCGGTAGTCCTTGAAGTCCTTGTCGAACAGGTTGTAGAGCGTCGCGTTCAGGGTGACGTTCTCGGAGATGTGGTAGACGGCACCGACGTTCACCATTGTGAACCCATGGAAGTCGCCCAGGGCATCGTAGGCACCCTGCGCACTGCCGCCGTCCTGCGGCTCGTGATAATTGCGCGGGCGGAAGGCGCTCGAACGGTACTCGGCCTCGGCGAAGGCCTCGACCCGCGGGGTCGCCTGCCAGTCCAGCCGGGCATTCAGCATGTGCTCGGGCACGCTGGCCAGCGGGTCGCCGACGTTGCTGGCCGCGGTCCCGCCCCGTTTCACCTCGCTGTCCGTCCAGGTGTAGTTGGCCGAGAACGCCCAGTCGGGTGCGAAGCGGTAGCGCGTCGCAAGCTCGATCCCCCGCACCACCGACTCGCCAATATTCACGTCGACGCCTTCGTTGGCTCCGGTGCCACGCTCGATCTTGTCCTTGAGCTCGTTGCGGAACACGGTCGCCTGAGCCGAGAAGTCCTCGCGGTTGTCATAGGCGACAGTGAACTCGACGTTGGTGCTGCGCTCGGGCTCCAGGTCCGGATTGCCGAACAGCGGCGTGGAGCCCCCGTCGCCATAGCCGATCACCCCGTCGGTGATCTGCTCGATATACGGGGCGCGAAAGCCCTGGCCAATCCCGCCCTTGAGCGTGACGGTATCCGTCGCACTGAACACCCCGTACAGGCGCGGCGTGATCTGGCTGCTGAAGTTCTCGTTGTCGTCAAACCGCAGACCACCGGTCAGGGTGAACCGGTCGGTCATGAACCACTCGTCTTCGACGAACAGGCTGTACTGCCAGAAGGACAGCGAATCCGGCAGGATGCCGTCTTCCAGCTTCGGACGCAGATACTGCCCCCCGACCGTCAGCACGTGGTCATCCAGATACGTGACCACCTGAGTATCCAGGATCGTGGTGTCCAGTCGGAGCGTTCGCGGTGCGCCTTCGCGCGAGGCATCCGGGACAGCCCCCTCGTTGATCGTACGCCCGAGCGTCTCCACCCGATCCTGGGTCAGGGTGGTCTCCCAGGTCCCGAAGTCGTAATCGCCCCGATGGCCGAGGCGCACCTGATCGCGCTGGAACTCGAGTTCGCGCGAATAGCCGCGCAGAAAATCCTCGCGTGAATCCCCCGTGCCCGTCAGGCGCCCGAGCTGTCCGCGCGAGTTGTCGTAGCTTTGTCGCGTGGTATCCAGCCGCAGGGAGAATTCATCCTGCGCATTGGGTGTAAACAGCAGGCGGCCGCCAAAGGTCTCGACATTCGCACTCGTCGGGTTCTGCCCCATGGTGCGGTTGTCGGTCAGGCTGGGCTCGGTGCCGGGGATGTCGATGCTGGAGGCCGAGCGCTCGTACAGATGGGTATACAGCTGCATGGACAGGCGTTCGTCCACCAGCGGGCCGGCAAGATAGCCTTCCAGGGTGGAGTAGCCGCCAAAGTCGGAATCCGACTGGAACGTATGCCCCAGCGTCGCAGAGCCCTCCCACTCGTCACCCGGCTGGCGGGTGATGATGTTGACCACGCCCCCGATCGCATCGGAGCCGTACAGGGTCGACATCGGGCCGCGAATCACCTCGATCCGTTCGATGGCCGCGACCGGCGGAATGAACACGCTGGAGGCATCCGTGAATGCGTTCGGGGCCACGGTGCCGGAGACGTTCTGGCGCACACCGTCGATCAGCACCAGGGTGTATTCCTCGGGCAGCCCGCGCAGGCTGATCGTCTGGTTGCCAGTCTTGCCGCTGCGGGCATCCAGCGAACGCACGTTCACCCCTTCGATCCCGCGCAGTGCATCCGCGAGGCTGGTGACCTCGCGGCGCTCCAGCTCTTCGCGCGTCACCACGGAGATACTGGCGGGCGCCTGTTCGAGATCCTGCTCGAAACCGCCCGCCGTGATGACGACCGGTGCCAGACGTTGTTCTTCCTCTGGCGGGTTGGCCTGTACCCCTTCCTGGGCGTGGGCGACCGAAACAGCGAACGGAAAGCCGAGGGCGGCGCTGGCGATACCGGCCAGCAGCAGTGTCTTGCGGGTCGTTTCGGACATGGCGCAGTCTCCCTTGTGTCAAGGTCGACCCCTTCGCGGGGCCGGGAGGCTGGCTGGCTCGAACCGGGTTCTCGCTGGCTGGCATTCGGGTTGTGGCAAGGCTTACTTGGTCAGGATCAGCTTGTCGTTGGCGGTCTGGCGCAGGGTGTACCACTCGCCCCGGTGCCGGATACGGATCTGGCGCGCGGGACCGAGCAGGTCCTCGCTGGCCACCTCGCGCGGACCAGTTGCCGGGCGCGAGGATAATGGGCCGATGGTTCCATCTCGTGCGTTCATCGCTCGGCCTCCGGTTCGGAGACAAAGGCCATGCGGCTCACGCCCGACTGGCGCACCTCGGCCATCACCCGGGCCAGCCGCTCGTAGCGCGTGTCCTGGTCCGCGCGCAGATAGATCGCCACATCGGGCTGGTGCTCGACCGTCTCGCGCAGGCGTTCCGGCAGACGGTTCAACGAGACCGGATGGTTGTTCCAGTAGATCTCGCCGTCCCCGTCCAGCGAGAGCGTAACGCTGTCCGGAAGCTCGTCCGCGGGCTCGCTGGTCGCCTGGGGCAGCTCCAGCTCCACCGAGTGAGTGATCACCGGCGCGGTAATGATGAAGATCACCAGCAACACCAGCATCACGTCCACCAGCGGGATCACGTTCATATCCGACATCGGCTCGTTGCTGTCGCCCAGGCGTCCAAAGGCCACGCTCACACCCCCTGGGGCAGGCCGCCCCCGGCGGACGTGTCGGCCTGGGCATGGCCACGAGCCGCATCGGCACGGCGCGCCTGGCCCGGCTGCAGATCGGAATGCATCAGCAGCGCATGCAGATCGTGGGCGAAGGCCTCCAGCGTCTGGCGCTGCAGCCGCTGGGCACGGTTGAACACGTTGAAAAACGCCACGGCGGGAATCGCGGCCGCCAGACCCGCCGCCGTCGCAATCAGTGCCTCGCCAAGCGGGCCGGCGACCAGGTCCATGGACACGCTAGCCTCCGTCGAGATATCGATCAAAGCCGCGTGGATGCCCCAGACCGTACCCAGCAACCCCACGAACGGCGCCAGACTACCCACCGAGGCCAGAATCGTATTGCCCGCCTGCATGCGCAGGTTCTCGCGGTCCATCGACTGGCGGATCATGCGGACCACGTGATCGTCCAGCTGCTGCTCGGCCTTGTCGCTGCCGTCGCGCACACCGCGATAATGGTCAAACGCGTGGTAACCGTCCTGCGCAATCGATGCAAGCGGCCCGCTGCAGTCACCCGCGAGGTCACGAAAGCGCCGAGCGCTCTGGCTCTCCTCGAACGCGGCCAGCGTCCTGCGGTTCTGCCGACGCACGCCCAGCAATGTGAAGAACTTGCCGACCGCGATTGCCCAGGTGGCGATGGACATCACCAGCAGCGTCAGGAACACCCCGACCAGCAACGGGTCGCCGTGGCGGAATACATAAAAGACGTCGAAATCACTCATGGCTCTTGGCACTCGGCATTGCGTTTGAAGGGTTCGACTGAAAAGCACCGGGGCGCGTTAGCGCAGCTGGAATTCCATCGGCACGACAACCTCGACCTCGACGGCACGACCACCCCGGCGCGCCGGCTCGAATCGCCAGCGCTCGACGGCCGACAGAGCGGCTTCATCCAGGCGGTCGTAACCACTGGATTCTTCGACCTCCCAGCGGACCGGTTCGCCTTCGGCCGACACCGTAACCCTCAACATCACGGTTCCTTCCTCGCGACGGCGCTGCGAGATACGCGGGTAGTCGGGCGGCGGGTTATCCAGATAATCCGCTCCGAATCCGGGCTCCTCGAACGGCTCATCCCCCTCGCCGGGCTCACCCACCGCGTCCTCTGAGGCGGTGTCCGCCGCATCTTCAGAGTCCGTGTCCTCGCGAGAGTCCGCTTCCGAATCCGTGGTCTGTTCTGGTTCTGGTTCTGGTTCTGGTTCTGGTTCTGGTTCTGGTTCTGGTTCTGGTTCTGGTTCCGGTTCTGGTTCCGGCTCTGGTTCCGGCTCTGGTTCCGGCTCTGGTTCCGGCTCTGGTTCCGGCTCTGGTTCCGGCTCTGGTTCCGGCTCTGGTTCCGG
>NZ_KB897961.1:0-2419 GCF_000377265.1 Thioalkalivibrio sp. ARh3
GGATGCGATCGGGTTACCCCGAGTCCGGTGCGGTCCATGGTAGCGATCCGTGAACCGCAAGACACAAGGATGCGATGAGCGCAGCGAATCGCATCAACCCAGCCCCCGCGCCCCGCAGATTCGATCCGCTTTCGTCCAATTGAGCCTCACCCGGTTCTTCCATAACCCTACAAAACCTGTACTTCAGTACACCTGTCGTGCCAAAGCCGACTCCCCTAGGCTCGTACGCATCGAAAACTGTGAAGCACTTCCGATTCCAAGGAGAAGGTCATGTCTGAAGTCGTCGTAGCTACCGTCGAGTCCGTTGTCGGCACCGTCATCGCGCGAGATGAAGACGGCAACACGCGCGTCCTGCAACCCGGAGACGAGATCTTCTACGGCGAGGAAGTCATCGCCGAAGATGGCGCCTTCATCGAAATGGCCTTCGAGGACGGCTCCACCATGTCCCTGGCGGGCAACGAGTCCGCCACCATAACTGACGACCTGGCGGAATCCGCCGAGCCGGCTCCCGAGGAAGCCGAGATCGCCGACGCGACCGTCGAAGAGATCATCGCCGCCCTGGATCGCGGTGAAGACATCACCGACATCATCGAAGCCCCGGCCGCCGGTGCCGATGGTGGTGCCGCCGGTGAAGGGGGCAGCTTCGTGCGCATCGCACGCGGTTCCGAGGAAGTGGATCCGATTAGCTATGCCTACGACGCGAATGTACTGCGTGGGCCGGGCGAAGCCGAGGGCGGAGATAGCGGTATTCTGGGAGGCGGCCCAGAGGCCGATGAAGACGTCGCGGAGCCCGGGGAAGACGTCTCCTCCGGTGCGATTACGGTTTCGTCGTTCACCTACGCCCCGTCCGAGGGTCTCCCGATCCGCGGTGGGCAAACTGAAGAGATGATGTTCGCGGCCACCATGGAGGTTGGTGGTGGCCAGAGCGTACTCGCGACGATTTCCGGTTCTACGGAGGACATCCCGGCCGGTTCGTCCGTGCTCCTCACAATCACTGATTCGAATGGCAACAGCGTCGACTACGGCAGTGCCGATGGGCAGGAAGTCGAGGTGCAGGAAGACGGATCCTGGATCGCGATCAATGTCGATATCTCGGAGCTGACTCCGGGCGAGCTCCAGATCGAGGGGTTCGTTGTTGATCAGACTGGTGACGAGCAGTCCGACGAACTGGAAGCGGAGTTCACCCTCCCGGCCGTGGAGATCAGCGACTTTGGATTTGCACCTGAAGGTTTCGCCGGGGGTGAGGGAGGCGAGCCGAACGCTTCCTTGGCCGTTAGCGCATCTGATGCCACCAGTGTGACCGTATTTGTCAACGGTTCTGACGGTAGCAACCAATTGGTGGAAGCGACCCAGGACGATGGTGACTGGGTGGTGGACCTTGCTGACCTGGATTTCGAGGAAGGAGTCGAATACACGGCGTCTGCGCAAGCGAGTGACGACCTCGGTTTCATTGATGTATCCGGCGACCTGGATGCGTCGTTCGATCTGCCGACGGTGGGTGTGAGCTTCGAGCTGGGTTCGGAGAACAATGAGGTCTCGGCGGAGATCAGTGGTACCTCGAGCAATGCCACCTCGATCGATGTGGGGGTCAGCGGCGGGGGTATGGATGAGACGTTCACGGTGGCGCCGGAAGGTGATGGCACCTGGTCGGTGCCGGATGAGGATCTGGAGGCTCTGGACTTCCAGGACGGCGAGACTTACGAGGTGACGGCGACCGCGTCGGATGAGGACGGCAACACGGATGAGGCGACGGCCACGGGTGCGTTCGATCTGCCGACGGTGGGTGTGAGCTTCGAGCTGGGCTCGGAGAACAATGAGGTCTCGGTGGAGATCAGTGGTACCTCGAGCAATGCCACTTCGATCGAGGTGGTGGTCAGCGGCGAGGGTGTGGACGACGCCACGTTCACGGTGACGCCGGATGGTGAAGGCAACTGGTCGGTGCCGGATGAGGATCTGGAGGCTCTGGACTTCCAGGGCGGCGAGACTTACGAGGTGACGGCGACCGCATCGGATGAGAACGGCAACACGGATGAGGCGTCGGACACGGCGGGTCCGTTCGATCTGCCGACGGTGGCTGTGAGCTTCGATGCCAGTGGCGAGCCGCTGGCGTCGGGTGAAGAGACTACGGTGACGATCGACTTCAGCGAAGTGGCCTATGACCTGGACGGCGAGGAGCTGGATGCCGATGGTCTGGAGGCGCTGCTGGTTGTTGAAGGTGGTGAGCTGAGTGATCTGGCCCAGAGCGACACGGACGACACCGTCTGGACGGCCACCTTCACGCCGGAGGATGGTGAGACGCAGGGCAGTGTTGCGGTGCCGGATGGGAGCTACGCCGATGCCGCGGGCAACCTGGGCAGTGACGGCAGCGACAGCATCGCCATCGACACGGAGGCGCCGACGGTGACCGTGAGCTTCGATG